>JBEKDE010000132.1:0-11193 GCA_050014515.1 Occallatibacter sp.
ATGAAGACGGCGGACTTACCGCCAATACCTGGGCAAACAAGAATGTCGGCGCGGGTAGGGCAAGTTACACGCAAAATCAGTTTGGCGCGGCGGCCGGCGGCCCAATCTTCAAAAACAAGCTGTTCTTCTTCGGTAACTATGAAGGGTTCCGCAATAACTCGACGGGCCAAGGATTTGGGAGCGTCCCCACCTCGGCTATGCGCGGCCTTTCCACCTCGTCCGGGGCTTATGACACGGCGTCAACATGTCCCTCTGGCTATGGGGACTTTACCGCGGCCGTGGCATATTATGGCTTGACCGGCTTGTGGAACACCACCAACGGATACAACAACGAAACCCTGTATCCGGCCCAGGGTTCAGCTCCTGCTGGCGTCTGCGTACCGATCAATCCAAGCAATCAGTTGTTCGCGTTTCTGATGAGCAACCCGAGTGCCTTTCCTCTGCCCAACCATGCGCCATCACCCGGCGCTCTGCTTGCCGGAAACTATCAAGGCATCAGTTCCACCACGACGCATAACGACCAGGGCGATATCCGCCTGGACTATACCGTCAATACCAAAGACACATTGATGGCCAAGTTCAGCTACGGCGATGCATGGGACCTTCCGCTTCAGGTTCCGGTGACGGCGGTAATCCCGTTTACCGACGACTACCCTTTCACCAACGTCGCAGCCGCATGGACGCACATTGTCACCCCGACGATCGTCAACAACGCTCGCGCTGGATTTACCCGCATCTCTCTCGACGCCAGTGTTCCCAGGGATCTATCGGGACTCTTCGGCACGAACGGGAACAACAAGGCCGGCATCGGCATTCCTTCAAACTTTAGCCAGACAAGTGCCGGCTTTGCTTATATCGATGTGAGCAGCGGCGAAGGCTGGGATATTAATAATTTTGGCTCCGAGCCTCCGATTCAAGGCTTCGCCGTCGATAACAATTTCGATTACAACGATGTGCTTAACTGGGAACACGGAAAGCACATTACGAAGTTTGGCGTCGAATTCCTCCGCTATCAGCAGGACTACTACAGTTCGAGCGATACCGGCGGCGCCGACGGATACTTCGGCTACAACGGCAACGATACGGCTAACTGGAGCTGCGTTACTATCTGCGACGAAGGCTACGGGTTCGCTGAGTTTCTTCTCAACACCGCGTCCAAAGCTCAAATTTCCGACATCCACGGCCCGTTTGGCCAACGCCAGTGGCGCGATGCAGTCTACGCCCAGGATGACTGGAAGGTGCTTCCGAATCTGACCGTGAATATAGGCCTGCGCTATTCCTACGAGCAGCCCAATTATGAAGTGAACAACAAGATGGTGAATGTGAATCTGTCCTACGCGAAGGGAAAGCCGGCCGGCACTCCGGTCAATTCCATGTTGTTGTTCGCGGGACAAAAGAATCCAATCACCGGCGCGACCAACAGCCGGGCACTGATCAATCCCTATCGTCTCGGCTTTATGCCGCGTGTTGGCTTTGCCTATACGGTGATGCCGAAACTGGTGGTTCGCGGCGGATACGGAAGCACCGACGAGTTGGAATCCACGGGCTCCTCGCTGCGCATGACGCAGAACGTGCAATTCCAGCCAGCGATTACAAACATCTCGTCAGGGCCCACTGGAACCACGTCGGGAAATACCTACCAGCTGAGTAATGGCCTGGTGGGTACTCCAGCCACAGCCGCCGGCGCAGGCGCTCAGTATTATGCATGGGATCCGAATATGCGTCCGGCCGTGATTCAGCAATTCAACCTGGGAGTCCAATACCAGATTGGTGAACATACGTCGGTACAGGCAGGCTATGTTGGGCAGACCGGCCAGCACCTGGCTGTTCCGTTGTGGGCCAATCAATACACCACTGACGATACCTGCGCAGGCCTCGGTTCCGCTCCGGCGATCGACAGTTGCTACCAGACGATCGAACCTTACTTCGCGCTGGTTGGCAACCCGAACAGCCCTGACAATCCGGGCAGCGACATTCTCAAAGAAACTGTATCTCGCGGCATTTCAAACTATCATTCGCTCCAGGCCACGCTGCAGCATCGTCAATCCAAGGGCCTGGAATTTCTGGTCAACTACACATTCGGCAAGTCGCTCACCAATAACCCGGGGTATTTCGGCACCGACAATTACAACGATGACGACTCCTATTGGCAGGATATCCATAATCCGCGGATAGACTACGGTCCGTCAACGTTTGACGCGCGACAGGTGGTATCGGGAATCTTGGTCTACCAACTTCCGTTCGGCCGTGGGAAACAATTTGGCTCATCCTGGAACCGGGCGGCGGATGAAGCATTCGGGGGATGGAAGCTCTCATCCAACGTGCAGCTCAATTCGGGCTATCCACTCACCATGCATCAAGGCGCCGATTATGTGTGCAATAACAATTGTTCGCAGAATCTGAGCGAGGATTATTTTGAATTTGCAAATCACTACGGCCCGCTGAAGATTGTCCACCGGGGAAAGGGCTCGGACGGCATATTCAGGTGGTTTGGCTACGATCCTTCGGCTATGCCATGCACTTCGCCGCGTGACACCCAAAACGGAACCGACTGCGCTTATGGCCGCACCGCACACGACGTCGGCAGCACTCGCGTTGGTACAGAGCGTGGCCCTGGATTCCAGAACTACGATCTGTCCCTCTCCAAGGACTTTGCAACAATCAGGGAAGAGAGTCTGAAGATTCGAGTAGACGCCTTTAACGCATTCAACATTTCCAGCTACGGAACACCCAACAGCTACATCGGCAGCAACGCGTCAACGGCCTGGGGTGTGGTCGGCGGGACAGCCTCCGCGCCACGGAAGATCCAGTTATCCGCGGTTTACCAGTTCTAGCCTAACGTTCATTGAATAGAAAGGCGCTCAGGCCGATTGTCCTCTCGACAATCGGCCTGAGCACTGTAGGGCGGGATTATCCTGCTGAAGCGGCGCAAGAGCCTACAATGAGGCTCGCGAAACAATCAGGTGGATCGAGATTATGACGATAAATCGGCGGAACTTTATTGGCGCAGCAATTGCCATGGCTGCAGCCTCACGACTTGCGAATGGCATGCCGATAGCAGGTTCTGATTCAGCTGCTCCGGGCCAGGGCTGGATGAGACAGGGCCTGATTGATGCGGGTGGTTCGCATGAACCTTACATCTTCATCGTTCGTCGCGGAGGACAGCGCATTGATGCTCGGCAAGTGTGCGATGCCCAGCAAAGCGAAAAGCTGATTCGGCAGCTTCACGATGCCGGCGTTGAGGTGTTTCATACGCACCTGTACAAGGGTTTCGGCATGGAGGCCGAACAGGAGGAAATGGAAGAGACGCGCAAAGCAGTGGCGATTGCGCACCAGCTCGGCATGAAGGCCGATACCTATATTCAGTGGAACAGCATGATGTATGAAACCTTCTTCGCAGAAGAACCAAAGGCTGCGGACTGGATACAACGCGATGTAGCCGGCCTTCCTATTCTTCTCGAGTACGGATACCAGCAATCGTTCCGCTATCGACCGTGCTTCAGCAATCAGGACTACCTGGATTACCTGAAGAAAGTGGTTCGATACGCGATCGTCGAAGCGAAGACTGACTTTATCCACTTTGATAACTTCGACCTGAATGCCGAGCCGGATTCGTGCCATTGTGCTGCATGCAAGGAAGGCTTCAGGAAGCGTCTCAGAGCCAAATACAGTAGCGCGCAACTCCGCGAGAGGTTCGGCTTTGAGCGAGTGGATTTTGTAAATCCTCCTCAATGGAACCGGGATAATTTGCCCGGCGGAATGCAGATCATCTTCGATCCCGCAATCCAGGAGTGGATTGACTATCGCTGTCAGTCAATGGCGGATGCGCTTGAGCAGATGCACGATTATGCGATGTCGCTGAACCCTGAAGTTGCCCTGGAAATCAATCCGGGCGGGATAACCGGCAACAACCGTGCATGGGAATCGGCAGTCGATCATGCGAGGCTGCTGAAATTTACAAAGGCGTTCTGGAGCGAAGAGGACGAGGTAATTGGCTATCACTCTGACGGGCGGTTAGTGACGAGAATTCGCAGTTACAAGCTGGCCAGGGCTTTCTCGAATGTCTTGCTGGCTTACCTTCAGGACAATGCGCTGGCACTTTCAGAAGCTCTCGCATTCAATCAAACGCTGGGATGTCTGGGTGTATATCCGATCTCGCAAGTGACAGGGGAATATCTGGAGTTCTATCGGCAGAACCGGGAAATGTATGTGGACAGTGTGGACATGGCCAATGTGGGCCTGCTGCGCTCGTACGCGTCATTGACTTATAACAACGCGGAGGTGCAGCTTTCTACGGAGCTTGCAGAGCAAGCCCTGATAGAAGCGGGCATTCCATTTGACCTGGTGTTCGACGACGGGCTGCGGGATCTTTCGAAATACAAGACTCTGATTCTCCCCAATTGCGAATGTCTTTCCGACGCCCAGATATCGCTGCTGCGCGGTTACGTTGAACGCGGAGGTGGGTTGATCGTGATCGGCCAGTCCGGGCTCTACGACGAATGGAGGCGCGTCCGCACTACACCTGGCCTGGCAGGAATGGTTGGCAGTCAGGAGAGCGCGAAGGAGTACCAGCAGGAGGTAGTTTCCGGTGCGGAGCCGTTGGGAACTACGACCAGGATGAAGCTTGGTCAAGGCCGCGTGGCGTACCTTCCGGCGATGGAGTTCGACGGCGCACTCCCGCCAATGCAGCCATACTTCCCAATCGGGGAGGAGTTCTGGAAGCGGCCGAAGAACTGGAAGGAATTTGTCGAGCTGGTGAATTGGGCAACTGACGATCAGGCGCTCGTCCGTCTGAATGCGCCGAGGGGAATCGTAATTAACTACACAAGCCAGCCCATGAAGCAGCGCGTGTTCATTCATGTGGTGAACTATGAAGTTTCGAACGCGCCAAATTCCAAAGCGATTGAGGTTGGTGTCCGCATACCTGAGAATCGCGAGCCGCTCAAGGTTACAGTTCACGCTCCCGGAACCAATGCCGAGCAGCAAATCAAATTTGCCAGGACCGGGGCTTATGCGACCTTCACGCTCTCAGAAGTGCAATCTTATTGCGCCGTCAAGATCGAATGGTAACAATTCGAGTCGAGCCGAAGTTGCCGAGACCTTGCGTGAAGCGGATCAACCTTGCCAGACGGACGCGGTGTACAAAGTTCTTTGCCGGGATTTGGCCAGTTCGCCCCAGGATTTGCCCAAGTTCGCCCCAAACGCAGAAAAACTCCCGAACCTGTGTCGGAAGCCGCTTAGAATCAATAGTTTTTGGTTGCGGGGGCTGGATTTGAACCAGCGACCTTTGGGTTATGAGTTCTTAAATCTAGCAATATCATAGAGTTAGCAGGCATGGTTGGTTAACGTAAGTAGTTTTGGGGAATCAGCAGTAATCTGAAGGAGTTTGGCGGATGGGTTGAGCTTGGGTTGAAACTCCAACTCCAGAACTAGCGTAAATTCATCCCAAGCTCCAGCCCTCGCTCATACTGTCAAACCGCGGTCACCCGATGTTCGCGAATGCGAAGACGGGTGACCCGCCCGCATCTGCTGCGTTCTCAGCCGTTCCTAATTGTTGGCTGATCACCGGCCCTAGACCGACGGCCATAGAAGGTCAATGAGCGCGTTACCCTGCTATCGCCATTCCAGGATCACGGCGAATCGCACTCCTAACAAGTCATGGAGTTGAGATACGCGAAGCAGCGGTGTCGCAGATGAGATCCCGAAGGCGTTGCTTGAGCCAGCCGAAGCTGATGTACTCCTGCTCGAGCCGTAATCCGAGCCGGATCGAGTTGTCGCGCAGACCGTGATAAAGAGTTCGCTCCTCTTGTGTCAGCCTAAGCAGGTTCGCTCGTAGAGGCGAATCCTCGACTCCCCAGAACAGTCTGTGCGTGTCGAGTGTCGCTCTGTCCATTAGAAACGAATCGGCATGATCGAAGTGAGCTCGTAACTGGTCCAGTATTCCAAATCCATGGGTATCGATGTCTCCCCAATAGTGAATTGAACACTGATGCAGCCAACGGCATCGGCCCAGAGCCTCCCATCCGTAGCCAG
Source organism: Occallatibacter sp. (assembly GCA_050014515.1). Lineage (GTDB taxonomy): Bacteria > Acidobacteriota > Terriglobia > Terriglobales > Acidobacteriaceae > Telmatobacter. Next base: position 6,034 of record JBEKDE010000132.1, read on the forward strand.
CTCCAAAAACGACGATAGAACCGCTCACTCGCGGGAATGCCAGAAAGTTGATTTCGTTTTCTGTAATAAAGACCCGCTTGGCGCCGATGCATAACCGACCGAAGGATTCTGCGTCCAGTGCGATGTCTGGACAGAGCGGACCGAGCCCCCACTTGATCTCTGGATCAAGCACCCTGAAGCGGATAAGGATAGGCCTATCCAGGAACCCATAGCGAGCGGCGAATTGGCGCGAGCCGCTCTTGGTGTTATCCACAACTTCCGAAGGTAGAGCCAGATCGAGCAATTCTGCCAAAACACCGCGATGCGCCTCGATGAACTTCGTATGCAAACCCGGAAGGTCGACCTGCCGCAGGTAGATGTTGGGGCGTGGATTGTTGATTAGCCAAGTCGCCACAGTCAAGAGCCGAGGCCAATCCTCCGCCAATTCCAGAGCAGCCAGAGGGTGCTTATCCAGCCAAGGCAGCAAGCCAGGAAGAGAATGCCGAGTGGTTTCGACCATGCCCAAGAAGCTGTTCCATTCATCGCGCTTGTCGAGCCAGCTCAGAGCACCCTCCAACGAGTCGACCCACGCGCTCGTCGGCAATCGTTGCGCGCCTTGAACGCGGTGCTGAACCTCCCTGAACTCCAGACGCAGAACAGGATTTCCTGTCAGTTCGGCAACCCACGAACGCACTGCGTCGAAATGACTTGATAGGTCGGAAGAGTCTGGAGCTTTCAGTGATAGGCGTAAAGGAAAGCGGTGGTTGTCGGCCAAGGCTTCACGCAGAAGATCTCCGCTTTGCCAAAACCGCATCAGCTTCGCTTTCAGATCCGCCGTTCTGCTCCAGTTCACTGCGCCACTTCCTGCGGGGGTTGTGGCCCAATCGCTTTCTTCTGCTCGCGGTATTCCTCGATAGACAGGTTCCGGAGCTTTGAATCTTTACCTCCCTCATTGTGAACAAATCCAACACTGGAGACGAAGGGTTCGATGATGTGGATTTTCTGCAGTGGCGTGACAATCATTAGTTGCAAATTGAGTTGCCTAAATAGTTTCAAACCATACTGCGCGGATTCATCCGTCCCTCGGCCAAAGGCCTCGTCGATCACGACGAAACGGAAGGAGCGCGAACGCTCCGCCCCCCATTCAAGACCGAATTGATAGGCGAGACTGGCAGCAAGAATCGTGTAAGCCAGCTTTTCCTTCTGCCCGCCAGATTTGCCACCCGAATCGGAGTAGTGCTCGTATTCGCTGTCGTCCGCCCGCCAGCGTTCACTCGCAGCAAAAAGAAACCAGTTGCGGACATCGCTGACCTTCTCCGTCCAACGCCGGTCAAGCTCTGTTAAACCCTCCCGCCCGCGGAAGCGATCAATAATGGCCTTGACCTGAAGAAACTTTGCATCGGAGTATTGGACGTCGTCCGACCCGGTTACCGCCCCTTCAGTACACGTGCGTAAGTCCTGCTGAAAATCCCGAATCTCGGCGTCTGGGCTGGATTGTAATTCCAGCACAATATAGCGGCCGGGATTGTAGTCAATTCCAGAAAGAGATTGGTTGATCTGCGCGATTCGATCTTTGATGGTTTCACGCTGGCGCGCCAATTGCCCGTTGAAGTTGGCGATTTCATTGATCGTGTTGACGTTGAGCAGTTCCTTAAAGCGCGCCTGAAAGCGCGGCAGGTCATCCTGGTTCAGACGGGTTAGCAGGTTGTCATATTCGAAAGCCGCTTCCAAGTTGGCATCAATTTCCGCCGTATCAAGTTTGAACTCCTCCTTGAATGAAACCATGGCCTTGATGATTCGTTCCGTCAGTAGCTTGATCTTTCTGTCCTCGGCATCTATCCGCGCCTGCAACCAATTACGCACATCTTGCTGGCGAGGTTCGCACGATTCCACAGTGAGTTGGTGCTCACCCAAGGCCTCGGCGCGCATTGCTTCCAGCTTTGACGATAGAGCTTCATTCATGGCCACGCCAGACAGCGTCTCAGCCTCAGTTCGTTGCTCCAATGCGACTCTTCGGCGTTCCTCGGCCGTTGTTCTCCTCGCCCGCGCTGCTAGCAGTTCGGACTCTGTTTTCTTGCGCGCTTCCAGGCGCTCCCGCAATTGTTCATTCAGCTGCCCGAGTGCGTCCGAGGCCGCTTCCAGCCTCTTTCGCTCGTCTGTGAGCCGGGTTATTTCGGAGGCAACGCTAGCCCAGTCCAGTTCTTCGAAATTGTCCAACTCATCAAGACGCGTAAGCGCATCCAGTCGGCTCGCGAGCGCCTTCCGTTCCTTCAGCGTTTCGTTTCTCGCGTCCATCACTGTGCCCATCCGGGTTCCGAGATGGCTAAGTTTGACCTCCAATGCCGTGATCTTCTCGCTGTTATTCCAGCCGAGCACATAGCGGCTGCGATCATCGATGTTGTAGCGGTCGTCCTTTTCGTGCCGACCACTCGGATCTTTGATCTGCCCAGCCCGCGTGATGGCACGTGGTTCACGCTGGAACTGCTCCTGCGTCACGCAGCAGGCGACGTTGAAGCGGTGGGCAAGTTCGCGCTCCACCCAGTCGTAATAGCGCGAATCCGATTTAAGTAGTAGCTTATGTACCACGGAGTTGCGGTGTTGTTCCGGTAAATTGCCTGCCTTGCGCGCCTGCACATGGAAGTACACCAGGCGACCTCGGAGTTGATGACTATCCACCCATTCCGCGACCGCTGCGTAATGTGAATTGGGTACAAGCAATGTGAGCGCGAAGCTCCGCAACAACCTCTCGATAGCGCCTTCCCAAGCCTTCTCGTCGTCGCGAATCTGGATCAATTCGCCAGCGAACGGCATTTCGTCAGCATTGAATCCCAGTGCAGTGCAGAGAGCATCGCGTATCTGAATCTGCCGCGCTTCGATATTACTGCGGCGACCTTTCAGGCTGTAGATTTCCGCCGACAGTTCATCGTGCTCCTGCTTTCCTTGTCGAAGAGTCACGTCATGCTCGGTCAGGGAATTTTGCAGATCCGCATCGCGTTCGCGATCCTCTTCACGCCAAAATTGAAACCGACTGCGTTGGTCGGCAAAGGCCGTCGCGTCCGCGGCAATGGACTCATTTAGGATGGCTGCCAATTTGCCATAGCGCTCCGATCTATTCTGGCGCGCCTCTCGCACCTGCTCCTTCTTCCGAATCTCCGCCGCAAGCTGTTCAAGGCGATCTCCACCATTGTTGTTGATCGCCTGCTTGAGTTCATCAACTTGATTGTTCTTCTCGGTCAGTTCTGCATCCAGGCGCCGCACCTGTCCGTCTGCCCGATTCCATTCTTCCGCAATCAGTTCCAGGCGCTTGCCGAGAAGTCCAAGCTTCAAGTTTGCGAAGTGAGCGCGCAGTCCTTCGCGGCATTGCCGCAAGTCGTCTACCTCGGTGGACAGTGTTCTGTGGCGGTCGCAGTCGGCCACAAGCGGCATAAGTATCTCAACTTGCCGCTTAGCTTTGAGCACAGCCTCGTGGGCGCGATTGAGGTCGTCGAAATGGCTGATCAACGCTTGGATGCGCGGCGCCACGTCAAACGGCTCCAGCATATGACCACGAACAAAATCAGTGAGATTCCCTACCGATTTCATTGACACTGTTTGATGAAACAGCTCCAGCGCTTGGTCATTCTCGATTCCAAAACGGCGCCTGAACCAGGCTCCATAGGGTGGGAAGCTGTCGAATATCTCGTCACCCATTCCGCGCAGCTTTTTGCGGAGTTGCGCAATATCCGAGCCGAAATTGGCGAAGTCGGAGGCAATCGATAGATCCCGATCCGCGCCCACGAAAAAGCGCGCAGGCTGGCCGTGCGGCTCCTTCATCCAGAATACTTGGGCCAAGGTCACCGTCTGGTCATAGCCGACGTTATGAAAGACGCCGACAATGACCGAATAGCTGTTGTGGTTACGCAAAGGAACAGGCTTAGCCGCCCCCGTAATTTCGTTGCGCTCCGATTTATAGTAGCCGAGTACATAGGAGCGCAAGGACCGCTCCTTGCTGTCAGCTCCTGCGGCCTTGTTGTACGCGATACGCTGAGCCGGCACGAGCAGGGTTGTGATGGCATCGACGAGCGTGGATTTTCCCGAGCCAATATCTCCAGTCAGCAGGCCATTCTGGCCGTTGAGGTGGAGCGCCCACACTTGACTATCGAATGTGCCCCAATTGAAGATTTCCAAGCGTCGGAGGCGGAATCCAGATAGCGCCCCTTCCGTTGGGAACTCAAGGTCAAGCGTCTGCGAATCATCCATGCTGCCTCTCATCTTCCCCGGGGGAACCGTCTGCTAATTGCGCACGATAGACTCCCAGTCGCGCATCAAATTCTCCGAGCCACTGTGCATCCACGAAAGCCCTTAGAATTCGCCGCACCTCGTAGTTGGCTCCGGCCGCCAAAGCACCTCCTTCAGCTGGCTTTAGCTTGCGCAGAAAGCCAAGTTCAACGACTTTATTGATTTGAATCTCGAACTGATCCGTGAACTTCGCCTCATTGGTGGCACTCGGCATGAACACGCGGATCAACTCGATCATTTCATCGCGACTCATAACCAGCCGCGTATCACCACCTCGCGTGTCGAATTCAGCCAGCTTCTTTCGCAGCAGTGCCAACAGCAGGCTGACCGGGAAAGAGAGCTGCCGGCGCACTACCAAACGCGGAAGTGAGGTCGTTTGTCCCTCGTCTTTTGGTTCCGGGCGGCTTTTCAAGAAGGCATAGCCTTCAGCCTCATCCAACACCAGTTCTAGATAAAGCAGTGTCACGTAATCGCGAACCCGCGCCTGCAAATTGAGCAGCGCACCCCAAAGGCGCTCATCGCTGTCGCGGTAAAGTACACCTTTTAGCAAACTGATCAGCAGAGCTGACAAATCCGCTGCCGGAATCGTGATTGGTGTCGTGTTGGAGAGACCGCTTACCATTTTTCGCCATCACCACGTTTCTAGTTAACGCACAAAGATCACCTGCGGCAGCCGAGCGCTGCGAAGCAACTTTTGGCCGAAAAGTGCGGTAGCTTCCCAGTGTATAAACTCCTGTCGGCTCTCGTCGACAACAATTCTGAACACATCACAGCCGAGTTGCAGGTAAGCAATCAATTCCGCCAATCCCTGCTGTAATGGCTCAGTTTCCAGCAATTCGCTCAGGGAAATCCGCGATCTGTCTTGCAAGGCATGGCCGATATGGCGAGTCAGGCGGCCTTTAT
>JBEKDE010000133.1:0-11000 GCA_050014515.1 Occallatibacter sp.
AGGCTGAGCACTTCCGGCTGCGCAACGACGGTTCCCTGCGCGACATTTCACCAACCCTGCTGAACGTTCTTGACCTTGGCCTGCCGAAAGAAATGACAGGCGGCGATCTGCGGGTGCCGATCGCGAAGTAACTCGCGGTAACCCCGCCTGAGTCCTCAGCGTGGATAACTCAAAAAGGAAAGGCGATGCCATCGATGGCTTCGCCTTTTGCTTTGAGACGATGTTTGTTCAGGGATGAAGAGTTATAGCATTTTCGGGATTGGTGTAGACCGAAAGCACACACTCAAATGACTTTTTCCTCAAGAAAAACCCGCCTCGCGCACTCTCGGCAAGGGCACGTTTACTCTGGTTTCGCTCTAGCGTGGCCGCAAAGACTTGATAGCTTCCGGCAGGCGCTCTTCAATCAGCTTGGCGCGCTCGGCGGCGATGCCGCCCAGGTACGACGGGGCCGGGGTGGTGGTGCATACCAGAAGGAAGGCGATGATGGAGAAGACCAGGCCCGCTATGCCGGCTGAGATGAGCATGTGGTACATGTCAAAAATGTCGAGACCAAGAATCTTGAAGGCGACATGATCGAGCGGCTTGACGTGATAGACCACGGAGAGGGCAAAAAGGAAAAAGAAGACAGCCAGCGACGTCAGGACGGCGAGAGTCACGTCCAGGCTGCGATGAAATTTCTGACGGGCACGGCAGTGAGCGCATTCGGCAAAGTGCTGTTCGTAGTCTTTGCGCATCTCCGGATAGATTCCCGAGATGTCATAGCGCCAGCTTGCGAGGATTGCGCCTACGACCCTGTCAGTGCACTTGGTTCTTGCCATATATGAAAAGACTCACTTTGCAAAGGATGTGTTCCGCCGCCATCATGTTGCGCGGCTCACGTGGCAATGGAGGCTTCCAACCATCTATTAGACGCTTCACCGGAGATTACGATTCAGTGAACATCTTCAAGTGAACATCGTGGTTTCGGTCGGACATGGCGAAATGGCCCTGATGTCCCGTTGCCAATCTACCTGGTACAGAGTGATGCCCGTGTGCTGCTTACCATTGTAACTTAATTTACTAAAAAGTAAATGGCACAAGAGGCTCGTTTTGCGAGGCGAGAATCAACCTGTTGGCCAGTAGACTGGCATGGTTCTGAAGGGCCCGCTCGGCTGCAACCCGCGCCAGTTCAGGAAGATTATTGCTTTCAGAGAGATGGCCGAGGATGATGTAGACGGCCTGGCCATCGTACTCATTCTCAAGGAATTCCGAGGCGGCGTCGTTGGAGAGATGGCCTACGCGGGAGAGCACGCGCTGCTTCACTGACCAGGGATAAGGGCCGTCCCGCAGCATTTCGAGGTCGTGGTTGGACTCGAGCATGAGCAGGTCGACGCCCTTGAGCTGGGCCCTGACGTTGGGCGGAATGTAGCCAAGGTCGGTGGCGAGGGCCATGCGCACTCCCTCGGCGCGGAAAACGAATCCAACCGGGTCGGCGGCGTCGTGGGGGATGGTGAAGGGGCTGATGGCGATGTCGCCAATTTCAAAGCGCTGGCCGGCCTCAAAATACTCGACGGATGGCAGCCAGGTCGGGTCTTTGGCCGGGGCTGTGGCAACAGGCGCGGCGTCAGATTCTGCGATCTCAACGGGAACTGACTCGGCTGCAACGTCGGCTTCTTCCGGATCGGTGTCGCACTGGGCTGCGTCGGCTTCAGCCTGGCGCTCCGCGGCCTGTTTGCGGCACTGCTCCACCCACTGGGCGTAGGTCATCTGGCGGCGCGGGGTGAGCCAGCGCATCCATGCGCGATGAGTGCCTTCAGTGAAGTAGACCGGGATGCCCAGCTTGCGCGCGGTGACGGCTAGCCCATTGATGTGGTCGGAGTGCTCATGGGTGATGACGATTGCATCCAGGGTTTCAGGATCTTCTCCTGCCATGCGCATGCGGCGAAAGAGTTCGCGGCAACTGAGGCCGGCGTCGACCAGGATGCGGGTGCGTCCGCCGGAGACAACGGTCGAGTTGCCTTTGGAGCCGGACGCGAGCACGGTGAAGCGAACCATCCTTTGAGGATACAGCGAAGCATTGTGCATTACAGAGCGCAGGGGGTAACAGGCGAGGCACCGGCGACCGTTTGGGTTCGCAATGCGAAAAGCTGCCACGTTGGAACGGATGTGCCGTATGCTGGCGAGAAGGTTTCAGTTTTTGCCAGAAGGCTCCCGTTTTTGATGGATTTCCTGCCGCAACGCACACTTGTTCACTTCCCCGGAGGTTGAAAACACGATGACCAAACCGTTCTGGGCCCGTTTTGCGTTTTACTGTCTGGCGGTTTCCTGTACCTTGGCTGCCGCTCTGGTGCTGGCGACATCAGGGCGCTCGCCGCAGCCGGTGCTGGCTGCGGATACGGCTGCGGCGGCAGGCTGGGACAAAACGGCGGCGGAGCGGTATCTGGATAGCCGCGAAGTGTGGTGGCAGGGGTGGGATCGCGCGCAGAAAGACCATGGGACATTCTGCATCTCGTGCCATACGCAGGCGCCCTATGGGATGGCAAGGCCGGTGCTGCGTCGAGAGCTTGGCGAAGCGGAAGTGTCTGGCACTGAGCGCGCCATGATCAACAGCATTCAAAAGCGCGTGCAGATGTGGAAGGATGTCGAGCCGTTTTATTCCGATGAAAAGTACGGCAAAGGCAAGGAAGTGGAATCGCGCGACGCTGAGTCAGTTTTGAACGCGGTGATTCTCACCAGCTACGACGCGCGGCAGGGACACCTCACCGAGATTACCCGCACCGCATTCGATCATGCGTGGGCACTTCAGTCGCAGAGCGGACCAATTGCCGGCGGGTGGGTGTGGCAGAACTTTCACTACACTCCCTGGGAATCGCCTGAAAGCGAATATCACGGCGCGGCATTGATGGCGGTTGCGGTGGGCAGCGCTCCAGACAATTATCTGAACGACCCGAAAATCGCCGGCAACCTTGCCCTGTTGCGCCGCTACCTCACCAGCCACTATGACGCGCAGCCGCTGGTGAACAAGGTGGTGCTGCTCTGGGCTTCGGCGCGCATGCCGGGTCTGTTGACTACCGGGCAGCGCACCAGGCTGCTTGACGATCTGAAGAGCAGTCAGCGCCCCGACGGCGGATGGAGCCTCACCAACCTGGGCACCTGGGAGCGCGTAGACACAACGCCGCTGGAGACTCGTCCCGATGGCTACGCAACCGGTCTGGTGGTTCTGGCGCTTGAAGAAAACCAGCTCAGGGATGAAACGGTTGCGCGCGGCGTCCTATGGCTCAAAGCCAACCAGGACAAAACGACTGGCGCGTGGCCGGCGTGGTCGCTGAACAAGAATCGCGATCCGAAGTCAAACATCGGAATGTTCATGAGCGACGCAGCAACGGGCTACGCCGTGCTGGCTCTGGACGCGCAGAAGTAACAACGCCGACTCCTCACAGCGTTACCATCGTCTCTTGATCAGCACACCAGATTCATCAAAATCGGCGCACTCGAAACCCACTGCCCTATTCCTCCCCAATAGCCTCTTGACTGCGGAGGCGGACGGTGGGATCATCCTCTGCAGAACTTTCTCATCACAATTGAATTCACTCTGAAACTAAAGCCCGGGAGGACTTTATGCGGGGATGGCTCGATTTGGAACCTATTGATATAGGTGTGTACATCGTTTCCAGCATGATCGGATTCATCGTCTTTATGTCGCTGAGGCATAATCTCCCACTGGCTATCCTGGTTTCCAGTTTTCTCTCATTTCACCTTTTTCTCGGCTGGCTTGTGTTCACTGCCGACCACGAAACGGGCTTCTCTCTGCCGATCGTTTCCACCATCTTCACCCACCTCGCATGCCTGGTAATCGTCTACCTCTGCACCGCGGTCATCAGGGTCTTCTCGGTGGCGGGGCTTTATTTCCCCATCTATCTCTTCCCCCTGCTTCGCCCGCTTCGCTACATAATCGCCCTCTGCATCCCCGGCATCGCCATGTTTGAGCGCTTTTGGCTTTTCAGCGGAGGAAAGAAGAAGAAAGCAGTCCCGCTCACCGCTGCGCAGGTCGCTGCCGCTGCCGAGAGCGCCGCTGCCGCCGAGGCAGCCACCGCCAGCGATTACGAGGAATGGATGCGCTACGTTGCACTGCAAAAACGTCCGTTCCCTAAACCCGGCGGCTCCCTTAAGGTCGAGTACGAGCGCTGGCTGGTTGCACGCGCCAAGAGCCGCGCGTCGTCCGCCACCGGCAACCCAACCACATAGCGCGCATCTTAAGACGTTGTTGGAATCTCACTCATCACGCCGAGAATGTTTTCGTCGGGGTCCTTGAGGAATGCCAGCCAGAGTTCGTGATCCGGCATCCTGGCCACAAGATGGGGCCGCTGGTGGAAGACCACGCCCTTCTCTTTCAGGAACTCATGCGCCTTGTGAATGTCCTCAACCTTGAAGTAGAGAAGAGTGCCGCCGCGCGGGGATGGGTCTTCTGAAGCGCCGATCATGAAGCGAATGTCGCCGCATTGGAAGAAGGCCATCGTGCCCGCATCGAACAGAAACTTCATGCCCAGCGTGTTCTGATAGAAATCTTTTGAGCGGGCAATCTCGGTGACGGTGAGAGCAATCTGGCCAATCTTGTCGAAGTGGACGGCAGGTGTTTCAGCGGTCATTTCGGAAACCTCCATTTCATTAGCTCAGCTAACGATATACCATAGAAACATACGGCGATGGCAAATAAATCCTCAAAAGACGCGCAGAAAGTTGCCGAACAGCTGCATTCGGCGGCGATTCACCTGCTCCGCAAGCTGCGCCGCGAAGACGCCGAGAGCGGCCTGAACGCACCGCGGCTCTCGGCGCTGTCAGTGGTTGTATTTGCCGGGCCGCTGACGCTGGGCGACCTGGCCGCGGCCGAGCAGGTGCGCCCGCCAACGATGACGAGGATCGTGGACGCGCTGGTCGAGCAGAAACTGGTTACAAGAAATAAGAGCGAACAGGACGGGCGCAACACCCTGATCGCTGCCACTACCGCAGGGAGAAAGCTCTTGTTGGAAGGACGGGAGCGGCGCGTGCGAGCGCTTGCGCTCCAGATTGCGGCGCTGGATGCTGCGGATCGAACCGCCCTGCGGCAAACAGCAGAGATCTTGAAGAGAGTGGTCGATGCGATCTGAAAGGTGGAGCGGATGAAGCAGGCAGGATCGATGCCTGGATTGGCCAATTTCCGCACCGATAAGGCAGTCGATGCCGTTACTTCTTTCGCACCTTCTTCAACCAATCATTTGAAATTGACTTGCAATCCTATCCGCGTGGATTGAAACTGCAAGCATCGGGTCAGATCAAGACCCTCCTCGTCCGGTGACGAAGGAATTTCTCACGATCCTGCACCCGAACGGGATCGGAACGCACAAAACAATCTGACTTTTTCGCACGAGGAGAGGGTCAATGGGTTTCATTCGTTCCCGTATCATCGATTTCTGCGCGATGATGGCAGCCGTGCTCACGGCCACTGCCCTGCATGGTTTTCCGTGGAATCTGGACGTGGGGCTTTGCGTCGCCTACACGGTAGAGGTTCTCGGGCTTGCTCTCACCGACAAAAGAGCCAGCGTCTTCTCCGCTGACCCATCCCGCCCAATTGCGAAAATCCTGCTGCTGCACGTTGGTTTCCTGGCCGCGGTGGTGGTGATTGCGCGCGCCGGGTTATTCCTGATGCCGATGAAGTTTGTTTCGGATCCTCATCAAAGCAAGCCAATCAACTGGGGATTGTTGGTGGTGATTATCGCGCTTTTTGCCCTTGCCTATTGGGAGGAGCGCCTGCTGTTCCGCAAGCCGAAACGGAATGCTTCCGCAACACAAGCGAGCGCTGATGGCTTTGAGCCGATGACCGCACCAGGTGCGTCTCTCTTCACTCCTGCGGTGGCTACAGCAGCGGCCACGCCCGCGCCGTCGTCGGCCGCAGCCGAAACAGTCGTTGAAGAATCTCCCGCGCCGCCTCCTCTGAGTGAAGCTCCACCGGAAGAAGGCTTCATCGCAGGCGGCAACTATTCAAAGAGTGAGTCCGACGAGCATGATGAGTTCATTCAGTACATGCACGGCAAGAATCGCATCTTTCGCAAGCCGGGCGTCTCGGTGAAGCAGGAATATGAGCTTTGGCGTGCCCATCGCGCGGCCGCGCTGAACCGCTCTGCGCAAAAGAAACCAGGCCTCCTAGGCCGATTCCGGTAAACTGGCGGGGAGCTCGATCGACACCAGCGTGCCGCGTCCGGGGTTGCTGACCACAGTGAACCGCGCCTCGTTGCCATAGAGCACTTCAAGCCGCTCCTGCACATTCTTCATGCCGATGCCTGCGCCGGTGCGGCGCAGCGCGGAGACTGGGCGATTGCCCATCCCCACTCCATCGTCGGCAACTTCGATGAGCACGCGATTCCCTTCAAGGCGGCTGCGCAGTGTGACGGTGCCGCCGTGCAGGCGCGGCTCCAGTCCGTGCTTGATGCTGTTTTCTATGAGCGGCTGCAGCAAAATGCTGGGCACCATGACGCCCAGCGTGCGCGGATCGATGTCCTTCTCGACGCGAAGCTTCTCGACGCCGAAGCGGACGACTTCGATATCCAGATAATCGTCCGTAAAGCTCAGTTCATCGCTCAGTGGAACGTAGGTATCGTGATCCTTGAGCAGGGCGCGCAGGATATTGGCCAGCTTGACGGTCATCTCGCGGGCCAGCTCCGGCTTCATGCGCACCAGCGAGGCGATGGAGTTGAGCGTGTTGAAAAGGAAATGCGGATTGATCTGGCGCTGCAGCGCGTCGAGGCGGGCTTCAAGGAGCAGGCGCTTCTGCTCTTCAAGCTTGAGCTCGATGCGGAGAGTGTTCCAGACCTTGAGCGCGATGCCGACCACGATGGGCGCGCAAAGCCACACCAGCAACTGCAGCCACCAGGTGCCGGCGATCAGCGCAAACAGCCGCGGCGGATGCTGGTAGGAGAGCGCCAGCCAGAATCGGCAGACCTCGAACGCGAAGATGAGAAACAGCATGAGGAACTGCGGATCGATGCGCGGCTTGCGCAGAATGCGGCGCACCCAGCGATAGAGGCTGAGGTCAATGAATGGAGTAAAAGACCAGATCTCCTCTTTGCCGACAAAACGCCCAAGCATGCCCGCAACCAGCCCGAGTGCCACGTTGAAAGGCAGCGCGAGGTATTCGTGGTGATGGATGGCGGGCAACGACAGTGCAGCGCCGCCAAGCATGGCCCAGCCGGGGCCGAGCAGCAGCCCGAGGAGGATGACGGTCTCAAAGGAAATATCTGCGGCCAGGAAGTTAGGGACCGCGGTGCGGATCCAGACCCCGAGAGTAAGCGGGACCACGATGAACGCAAGCAGCCCGAGGGTCTGTCGTGGCGTGCGTCGCTCTGCAAAGAACAGGCGGCGGAAGGTGGTGACCCGCGCCAGCACGCTGGCTACTGAGGCAACCACGCCCATCTTCACCAGCAGCGTGATCCAAATGAGGTTAACGGTCACGTAAACAGCCTACAGCAGAGGGCAGTTGCCGGTATCAGTCATGAGGGTCCGAACGATGGCTCTCTGGAAGAGTTGTTCCCTGTTCCCTGAGGTCTGATCCCCGTTCCCTGTTCCCTGTTCCCTGTTCCCTGATGTCTGATGTCTTCCCCCTGTAGAATGGAGATATGGGATTTTTGAGTGTGAACAAGATCGCCGAGGCGGATTTTCCCACGCGCTGGGGCAAGTTCCGCATTCTGGGGTTTGAGGGGCTGCTTCCGGCGGCACGCCCCTGCTGCGAGCAGAGCGCGCAAGAGAATAAGCGAGTCGAGGGCCTGGTCGCCCTGGTGATGGGCGACATTCATGCCGCGCCGCCGCTGGTAAGGATTCATTCGCAATGCCTGACCGGCGACGTCTTTGGGTCGCTGCGCTGCGACTGCCGTTTGCAGCTTGAACTGGCGCTGGGCGCGATTGCCGACGCAGGCGCGGGGATTCTGCTGTATGAACAGCAGGAGGGCCGCGGCATCGGCCTGATGGCCAAGCTGAAGGCCTACGAGCTGCAAGACCAGGGGATGGATACGGTGGAGGCCAACGTGGAGTTGGGCTTTGCCGCCGATTGTCGCGCCTATGAATTGCCGGCCGAGGTGCTCAAGCTGCTGGGCGTGAAGGCGGTGAAGTTGATCACCAACAATCCTGAAAAAGTGGCCGCACTCGAATCGGCGGGAATTGCCGTGGTCGAACGCGTCTCGGCAGAAGTTGAGCCGCAGGACACGTTTGCCGGGTACCTGAAAACCAAGCACGAAAAGATGGGGCATATCCAGGACCTGGTGACCGAGGAACAGGCTGGCTACAGCAAATCCTGAGATGCCGTAGCCCGAAACCACAATACTGAAGTTGACGCGACCATCAGGGCCGGGGTTCGCGCCGACAGCTCTTCGTCGCGGCGGTGGAGAGAGCGGCAACCTTGCACAACACCCCAAAGGACACGCGTTCTCGGGAAACTAGACCCCCAACTTCCTTATGCGCAGGATGAGAGAATCTCCTCGAACAGAGACAGACCACCGGAGATTCAATTGATCCAATCAAGACTTGCATGCGCTCTTCTGGCACTTACGGCAGCCTGCCTCTGCGCCCAGGAAGCGCCGTCCCCCCTCTGGCAGGTTCATCAGGCGCCCGACCAGGACGGCATCTACTACGCAGGCCCCGAAGTCAGCGCGCCCGTCCTGGTTCGCGCCATCATCGCCGGCTACCCTTCCAACGTCCCGCAGAAAGAGATTCAGGGCATGACGGTTCTGGCCATGGTCATCGACGCCAATGGCCTCCCGCAGCATATCCAGGTGCTCCACTCCCATGGGGACGGCTTCGACAGATCCGCCATCGCCGCCGTGAAAGCCTCAAAGTTTGAGCCAGGCAAGCTGGCCGGCAAGCCTGTCCCCAGGCCGGTTCCAGTCTGGATCGATGTGCGCGTGGTCTTCTATGCCAACCAAAGCCAGGCCGTGCCGCAAGTGCTGATCGCGGAGCGCGATCTCCCCGGTCCAACCGAAGCGCAGGTCGAAGACAAGCACCACAATCCGCTGTCGTACACGCCGCCCTTCCCCATTCACACCGTCGACGCGGACTTCACCGATCCATTTGCCAAACACCCCTATGTGCAGGTGGCCATCGTCACCGTCCTGGTCGGCGTGGACGGCCTGCCAAAAGATGTGTACGTCCGCCGCGGCCTCGGCTTCGGCCTCGACCAGAAGGCCAAGGCAGCCGTTGAGCATTACCGCTTTCTGCCCGCAACCAAAAAGGGCAAGCCCGTCGAGGACCGCTGCGACATTCAGGTCAGCTTCGCCAAGTTCTGATATAAACTCGTCTCGCCGGCGGGTGGTCTCATACCGCGCATCATCAAGTTGAGGGCGCCCCGAGCCTGTCCTGAGCCCGTCGAAGAATCCTTCGCATTTGGGACCGGGGGAAAACGATCTGCCTGCTATAGCATTTTCGGAATGGGTGTAGACCGAAAGCACACACTCAAGTGGCTTTTTCCTCGAGAAAAAGCCACCTTTCACGGTTCTGAAAAAGTCTATATGTATTCCGAAAATGCTCTAAGATTGCTCCATGACCTCGCAGACCGCGGAGCAGTCTGAATCAGAGACGCCCATCCCGGCCTGGAAGCTAGTGGCGGTTTTCTATGTCATAGCCTGCGGATTTTCATGGCTGGTCTGGTCGCCTCTGATTCTAGGTCCCGACGGGTTGAAGGTGCTGAGCACAACGGTTTCTTTTCCGGTGTTCGTCTGCGTCGGAACGCTGGGCCCACTCCTTGCCTGCTTTGTCGTGCATCGGTGGGACACCGGGAACTGGCGGGCCGTTCAACTTATCCCACCGCGTCCCTTCCAGTGGATTTGGCTACTTCTCGGTCCGCTGCTCATTGTTTTTGCCAGAGTATTTGTCTTCGCCGCGCTGTCCACTGTGGGAGGTCCGGCAGCCTGGCGATGGCATGTGGGTGCTCTCGCCGGACTCTGGATTCCAATGTTGAATTACAACCTCTTTGGAGGACCCCTCTTTGAGGAGTTCGGGTGGAGGGGATTTCTTCAATCCCGCCTCCAGCGCACGCTGCCGCCCTGGATTGCAGCTCTCGTAACAGGCGTGATGTGGGCCGCCTGGCATCTGCCGCTCTTCATTTTGGGATGGGGTGGCGTCTCATTCCCGCTCTTCCTGCTCATCCTTGTTGGTGTTTCACTCATCATGACATTTGCTTTCAATGCTTCAGGACAAGCACTTATCGTCGTCATTCTGATGCATTCCGCATTCAATGCCACCAACCGTTTTCTACCCGCTTTTCTGGGCGACGTTCCCGTTCGCCAGCATCCCTCGGAAGGGTTGCTGATGGCGTCGGCCTTTTTTCTGGTTGCGATCGTTCTGACCGCATCAACACGAGGCAGAATGCTTCAGCATCGGGGTCCGTAAGCGCATTATCGCCTCAGCGCTCATTGAGTAGGGGACTCGCACGCGAAGTCGGCCTCTGGGATTGATTTGCCGAGGCGGGTGGCCCTGGTCTCATGCCGCGCATGATCAAGTTGAGGGTGACCCCGATCCCTCGCCTTTGGGGACCGGGGTACCCTCTTTTGTGGTTTGGAAATATGCCGGGAGCGGGGCCACCCGCCCGTTCCTGCTTGGGGTGGTGATCTCCTAGGTGGTGACTTCCAACATACGCTTAACCAAATGGCTTGGGTCAGCTTTCGAGTTCGTCCAATCTGCCCAGCTTGGATGTGTCGCCACAACAACAGCAAGCCCATCTGAGTTTTTGTAAGAGATACTCGTCCAATGACGTTTCTCGTATTGCTCTACGAACTGATCGACCCGGTTATTGGCGTTCAGCCGTTCGCGGACCCAATCTCCAGACTTCTGGCCGAAGCAAAGCACCACACGCACGCCCAGTCGTTCGATAACCGCTTGATGGAACGGCCAGCACAGTTCCGCAAGTTGTTGAAAGCGATTGTCAATGTCTTTCCCTCGCGCCGAGCCCATAAAAATGACATTGCTCGCTGGGACATTCCCAGGTTCAAGATTCAATTGGCGCA
>JBEKDE010000134.1:0-10899 GCA_050014515.1 Occallatibacter sp.
CGGGCGGAGGGAGCAGGGGCCTTCAGGCCCCTGAATGCGGCAATAGGCTACGATGGCCTTTAGGCCCGGGCATTTTCGTCGCCTTATTGTTTTGTTCAACCTACAAAGCAGTTTCTTTTTAGTCGTCCACCGGCTTTCGCCGACCCACGGCACTCAAACTGTCCCCCATCCTTCGACTCCTTCTATCGAAGAGTGGCATCGCGCGGACCTCAAGACTCCGGCCCAGCAGCCCAAAAAATAATCTAAAAAAACCGCCCGCAGATTTGCATATAATTACTCCCCTTCGGCGCACAATCATTCCATAGCCCACAAAAAGGGAAACGCAGAAGGCTCATGCGAGCCTCCCGCGAGCGGCTGCTCCATGCAACGGCGCGAGCCATTCACTCATTCACTCATTCACTTCTTCACTCATTCACTGCTTCACTCATTCACTTCTTCACTCATTCACTGCTTCACTTCTTCACTCATTCACTGCAACCGAATGATTCCAAGTACTTTGACTTTAACCCGCCTGAAATCATCGAGATCGGGCGGACCCCCTCCCGTAACCCCATGAAAACAATCACTGGTGGAGTGGGGGGGTATCTGCGAAAGGATTTGCCATGGTCTACGAATGTCGTCACATCATGCACAATGGAGAAAAGTGCCAGTCGTCGGCTCTGCGCGGCAAGCCGTACTGCTACTACCATGCCCGCCTTCACCGCTTTAACGCCAATCCACCCACAGACATCATGGGCAACCTCCGCCTGCCGGTTCTCGAAGACCGCAGCGCCATCCTCGTCGCCATTGCCCAGGTCTTTGACGCGCTCACCTGCTCCAACATTGACGCCAAGCGCGCCGGCCTCCTGCTCTACGGCCTCCAGATCGCCTCCCAGAACGTCGACAAAAATCTGCCCATGATTCCCGTCCAGAGCGTCGAGTGCCTCTCTGAAACCGCTACCGGCGAGGAGCTCGGCCCCCAAAAGCGCTACTGCAACCCCTGGGATTGCGCCGACTGCGACCAGCGCGAAACCTGCAAAGATTTCAGCCCGGAAGCCGAGGATGATAAGAGCCGCGGCGCCGGCCGTCCGCTTCTCCGCTTGAGGCAGGAAGCAAGAAAAGCGCTGGCCAATGTCCGCCCCGCACTGCCCGCCCAGAGCCCCGCACTACCCGCCGAGAGCTGATCCCGGATCACTGGCTGGGCGTCGGGTGGCCCTGGTCGGGGGCCCCCACGGACAGGTCTTGGTCCGTGGGATGGTGGTCCCTCGCACTTGGGGACCAGGGAACCACGACGCCCATGCGAGCCTCCCGCGAGCGTCTGCCGCACCGCAAGTGCTTAAGCCGCCGGATGCTTCAGTATCTCGGCAAGCGCCGTCAGCCGCGTCTGGTCCACTGGACTCTTTGCCGCCGAAGCGCTCGCTTCCAAAGCTGGAGTGAGTTCCTTCAGCTTCGCCACCTTCTTTTCGTTCAGGTGCGACTTCTCCGCGCTCTTGATCGCCTTCTCGAGATCGGAGATCTGTTTCGCCGGCAGTGCCCGCGACCGCGTCAACTGGTCCAGGTACGCCTTGGCCACCACCAACTGCGCCGGCCACTCGATCTTCTGCTGGTTCTGCACGTTCAGCTCCGACACCCGCACCGTCTTCGCCGCATCAATCTCGTTCTGCGTCAAAAACTTGGTCGGTGTCAGTTCAAACACATCCAGTCCCCGCGCAATCTCCGATCCGTAAATGGAGCCGTTGTACCAGTACGCTGACCAGAACCCGCCCAGCACCAGCGTCTTCGGGTCGATCGGCCCGCGGTCGAAGTAGGCAATCTCCTGCGGATGCGCCGGATCGGTAAAGTCCATCACCGAAATCCCGCCCTGGTACCACGACTGCACTTCAATGTCGCGCCCCGGAACCGGAACCAGCGATCCGTTATGCGCCACGCAGTTCTCCGTGTCGCCCTGCGCCGCGGGCAGCTTGTAGTAGGAGGCAAGGCTCAGCTTGTCGCCGCTCAGGTTGAAGATCGCGTCCGCGCCCCACTTGTTCGGGTCCGTCGGCCGGCACCGCGCTCCCAGTCCGCCGCCCCACTCGTCGGTGAACACCACCTTCGACCCATCGTTTGAAAACGTCGCAGAATGCCAGTAAGAGTAATTCTGATCATTCACCGCGTCCACGCGCTTGGGATGAACAGGGTCCTTGATATCCAGCAGAATCCCGTTGCCCGAGCAAGCGCCCGCAGCCAGCCCAATCGCCGAGTACACCGTGATGTCGTGGCACTGGTTGGTATCCGCAGGCTTCTGTGCGTTCTTTTCGTGGCTGCCGCCGTTGTTCAGGCCGTTCAGCGCGCCGGTGCGCGGATCAATGAATACGCGCGGGCTCGAAACCACCTTCGCGTCCTGCGGAGAAGCTACTGGAACCTTGATCACCTCAATGCGGAACAGCGCCGTGTTCGGGTCCTTGTCCGGAGTCTCGCCCGAGCAGCCCGCCAGTTCTTCCGCCTGGCGCACAAACGATGTGCCCGAAACGTAGATATAGACATTGTCCTTGTCGTTCGGATCAACCACCAGCGTGTGCGTGTGCGAACCGCGGCAGGTCTGCACCGCCGCAACCTGCTTCGGGTTCTTGATGTCTGAAATATCAAAGATCCTTACGCCGCGGAAACGGTCCTTCTGCGGAGACGGAATGTGGCGCTCCTTCTCATGTCCCGCAGCCGGCGGAGGATCGGCGGGAAAACCCTGCACGCCGCAATCCAGCCGTCCATTGGGCATCTCCACCGACATGAACAGCAGATTCTGATACACCGACACATCGCCCTGCCCGCCCGGACAAACCAGCGTGGTCAACAGCGCCGTCTTCGCCGGATCGGAGATGTCATAGATATTGATGCCGTAGAAATTGCCCTGAAACAGGTGGTTCCCCTGGAACGCGAAGTCGGAGTTCCCAAACGCCAGCTGCGCAATCAGCGGCCGCATCGCCTTAGGCATGTTTGAGCCCTGACCCACACCCAGCTGGGCGAGCGTCTTCTCCACCTTCGGGTCGTCAGGCGAAGTGGCCGAAAGCTGGAAGGCATCCGGCTTCTTCAGGAATGCGACGTGCTTCATTCCCTGTGCGGCCTCGCCCGCGTCATACATCCCCGGCTTCAGAGTGTAGCGAGGGTCGCTCGTGTCCGACCCCGTCATGCCCGGCGGAAGCGGCGGCGCCGGTTGCACCGCAAACGGATTCTGTTCCGCCTCTGACGCTTTGGCGGGCGCGGCCTGCGCCGGGGCTGCCGGCGCTGTAGCCTGGGCAGTCGCAGGGCCACCGTGAGAAAGCAAAACAACCGCGGCCGCAGTGGCCAAAAAGAAACTTGCGCTCGTCACTCGCTTCAATGCTTCTCCTCCAACATGCTTTGCATGATTTTGATTTCTGCCCTTTGCGTGTTGTCGGCATCCGTCGCAAAGTTGAAAATGTCCGCGTCCTGGCCGGCTCCTGCTTCATCGAACAGCGCCTTCACCATGATCAACGCGCCCCCGTGGTGCTGGATCATCCCCGTCAGGAACAGGCGGTCGAACTCCGCACCCCGCGCATTGCGCAGCGCCGCCATCTGCTCCGGCGTCAGCATGCCCGGCATGGGCGCCATCGGTTTGCCGGCCATGTCCATATCGGGCATCCCCGGCATCGCTCCCGGCATGGTCAAGGCCTGTCCCCGCGCCGCCAGCCACCGCTGCATGAAGCGGATCTCGTCCGATTGCGAACTGCTGATCTTTGCGCCCAGCGCCCGCACCTGCCTGTTTTCGGTATGCGATGCAATCAGCGCCGTCATCTCCACGGCCTGCTGATGGTGCATGATCATGCCCTGCATGAAGTCCACATCCGCTTGTGCCAGCGGCGGCAAACTGCCTCGGGTGGACGGCGGCAGCGTGGTGCTCGGCTCACCCGGCGCTCCCGGCTGGACGATTACAGGTTGAGGTGCAACAGGCTGCTGCGCACGGGCTTGCTGCGCGCATGCGGGCGCGGTAAACAAGCCCGCAGAGACGCTCACCGCCATCAGCGCGCACAAAATCGCCGCAACTTCTGTTGCAGATATCGCCTTGAGCATGCGGGGAAGCAGGCACGAATTCGACCTGGGGGAAAAGCTGACCATTTCCAGTGCTCTTACGCTAACACGACACCTGGATACATGGCAGCCAAAAAACAGTCGAGAGGAAAGCTGGAAGCACACACCTTCACTTCACACAGCCGCGCCCAGCCTCCGGCAACGTCCATCAAGCAGACGATCGGTGATTCTTCTGAGCTACAGATCGATCCAAAAGCAAACGCCGGAGCTGGCAAGCCAGCCCCGGCGATTCCTCAAAAGCCTTGCTCGATTCAGGCTATAGCATTTTCGGAGTTGGTGTAGACCGAAAGCACACACTCAAGTGGCTTTTTCCTCAAGAAAAAGCCACCTTTCACGGTACTGAAAAGTCTATATGTATTCCGAAAATGCTCTAATACCATGGATCCCCGGGGAAGTGGAACATGTTGAACAGGTCGTCAATCGCCGGGGAATTCACCGGCACGTAGGGGTTTCCAGGGGCTGCAATTGGATTGGGGAAGTTATCGCGGCTCCGCTTGCTGATCGTCGGAAGACCCCAGTTGGCTTCGATGAACTTGTCGATGGAAACATGATCCGCATACTCGTGCGTGATGTGCCCGCCCGTCGTGTACGGAGACACGGCAATCAAGGGAATCCGGGTGCCGTCGCCGAAGTAATCCAGCGGCTGCACGTAGCCGGAATCATAGTAGCCGCCGCCTTCATCCTCGGTGATAAAGATGACTGTCGAGGCCCAGACCTTGGGATTCGCCTGAACGTCGTTCACAATCTTCTCTACGAACGATTCGAACAGATCCAGCTTGGAAGAGGACGGATGTCCATCTACCAGGCCGCTCGGCTTCACAATCGAAACCGCAGGCAGCGTATCGTTGGCGATGTCGCTGTAAAGATTCGCCGTGTCCTGAATATGGGCGGTGCGAACAGCCGCGTTGGCCATGATCGAGGTGTCGTACTGGAAGGGATTGCAGATGGTGCAATACTCATCCGTCTTGGCTCCGATCGCGCCGTAGTTCAACTGGTAAGGATCGGGAACGTAGTTGTTCCACTGATCGCCATAATACTTCCATGAAACATTCGCGCTGATCATGTCGTCGCCGATGCTTGGCACGGAAGACGGCGGAATGGTAAAGGCGGTGTTATACACGTAGTTGTCGGTATAGGCGTTTTTGCCGTTGCCGAAGTATCCCGGGTTGTAGTTGTTCAACAGATAGTAATGTCCTGGTTCGCAGTTCGGATCGATCGGAGTCGGCAGCGATTGCAGGTAGTTCACAATTGGAGTGACGCCCGGCTGCGACAGATTGGCGCATTCCGTATAGGAGCCGCCGCCGTATTGGGCAGAGCCGTATCCACCACCGCCGTACCCATCTTCCGTATACCAGTTATTGGTCTTCGGAGCGGGATTCGGATTCTCGATTTCATTCACGACGCCAGCGTTGAGGGTGCCACTGTCAACCGTGACATTTTCCGGAGGAATCGCTGCTTTGCCGTTGGCGTCGGTGAAGTAGATCGCGTCGCCGTGGCCAAACATGATGTGGTTGGCGCCGGTGCCGCCGTTCACCGACTGGTGAAAGTTGTCGCTCATGGTGTAGGTGTCGGCGAGTTTCTTGAAGTAAGGAACATCGCCCTTCTGGACGTTGTAGAAGGCCATTGAAGTGGAGCCTTCACCGGTGGTCACGCCGCCGGGCACGTATTCAATGTCGAAGCCAGAGGGCTGCGCAAGACCGTTCGTGCCCGCGCCAACCGTGGTTTCCACCCAGGGAAACAGCTGTTCGTCGCAGCCGGAAGGATTGTCGGCGGTCGCGTGGTCAACGCTGCAATCGAGTTGCTGCCACATCTGGTAGAAACGGTGCACCGGGCTGGCAGAGTAGTCGTTGTACTTGAAGGTTTTCCCGTTGGTCAACTGGAACGGTCCCGCGGGAAGCACGTCCACGTTGCTGATGCGCAAATCCGGGACGGCGCTCTCCTGACCCGTGCCCCCGGAAATGAGGTCGTTATATCCGGCCGGCGTCAGTCCGTTTTCCGATTGCTGCGCGAGAGTCAAGCTGTCTCCGGCAACATACGAATCCTTGGGGCCGCCAACCAGCGGCGAAGGCAGAACATCGGCCGGGAAAGACGATTTGTCCGGGCTCAGCAGGAACGCATCGGGCTTCTCGTCGGAAGCTGCGCTTTGCGCCGCCTTCGCAAAGTTAGGCCCCGGCGTGCCGTCGGCTTTCACAATGCCCTCAGACAAGAGATTCCTCACAGTCTCGCCCTTCTTCGGTACATACGTTGCGAAGACGTGGTCGAAGCTGCGGTTTTCACCGATGATTACAATCACATGCTTGATGGGCGTAAGGGTGTCGTTGTCGCGTGACGGGGATGATGCGGGTTGGACGGCAAATGCATTGCCGATCGCGAACTGGAATACCGCGACGGATACCAGCCCCTTCTTCACAGCCCTTATGGCTGAGCTTGTCAGATGCTTCATAGTCATTCATTCCCTCCGGGGAAAGGTCCTCTTGCTGACCTCGAATGGAAGAAACTTAGACGAGAAACATTACATCCACACCCGAGAAAATTTAACAGATTGTGAATTCGTCGGCGTATAAAGAACCGCGCAGAAACCAACAGATTTGTTTGGAATTGTTGCCAACACAACTGCGATATTCTGCATCTGAGCCGCTTTCAATTTGTCCCCGTGCTCATCGGATCTCTGCCGCTTTTTGCGGCTCAAGGTGAGCCGGCTCCACGCGGATTGAACCCATCATTCCCTTGTCCTCGTGCTCCAGCAGATGGCAATGATAGACAAAGGTTCCCACGATGTTCGGATCCCTGAAATCCATGCGCAGGCGAACACTTGGATACGTGAGCGTCCGCCCGTTGAAATAAGGCACGTTGACGGTGTCCCGCAGGAAATTCTCGTTCACCGGCCTGCCGTTGTAATCGAGCAGCAGGAAGTGCAATTGATGAATGTGAAATGCATGCAACTCACTCGATCGGTTTTCGATGATCCAATCTTCCACGGTGCCCTGCTGCGCCACGATATTCGGAATGCCGGAGCTCATGTCGAACATCTTCGGCTCTTCGCCATCCACCGTGAGATAAAACTCAACCGCGCTGGTCGGATCGTTTGGAACAGCGAGCTTCTCTGAAAAATAAAGCCGCCGCACCCGTACCGGAGCCACGCTTCCGAGCCACGCCTTGCTGTCGGGCGCAAGCGGCTGCGGCGAATCTTCCAACCTTGACCGAGGCTCGGGAGCTGTTTTCGATGCAACAATGGTCGCGAGTGCTCGATTGGGATCGTTTTCGCCGCCAGGCCCCGTGTCCACTGTTCTAGTCACCAGCAAGCCCGATTGTCCTTCGGCCGGACCCGTGACAATGAACTCTGCGCGCGCCCCCGGAGGCAACCCCAGGTGCGTCTGCGGGTCAACCGCTTCTCCCGTTGGATCGCCGTGGCTCATCGGCACTCCGTCCATCGCCACAAGTTCGAGGGGCTGCGGTGCGCGATTGAAGAGAACGGCGATATTGAGATAAGTGATTGCGGAGGCATTGAGCACGCGCCAGAGCTGACGCTCTCCTGGTCTCATTTGAATCACTGCGGGAGGGTAGTCCGGATACGGAACCGGCACATAGTTGATGGACAGATCCTTGGCCGGTTTGCCAAATCCCGTTCCCGTGTTGGCCGCGTCACCGTCCCGGTCGATAAGAAACTTCGGCACCACCGGCTCGGACTTCGCAGGGGGCGCATTGGGATTCATGAGGTCCAGGTCACGGATAATGAAGACGCGCTCCGGCAAACCTGCCGCAGCCATTTTCGCGCGCTCCAGGCCCTCAACAATCAGCGCGCCTGAAGCGCCTCCCAGAATAGGAACCTTGCTGAAGCCGTGAATGTGCGGGTGATACCAATACAGCCCTGGGGGTTCATCGTCGGGAATGCGAAAGCGATATTCGAACGGAGCGTCGCCCGGCTGAATTGAAGTCTTGAGAACATCGTCCTGATGACAGACAGGCGGAACCGTCAATCCGTGAAAGTGAAGATTCGTTGAGACGGCGCTCATGATCCCGCTGTTGCATGGGTCATTGCCGTGCCCCTCGGCCATTTGCGCATGCATGCCGGAATGCATTGTGGGAGAGGTTGCTGCTCCGGAACTCAGATCGCTCAGCGCGTTCTTCAAATGCAGAATCACCAGGTCGCCTGGACGCACGCGTAGATTGGGCGACTCCCGGCCTTCCCCATCGGTAAAACAGTACCGAAGCGAGCCATCGGGATTCGCAACGTTGTTGGCGGTGAGTTCCGCTTCCAATACGCCGTTCGCGCTGCGCAAGTCTTCCGGCTCCCCCACAATGCTTCCGGCCGAGGGGCGCGGACAAACATCCGTTGCCGATTGAGTGCTGGCAGACCAGCATGATTGGGAATTGAGAATAGCAATTGTTAGAACGACAATAAACCAGGAATACCGTGGCATTCGGACTCAACATTCTCCGGCCGCTTCAGGCCAACTTCAATTTGGAGTTCGCATTTGCTCCGCAGAATCGAAATGCTGCGGCCAACGCATACATAGTCTTCGCCTGCAACGTTAAAATGCGGTGAACCGCCGTTCAAACTCCTGTCCCAACACGTCGAACGAATTGATTCCCTTGCAATCGAACACAATTTTCGATTCAGTTTGCGTTTCCCAGCCGCGACCCAATCCGGGAATCGGCGTACGAGCATGCATTCCATCACCATTCGACCAAAGCTCGGTCGAATAAAATCGTTCCATGTGCGGAATTGTCGGCTACGTTGGCCCAAAGAAAGTGGTTCCAGTCATCATCGAGGGCCTGCGCCGGCTTGAATACCGCGGCTATGACTCGGCCGGCATCGCTGTCGGCAGGCCGTCCAGTTCCACCCTTGAGGTTCGGCGCGCCAAGGGCAAGCTGGTCAACCTGGAAGAAGTATTGCGCGAGCACCCGCTTGATGGGACCTTCGGCATCGGCCACACCCGCTGGGCCACGCATGGACGCCCCACGGAAGAGAACGCCCATCCTCATCGTGACTGCTCAGGCCGCATCGTCGTCGTCCACAACGGCATCGTCGAGAACTACCTTGACCTGAAGCGCGAGCTCACTGAAAAGGGCCACAAGTTCGTCACCGAAACCGACACCGAGATCATTGCCCACCTCATCGAGCAGGTCCAAAACGATGCAGAGGCAGCCGGCGAGCCCATTCTTCTTGAAGTCGCCGTTCGCCGTGCCGTCAAGCGCCTGACCGGAGCCTTTGCATTGGGCGTTCTCTCCGCCGCCGAACCGGACAAGATCGTCGTCGCGCGCTTCGGTCCGCCGGTGGTCATCGGCGTGGGCGAAGGCGAGTCGTTTGTCGCCTCCGATGTTCCCGGCATTCTCCACCACACGCGCAATATCTACTTCCTCGCCGACGGCGATATGGCCATCCTCACCCTCGCCGGCGTTGCCCTCACTGATTTTGAAGGCAAGCCGATCCATCGCGAGATCACCCGCATTCAATGGGACCCCATCCAGGCGGAAAAGGGCGGCTATAAGCACTTCATGCTCAAGGAAATCTGGGAGCAGCCGCGCGCCATCACCGACACCACCCTCGGCCGCGTCTCTCTGGACTCCGGCAAGGTCTTTCTCGGCGAGATGAAGATCCCCGACGACGAACTGGCCTCGGCCTCCAGCATCAACATCGCCGCATGCGGCACCAGTTGGCACGCCGCCCTTGCCGGCAAGTACATGATTGAGCGCCTCGCCCGTCTGCCCGTTGACGTGGACTATGCCAGCGAGTACCGCTATCGCAATCCCATCCCCGACCGCAACGCCCTTGGCCTGCTCATCACCCAGTCGGGCGAAACCGCCGACACGCTCGCAGCGCAGCGCGAGATGATCGCCCTCGGCTCCAAGACCGTCGCCATCTGCAACGTGGTGGACGCGATGGTGGCCCGCGAGGCTCATGGCGCCATCTACACCCATGCCGGACCGGAGATCGGTGTTGCCTCCACCAAGGCCTTTACCGCGCAACTCACCGCGCTCTTTCTGCTGGCGCTCAAACTCGGCCAGCTCCGCGGCCGCATCGATCCAGCCCAATCCGTTCAGTTGATCGAGCAGCTCAGCCGCATACCCGGCAAGATTGAAGAGATTCTGCGCTCCCGCTCCGCGCAGTGCGAGCAGCTGGCCGCCGGCTTTTCCAACGCGCGCGACTTTCTCTATCTCGGCCGCGGCATTCACTTCCCAATCGCGCTCGAGGGCGCGCTCAAGCTCAAGGAAATCTCCTACATCCACGCCGAAGGCTACCCGGCCGGCGAGATGAAGCACGGGCCTAACGCGCTCATCGATGAAACCCTGCCGGTAGTCGTGCTGGTCACCCGCGATGAACACGACCCCGCTTCGAAGCTTCGCTACGAAAAGACCCTCTCGAACATCCAGGAAGTGACCGCCCGCTCCGGCCGCGTGATCGCCGTTGCCACAGAAGGCGACAGCGTCATCGGCAGCCTGGTGGAGCAGGTCATCTTTATCCCCCCTGCCATCGAAATGCTTTCTCCGCTCATCGAAATCGTTCCCCTCCAACTCCTCGCCTACTACATCGCCGTCCGTCGAGGTTGCGACGTGGACCAGCCAAGAAACCTCGCCAAATCCGTCACCGTGGAGTAGATTTTCTTCGAGCAATTCTCAAGCAACCACAGACGCCCCGTGGCCCATCCCTCGAGCGTTTTTTGGCTCGATGGGTGGGAAAGCACGACACTTTCCTTCACGCGGTCAGAGGAACAATAGAAACAATGCCTACCAAGACCATCATCGAGCCCTTCCGAATCAAGAGCGTTGAGCCTATCCGCTGGACCACCCGCGCCCAGCGTGAAAAACTTCTCCGCGCCGCGCATTACAACCTCTTCC
>JBEKDE010000135.1:0-10721 GCA_050014515.1 Occallatibacter sp.
TTGAACCTCCGACCCCCTGGTCCCGAACCAGGTGCTCTACCAGGCTGAGCCACTCCCCGAACATGGGTTGCAGAGCGTATCGTTGGGGAGCGGCCTGGCGCGTTTGGCCCCTTGATTGCGCTTGAATCAGTGTAGCAGAATTCCCACTGCCGCAAGACGGCCGCTAAGGCGTTCAACCGGAAACCGGTTCGCGCAAATGCCCAGGAAGAAGCACGGTTGCATCCTGCGTAGTTTTCGCACGACCTCTACGGGAGGAAGATCGGCCCTGCTTCATGCCAAGTGGATCGGCGAAGACGGTGGACGACTGATACAACTTGCTCCAAAAAATCCGAATTCCATTGCACGCAAAAAGGTCCGCCCGATGTGCATTGCACGCAGGGCGGACATGGATTGCAAACGTTTGGTTGCGACGCTATTTCTTGTCAGCCGGAGGAACAGCGCCAGGAAACACATCCAGCGGGGCGCGCTTCTTCTCTTCCTGGTCGGGTTGGGGCAGCGGCTTGCGCGGCAGCATCTGGTCGCGCTGCGCTGCGTTGTAGAGGAAGATCGCTTCCACGGTCGCAATCTGCTTCAGATCGGCGGGCTGCAGCCGCTCCACCACGTCTTCGTTGGAGTGATGCGTGCGGGTCTCGTAGTCCAGCGGGTCCTGGATGAACTGGAAGCCCGGAATGCCTACTGCGTCGAAGCTCAGGTGATCGGTGCCGCCCGTGTTGCGGTTGGTAATGGTGGTCACTCCCAGGTCCTTCAATGGCGCGATCCACTGCGCAAAAATCGGTGCAATAGCCGTGTTGCCCTGCGTGTAAATGCCGCGAATCTTGCCCGAGCCGTTATCCACGTTGAAGTAGCCCGAGATGAGCTTCTGTTCCGGCTTGATTTCAAGCGGCCCGGCTGCGCGGCGCATGAACTCCGGCAGCTGCAACTGGTCGGGCGCAGTGGAAGTCTTGGCCGAGCCGAAGTGGATGGTGCAATAGCCCTTCGAGCCGAAGATGCCCTCTTCTTCTCCGGTCCACAGCGCGATGCGGATGGTGCGGCGCGGCTTTACGTCGAGCGCCTTCAGGATGCGCACAGCCTCCATGGCCACAATGGTTCCTGCGCCGTTGTCGGTGGCGCCGGTGCCGGCAATCCAGCTATCCAGGTGACCGCCGACCATGACAACCTGGTCTTTGAGCTTGGGATCGGTGCCTGGAATCTCGGCCACCGTGTCGTAGCCATGCTCATGTTCGCCGTTGACCTTGGTCTCCACGTCGACCTCGACGCTGACAGGCGCGTGCGCCTGCGTGAGGCGGTAGAGGCGTCCGTAGCTCTCAATGGCCGCAACCACGACCGGGATCTTCACTGCCTTTTCGGCGATGTAGGGGGTGCGGCCGAGGGTTGCGCCGTTGTCGTCAAAGAATGTGCCGCCGGAACCGCCGCCGTTTCTGGCGTCGCGGCTGGGCTCGATGACCGCAGCTACTTTCTCATCGGCAAAGAACTGCGCGATCTTGTCAATCAGCCGCAGCCTCTCCATGCGCTCGCGGAGCCGCGCCTGCATCTCCGGTGGAATTGCGCCGCCCCCACCCGCGTTTACTGGAAACTCGGCCATGTCGGCGAGTTCCTGATCGGTGTAGCGCTCAAACAGCGCCTTGTCCACCGGCGGAACCTCGCGCATGGCGCCGAAGAGAACCACTTTGCCGGCCAGCTTACCCTTGTATTGATCAAAGTCTTTTTCTGTTTGAATGTTCACGAAGACCACGTCGCCGGTAACCGGACCGGGCGTCGACGGCGACCACGGCGTGGCCTGCACAATCAGCGGAGCGGTGTCGGGCACGGTGAGGCGCGCCCAGGTATTCAGCTGCGTCCAGCCCAGGCCGAATTCACCCCAGTCTTCAAGATGCGCATTTTCGAGGCCGATCTTGGTGAGGGTGTCGCGGGTCCACGCGTTGGCCTTGGCCAGGTTGGGCGAGCCGGTCAGACGCGATCCGATACCATCCATCAGCGCCGTGCCAAACTCCATCACGTGCGAGTGGTTCAGCCCCTCCTCGCGAATCCGCTGGTACATGGCCAAGTCCAGCGTTTCCGTGGCTGGCTGCACCTCGGTGTAGGGGTCAACAGCCGTGGGAACTGGCGTTGCGGCCTTGGGCTTTTCCGCGGCATGGACCGTAAGCGCCGCGGCAAGGCAGACCGCGGGCAGAAGACAAAGCATTTTCAAACGCATGAGTGGAATCTCCGGTGGGATTGGGGTGTGCTTACCGTTGGATGGAATTGTAGGCCATCGCTCGCCGACGCCGCCCCAAAAAAGATGGGAAGCCCCGGAATATCCCGTCAGGCTTCCCATCTTTTCGATTTCCGCTTGTTGTCTTCTGCGCTTTTACTCTTAGTCGCTCTTGCCGGAGTCGCCGTCGATGCCTGCCGGCAGATCCAGCGCTACCATCTCAAACTTGGTCTTGCCGTCATCCGGCTTATCAAAGCCGATGATGTGCTGGTGACGCCGCGAACCGGCCTTCAATTCCAGGCTGTGGCTGCCGAGATCGCCATGGTCGATCTTTACATGAGCGCCGTGCTTGTCGTCGGCGCATCCCAAACCTTCCGAGGTTGTGACGGGAGTGCCCACTGCGTCGTCGCCCTTGCACGTAATCACGTCGCCGTAGCGGCCCAGGGCCTTCTTGTAAAAGGTGGTGACCTTGTCTTCGGAGTCCGGGGTGGTGTAGCTGACAGCGCGCACGCGCAGCTGCCACTCTCCAAAGCCCATATGAACATCCGCCGACTTGTGGTTGTCGTCGCCCTTCACGGGCACGGCGCCGGGATACACGGGCAGGCCCAAGTCAGACGCCGTGGTCTGGTCTGTGTTCACATGAACGCCGCCGAAGGGCGTATCCACCTGGACATTCTTGTCCTCGCCATTGGAGCCCTTGTCCACATGCACCCGGCATCCCGCAATTCCAGCCGCCAACACCAATGCTGCCACCCAGACCGTCGACTTTCCCATTCTGTTTACCACCATGGCAATCGCCCTCTTGCCCTGTTATACGCCGCCATTTGTTGAAATGTTCCTTGATTCGCACACCTCATGGTCGGACATTTCGCCACTTTCCACACCAATCCGGGTTACCATTCTCAGTAAAGCCCCTCGTTGCAAGAGGCAAGTGCAGTCTGCCAGAAACGGCAATTTCAGACCGGGCAGACTCAGGTTGTCTGATTTTTTTGATTGATGCGGACCCATTTGCTGCCTTGATTGCAATTCATCAGCTTTATACGAAAGGGACTTTCGCGATGTGCTTCTTTGCTCACTCTGCTGGACGAAAACTGCTGTCGGCGACCACCGTCGCTGACCCGCTGGCAATCCCCGAAACGCCTCCAGGCGCACAGGATCGCCGGTCCGCCTTACTCCCACCAGGCGCGTGGCCGCGCCCCATCCGTTTTCGAAACAAACCTTTGCAAGGGGAAGGACTTTAGTACCGTCCCTGTGCTGTTTTGAACATTGCCGCAACCGGTGCCTGATATCCCATCGGGATGCAATTACCCCCACGCCGGTTTGGTTTCGTGCGAATTCTGGTTAGAGCGAATCTAACCTGTGGCAATTTCACGACAACGGTTCCAGGATTGCTATACCTCGGAGGCAATACGCCCAGCCCGCCCGACCCCAAGAACCGGGCCCCAGGAGACGGGTTCTGGTCGCCTGGGTGGAAGAAGGGGCGACCTGGCTCAGAAGCTTAACAGGTACATCTATTCTGGAACCGCTCTAAGCCCCGCCGCTCCCCTATTACGGGTGGGTCGCAGCTGACTGCGCGGGCACGAAAAACAGGAGGAATTTCTTATGACGTTTATGCGCTCGACGCGCTGGATTCTACTGGCACTCGCCATCTTCGGCGTTGCCGCTCAACAACAGGCACGTGCTCAATTAGCTCCGGGCACGGCCAGAACCGGAACCTTTATCTGGGACGGCCAAAGGTGGATCCCGGCAGACCAATATCAGCCTCCCGCGCCGGTTTTCGTCGAGGAAGACATTACAGCTGACGCTCCCCCACCCCCGCTTCCGGTGTACGATCAGCCGCCTTGCCCTGAACCGAACCTGATGTGGATGCCCGGCAACTGGCACTGGGGCCCCGGAGGCTACTACTGGGTTCCCGGCGCATGGGTGCCGGCACCTTATACCGGTGCACTCTGGACCCCCGGCTACTGGGGCTGGGTGGGTGGACGATATAGCTTTCACACCGGCTACTGGGGACCGCACATTGGCTTCTATGGCGGTGTGAATTTCGGTGGCGGCTACATGGGCATCGGCTTTGCCGGCGGCGCGTGGAATGGCGGCGTCTTCGCCTATAACACCGCGGTTGTTCACGTCAATGTGAACGTGGTGACCAATGTCTACATCAACCGGACGATCGTGGAACAGACGACGATCGTCAACGACAGCCACACCTCCTTCAACGGCGGGCCCAACGGCGTGCAGCATCAGCCGACACCCGATGAGCAGATTGCCGCGCACGAGACGCACCAGCCGCCCACCTCGTTCCAGCAGCAGCATGTGGCCGCGGCCAAGAGCGATCCCAGCAGCTTTGCCAAGAACAACGGCGGCCATCCGGCCAAGCTGGCCGAGACCAAGCCGCTGCCCGAGGAAAAGCATGCAGCGCCGGCAGGGTTCAAGCCTCCGCCAGCCAGGCCGGTGACAGAGTTGGCCAAGGCCCAGGCGCCTGCCTCCACGATTGCAGCGGCCAAGACAGCGACGGCAAAGACCGCTACAGCCAAACCGGCAGCGCCTGCACCAGCCGCTCCTAAGACTGCGACAACGGCGCCAACCAAAACCGCGGGAAGGCCCGCACCGGCAGGGGCAGTGAAGCCGCCGGAGAAAGAAGCTGGGGCGGAAACCACAGCACCCAAGGCGGCTGAAAAGGCTCCAGAGCCGGAGCACAAGCCCGCAACCGCCCCGGCTGGGAAGACTGCGGCGCCGGCGGCCAAGCCTGCTGAAAAGCCCGCAGCTCCGGCAAAAGCTGCTCCTCCTGCGAAGGCGGATAAGAGCAAGAAGCCGGAAAAGGAAAAGAAGCCGGAATAGCAGGCTGAATCTCCACGCAACACTCAACGGGCCGCTGCGCATCTCACGCAGCGGCCTTTTTTTTCATGGATTGAGTGGGCCGCCATCCTTTATGTTGAAACGGATGAGGAATACGTTTACCAAGGCTGGTTCCGCTGTTCTTTCTGTTGTACGTTTGACTGCCGCTTTTGGCGCCGCGGTGCTTTTTGCTTGTGTGCTTGCGGACTCAACTTCTGCTCTTGCCCAATCGCCTGGCTCGGTCGAAGTGGCTGCACCCGTCACGATCCAGGTGCACGCGGACAGGCCCACCGGGCCCTACCGGCCCATCTGGAACTTTTACGGCGCGGACGAGCCCAACTACATCTACGCGCCCAACGGAAAAAAGCTGCTCAGCGAGTTGGCCGCGCTCAGCCCGGTTCCGGTCTACTTTCGGCCCCACAATCTGTTCACTACAGGCAATGGCGACGGCTCGCTCAAATGGGGATCGACCAACGTCTACACCGAGAAGCCCGACGGAACCCCGGTCTACGACTTTACGATTACCGACCGCATCTTCGACGCGCTGACCGCCGCGCATATCCGGCCCATTGTCGAAATCGGTTTCATGCCCGAGGCGCTCTCGACGCACCCCGAACCCTATCGACACACCTTCCCCAAAGGCGGCATCTACACCGGTTGGAGCTATCCGCCGAAAGATGAGACCAAGTGGGCCAAGCTTGTGTTGGCCTACGCAACCCACCTTCGTGAGCGCTACGGAAAGCAGACTGCGACCTGGCTTTGGGAGGTGTGGAACGAGCCGGACATTGGCTACTGGCACGGAACTCCGGAGGAGTACGACCGGCTTTACGACTTCACTGCCGCTTCCATTCGCCAGGCGCTGCCCAACGCAAAAGTTGGAGGCCCTGAAGCCACCGGCGTCAGCGATCACTCCGAGCCATTTCTTCGCCAGTTTCTGGAGCACTGTGCGCACGGCGTGAACGCGGCAACCGGACAGACGGGCGCGCCGCTCGACTTCATCAGCTACCACCCGAAAGGAAGTCCCAAGTTTGTCGACGGCCACGTAGTGATGAATGTCGGTAATCAACTGCGCGCCGTGGAGCGCGGCATGAAAGTGATCGCCAGCTATCCGGAGTGGAAGAATACGCCGATCATCCTGGGCGAGAGCGACCCCGAAGGCTGCGCCGCCTGCCAGGGCAGCCAGAACGGCTATCGCAACGGCCCGCTCTACGGGGTCAGCGTGGCCGAGGCTACGTTGCGCACCTACGAACTGGCCCGCAAATACGGCGTCACCGTGGAGGGCGCGGTCACCTGGGCGTTTGAATTTGAAGATCAGCCGGCGTTTGCCGGATTCCGCTCGCTGGCCACAAATGGAATCGACAAGCCGGTGCTCAATGTCTTTCGCATGCTGGGCATGCTG
Organism: Occallatibacter sp.; assembly: GCA_050014515.1. GTDB lineage: Bacteria > Acidobacteriota > Terriglobia > Terriglobales > Acidobacteriaceae > Telmatobacter. The sequence continues at coordinate 6,426 of JBEKDE010000135.1, forward strand.
GGCGGCGGCCCGGAGCCATGGAATGTGGGGCGAAGCCATTTGCCCGGCGCGTCGTGGCTTGCCACAGAAAGCAGCAGTGCGCTGCCGCTGGATGAGGTAGTTGCGCATAGCGTAACCGGAGCGCCCGATGTCAACGTTGCGGCAACCAGAAACATGGACGAGATCGATGTGCTGGTGTGGAACTACCACGATGCGGATGTTCCTGCGGCAGCGACACCGGTTATCATCAGCGTGGATGGATTGAGCGGGGACGACTTCAAGTCAGATGAGTTTCTAATGGACGCTACGCACAGCAATGCCTACCAGGCGTGGCAGAAGATGGGAAGCCCTGCGCACCCAACCGCCGGCCAGGTCGACCAGTTGCAGAAGGACGGTGCATTGGCAAAGGTGGAGTCGAATCCGAACCTGACTGTGCAGGATGGAAAGGTCAGCCTGGCCTTGACTCTACAACGGCAGGGAGTGATGCTGATCCGGCTGAGAGGGAGGCGGGGGAAGCGCTGAATCTTTATGCGAGCAGGCGCCATTCGCCTGGGGGATTAGTCGATTCAGCGCGAATCGCTCAGATCAATGATTCGCTCAGATCAATGATTCGCTAAATCAATGATTCTCGGCGCCATCTTCCTTGGTGGATGTGCCAAACCAGATGCACGCGAAGAAGACAGCCACGATGACCGGAACGACAACGAACGGGGACGCAATGTGCATGATGCAGACTCCTCTCCGTTAGATTACCAAAACTAAAGCATTTCTCCTTCGGCCGTACACCGAAACCAGAAAACCCAAGTGGCGATCTCTCAGGAAATCGCCACCCTGCAAAAACCGGCACGGGTTACAGGTGAAGGAGAAATGCATATAGACTTTTTCAGTGCCGTGAAAGGTGGCCTCTTCTTGTGGAAAAGTCACTTGAGTGTGTGCTTTCGGTCTACACCAATCCCGAAAACGCTATAGTCGTCCACCGGCTTTCGCCGACCCACGGTTGGATGAAACGGGCGGAAGGAGCAGGGGCCTTCAGGCCCCTGAATGCGGCAATAGGCTACGATGGCCTTTAGGCCCGGGCATTTTCGTCGCCTTATTGTTTTGTTCAACCTACAAAGCAGTTTCTTATCAGTTTCACGCCGCCATGGCTCAATGAGAGAGAATGCCATTCGCACGCGGGAGAAAACGCCGACACAACAAGCAACCCGCGCGCTGCTGACAGGCGCAGCTGAAGAGGATATAAGTGCTTAAGAATCTTGAGTATTGATCCGCAAAGCAATCGTTTGATCCATGCCCGTGCGCAATGTGAGCCCCCACCGTCCGTGTACAATGAAACCGGCCGTCATCCTTTCAACCCTCGTCCTAACTGCACTAAATTTGGAGCATTTCTCATGCCTTTTGCAGAACTAAGCTTGACTGATTCTGGTTCCCAGCGCCGCGCAAAAATCGTTGCCACTCTCGGGCCGGCCTCCAACACGGAGCCGGTTTTCCGCGACCTGGTTCGCGCCGGCGTCGATGTTGTCCGCCTGAACTTTTCTCATGGAACCCACGAAGAGAAACTGGCCCTTATTCAGATGATCCGCAAGGTGAGCCGCGAGGAGCGCAAACCGCTCTGTATTCTCGGCGACCTGCAGGGGCCCAAGATCCGCACCGGCAAGTTGAAGGATCGCCAGCCAGTGCTTCTCAAGGCCGGCCAGCGGCTCACCATTACCCCGCGCGACATCATGGGCACCGCCGCGATTGTTGGCACCACCTTCAAGACTCTGGCTGAAAACGTTGAACAGGGCTCGCGAATTCTGCTCTCGGACGGCCTGATCGAGCTGCGTGTTCACGAGGTGGACGGCGGCGACGTGATCTGCGAAGTCATCAACGGCGGCATGCTGGGTGAAAACAAGGGCATCAACCTCCCTGGGATTCCGGTGCGCGTGCCATCTCTGACCGAAAAGGACACGGAAGACCTTGAGTTTGCGCTCAAGAACGGCGTTGACGCAATCGCGGTTTCGTTTGTGCGCACCGCGGAAGACGTTCGCCTGGTCCGCAACCGCGTCTCGGCCTACGGCAGTGAAACCTGGATCATCGCCAAGCTCGAAAAGCCCCAGGCCATCGAGCATCTCGACAGCATCCTGCAGGCCGCCGACGGCATCATGGTAGCCCGCGGCGATCTGGGAGTCGAAGTCCCGCCGGAGAAAGTTCCGGCCATTCAGAAACACATCATCCGCCGCGCCGCCGAGTATCGCAAGCCGGTCATCACAGCTACCCAGATGCTGGAGTCGATGATCGAGAACCCGCGCCCCACCCGCGCCGAAGTTTCCGACGTCGCCAACGCCATCTATGACGGCACAGACGCGGTGATGCTCTCCGGCGAGTCGGCCGTAGGCAAGTATCCGGTTGAAACCGTCGCCATGATGGGGCGCATTGTCACCGAGGCCGAACTCCACATCAAGCTCGACGAGCACGCCGAGCCCAGGGAGCGCGCCAGCCATCTCTCCATTGCCGAGACCATCTGCGAAGCCACAGCGCATGCCGCCGACGATCTTGACCTGCGCGGCATCGCGCTCTTCACCGAGTCGGGATCAACGGCCCGCCAGCTCTCCAAATACCACCCTTCCGCGCCCATCTTTGCTCTCAGCCCGGTTGAAGTCACCATCAATCGCCTCAACCTGCTTTGGGGAACAACCCCCATCCGCTGTCCCAAGGTCAACAGCACTGAGGCCCTGGTCGATGTCGCCGAGAATCTCCTCGAACAAGGTGGATTCGTCCGACCACGCGAGGTCATCGCCATCGTCGCCGGAACCCGCACCAAATCCGGGTCCACCAACTTCCTCCGCCTCCACGTCCTCGGCGAGCACCAGGAAGGCGTTCGCTTCTTTGCCTCCAAAGAAGATGAGAAGCTCCCCGACCCACCCCCAGAAGTCCGCGCAGCTAAACCGCGCCGCCCTGCCCGTTCACCCAAAGCCGTAGAGCCGCAAAAATAGCGATCAGGAACGTCCAAAACAAGAGCGCCACTCCGCATCCCGGAGTGGCGCTCTTCACTTTGCGAAAGACAGTCAGTTCAGCGTAGATGTGCGAAAGCGCACCACTTCACAGCCCGGTGAAGAATTTCAATTCGGCCTCAGTGTGCGAAAGGGCACGACTTCACAGCCCGGTGAAGAATTCCAATTCGGCCTCAGTGTGCGAAAGGGCACGACTTCAGTCGTGCCGCAAGATTTTTTAAATGAGAGAAATGGGGCTTTAGCCCCATGCCGTCTTCCTCGATCAGTTCAATCGCCGCGCTCAGGCTTTCACGACACTCGTCCACGCTTCGCCTCTGTCCATTGGCGCCCGGAACCTTGGGAGACCAGCCAACGAACCATTCGCCGTCGCGTTCGATAATTGCAGTGAATTCGTTCCGCATGAAAAGCGTATAGCACAGAAGCTGATACGCGAAGGTCGGACCGGCGCCTTGCACGATCGAATGCGCAAAGAGGTAGGACATCGTTTTGTCAATCGCAGCTGTGATAAGCAGACACGATCGAACAGCCCCGGCAAAGAAGAAACACCGTCTGCACTCCCGAGTTGTCCGTGAAGCTCTCGCTGGTGCTCTCGGCGTACCCGTTTCCGCAGGCATTGTCGGCGATTGCGGCAAAAGTTGGCATCTCACTCCCGCACTTCGGGCACGTGTCCGACTGCGGGTTGTAGATCATCGCATTGCCGCCGACCTGGTGCCTTGGATCTTCAAGCCCATCGGCAAGATCTTCTTCCGTTCCCTCGGCGTATGCACGCAACGAGCTCATTTCTTCTTCAGACTGAGGCTCCAGAGAAAAACTCCTTGAAGCGAATTCTCCTGTGTACCCGTCGTAAGGCCCTTCCGGTCCAAAAGCCGTTTCATATTCCTCGGCGAATTTCAGAATTTCGACCGACCCATCCGAGCCAACGGAATATCGAAACTTGCCATACGGAATTGCGCAAGTCCAGCAATACAAGAGCGGCAGAGATGGCATCCGCGCCGAATCCAACTCCAGCGCCGGATCGGCCGCGCAGAAAACGGCCAATTTCAGCAACGGCTTTTCGCAGTTCGGGCACTCAGCGCCCGCGATCGCATTGAGACCGCAAAACTCGTGAAGGTTCGCACCGGAAGCTGGCGCAAAGTTCAACCAATATCCCGCCACCGGCTTGCCTTCTGCTTGAGTATTGAATTCCAAGGTTTTCTACCTCGCAGCCCATTGTAAGGCTGCGAGGTAGAAGGCCCATCGTGGAATCTTACTTCGCCGCCAACTGCCTCAGCACATACTGCAAAATCCCTCCATGCTCGAAGTACTCAATCTCCTGCGGCGTATCGAT
>JBEKDE010000136.1:0-17905 GCA_050014515.1 Occallatibacter sp.
CGACAGTTTCGGGAATCGTTGTGCGCGGTTTGTCACGCCTCCAGGGCAACTCAGGCTCAGCGGTTCCACGCTCATTCGAGGCTCCGGAAATCCGGATGAGGTTAATTGGGATGCGCGAGAGCAGGCCGTCGGCGATCTGCCGCACGAAGTACTCACATTCCTGCTCAACAGCCGGTACTGCGAGGTGGATCGTTTCTCAAGCGTTGCGTTTGAATTGTTTGGACAAATCGAACCCGGCTGGGGCCGCGTGCAAGCCATTTGCAACTGGGTCCACAACAAAGTGACGTTCAACTATCAGCATGCCCGGCCTACAAAGACTGCCCTTGATGTCTTTACTGAACGCGTGGGTGTATGTCGCGACTTTCAACATCTTGCGATCGCCTTTTGCCGCGCACTCAACATTCCAGCACGTTATGCATCGGGCTATCTGGGCGATATCGGCGTCCCCGTCGTCCTTCCAATGGACTTCAGTGCGTGGTTCGAGGTTTATTTAGAAGGCCGTTGGTGGACTTTTGATGCGCGAAACAACCAATCCAGGATTGGGCGTGTACTGATGGCGACGGGCCGGGATGCCGCAGATGTAGCTATGACCACTTCGTTTGGACAGGCTGACCTGCGCCACTTTTTTGTAGTTACTGAAGAAGAAGTTGCGACGCCCGTTGGGAAATAGATCCTGCCTCCTCTCGATGCGGCAAGCCTTACTTCGACTGTCTGCCGTCCGAATACCGATTCCTCCTCGCCGGCACTGAACATGTGATTGCAAGCCGGGCGTTCCGGATCGGCTTTGGCTGATGGCTTACACTTGCCGCCAGGGAGGTCCTCGGTCTCTCTGGAAGCGAAGGCGCCCGATCCCGTCCGTGGCCTGAAGGCGGAGCAATACAATCTGGCGCATTTTAACTGTACAAATGCCAAATCGCTGAGTCGCTCATAGGCCCCAAAAACCGGGTTCTGAGCGAGTAACCGGCTATTAGGCAGTTGAGAATCGGTATAGCAGACACAGATTTCACTGACGAATTAACCTCATGATCCGCCGCAATGGAGGGCGGAAATCATGAGGAAAACGAAAACGAATAAGACAAAGGGTAAGAAGAGCCGACCAAAGACCAAGCTTGGTATACCGGATCTGGGACTCTCGAAAGCCGCAGTCCTGCGGAGCCTCGGTTCTCCCGACTCAGTTCGCGGATATCAACATGCCATAGACGAGTTCGTCGCCTGGTACTGTTCTGAACCACGATTGGCCTTCAACAAAACAGTAGTATTGCGCTATCGGTTTCATTTGGAAGAGCGCGGCCTCGCTCCCGGGACAATCAACGTGCGAATGGCGGCCGTGCGACGATTGGCGTACGAGGCGGCCGACTCTGGATTATTGAGCCCTGAATTGGCCGCCGGCATCCATCGGGTTAAGGGAGTTCGCAAGCTGGGCTCTCGTTTGGGCAACTGGCTTACAACAGGCGAGGCGGTCGCGCTCTTGCAGGTACCCGATGGACAAACTCTGACCGGAAAGCGTAATCGAGCGATTCTGGCCATCCTGCTGGGTGTGGTCTGCGCCGGCGCGAGCTTGCAGAACTTACGCTGGAGAGCCTGCAGCGTCGGGAGGAGCGCTGGGCTATTGTCGATCTGATCGGCAAGGGAAGGCATATCCGAACCGTTCCCGTCCCGAACTGGGTGAAAGAGACGCTTGATGCGTGGCTAACCGCTGCCGGCATCAAGAGCGGTCCGCTCTTCCGATGTGTCTGTCGGGCGGGTAAGCCATGGGGAGACCGCATTTCAGAAAAGACGGTCTGGTACGTAGTCAAGAAAACCGCCGCCAGCATGAATATCCCACATCTCGCGCCACATGATCTCCGGAGGTCCTGCGCGCGGCTCTGCCATGATTCCGGAGGCGAGCTTGAACAGATCCAGTTTCTTCTTGGGCATGTCTCTGTGCAAACCACTGAGCGCTATATTGGCTGCAGGCAGCGTTTGAGGGCAGCGGTCAACGACAAACTCGGCATCGAACCCGGGTGAGCCGGCGATGCAGCACCTGGACGTACAGGCGACTTTTCGTCAACGTGGAAGACCGTGCAGCGAAGCGCGCTCAACGGTATTGCTGGACCCTGTGGCGTTTGAACTAAGTCGCTGGCGCATCGAAACGCTGGAGCACTCGTTGCCAATGAAGTCGCCGAATCATCGCCTAGTCATCGTGGACGATCTGTTAAGGATCTCGCTTTGGCGGGATTCTAAACTTCTGCGTTCACGCCCTCAACCGATTAGAAACTGTAGACCCGTGCCTCCCACCCTCTGAGGTTCAATGTCGATGCCTTCACTTCTCTGCTTGCTAAATTGCTCACAAAAAGTCGGTTTACGATCAAACCGTCTGGGAGGTGGTAAGCAATTTGATCTCTAGAGAAGTTTAGAACGACGAGATAGCGGTCTGCGCCGAGGGTGCGCGTATAGGCAAAGATTCTGGGATTGGATGGGTCCAGATCTTTGAAATCGCCATAGACAAGAGCTGGTGCTCTATGGCGTAGCGCAATCATCCGCTGGGTGTAGTGATAAACGGAGCCCGGGTCAGCTAGCTGTGACGCCGCGTTAATCTCCTTGTAGTTTGGGTTCACAGCAAGCCACGGCTTTTCGCTGGTCGTAAAGCCGGCCTGCGGACTGCTGTCCCATTGCATCGGCGTACGGGCGTTATCACGACTCATATGGCGTAGGTTCGCGAGGTAGGCCTCTTCACTGACTTCGTGCGTAAGAACATGCGCGTTGTATCCGTTCTTTGCTTCAATGTCGTTGAAGTCCGCGATCGATTTGAAGGGATAATTCGTCATGCCCAACTCGTCGCCTTGATAAAGGAATGGGGTCCCACGCAGAGTCAAGAGCATGGTGGCAAGCAGCTTGGCTGAAGGAACACGAAACGCCCGCGAGTCGTCGCCGAAACGCGAGACCAGTCGAGGGTTGTCATGGTTAGACAGGAAGACCGTGTCCCAACTATGAGCATCCAGTTCTTTGGCATGGCTTGTGTAAATCGCCTTTAGTTCGGGGAGAGTCCAGCTCTTCCACTGCGATCCGCTCCGATTCAACCTGATTCCATCGAAGTTGAAGATCATGTTCAGTTCATGGCGGCGATCATCCACCATCAATGGTGTCTGTTCTAGCGTGATTCCCAGAGCTTCTCCGACGGTCATGACGTCGTACTTTGCAAGCACTTCGCGGTTCATCTCCTGCAGATACTCATGCATGTGCGGACCATTCGCATAGGCAGCGCCAAAATCCTTCAACTCTGCCTGAGAAAGGTTAGGAAAATCGGGGCGCTTGGAGATGAGGGGAATTACGTCCATGCGGAAGCCATCAACGCCCTTGTTGAGCCAAAACTTCATGAGGTCGAAGACCTCTGACCTGACTTTTGGATTATCCCAATTGAGGTCTGGCTGTTTCACCGCGAAGTAGTGAAGATAGTACTCCTGAGTTACCGGATCGAACTGCCATGCTGAGCCTGAGAAGAAGGATGGATCGTTATTTGGCGGGTCGAAGCCATTTGGACTAGCCGGGTTCAGCTTACCTTGACGCCAAATGTAATAGTCGCGGTAGGGATTGTCTCTTGAACTGCGACTCTCAACGAACCATTTATTCTCATCCGAGGTGTGATTGACTACCAGGTCAATGATGAGGCGCATACCACGTCGCTTGATGCTGGTGAGCATTTCGTCGAAGTCTTCCATGGTTCCGAATTCCGCCATCACCTTCCGATAATCGCGGATGTCGTAGCCGTTGTCAGCGTTTGGCGAGTCGAAGTGGGGGCTCAGCCAGATTACATTGACGCCCAGGCTCTGAAGATAGTCGAGCTTACTGGTAATTCCCTTGAGGTCGCCGATTCCGTCGCCGTTGGAGTCCTTGAAAGAGCGCGGATAGATCTGGTAGACAACTGCCTCCTTCCACCACGCGCGCTGATAGCCGTTGATGTTGACGGCGTTGGCCGCGTCCGATGGCGGAAGAGGTGTTGGAATCTTGCGTTGTTCGGCCGTCGCCAGCATGGAAATGGCCAACAGTGTTGTTGCGCGGAATATTGTTTTTCGGGTCACTGGTTGGTTCCGATGAAGATTGTGTCCCAGTAGTGCAGCAAGGGCACAGTGAACTCAATCCATGTTGAAGTTTTGTCTTTGCGGACTTGAAACGAAATCGAATGGAATTCTCCACCGTCAAAATCCGGAGATGCCCATCCCACCGATCGAACGGTACCGGGAGATGAGACCTGCACGCGCAGATTCTTGAGGGATGGCGGTTCAGGCCGGTTCATCATGACATCACGCCAATGAGGATCGTTCGAGCCCAGCAGATTGATCAGCTGAATGACGATGGTATCGTCCTTGCGCCGCGTGATGGTCCAGATGGTATTCGGGACGGCAAGCTGATTGGTTGTTTGATCGGGGACCTGGACTTCAACGCCACACGGTTGAACATCTATATGATCACGCAAGTAATTCTCGTAGGCAGTCAGAAAGTCGTAATAGTGGCGCAGATCCTGACGCAAGGCAGGGGAAACGGAAAGACGCGTGTCCGCGGGGAAGTATTCTCTTGAAAGCATTCGGTCGCCATCGCCCAACTCGATGTGCGAGGCGCCGGAGGCGAAGATGGCTGCGTCGGTCAGCAGGACACTTGGTGTATTGAACTGCTTTGAGGTGGGGACTGGGCCATGTTCGGGCTCCTTGTGAACATATGCGGCGATCACAAAACCATCCTCGGGATTTGCGAAGTGGACCTTCTCTGCGGTTACAAGAATGCTGGCGAACGTCTCTTGGTCCTCCCAGAGTTCAGAGTAAACAAACTCGGCAGCAGAACGAGCGATTCTCTCCTGGCCGAGCGTCCCGACTGCGTTAAAGACGATTCGCTTATGTAGCGTTGAGCTTGCTTCATCGATGAAGGAGCGAAAGCCGGAAATGTAGTCAACTGGGGAGCCGTCGTATGCGTATCCGCCCTTTTCTCCAAACGTGTCGACGTGCCAACCATCAAATGGATAGACATCAAAAAGTTCATGCATCTGGCCGAACAGATAATGCTGCCATTCCGGATCGTTGAGATTCATGTAATAGAGCCGGTTGGTCGACCAGCCGCCGGATGGGTGCAATTCCAGACTCTTTGCGGTCGCGACCGACCGCGGTCCGTTGGGTGTGTCCCAGATGCCCCACTTCAATGGCAGCGGGTTTTGCGCCCTGGTGAATGCATCGTCATAAGAGCTGTAGCTGGCGTTGTACGCCATTGCCATCATGTTGTAACGATGCGCCTGGTAAATCAGGTCTCTCACCAGGGAGCCGTCTACGGCGCGTCCAGCGATGTCCTTCCAGGCCGGGGCGGGATTTGAAACGGTCCCCGCAAGCGGCTGGTCGTGCCGGTATTGAAAGTCGTAAAACTGTAGCCCATTGATATGGAAGCGATTGAGTTCGGCGATCCAGGATTTCGGTTCTGTTCCCTCGCGGGCATTATAGTGCGCCAGGTAACCATAACGAGGAAATCGTTTCCAATCGGAGGAAATGTCGATAGCCGTCTGACGCTCCCCGAGTGTTCGTCCCGCAGCGTTCGAGAGCCGCACAGTGACCAGATAGCCTTGGAAGTCATCATGGGGAGCAGAGCAGGGCAATGAGATAGTACCTTCTGCGCCAGGCACCGGGTGAATTGTCTCGCATTGTCCGACCATCTGCCCGAGTCGCCAGATGGTGCCTGAAAGCTGCTCGGTACCCTCCGGTTTGCCATCCAACTGAACGACGAGATTGACCGAATCAGAGGGGGCATAGCGTGCCTTGTCAGGGTATGCATCAAGGAGTTGGATTCCCTGGGCTTGCATGCGGAAGCCGGGCAACGAGAGAGTGCAGAGCAGCAGGAGCCAAAAGCGCATGAGTCCATCATGCAACGAAGCATCCGGTTTCGATCCTAAAGGATTGCCGAGGTTTCTCCGAGGGGGAACCCGGAGCAGATTATTCAAAGTGCTCGACGAGCGTGAGGCCGCTCGAAGCCCGTGCGAGTTCCGCAAAGATAATCCGTTTGCCGTCAGGGGTCAAAGAGATTCCCGCGAATGGGGTGGGATCGTGCTTCAGCGCATACACGGCTTGAGCCTGGCCGGTTTCGGGATCAACTCTTTGTATCGTGAATTGGCCGCCCTGGTCAGAGAGCGAGTAAATATGGCCTCCACCCAATGTCCAATAGTTCAGATTCCCGGTCGGGGGACCGTCGAATACCTTACGTTCCGGCCCTCCGCCGGCAGGTTGCCTCCAGATGCCCGATTCGCCATAATGCGTGAAGTAAAGCCAGCGCGCATCTTCGCTCTCCAGAGCCACCATGCCGCCTCCGGTAGTCACTTGCATAGCGGGGCCGGAACCATCAGACGGAACCTTCCATATCTGCCAGGAACCAGAGCGGTTCGAGCCGAAATAGATCCAGTGATCATCCATCGACCAACTCGGGACAATGGTATTGAAGTCACCATGGGTTACCTGGCGAGGCGCGCCGCCATGGGCATCAATCACATAGATCTTCGCAAAGGGGTTTGATCGCGCGTCGAATGCGATGAAGTTTCCACTGTGCGACCAGGATGGGCTTCCAGCCATTGCTCCTGCCGATGTGAGTTGAATGGGATCGCTTCCGTCAATCCTGGCACTCCAAATCTCCTGCGAACCGGAGCGCCAGGATTGAAATGCGATCCTGTCCCCTGCCGGGGATACGTGTGGAGATGCGTCCTGCTCACTGGAAGTGAGGATTTCGGCTTCAGTCCCGGCGCCATTCCCATCGAGATTGGCCGCGAGAATGCTCCAATTTGCATTTCCGTGCGAATAGACCAGGCGGTTGCCCTGTCTTGAGATCGAAGGCCAATAGGCGTTATCTCCGCCTGCGGGCTCGTGTTCCGGTGTTCCACCCAGCGCTGTAACCCTCCAAAGTGAGATACTGCCACTTCGATTTGACGAAAAGACAATCTCGGAACTGTCGGTTAGCCAGGTGAGACCGACCACCAGACGGCCGTCATAGGTGAGCCGCTGCGGGGCACCGTTGGGGAGCTTCATCATATATATGTCGTGTACCGAGCCCTCCGGGCCGCGAATGAAGGCCAGTTTGGTGCCGTCCGGCGAAATCGCCGGGGTCCAGTCTCCATCCCAGCCCTTGGGGGGAGTTGTGAGCTGGCGAACCGAGCGCCCCTCCAAGGTGAGTTCGACAAGAGAACTTGGAGCCTGGGGGTCAAGCTGCTGGGGAAATATGAGGCTCTTTCCGTCAGGGGTCCAGGTTAGTCCGCCATACTCCCACACATGGTTTGTCGGGAGCGTATAAACCTCCTGTTCGGAGCCGCCGATCGCGGGAATGATCACAATGCTGGTGTGTGTCGCGTCCTGGCGAACAAATGCAATCCATCGTCCGTCGGGCGACCAGGCAGGACTCAACTCCTCCGCGGCATGCAGTTCCGAGCCGGGGTAGGTGGTCAAGGGGCGGCTGGTATAAGCCTCGGTTCGCGTCGTTCGATGTGCGGTCCGAAGCACCAGCGCCGTCAAAATTACGCCGGTAAGTACAACGAGCGGCAGCGCGATCCAAAACGCAAGGCGCTTGCTGGCGGACTGGACTAACGTCGATGGTGCATCAGGAGCCGGCTGTTCAGGGGCAGACGCTGCCGTTCCCGCATCCGGATATTCTGATTCACTGGTCGTTGTTGCCTGAAAGACAGGATGCGGTACCACAACCGCGGATACTGAGGCTGCCTGCTGGACATTTACTATTAGCCGATACCCAACCTTCGGGACCGTTTCAATGGTGCGAGGCTCGCGCGGATCGTCGGCAAAGGCGCGGCGGAGCTCTGAGATGGCTCGAATCAGGACGTCTTCGCCAACGAAGACGTCGGGCCAGACCACGCTTCGGAGCTTCTCCCGAGTGACAACCTCTCCTGGCTCGGAGGCCAAGGCGACAAGCACTTGCATCACCTTTGGCTCGAGATGTGATGTTTCTCCGTTACATTCGATGGAGTTGATGGCGGGATGGATCAGCCAGTCGCCAATGCGGAAATCACCTCGCACAGAATCGTCCTCAAGAACCGTCTAGAGAAGCCTCGTCTCAACGCTCATTTCCACGACTCTACCGCAAACATATGCAGTAAAAGAGGTTAATGGCCTCGGGAAAACCTCGGGAAAATGTCGCGGCGCATCCCTAGTCAATTGTATGTCCTAACTCATACTGTCAACGCCGTAATCCAATGAAGCTGCTCAGATTGCGTGGATTCGGCTCATGGAGCACTGGTGAATTTCCGATGGGCAGTGTGAACAATGATTGCCATCTTGGCACAGTTGCCGATTTTGGTGCAAACCGAAATCGGGTTCATTGTTGGCTTGCCAACGGACAGGCTTAGAATGCGAGAGCCACCGAATCCATGCACGGAGAGTGAGCACTGCAAGTTTTTCCACAGCTAGTGAAACCAATGATGGGGGCAATCACATGATCAAGTGGCAGAGAGATACAGGAGACGCAGGTGAAAATCGAGGATTCGTGGCTCAATTCACTCGACTGGTGCAGGTCTGGTTGGTAGTCATCGCGGTGCTACTGGTGCCGCTCAACCGGGCATCAGGCCAGACCCAGGCGGTAAGCGCAACACTCTCCGGGACGGTGACCGACAAAACAGGCGCCGTGATTCCGGACGCAACGGTAACGCTCATCAGTCCGGATCAACATTTTCAGCGCGAGGAAAAGACAAGCGGAACGGGGCTGTATACGTTCACCCTGTTGCCTCCGGGGCAATACACGCTGACGGTCCAAAAGCAAGGTCTCAGCGCCTACACCCAAACCAACATCGTCCTGGAAGTTGGCCAGTTTCTTGAGATTCCCATTTCGCTTCCGTTAGCGAGCGTTTCGGAAAAGATCATGGTCACATCGCAAACGCCGCAGTTGAATACGGAAGATGCAAATATCTCCACCTTCGTAGACACCAGGGAGATCCTTGATCTTCCTCTCAATGAGAGGAATGTCGCGAGCCTCGTATTCCTGAATGCTTCTGTCACAAACCAGGCCCTCACTCAGTGGACCGGAGGAACGAGCGCGAATTCGGCCAACGCCGATCAGGATCTTACCTTCCTCAACTTCGCGGGCAGCAGATTTGGAGATACCGAATGGCTGCTGGACGGCCACTGGGATGCCGATGGGCAGTGGGGAGCAATCATGTACCCGCCGGGAATCGATGAGACGCAGGAATTCCGGCTGCAAACCAACAGCTTCTCTGCGCAGTTTGGCTTCAGTTCCGGCAATGTGATCAACATGGTCACGAAGTCCGGGACGAGGGATCTCCACGGCGACGCCTTTGAGTTCCTGCGCAACAGTGCCGCGGACGCACGTAACTTTTTTGACAACCAGCCTGCGGTGCATTATGAGCGCAGCCAATTCGGTTTTACTCTGGGTGGTCCGGTTGTGCTTCCCCACCTGTACGCAGGGCGCGACAGGACGTTCTTCTTTGGCTCTTATGAAGGTCTTCGCGCAGCATCTCCGGTAACCGCGACAGATACCGTTCCGACAAAGGCCAACCAAAGCGGCGATTTCTCAGCCCAGCTTGGAACTGCCACCGGGAACAACGACTATCTCGGCAGACCGATCTATAACGGAGCTATCTACGATCCGTATTCCGCGCGCCAGGTTACGGCTGGGGAGAGAGATCCGGTCTCAGGGTTGGTCGCTAACCAAACCGGGATCATTGTGGATCCGTTCGGAGGAGTTTCCGGCGGTGTTCCTACCAACATGATCCCCTCGACGAGGTTCGACAAGCTGGCAACAGTGCTCCTGAAGTATTACCCGCAGCCAACCAACACACAGACGGCGAATAATTTCGTGGCGAATGCGTCGTCCCCGCAGCAGCAGGACGCGTATACCGTCCGCATCGATCACAACTTCAATGACAAATCCAGAATCTATGGACGCTGGTCGAACAAGGATGAATACAAAACTGGCGGCGCGGCCCTGTATGGAAACGACGTGGGCGGTCCGGGGCTCAAGAACGGCGACAACCGATGGGATTTCGCCATGGGCTTCTCGCAGGTGCTGACTCCGTCCCTAGTTATGAGCGTCAATGGGGGATGGAATAGATGGATTGAGACAAACCTGCCGCAGGGAAATCCGTTTGACGTGACCCAACTCGGATGGCTGTCCTCATTGAATGTAGGTGGGGGTGTTTTTCCCGGCGTGAGCCTGGGTGAATACGCAGGCCTTGGTTCCGGCAGCCCTCAGACTGCTCCCAGAGAAGACCGGTCAATCGGAACAGATTTCACAGACACGTTTGGGCGGCATCTGTTCACGTTTGGATTCGATTTCACGTCTCAGTATTACAACAACCTTTCTCCGGGCAACGCCAGCCTCAACTTCACCCAGAGTGGGACCAGCGGTTATGATCCACTGAACGTCGATGTCGCCAGCACCGGCAACCCGTTTGCAAGCTTTCTCCTCGGCGTGGGAAGCGGGTCATTCGGTTTGACCGGCTCTCAGACATCAAACATGAAGAAGATTGACTGGTATTTTCAGGATGACTGGAAGCTTAACAAGAAGCTGACGCTTAATCTTGGCATCAGGTATGAACTTCAGCCTTCCCCGACAGACCGCTTCAATAAACTGGCATGGTTCGACACCACAGCCAGCAATCCGATCTCCGCGTTGATTGGAACCTCCGTGCCGGGTGAGTTGGTTTACACCGGCGGAAATAACGGGCGCGGCGTGATTACAAACAGCTACGGGAACATTGCTCCTCGATTCGGCTTCTCATACCATGCGCTCGATAAGTTGGTGGTGCGCGGAGCTTACGGGATATTCTACCCACAGCGTGCGTCGTTAGCATTCGATTCAAATCTGAACGGATACTCGCAAACGACGAATTGGGCCGATGCCCCAACCAACGGGTATACCATTACTAACCCGGCAAGCCAGGCATTCAGCGGTGGGCTGGTGCCAATCGTAGGAAATGCACTGGGTGGGCTAACTGATTTCGGCAACGGCGTAAATGCCATTCAGCACAATTGGACCAGTCCGTACGTTCAGGACTACACCTTTGGGCTGCAATTCGCTTTGTCGAAGAGCGATGTTGTCGAAGCGCAGTATGTAGGCAACAAGGGCACCCATCTGCCTGTAGCAGGCGCCGTCAATCTCAACCAAGTTCCAGATGTGTTTATTCAGCAGGCCGCACAAGCAGTAGCCGCGGGACAGCCGAATCCGCTTTACAATCTCGTCACCAATCCGTTCTACGGCTACGCTCCGAATAGCGGTTGCGGCCTCAGCGGCGCGACCGTCTTTCAAGAGCAATTGGATAAGCCATTTCCAGAGTTCTGCAGCGTAAGCAGCCAGCAGGCGCCAATAGGATTCGATACCTATAATGCGCTTATGGTGACCTGGACCCATCGGTTTTCGCATGGATTCCAGATGCTGGCCTCCTACAACCGATCAAAATGGATTGACGATGTAACAGGCAATGCAGCCTGGAGCTGGGGCGCCTCAAACCAGGAATTCAGGGATAACAACAACATTGCCCTGGATAAATCAGTCGATGCATCGGACATCCCAAACAGCTTGGTCATCAACTACATTTATCAGCTCCCCATCGGACGCGGCAAGGCGATTGGCGGGGATGCGAACAAAGCCGTCGATGCAGTAGTGGGCGGATGGCAATTCAGCGGAATCACCACATTCAGAAGTGGAGTTCCGCTCTCGCTGACTGACGACAACAATACTTCTTACTCCTTTGGTGGTGGACAAAGTCCGAATCAGGTCCACTTCCCAGCGAAGGTTGCGCACACCATTACTGCTGAAGGAGTGCGTGGATTTGACACCACCGCGTTTGAGCAAGCTCCCAACTTCACCTATGGAACGGTGGAGCGGAATCTCTCGTATTTGAGGAGCACGGGGACGGATAATTGGGATATGGCTCTGCAGAAGTATTTCGTCTTCAACGATCTCATCAAACTTCAGCTGCGCGCCGAAGCGTTTGACGCGTTCAATCATCCACGGTTCACGAACCCAGATACCGGACTAGGCGACGCTTCCTTCGGTTATATTTCGGGGGCATTTCAGCCACGCGAACTACAAGTCGCAGTAAAATTGATCTGGTGAGGCTTGAGGGGAAAGCCCGATCGCGCTGCATGCAAAGACCCAAATGAATCGGGCATTTCCTCCTGACCTGAAGCCTGGGTAATTGACGAGCCTTTTGGGCACGGCTGAGGTCGTGCCCATTTCGCTCTCTGCGACGTAGAAGAGTGGCCGACAAATGCAAAGTCCTCGCGGTCCATTTGCTCAAGCCTTCCGCCGATTGTCACGTCACGCCGTGCTTGCGGTAATTATCGGCTGCTCGATCGCTTGCTCGTGTGGGACGTCAGCTCAGTCGGCCGAGGTGACCGTCGGAGAGCTATGGAAAGAGGCATCTGCCGCTCAGCAATCGCAACAGTACAGTCATGCCGCAAAACTTTACCGAAAGATTCTTCTTCTGCAGCCAGACTTCATGGAGGCGGAGGTGAATCTTGGCCTGATGCTTCACCTGAGCGGTGACTTCAAGGCGGCTATCACAACCTTCCAGCACGTACTGGCAAAGCATGCAGATCTTTTCGCGCCCAATCTCTTAACGGGACTGGACTATCTTAAGCTCGACAATCCAGGCTTGGCATTGCCGTATCTTCAGAAGGCAACGGACGAGAAGCCGGATCAAGCCGAAGCCCGTGTTGGGCTTGCGAATAGCTACCTGCAATTGAAGCGATACTCCGAAGCCTTTGAACAATTCACACGCGCTACTCAACTGGACGGCAAAAACGCGACCGCATGGTACGGCCTGGGGGCAACGTACCTGAGTATGGAAAAGGAGATGGAGCCTGGTCTCCAGCATTTCCAATCGCCTTATCGTGCGTTGCTACTTGGCCAGTCCTATTTGCAGCAGGGGAAGACGGACAAAGCCATAGCGACTCTGAGCGCGGTTGTTGGAAGCCCGCATGCCGTGCCTTGTGCTCATACATACCTTGGTTTTGCCTATCTCAAAGCCTCCAAACTCGATGACGCCGCACAGCAATTTCAATTGGACTGGAACTCTCGCTCCGGAGAGGGCTGTCTTCTTGCCAAGCTTGGATTGGCGGCACTCGACGCAAATCGGAACGATACCGTGAACGCTCTTCGCGAACTCACCGAAGCCGTTGAGTTAGATATGCTCTTCGTTCAGAGCAATGCGGATTTGTTTTTTGGCGACATGGTGAAGGCCGGAGTCGATGCCCGCGCTCGCGCGATTCTCGCGATGAACCAGCCTAACGCGCTGTCCTCAGCCGGCACGGCATCAGCCGCGGACTCCTTGAAGCATGGCCATTACGCTCTGTGCAGTTATTCTCTGAATGACTCGTTTGCTAAGCTCAGCGCACCGGATCTTCGCAACCTGGCCCTATGTTCCTACTACATTGGCCGCGACGATATCGTTATGAACGCTACCGCGAAGATTTTGAAGGATGCTCCAGCAGATGCAGAGGCGCTTTACTGGCGTATTCAATCAGCAGAGCGCCTGGGATTGGCTGCACTGGCGGAGGCAACCGACATTAATCCAAATTCGGCCTCACTTCACGCACTCATAGGAGACATGCTGCGCGAAAAAGGTGATCTGGTTGAAGCCGCGGATGAATATCGAAAGGCAATTGCCGTGAAACCGGGATTTCTTTCGGCGCATTTGGGGCTTGCGCGAGTTCTCAACTCGGATCACAAGTCTGACGACGCGGAACATGAATTGCAGTATGTCTTGACGGCGAACCCCGACGATCCCGAAGCAAACTATCTGATGGGGGAGATCCTGGTCAACCGCTCGAACTTGGCGGGCGCACAGCCGTTTCTGCTGAAAGCCCTACAGGTTACTCCTGAGGAACTTCCTTACGTCCATGCGGATTTGAGTCAGGTCTATGAGGATCGGGGCGATCTGCCACAAGCCATCGCCGAGCTGAAGCAGGCTTTGTCGATTGATGTCGATGGAAGCTTCTACTTTCGACTAGGCCGTCTTTACGCGAGGACGGGAGATCGGTCGGCCGCAGCTCAGGCTCTTGATCAATCAGCAAAGCTTCGACGGCAAGCAGATGCCGCGGCTCAGTTCGTTAAGTAAATGTTTTGAAGAATCTGTCGCGATGTCAGCGACGGAAATGGTTGATCGATGGAGTTCGCGAGCCCGAGAATCGCTCAAGAGTCATGCATCTGCTTTTGCATTGCTCCTTATATTTCTTGTGCTCTCTGCGACGGCTTGCTCATCCGGCAGCGGTCGTCGAATAAGACCGATTCTCACCCCTCCCGCAGCGCCGACAGGTGTCATGGCAGCGCCCGGAAATGCCCAGGTGATGCTCTCCTGGGCAGCCAGCAGAGCAGCAGCTTCGTATAGCATCTATCGGTCGAGTGTATCGGGTGATGAAGGAAGCACGGCCTATCAAATGGGAAATTCCGGTACTTCATTTACTGACGCAGGTCTGATAAACGGAGTGCCTTACTTCTATACGATCGCGGCCGTCAACAGTACGGGCAGTTCTGCTCAATCGAATGAGGTTTCCGCAGTACCAACTGCGGGTCTCATCAGCAATGTAAGTACGGACGCGGCGAGATATGCTCCCGGATCTACGGTCACGATTAATGTGAGCCTGGCAAATACAATTGGGACGGCGATCAGCGGCGAGGTCACGATCGACGTAACTCAGCTAGGGTCGCTCCAGACAACACTCTCTGGGCAGGCATTCTCCTTGGCAAATCAAGCGACGAATACTCTTTCATTTACCTGGACTGCGCCAGCGACTGACTTTCAAGGTTATTCGATCGAAGTGAATGCAACCGACGTTTCAGGCGCGATCCTGGACAGCGCGAATTCAGCCATCGATGTGTCATCCACCTGGACCAGATTTCCGCGCTATGGTTACGTCGCCACCTATCCTGATCAACCAGCGGATGTATCCACAGCCGAGATCGCCCAACTCAATCGATTTCATATCAACGGCATTCAGTTCTACGACTGGCAGCAGAAGCATCATGTGCCTCTTGCAGGTTCAATAGCCGACCCGGCGTCCTCGTGGATTCAAATTAACGATCAGACGAATTTCCGTCAAACGGTTCTCGACTACATCAATGCGGCTCACTCTTACGGTATTTCAGCGATGAATTACAATCTCATTTATGGTGCGTGGGCCAACTGCGCAACGGACGGGAGCGATGTCAATCCCCAATGGGGGCTCTATCAGAACAGCAGTGGCACAGACCAAGTCAATATCAATTTCACATCGCTTGATTGGGCCACGCCCTACATCTTCATCTTCGACCCTGGAAATGCGAATTTGCAGAACTACATTTACGGCCAGGAGGCAAACGTCTTTGTAGCATATCCATTTGATGGATGGCAGGCCGACCAGCTTGGGAACCTCGGCACTGTTTACACCGCATCCGGAATGCTGGTGACTCCCAATTTGCCGGCAGAGTATGCTTCCTTCCTGACCGGTGCCAGGACTGAATTGCAGAAGACAATCGTGTTCAACGAAGTGAGCGGGTATGGATTGCCACAGGTGTTCAGTTCCGAAGACTTCGCTTATGTGGAATGCTGGCCGAGCGCACAGGGCGCCAAGCCCACCAACGGATGACGGTGTGGCTCCAATTCAATTCTCAACCTGAAATGTCTGCCAGAACTTCGTCCTTTGCCCGGTAGAGTCTTCCGCCAACAACCACCTCACCCCACCCAAACCAATCGCACAAGAGAGGAGAACCGCCATGCAACCCAGCTTAGGAAAGATGTCCGCCTACAAGATGTTCAATTGGGGGGACCGTGCCGCCAGTACCGTCGAGCAAACCGTTGCCGCATTTCTCGAAATCGGCGACGCTATCGCCACACGCTGGATTCAGACGACCAAGGGCGTCCTAATTTTGCAAATGGTCCCGGACGACAGTGCCTCGGGAGCAATCTACCTCTTTGATAGACAGCGCGAACTGTGGCACATGCTGTCGTTCGAGGGTTGCGAAGACCAATTCACCTCGGAAACGTTTGACCGCGCCTTCTCCGAGTACGACCTGTTCCGCCTGGTTGAGCAGCCTGACCTGCTGCTCTCCGAGTTCCAACCGGCGACCGCTTAGCCCACCTCGCAACACCCCCAATAACCAATTCAACCTCAACGCAGGAAGGAGCCGTCATGCGTCTGTCCGCAAGCCGAATCCGTTCGATCAACCGCGCGATCGCCAGGGTCCAATCGTCCGCCTGGTCCGTGCCAGTCAGAAACCCCCACCGCACTTTGGCAAATCCAACACTGGCCGTTCCCGTTAACGCGGCCGAGTTCGTGAAGGTCGTTGTGGTTCCAAGGAGCGCCACGGTGTAACGCCGGCAACCGGAATTGGCGGGCAAATGCACACGATGATCGTGCCTTGCCCGCCGCTTTCCCGAGATTTGACCGAGTTCCGAAGCCGGGATACAACCACACTGCGGATGAAGGAGGCAGGAGGCCATGTATGCCAAGTTCTGTGTGAACCGGGAAACGGCAAACAACTTCATGCGCCTGTTCGTGAACCGGCGGGCCTACGCAATACAGGCTGAGCGGCCCCTACCGAACGGGTCCGTTCCCTATTACCCGGCTAGGGACTGGAAGACCAAAGAGCCGAAGCCGCTGGATGAAGCAGTGGTGCGGATGCACCTCAACGGCGACATTACCATCAGCCTGTATGCGATCAATCCGGAGACCCAGCGTTCGAAGTGGGTCGCGATCGATGCAGACTTCGACGGCTCTCTGGAGTCGCTGTTTCAGTTGCAATGGGAGTTGAAGCAGGACGGAGTGGATGCCGCCTTGGAACAATCGCGCCGCGGCGGGCATCTCTGGATCTTCGGCGCCGAGCCGCTGCTGGCCTCCGAATGCCGAATCTACGTCTACAATCTCGCTCTCCGACTCGGCATCCCGGTTAAAGGTGGCGGTCTCAAGGAAGGGATCGAGGTATTCCCACGCCAGGATCGGCTCGAAGATGGAGAACTTGGCAATGCCATCCGCGCTCCAATCGGCGTGCACCGAAAGACGAATCGGCGCTACTGGTTTTACGAAGCCGAGCCCACTCCGGAAGCGCAGCTTGCCTATCTCGACGGGTTGAAGAAGCTCACCGAGGCTGAACTGAGGACTTTTATTGAAGGGATGAGTCTCCCCGAAGCGTACCGGCCGGTCGTCGCGGCGCCGTACATTCCGACCGTCTCTTCCACGCAATACCCGGAGTTCCGAATCCTGGACTATGTTCACACCACGCGCAAGGACAGTCGGAACTGGTGGGCAAAGTGCCCCTCCTGCGCGGGAGTCGGGCGCGACCGCTCCGGCGATAACCTTGCAATCCAGATCAAGAACCCGCGCTTCTACAAATGCTGGGCCGGCTGCACGAAAGAGGAGATTCGGGCAGCGCTTGGCCAGCCCATCCACGCGCGCGCGGCGGTTTAGGGAGTGAGTATGAAAGCCGTTCCCGCAAAACGGAAGCCCGAATCCGCCTCATTGCGCCATGCTCTTCACGGACTTGCGCTTCCGGCTAGCGTGCTCAGGGCGCTCCAGAAAAGAGGCATCTATTGCACACCCGGAGTCTCGCTAGAACATCAGCACCTGGCGAAGCGCTATGTGCTGCGCGGCGTGGAGTCCGGCGGCGCGGTCTCCGACATGGGCAGGGCGTGCGCTTTCGTCTCGCCGGAAGGACACCCATTGCCGTGGTTGCAGTCCCTCGACTCGATTGCCGTGAATGGGCGTCATGCGATCTTCCTTGCGGAGAGCCTGGTGCGCGTGGAGATGCTGCGCACTGTAAGGACATGCGAGCTCGCGATTACTCTCCACACTTTGTCTCACGTACCGGGCCGCATTCGACCGGAGATTGATTCGACGCTGCTCTTTCGTGGGCGGGATGGTGTTCTCTCCTTCGATCTTTGGAAGGATGAACACCGCGCGCTTCGGGG
>JBEKDE010000137.1:0-10423 GCA_050014515.1 Occallatibacter sp.
TGGCCGTTGGTGACGCAGACCGAGCAGACGTGGTTGCGCTCGGCGAAGAGCAGCTCGAGGATATTGCGGCGGTACTTCTGGAGGCGCTCTGTATTGGTGAGAACGTCCATGCCCTCGAAGATGGTGGCGACGCAAGCGGGGAGCAGCTTGTTGGAGCCGGCGATTTCGACCAGGCAGATGCGGCATGCGCCGACATCGCCCAGGCCATCAAGATGGCAGAGGGTGGGGATGTCGATGTCGTGCTCGCGCGCGACTTCGAGGATGGTTTGACCGCGGCGGCCACTCACTTCGTGGCCGTCGATGGTAAGGGTTTTGACGTCTGCGGTGTCGGTAGTCATGCCAGCACCTCCTGATGGGCCGCGGGCTCAGGCTGTGGAGCGTGAATGTTGCAGACTCCGGCCAGGCAGCGCTTGTGGACGATGTGGTCGATGTACTCGCTGCGGAAGTACTTGAGGGTACTCAGGACCGGGTTGGGCGCGGTTTGACCGAGGCCGCAGAGGCTGGTGTTCTTGATGGTGTCAGAAAGCTCGACCAGCAGCTCGAGATCGTCCATGGTGCCATTGCCCTCGCAGATGCGAGTGAGGAGCGTATGCATCTGCGCGGTGCCGGCGCGGCAGGGAATGCACTTGCCGCAGGACTCGGTCATGCAGAACTCGATGAAGAAGCGGGCCACGTTGACCATGCAGGAGGTGTCGTCCATGACGATCATGCCACCGGAGCCCATCATGGCGCCGACTTTGACCAGGGCGTCGTAGCTGACGCCGATGTCGAGCAGTTCGGCGGGAAGACAGCCTCCGGAGGGTCCGCCGGTTTGTACGGCCTTGAAGGTGTGGCCGTCGGGAACGCCGCCGCCGATACCTTCAATGATGTCGCGCAGTTTCATGCCCATGGGCACTTCAACCAGGCCGGTGTTGGTGATTTTGCCGGTGAGTGCGAAGACCTTGGTGCCCTTGCTGCGCTCCGAGCCCATGCCGGCAAACCACTTGCCGCCCTTGCGGATGATGGGCGCGATGTTGGCGAAGGTTTCGACGTTGTTGATGAGCGTGGGCTTGGTCCAGAGCCCGCTGACGGCCGGATAGGGCGGACGGGGCTTGGGCGTGCCGCGCTTGCCTTCAATGGAGGCGATGAGGGCGGTTTCTTCGCCGCATACGAAGGCTCCCGCGCCAAGACGGATTTCCGCATCGAAGCTGAAGGGCGTGTTGCAGATGTTGTTGCCGAGGAGGCCGCGGCGGCGGGCGTCGCGGAGGCAGTTGGTGAGACGGGCCACGGCGAGCGGGTATTCAGCACGGACGTAGAAGTAGCCCTTGCTGGCGCCTACCGCGTAGGCGGCGATGGTCATGCCCTCAAGGACGCGCTGCGGATCGCTTTCAAGAACGCTGCGATCCATGAATGCGCCGGGATCACCTTCGTCGCCGTTGCAGATGACGTACTTCAGGTCGCCGCTGGCTTTGGAAACCGTGCCCCACTTGAGGCCGGTGGGATAGCCGCCGCCGCCACGGCCGCGCAGGCCGCTTTCAGTGATTTGCTGGATGACTTCGTTGGGCGACATCTCGGTGAGAGCTTTAACGAGGGCCTGGTAACCGTCGCGGGCGATGTAGTCGTCAATCTTTTCCGGATCGATGTGGCCGGAGTTTTCAAGCACCACGTGAACCTGCTGATCGAAGTGCTCGCGCAGGTCGCATTGCAGGGCGGCGACGGGCTCCGCGCCGAGGCTGGCGGCGAGAGTTTCCGCGTGGCCGGCGTTGCAGTGCTGATAGAGGATTTCTTCGGGATCGACGAGGACCAGCGGGCCGGCGGCACAGAGCCCCATGCAGCCAGTGCGGCGCACGAAGGCATTCTTGCCGGCGGCAGCGACGGCCCTGGCGAGCGCGTCCTTCAGCTGGTCAGAGTGCTGGCTCAGACAGCCAGTGCCCATGCAGACGTTGATCTGGTGGTCGAACTTCGCATTTTCCGCGCGAACGGATTCAGCGATTTGATCGAGTTCTTCGATGGTCATTCGACGGCCCACCTTTCCAGTTGTTCCAGCATCAGCTCGCCGCTCATCTGGCCGCAAAGCTCGCCGTCGGTCAGGACCACCGGGGCGCGGCCGCAGGCGCCAACGCAGCGGGCGGTCATGAGGCTGATTTTGCCATCCTTGGTTGTCTGGCCCTGGGGAATGCCGAGACGCTTTTCGGCCGCGGCGACCAGCTTGTCAGTGCCCTTGATGTAGCAGGCGGTTCCGGTGCAGATGGTCATGGTGTGCTTGCCGGGCGGCTTGAGGCTGAAGTGGTGATAGAAGGTCACCACGCCATAGGCCTGGCTGAGCGGCACCTTGAGGGAACGGGCTACGAAACGGATGGCGTCGTCGTCAAGGAAGCCGAAGGACGACTGCACGGTGTGGAGCGTTTCAATCAGCGCGTGGCGGGCAAACCCATTTTTGCGCATGGTGCCGTTCACGATCTTCCAACGTTTGTCGTCGCTTGGCAGCGGCGGAGGTGTGAAAGCTGGCACGATTCCCTCCTAAGTGCTCCGGAGACGCTGGGTGCGGGCGCCCGCGGGTGTCTAGTGTTGTTGTACGAGAGGAGGCTTGGCAAGAGCCGTGACATCCGTCACCCACCAAGGATCGTATCCCAAACTGTGGCACGGATTTGCGGGCTTCCCAAAATTGGAAACCCAAAGCTTTTCAATCGTCTGTGCAATTTGCTACAGGTTTATTTTGAGACGCTCTTTGCGCAGAATCTCCGTTGCACAGATTGTCGGCTGTTAGCAGGGATTTGTTAAGTGAATTCTCGGCGATTCCAAATTATCCGAGCGGCGGGAGATGGTCGGAGATGCCGAAGAGAAAGACCATGCCGATGATGCAGCTATAGGCCGCGCCGGTCCAGGCAATGGCGTGGTAGAAGCGGGGGTGGTGCCCGGTGGCGCTGAAGGCTCCGCCCATGGAGGCGGTCATGAGGGCGTTCATGGCGACCAGGCCGGCGGAGAATGCGGCCAGACCGAGGATGCCGCGGGAGGTCCCGCCCAGATTGGCGGTGAGGAAGAAGAGGGCGAGCTGGCTGGGGGTTTCAGCGCCGACGCCATGCAGCATGCCGATGAGGAAGACGGATTTTCCGGTGTACATCCACTGAAAGCGGTCGGGTTTGGGAGCCTGGCGGTTCCAACAGCGCCGGACCTGCCACGCGAGCCAGAGGACGCCGTTGATGGCAATGGCGAGACGGCTTTCGACGCGGCTGTGGCTGTGGCCATGGGCGTCTTTGCGCAGGATGCCGGCGACGACGCCGATGCCGAGAACGATGAGGGTGAGGCCGATGAGGCGCTCGGTCCAGTGGTCGAGGCCCTCCGGCAGTCCGAGGTGAAGTTGCAGGACGGCAATGCCTAGGATGGCGACGGTAAAGGCGTGGCCGAGGGCGTAGGTCATGCCTAAACGCAATCCGCTGCGCCAGTTACGCTGAACGGCGGTGATGTCGGAGATGGCTGCCAGGTGATCGTAGTCGAAACCGTGCCGCAGGCCCAGCAGGAGGCAGGAGCCGAGCGCGACGTCGAGTTTCCAGTCGGTTAGCAGCAGTGTCACCGGGCCAGTATAGAGCAGGACAGGGGTGGTCGGCGTGAGGTGGATCACAAAGGCAAGCGGATTCGGAAGGGTTTACGAGGAGGGTCGCATCTGGATCTGGTAGTTGCTGTAGTCAATGGTGACGATGATCTTGCCAAGGAGAAAGGCGCTTGACTCCGCGCGCGCGTGGACGGCCTGCGCATAGCCGTCGATGTTGGCGTACTGGCGCATCATCTGCGTTGCTCCAGCGAATATGGACGGATTTTTGGAGGCTACGCCCTGAATCTGAACCGCGGAATAGTCGCGCACGTCAACCCACAGGTTGCCCTCGATCAAATTGGGAGCTTTGCGCTTGGGGGAGATGGAGAGCACGTAGCATTCGCGCCCGCTGAGCTGCTGAGTTCCAGGCTGGAGCTTCATATCGTAGTTGGCAGAGATAAACCAGGAAGCTTCGCGAGTCGCGGGATCGTTGATGTGCTTCTCGTTGTCGAGGAGCGGACCGAAGGCCATCTTTTTGACGAGACTTGGGCCGGATTCGGAGAGGATGGTGTAGGTTTTTCCAGAACTGCGCTGGTATTGGGTCTTGACGGTCATCTCCGCCATGGGCTGAGAATTCTCATCGCCGCGGAAGACCTTGTAGTGTTCGGTGACGGTGAAGCTCTGTACATGGTCGAAGCGGGCGCGAACGACGGCGTCGAGATGCTGGATGACGGAGGCTTGATCGGGCCGCTGAGCGGGGAGCGCAATGACTGCGGTGAATCCAAAGAGGGCGGCCGACAGAACGAAGGTGATCGAAGGTCCCCGATAGATTCTCATGGGTAGAATTCTCCCACAGAAGAGGGAGGCGGGAGGATTTGAGGGATTCAGTGGGCGCAACGCAGTGTATGCATCGAGGGAAGGCTTTCGCCTTCCCTCAGTTATCTGCGTCTTGGGTTATAGCGTGCGGTTGAAGTTATCGTGCCGCAGCAGCCTGCTCCTTGGCGCCACGGACGGCGTCGAGGAACGGTGCGGCAGCGGGGGGTGGGGGAACCCTTCCATGGAGGACGTCGTGAATGGCAACGCCGGGACCGTAGAAGGCGCGCATGGAGTCATCGTCGCGGCGGACATCGGCGCCGTTCAAGGTAATTCCGGCAAAGACGCCCTTGGCGCGCGAGTAAGTGAGGATCTCAGCGTTCATTTTCCAATCGGTATCTGCTGAGGCATGACGGCCTACGGGACCAGCAGCAACCGATGCGTCTGCACCGATCTGGAACTTGCTGGTGAGCAGGCGCTGCATGCCGCGATCGCTCTGGATGATCATGACGAGGTCGATCCCTTCAACGCCGATCTGGAGTCCCCAGTTGCCGCCGGTGATAGAGAAGAATGCAGGAGCGCTCCAGCCCTCAGGGGTGCGGCAGGTGGCTACGCCTCGGCCGCCTTCAGCGCCGAAGACAAATCCGCCCTTGATCAAGTGGGGCACAACGGCGATGCACTTGGCGTGATCGAGGACCTCTTGCGGAATGCCGTTGTCCGGAGCGGCCATGATCTGGTGAAGGACTTCTCCTGCATGCACGAGGCGGTCGTCTGTGTCATGACGGTCCTGGTCCGCCCAACTGAAAGCGGTCGCCAGACCGAGGAACGTTACCAACATCATGAACTTTTTCATATCAAACACCTTTCGGAGGTTTACCCGCATGACGCGGTCGGCGCCGCAGGGTGAAATGGGTGAACTCACTGGCCGCGCAGGACAATTGGAGCTGACTTCGGGTGCTCGCCGGCGCGCGGCCAAGAAATTACTTCGCTGCTCCCAATTGGAAGGAGATGGAAATAAATTGGTTGCCCCGCCTGCGTAATGCGGAGTAGAGATAAACGTAAATGCAAGGTAGAGGGAAGTTTATTGATGCGGTATCCTTGACTGCTGGATGAGGCGGTTGATTGACTGACGGAATTCAATCGGAACAGGAACAGTGCAGAGCCCTGCGGAGGCGCGGCGTGGTGGTGTGCGGCGTGGTGCAGGGGGTGGGTTTTCGTCCCCATGTTTACAGGCTGGCGACGGAGGAAGCACTGAGTGGCTTCATCGGCAACGATACGGATGGTGTGACGATTGAGATAGAAGGGCCTGCCCCGCGCGTGGAGTCGTTTCTTGCGCGGCTGCAAGCTGAGAAGCCGCCACTGGCGCGGATTGATTCGATTGTCGTGCGGGAATTATCGCCGATTGGAGATGCAGGGTTTCGGATTGTTGCCAGTGAGGTGTTGGGCCGGGTGAGCACGGGGATACCGGCGGATGCGGCAACTTGCGCGGATTGCCTGCGGGAGTTGCTCGATCCGAATGATCGGCGGTATCGCTATCCATTTTTGAACTGCACAAACTGCGGGCCGCGATTCACCATCACGCGACGCATTCCATATGATCGTCCGCAGACTTCGATGGCGCGATTCACGATGTGCGCGGAGTGCCAGGCCGAATATGACGATCCCCTGAATCGAAGATTTCATGCGCAGCCGAATGCATGCTGGGTGTGCGGGCCACGGGTCTGGACGCTGAGCGCGAATGGATTTGGAATTGAGGTTGAAGACCCGGTGACTGCGTGTGTGGATCGATTGATGGCAGGCGAGATTGTGGCCATCAAGGGCGTGGGTGGATTTCATCTTGGCGTGGATGCGACCAATGAAGACGCGGTGATGCGGTTGCGCGAACGCAAGCATCGCTATGGAAAGCCGCTGGCGGTGATGGTGAAGGATGTGGAGGCGGCGCGGGCTGTGTGCACGATGACCGCGGAGGAAGAAGCATTGCTGCTGACTTCGGCGCGGTCCATTGTGCTGGCGCGGAAGAGAGAAGGCAGCGGCATTGCGGGGAGCGTTGCGCCTGGAGTTCCTTGGATGGGATTGTTTCTGCCTTATGCGCCATTGCAGCATTTGCTGTTTGCAGATGACCGCGTGAAGGCTCTGGTGATGACCAGCGCCAATCTTAGCGAGGAACCGATTGCGATTGACAATGACGAGGCGTTGGCGCGATTGGGTCAAATTGCGGATGCGTTTCTGATGCACGACCGCGAGATATTGCAGCGATGCGACGATTCAGTGGCTGCGGTGGTGGATGGCGCTCCGCAGTTGATCCGGCGAGCACGCGGGTTTGTGCCGCTTGCAGTGGAATTGGCGCCTGATTCGCAACAAGGCTCGCAACTGGATGCGCCGCCGCTCTTGGCTGTCGGCGGGCATTTGAAGAATGTATTCGCGCTGGCGCGGGGACGCTTTGTGTATCAGAGCCAGCACCTGGGCGATCTCGAAAACCTGACGGGACTGGAGTTTTTCAGGGAATCGCTGGCGCACATGATGCACACGTTTGAGATTGAGCCGGAGACGGTGGTGCATGATTTGCACCCGGGATACCTGTCGACTACATGGGCGAAGGAGTGGGCGCGCGAACGTGGACTGAGGACGATTGCGGTGCAGCATCATCATGCGCATGTGGCCGGGTGCATGGCGGAACATGGATTGCGTGGGCCGGTGATTGGGCTGGCGCTCGATGGGACTGGCTATGGGACTGATGGGAAGATTTGGGGCGGGGAAGTGCTGATTGCGCGGCTGGATGGGTTTGAGCGGTTCGCGCACCTCGAATATGTGCCGATGCCGGGCGGCGATGCGGCGGTGAAGGAGCCGTGGCGGATGGCCTTCTGCGCGCTTCATGCCGCGGGTTTCGATGTGGAGTCGGAGCAAATGTTGAGGTTGCTAGGCGCAGAGCCCAACGAGGCGCGCGTGATGAAACGAATGATCGATCGCGAGATCAACTCGCCGATGACATCGAGCCTGGGGCGGCTGTTTGATGCGGTGGCCGCGGTGGTGCTGAATCGACGCGTGGTGGACTATGAGGCGCAGGCGGCAATTGAACTGGAAGGAATCGCCGTGGATGAGCCGGACCGGTTTGAACAGGGAGATTATGTCCCGGAGCTGCACGAGGCGGAGGAGGGATCAGGGAGCGAAGCTGTGATTCGGACCGGAAAGATGTGGAAGGCGGTGCTCGATGATCTTTGGGGCGGTGTGCCGGCGAGACGCATAGCGGCGCAGTTTCATGCGGGCATTGCGGGAGGGTTCCTCAATGCGGCCGGTAATCTGCGAATCGAGACGGATATCAATACGGTTGCTTTGAGCGGCGGCTGCATGCACAATCGCAGGCTGGCGCGGTTGCTGCGCACTGGGCTGGAAGAAGAAGGGTTCACAGTGTTGCAGCATCGCAACGTAAGTCCAGGTGATGGCGGGCTGAGTTATGGGCAGGCGGTAGTGGGGGCGGCGAGGCTGGAGAATGAGTCAATAAAAGACGATCAAAGACTGTAGTTGTAGATAACCCACCCTTGCCGAAAGCACAAATACGCGACGTGGATGAGGCACCCGGCCAATCACAGATCAGTTCGATCTCAAGATGAGTTTACATTGGACAAGAATATTGCAATGAAGATTAGACCAACGAGAATATTAAGCGTGGTCTCCCACCAAAACCATTTTCGGCTCTTTGGCGCGGTAAACCCGACCATAAAAACGGACCCACGCCTTACCTGTATACGTGAAAACCAAAGATGCAGAAATCGATATGACCCCGAGTATAAGGAAAATAACCTGGGGCACGGGTGCGCGCGGATTGAATATCAACAGCATCCCCTTTCGTCCTTAATTTGTTGGCGACTCGAGGCAATTAGCCGGAGAGCTTTACTAACTGCTGGGCTTCGAGCTTTGGACCTAGGATAGAGATTCTTGGGATGCGGCCGCGGACCATGGCTACTTCATCGCAACGGTGAAGACGCGGGCAGTTCTGGCAGTCCTTGAAGATTTTGTCGGGTAACTCGGACTTGTCTTCGACGGTGCGAAATCCATACTTGAAAAAGAAGTCGGGGATGCGCGTGAAGAGGCAAACGGATTGGATGCCGTGCTCTTCGGCTTCTTCAATGAGCGCGCCGAGGATGCGGCCGCCTGCGCCCTGGCCCTTGGCCTCGGGCTTGACGACGATGGAGCGCACTTCGGAGAGATGCGGGCCGTAGAGATGGAGCGCGCCGCAGCCGAGGAAGACACCGCCATCGGACTCGGCAACGGTGAAGTCGCGAATGTTTTCGCAGATCTCTGCGAAGGCGCGCTTGAGCAGCGTGCCGTCGGTGGAGAGCGAATTCACCAGGTCGTACACGTTGGAGGCGTCCTGGAGATGAGCTTTACGCACCAGCATCGACGGCCTCCGCAGGGTTTTGCGAGAGTAGAGCGGCGATGCGTTCAGGCGCTGCCTCAAGGGCTTGGCGGACGCGTTCGCGAGCAGTTCCGCCAATTACGTCGTGGCAGTCGAGGGTGTTGTTGAGGGTGATGGCGGTGTAGAAATCCTCATCGAACTCCGAGGCAAAAACATGGAGTTCATTCAGAGTCAGATCGCGGAGTTCAACGCCGTCTTTCATGGCGAAACGCACGGCGTTCCCGATGATTTCGTGCGCGGTGCGGAAGGGAACGCCTTTATGCACGAGATAAGTCGCCGCGGCCATGGCGTTCAAATATCCATTCTGTGCGGCTACGGCCATGCGCTGACGGTCGAAGTCGAGAGCGGCAGTGAAGCGCGCGACAAGACTGATCATCTGCGGCACGAACTCGACTGCGAAGGCCGGCTCCTGGGTCTCCTGCATGTCTTTATTGTAGGCCAGAGGCAGGCCCTTGAGTTGAAGCGTGACCGCCTGGGCAGCGCCGTGGATGCGGCCAACCTTGGCACGGACGAGTTCAGTCAAGTCGGGATTTTTCTTCTGAGGCATGGCGCTGGAGCCGGTGGAAAAGGCTTCAGGGAGTTTAACGAAGCCGTACTCCGCGCCGGCGAAGAGCGTGATTTCTTCTGCAAAGCGGCTGAGATGAAGGCCGACGGCAGTGAGCGCGTGCAGGTACTCAAGGATGAAGTCGCGATCGCTGGTGGCGTCGATGGAGTTGGCGGTGGGCGCGGCGAAACCGAGTTCGCGCGCGGCAATGGTGCGATCGAGGGCGAGGGTTGCGCCGGCTACTGCGCCGGAGCCGAGCGGACAGTAGTTGAGGTGAGTGGTGCAGTCCTGAAGCCGTTCGGCATCGCGCAAAATCATTTCAACATATGCGAGAAGCCAGTGCGCAGTGAGGACGGGTTCGGCGCGCTGCAGATGGGTGTAGCTGGGCATGACGGATTCGCCGGCGGCACGGGCCTGCTCGATGAGTGCGTAGGCCCATTGGGAGAGAGATTCGATGACGAGATCGATTTGTTCGCGGACATAGAGGCGGAGGTCGGTGGCGATCTGCTCGTTGCGGCTGCGGCCGGTGTGGAGCTTGAGACCGAGTGGACCGACGCGTTCGACGAGGGCGAGTTCAACGAAGTGATGAATGTCTTCGGCGGAGGGGTGATTGCGCACCTGGGCCTGGCCGGCTTCCGACGCGTAATCTGCGGCGATACCGTCGAGGGCTGCGCGGAGCTCCGTGCCTTCGCTCGTGGTAAGAATGTTTGCCACAATAAGGGCAGACGCGTGGGCCTTGCTGGCGGCTACTTCGTGGGGGAGAAGCCGCCAGTCAAAGACGATGGACCGCTGCCACTTTTCAAATTCGCTATCGAGCGGCTCGCGGAAGCGGCCGGACCACATTTTCACGGATTGTTGTTGGTTCGACATTGATTAGGCGTACCTCACACTATTCCTTTTCTGTGGAGCTATTCAATTTGGGCATTTCGCTGCCTTTGCTGAGAGTGAGGAGGCCGGCCGCGGCGTAGGTGAGCAGCTTGTCGCGGGTGTCGGTGATGTCGAGATTGCGCATGGTGAGTTGGCCGATGCGGTCGCGCGGGGAGAAGGTGGATTCGGTCTTCTCCATGCTGAGGCGCTCGGGATGGAAGGTGAGGTTGGGCGACTCGGTGTTGAGGATGGAGTAGTCGTTGCCGCGGCGCAGCTC
>JBEKDE010000138.1:0-10400 GCA_050014515.1 Occallatibacter sp.
CGTTGTCGGAGGATGGTGCTGAAAATTCTCCCAAAGTGAACCGATTCGGCCCGAAACTGAGCTGATGCATCCAAGTGACCGGACTTCGAGCCCCCGAAGCTATTCACGCGCCTCGGTTCTCAAAGAACCAACATTCGATTGACCCACTGCAGCTTGGCCCTTTCGAGTCTCCACATGCAGTTGAACTGAAGGTACGTCGTCTGGCTCACAGCTCGTGCTGCTACTGACCCACGAATTCGGCCTCGCGAACAACGCCTTCTGCCCCCTGCTCGCGCAATTCATATTGCTCATAGATCCAGGCGTATGTCTTTTCCCGCCGCTGCGTAGGGAGATGCTTGGTTCTCACCCAGTTTCGCCTTCAGAGCGAGCCTCCATGATCAATTCCGGGACACACTGGCGGGCCATTTCGGATTGCCGATGAAATTGAGAGCACAGGGTTGCCCGTGTTGAATCCCGTGTGAATTCGGCCCTTCGGGACGGAACACCATGGTTCGTTCAATAGGTTCTCTCTCTCTTGTCATTTGTTTTGTGATCACAGGTATGTTCTCTCTTCTCGCCGTTGGTCAGGCTTCATCCGACCGGATCACAGCCTCAATCGATGAAGCGCAGATTCAATCCCTCTCGGGCAACGTGCATCCGCTTGCGCGTCCCGAGTTTGACCAGGGCGCGGTCGATCCGGATACGCATCTCAGTCGCTTGCTTCTCTTGCTTCAGCCCTCGTCCGTCCAGCAGTCCGATTTGGACGAATTGGTTGAGGCCCAGCAGGATCCCCAGTCGTCGCACTTCCACAACTGGCTCACGCCTGTTCAGTTTGCGGCCCGCTTCGGTGCAACACCGCACGATCTGGCCCGCATTTCTGATTGGCTCAAGGCGCATGGGTTTACGGTCGATGAGATTCCGGTCGGGAACCAACTAGTGATCTTTTCCGGATCTGCTGGACAGGTGGAGGAAGCCTTCCATACCTCGCTGCATTATTTTTTGATTGATGGAGTGTCCCATATTGCCAATGTGCAGGATCCGCAGATTCCCAAGGCACTTGCCGCGATCGTAACCGGCATCGTATCTCTCCACGACTTTCGCCGCACCGCGGCGTCGACAGCGCGTCGACCGCTTGGTGAATCCCTGCAGAAGACTGCTGGTGACAGTTACATGGATCCCAGCGATTTCGCCGCAATTTACGACCTCGATTCGCTTTACAGTGCCGGCAGCACGGGCGCGGGCGTTGACATTGCCATCATCGGGCGCAGCAACGTCCGTCTTGACGATGTAGCCGCCTTCCGCTCAGCCCTGGGCCTCTATCCAAACAGCCCGACAATTGTTGTGGATGGATCGAATCCAGGCCTCGTTGCCGGCGACGAGGAGGACGCAATTCTCGATGTGGAATGGGCAGGCGCATTGGCTCCGGCAGCAAATGTCAAATTGGTGGCAGCAGCTTCATCGCAGACAACCGACGGCGTGGATTTAGCCGCACAATATGCCGTGAATCACGCGACTGCGACAGTCCTCAGCGTCGGCTATGGCAGTTGCGAGAGCGACATGGGCAAAACTGAGTTAGCTTTCTACAATTCTTTGTGGGAACAAGCCGCCAGTGAGGGGATCACCTCGATTATTTCATCAGGAAACACTGGCGCGAGCTGTGGATCGAGTGCGTCGATCACGGGAAATCCAGTCGGAGTCAACGGCCTATGCACGTCACCATATTCAACCTGCGTTGGGGGAACGGAATTCACCGAGAGCATTCACCCACAGCCATTCCGGACAACTGTCAACAAAGGCGACTCCGCGACCGGCTACGTTCCCGAGCAGGTCTGGAATGAAACCGGCGACTGGGATGCCCCCGCGGTGCTAGCTTCGGGAGGTGGAATCAGCACCGTATATGCTCTGCCATCCTGGCAACAGGGCTTGATCGACACACATGCCTCGCAAGGCATGAGGACGGTTCCCGATGTAGCTTTGCCTGCCGCAATGAACAACGGACTCGTGACATACCAGAATGGCTCATGGTGGCTCTCTGGCGGCACCTCCGCCGCGGCGTCCTCGTTTGCCGCAATCATCGCCCTCGCTGCCCAATCGAGTTCGGGCAAAGGCCTCGGCAATGTCAATCCCACAATCTATCGCTTGCTGGATGGCGCTACTTCTCCATTTCACACGACGGCGGAAGGCAACAACAGCGTTCCCGGAGTTCTTGGATTCACGGCCAGCGGCGCACCGTACAACTTCGCCACTGGACTGG
Source organism: Occallatibacter sp. (assembly GCA_050014515.1). GTDB lineage: Bacteria > Acidobacteriota > Terriglobia > Terriglobales > Acidobacteriaceae > Telmatobacter. The sequence goes on from JBEKDE010000138.1 coordinate 2,234, forward strand.
GCTCTGTTGATGGATCTTTGTTCGTAAGCAAATTGAGCGCAGGATTCGTCAGCGAAAACAACGCTTTGGCCACACAGCGTCCGCCCGCCGTTTCATCCGCAAGCAATTCGCCTTTGGCCGGCAACGAAGGAAGCGCACCGGGCAGTTTCTCTGGATCGTCTGGCATCAAGCTGACTGCAGCGTCATCCGAGTTGGTTCTCACGCAAGGTTCCTCCATGAGCGATACCTTCACCCTGTCCGCCGTCGGATCATTCCAGGGACCGGTCAGTCTGGAGGTCTCCGGACTTCCCAGCGGCGTGGTCGCCTCATGGAGCCTCAACCCCGTAATTCTTCGCTCGTCGGGAACCGCAATTGTCACACTCACACTGGCTGGCGCTGCAAGTGCGCCCACGACCAGCGATCAGATGTTCGTAGTAACAGCCACCGGCAAAAGAGTACTTTCGCAATTCCCAACCGGCTCTCGCAGAAACCTGGAGAACATCTCGCGTCTTGGTAGCCTGGGTAGCCTTGCAGACGTGACCGCGAACTCCGTTTGCGAAATCCAGGTACTTCAGGCGCCCAGCGCACAGATTCAGCTTTCAAACTCGACCTTGATTATGCAAGCCACAGGCACAGCCAGCCTCACCATCCTCGTCATGCAGACCGGCGGATTGAACTCCTCGGAGGATGTCTCGGTTGGTCCGCCCCCAGCCGGCGTCGGCTTAGCGTTGAGTGAACCTACCCAAAACGGCACAGGTGGAACCAGCACGGTTCTTACCCTTGCCGGAAGCACTTTTGCGCATGCGGGCAGCTATACGATTCCCATAAACGTCACGTTGACTGACTCAACCGGCAGTGCCATCACTTCTTCGACTTCGATGACGCTCAACTTGGACTGAACGAGAGGCCCCGGCGCGGATACTGCCCGACGGATCTGGAGAATACTCCCTTCGGAAACGGTCCTTGGTGCGAAACATAGGCCCCGTTCGTATTCGGCAATTTGCATACCCGCAGTGGATTTGTAATTGCACGCAGAAGGCATGCTTTCCCTGCTGGACGAGCGCTGATCTGACATCCATTAGTTGGTCCCAATCATCATAGATTGAAGTCTGGCGAACCAACTGCAATCATTTGGCATTGAGGTTTGGCCATCGAGTTCCGTCCCAAGGCTAAAGCGTCGGCGCACCGCACATGAACGCGCGGAAGAGATGCAGTTCGTCGGGCTCCACTGGCAGGCCAAATGAATTCAACTGGCATCTGGAGGAAAACGATGCGCATGCGAGGTTTGTTCCTATGTTTGGTGAGTTCGGTTCCCCTTTTCGCGCAGACCGGCAACCTCACGCCGCCCCTCCCAAACTGGGGCGTCCCCACATATTTGTCAGACTATCCGATGCCCTCCATCGACAATTATCAAGCGACTGTCCCATTTGTTCCTGGAGCATGCACTTCGGCGCCGGCCGGAGGAGGACTGGCTTTTACTTTTTCAATCAATGACAACGGAGCAATTCCAGCTACTCCAACGGTTCCGAGGTCAACCGGCGCCATCTCTACATCGGCAGTCGTCTACGACACTACGACCAATCGAATGGCTGCGACTTTGTGGAGCAGCGTGACCATTGCAAACGGAACCTATTGCGGAACCTGGAATGGATACCTCGACACCGGCGTAACTCCAACGAAGGCTTCACCGGGCGATAGCTATCAGGTACGGCTCCTCCACAACAACGTGCAATATACCTGGGACGGCATGGTAGGCGTTACCGAGAGTTCTCTCAGCGGCCCAGAAAACTGGGATTCCGCCGGCTCCTTTCCAGCAGGTATCTCGTTCTTGATGTACGGCATCTCCGGACAATCACCCAGCGATTGGGGTGTAATCGCAGATGGATATAACGAAGGCAAGATTGAGTCTTCGGTCTTCAAGAGTTATGACTCCCAGACGGGAGCAGGAGATCCGGACACAATCTGGCCGTTGAATCTCGCCCTGGTCTCAGGAGGCGAGTTCGACTTTACCGCAACCGATGGAAACACGGTCTACTTTGCGGCCAGGGTGGGGGATAGCCAGCACTCGAACGCCGTTGTCGGATTTGCCCTTTCGAATACGCTTCCGGCAATGAGCTCAAACACTCCTTCCGAAGTAGTCACGACAAATAGCGATGGGACCCAGAATTTCGCCAGCGTGCCCCTCAAGACTTACGGACAACCCCCTTGGGGCAATCCCTATATATTTACTTCCGTGGCACAGCTACTCCCTGTGCCTGCCGGGCTTCCAAGATATTTTACGAATTTCGTTGCGAACCTGGTGCTCAACAACACGAGCGCACCGCATTCAGTTAACGGCGTTCCCCAGGCGACTTACTTCGACAACGGTGTCGCGGTCGGTCCCGCAATTACCGGCAGCCAAACTGTGATCGATCCATCGGGCGCGCAAGAATCCATTTCTTCGTATGGCGACCCCCTGACCGGGCTTGCTGTACAACGCGGCACTGCGGCGCCTGGAAACCTGTTGGCGGTGGCACACGGGTCCGCCAATCCCCTCCGCTGTTTGACTCAACCAACAAGTGGAAACTCCATCAGTCTTTGGGACAAGAATACTGGCGCCTCCCTGGGTGTCATCGGGCTTGAATTCAACAGCCTGACCAACAGACCCGTGAATCCCGCAAAGATGGCGTTTGACTTAGCGGGCAACCTCTGGATGATCGATCAAGGAACACCCGCGATCGACTGTAGTTATCCGAATAACCCGCTGATGGGTAATCGGCAGGGCGTTGGCCGTGACCCCCTCTGGAAATCGTACGGCAGCTTGATAGAGATTGTGTTCGGAGGAGGGGGGACCAAGGGCAACCCGCCAACTGTCAAGAAGATTGTCCCGATTCCGAGCCTTTCCAATAATAGTCTTCAATTATCCAATCCGGTTGATATCGCAGTCAGCCCAGTCACTGGTCACCTCTTCTTGGCTGACGGCGGGACTAACCAACAGGTATTTGAATTTGACCCAAACACGCTGGAGGTTTACTCAAGCACAGGTACGCCGGGCGGATATGGCCAGAGCCTCTCAAAGACAACGAACTCCTGCAACCCCGCAATCGAGAGCACCACATTTTGGCTCGACTTCATCGGTCGCGGAACAGGTGTCACACGTTCATGGATTTCTGTAGACAACGAAGATAGACTTTGGATCGGGGACGAATCCACGTCACGGATACTCCGCTTCGCAAAAAGCGGCGGCCAGTATAAATACACAGGAGTAAGTGAGATGAACCGATTCCAGTACCTGGTTTCGGTTCCCCGGAACGCGCCCACGCGCGTGTTCGCGGGTACAAGCGGAATGCTGGAATACGCCGTTGACTACCCGACTCCGGATCCAGCAGCGGGTAGCACTCCTCCACCAGGCAACACAGCCTTTTCAGCAACTCCGGTTCGCAACTGGCTACCTTGCGTCTTGCAATCAGAATGGCAGAATGGAGGGTATACAGATAGCACCATCCAACTTGCATCGGTCGAGCAATTCGACGGAGGAACGTTCGGTTCGGTCCGATACCATTCATCAAACCCAGCGGTGTCGAACAGGCACTTATTAGTTTCTCTCCCCCAGAACGGCGTTTTGGGAATTGAGAATGGTCCCACAACGGAAAATGCGAACAGTCTTCCCTTCACCAAGGGCCTATTCTTTGACGCCACTGGCAGCTTCTATACCACCAATCTCTCAAATGGCAAGTGTGATCAATCAAGTCTCGCTGGTTGGAGCTGTGAAGGGTTCATTCAATATACAACCAACGGATTGGATACGAATGGCTTCCCTTCATGGAAAGTCAGTGGAAATGTCCTTGGGACCGTAAATCTGGGTCTTGTGAATGGAGACCCACAGGGAAGATGCGGGAATGACGGCTGTGACCTTGCGCCGACCGCAAACAATATAATTCCTCTTTATTCAGGACCTGGATGGGATTGGCACAGCTACTCAAGTTGCCAACCAACCAATAGCGCATGTTCTCCAACCACAGCTCCCACATATCACCTCGGAGGAGTTGCCGTCGGAAAGAACGCAACTCAGTGGCACGCGCAGCTGGAGGTTAATATCGAGTACCAAACTCTTCTCAACGACCCAGGCAAACGCAACCCCTCCCTGCCATCTTCTACCAGCAATGTGAATAACCTTGGTCTCTATTCCACCTGGACGTCGTATGTGGGCCCGCAAAACATGGGATATGAATCACACTCGATCGATAACTTTATTTTTTCAGGGGTCAGCGGGAACTGGCAGCAGTTCGGGTGCCAATTCTATCAACACACTGATGATGGGATCTTGATCGGTCAGTTTGGATGGAGAAGTACTGGCTATTATCCAGGTGCTTCTGGCGGTGCGCCGACACAGCTGTTGGGCGAGGCACTCGCACCTGGAAGGTGTGGTAATCCCGTAATGTTCAAGGTCGTCAAGGTAAACGGCGATTACTACCTATACGTCACTGACGAAGGGTATCGGGCCGGAATTCAGCGATGGCATATCTGGAACACCGCGTCCATCGGGACGCTCACAGGAACAACCGCGGCCGCACTCAGCGCGCAAGGTGTGCCGCTGACGCTGCGATAATGATGCGGGAGCCCGATGAAACAGGTTCCCGGTCCTAGTCACTTTTTCGTCTAATGTGGTAGCTCAGACCCAGACTCGCATTCATCACATCCAGGCCTGGATTGACCGGCACGATGAATCCATTTGAAAAATGAAAATCCCCGAAGAGGCCCAAACGCAGCCCCCAGCGGTCCGACAGTTGGACTTGGACTCCTGTTACGGACTGAAGGCTGAAATTCTCATATGAGGCATCCCGTGTAGGAACCTTTTGCGGAAAGGCCAGGATTCCACCCTTCTCTTCCAGGTAGGGCTTGATCTTCTTGTTGTCCCTCCACTGCATGCGAAAACCGATCGGCGAAATCGCCAGCCCTGGGACAGTTTTGCGAGCGTACCCCTGGATAAAGCCACGATCACTCAAGTCGGCCGGCTCGTTCAGGATCACCACCGGCAGAATCTCAGCCACATAGTCTACTCGCGCCTTCAGAAAGTGTCCCCATGAATGGCGGTCGTACTCTACCCCCGCCGTGTAAAGCTTGCAATCTCTACCGCTGGCGAAAATCTTGTAGTTGCCATAAGAGGCTAATCCCTCGATGATCAATTCGCTCTCTGGAGGCGTCTTGGCAACCCTTCCAGGCTCGATTCCAGGCTCGATTCCACGCTCGACTCCAGGCTCAACTCTTCCCGAGGTTTGAGTCAGTTGCCATGTGTCGAACGGCGCCGTCTGCTCGCTCAGTGTCGCCACTCCCTGCGAGCGAACCATTCGCGGCGCAAGAAGGCAAAGTACCGCGAAGGCAGAAATGTAGATGAGGCAGGATTTTTTAACGGCTGAACCCTCACTCCCTCGTGCGGGGGATTTCGTGGACACTCTACCTCCGGCAAATTGTGCCGAATTTATGACGCCCCGCTAAGCGCGCAAAAGGTGGGCGATGCGGCCACTATAACATCTCCACCGATTGCCTGTTCAAACAGAGGATCGCTCCCAAATGAGGGTAACAGGGATTGACTTCGACGCAGTCTCTGATCTCCAAAATGGTGCTTATTCCGTCAACGGACTAACGTTCCAGAACCTCTTAAGGGAACGGGCTGCATCTTGACTCCCTCTAGCCCCTATGATAATAATCGACTAGTTCGGGTTGTTCGCTTCCTACAGAGCTTCGAAAACCGAAACATACCGGGTCAAGATGTGGCTAGTTGGTTGACCTGATTCCGTTTAACCCGAAGGCGCTCATGTTTCACTGGTGGAATACATCTCACGGTCGAGACGTTGAGCCTGCAGCCTTGGCGGGGAGCCGGATTTCCCTGAGGATCGAGCTTTTCTGATAGCCAGAGAGGTGTTCGCTGTTCGCTTTGCGATATCGCGTCTGCATCAAGTTTTCAGAATAAGACTGCACGAATCCTCACAACCTCAATCGAACCAGTCAAGTTTTGTTCATCGACAACTGCAAAGAACATCGAGTCAGCAGGTTTTAGGTCGAAAGACTTTGAGACGAGGCCGGTGTTCCACTTAGTGTGAATCGCTGGGATACTGGACACAGGATCTGGTTGTGCTCTTCTGGGATCTTGACGCACACGGCTTGAACGGTGGCGCTCCCCCGGCATCATTCGAGTCGAGTGCATCCTCGCAGAGATAACCCGGCCCACTGGAAGTAGCCGTGCGCCGGTCGATTTCAGGCCAACCACCGGTTCTTCTGGAGTGTACGCTTGGCCGAAATCACGAGACTGAGACTCGGCCGGCAAAAGGACGGGGGGAGAGATGAGAGTCTGAGGAAGGGCACAATGGGCTCGGCAATTCGCTTTCAACAAATCCTCGGAATTCGTTTTATGGTCGCTAATACACAAGTGGCCATCGACCAGATTCTCAGCGATGGAGGGCTGCTTGTCGTCCCTTCCGCGCCGGTGCTGAAGAACATGGCGAGCGACAACCGCTGCCGGGAGGCGGTTCTGGCTGCGGATTTCGCGATTGCTGACAGCGGTTTGATGGTGCTTCTATGGAATATCCTGCAGCTTGATAACGTCTCCAAGCTGTCTGGCCTGAAATATCTCCGCTCGCTGGTCCGACATACAGAGTTTCGCGTGCCCGGTGCGAGCTTTTGGGTAATGCCTTCCCATGACTCGGCGCGCCGTAACCTGGCCTGGCTCAGTGAAAACGGCATCGAAGTGGCGGATCGGGATTTTTATGTTGCCCCTCTTTATGATGAGGCAATCGCGGACCCTGAGTTGCTTCGAAGACTTGAAGAGAGGCGTCCACGCAATGTGGTCATATGCCTTGGTGGGGGCACACAAGAGCCGCTGGGCCTCTACCTCAAGCAGAATCTAAGCTACAAGCCGGCCATCCACTGCATTGGAGCGGCCATCGCATTTCTCTCCGGCGACCAGGTACGGATTCCTGTGATGGTTGACGAATTTGGGCTCGGATGGCTTTGGCGCACCATGTCTCACCCCAGGAGATACGGCCCGCGCTATTGGGAAGCGCGATCCCTGGTTCCCCTGCTGATCCGCTATCGAGATCGCTTGCCTTCGTTCGATTCACCGACTCTTGTTGCATGAGAACTTCGGCGTTGTCCTATTCGTTCTGAGAAGCGACGCGTTAGGATTTTTGAGGTTCTGCATTTGTCCTCCAATACCGAAATTCTGTCTCGTTACGATTTTGATTTTATGTAGAAAATAGCTGCGCTGCTTCATAAGCAATGAGACCCAAAGATGCTTGAACATTCGGATAAGACAGGTCTACGGCTATAGCGAAACCAGAGTAGCTGTACCCAGGAAGCACACACTCAAGGGGCTTTTTCCTCAAGAAAAAGCCGCCTCGCGCACTCTCGCCAAGGGCACGTTTACTATGGTTTCGCTCTAAGGGCTCCATTCGTGGTGTAATCTGAGTTCGAAGACCGCCATCGAGGGATGATGTTCGGCCAGCTCACCTCGAATTTCGACACGGAACTCGTACCATGCGCAGCAGGATGGCAATGACCGGCCGGAACTCCAGTCGCCTGATGCATGCGCAAACTCGACCAGCGTCGAGAACTTAGGCGTCTCGAGCACAGTGAGGGTGAGGCCAGGCAGCGAAGGATAGACAGGCAGCGTCATCAGCTGAAGGCCCACGGCCTGATCACCGCACGAAGCTGTGTGATCGTCTGTTGAGTGTGCGCATGCAGCATCCCGAGCATCACGCCGCCGCCGAAGTGATCCTCCTGCTTGAGCCTGGCAGACCCGCTGCCGCAGTTGTTCACTAGGCTCTCAAAGTTGCGGGTCTTCCCGGCGGACAGCACGCGCTCGCCAGCGCGGGCGATGATCGGAACCGGAGAGCCGCCAGGCCAATGGACCACGCCGCCCATCTCAAAGCCGGCATAGCCCACGGTCTGGGAAAATGCGCTCGTGGCCATCGCAGGAACTCCCTTTGCCAAAGGCTACCGATCTTCCTGAATCTCTTGCATTGCACAATTCTAAGCAGAATCTCGATCCTGCTGGCGGATTTGACGATGAAGAATAAGAAGGCAAAAGCGCTGAGCATTGTCACGATGAAAGGAGGCGGCACCAATGGTAGAATTAGGTATAACTGTATGCCTTGGTCGGACTAGAAGTGCGGGCCCGGCGAGAGCGGATTTACTGGTATGATCTGCTTAC
>JBEKDE010000139.1:0-10285 GCA_050014515.1 Occallatibacter sp.
AGCCGAAATGCAAGTGCTGTCTCCTGCCAGTAAGACCAGGATTCGCGATTTGATGGGCGTGCTCTTCAATCATGCGATCCGGTGGGGCTTCACCGATCGAAACCCGATCTCGGGACCGGTAAAGGGCTCTGGCGTTCGCCAGAGTTCGAAACGGCAGAGCATCCCCGACATTCTAGATGTCTCCGAGATGCAAGCGATCATCGCCGAACTTAAGTTGCGGGAGCGCGTATTGCTTTTCTTGGATATGGTGACCGGACTGCGGCGCGGCGAGTTGGCAGGGTTGCGGTGGAGTGATATTGATCTCGGCAAGATGGAGATCAATGTCACTCGTTCGGTGGTGGACCAGGTTGTGGGCCGCTGCAAGACCGAAAGCTCGCAGAAACCTGTGCCCCTGGACGAGTACACGGCACGGGATCTGCAAGAGTGGCATCGCTTCACTCCATATCGCGAGCCCGAGGATTGGATCTTCGCCTCCGACAGCAGCCGGGCTGGAAAGAAACGCGGGAAGCAGCCGCTCTGGTTATCGACCATCATGCGTTACCACATCCAGCCGGTGATCAAGAGACTCGGCATCGATAAGCGCGTCTCTTGGCATACCTTCCGGCGCACCTACACGACGCTTTTGCAGGCGAACCGTGAAGATGTCAAGGTGGTGCAGGAGTTGCTGCGGCACAGCTCGGTGAAAGTGACCATGGACATTTACGCGCAAGCGCAAATGCCCGCCAAGCGTGCGGCGCAGCAAAAGGTGGTGGAGATGATTCGGCCTCAAATGTCCCAAATGGAGTGCAAAATCGGGGCTTAAATGCTCCGCAAAATGCTCCGCGGCGAAATCGGGGAATTTTTGCTAAGTGCTTGAAAAGATTTGGCGTCCCCGACGGGATTTGAACCCGTGTTATCGCCGTGAAAGGGCGGTGTCCTAGGCCGGGCTAGACGACGGGGACGCTCTGGAGGGTCGAAAGCGGCTCCGAATTGCCGTGAACGCCCTTATGAAGGCTACCAACTTGAGAGGGCTGTGTCAAAGCAGGACTCGTCGTCTGCGGCAGTTCTCAAAATGCCTCGCAACGCAGTTTGCCGACTCCACGTCCGTCGGCGCCATTGATAGCGGTTGGTGCAAACTTTTTGCGTCGATGGACCTGCTCCAAGCGTCAGAATAGAAAAGGACTTTTCAATCCACGCGACTTGGGTGCGTGGCCTGCTTTTGCGGCTGCATTCCACAGCGGAATAGGAGCCCGAAATACGCGGCAGAAATTCCGTCGCAGGGCGTCGCCCTCGTTTCGCCACTTACTCGATCTCCCGCCTGCAAGGACTTCCGGCGCGGGAAAGATCGGCTTCAGGCATTATTGAATGAAAGATCAAATGAGGATGAGCACGTTGAAACGGATTGTTGGATTCTGTTGCATCGTTTTGATCGGGCTAGCGGCCGTCGGCTGCCAGAAGAAAGCTGCGCCGCCCGCTGGCCCGGCCATGCAGGGCATGCCGGTGCAGCTGGCAACAGTCAAGCTTTCGCCGGTGCCGCAATCGAGCGAGTACGTGGCAACCATCAAGTCGCGCCGGTCAGCTACGTTGCAGCCACAGGTGGACGGCCGCCTTACGCAGATTCTCGCCCGCTCCGGCGACCATGTGAAAGCGGGCCAGACGCTGATGAATATCGATCCGGAGCACCAGATCGCCACAGTCGCCTCAGCGCAGGCAACCGAGCGCCAGAAGAAGGCGGTTTATGACTACAACGTGCTGGAGATCGACCGTCAGCGCAAGCTGTTTGACGCCGGCGTCACCAGCCGCGACGCCTTCGACCAGGCGCAGCAGGCCTTCAGCAACTCCAAAGCGGATTACGAGTCGGCTGTGGAATTACGCAAGACGCAGGAAGAGCAACTCGCTTACTACACCATCCGCGCGCCATTTGAAGGCGTGGTTGGCGATATCCCGGTTCACGTTGGCGACTACGTTTCGTCATCCACGATGTTGACCACAGTGGATGAAAACAAGGATCTGGAGGCCTACATCTACGTGCCCACCGAGCGCGCCAGACAGCTTCGGATGGGCCTGGAGGTCGACCTGCTCGACACCAGCGAAAACCTGATTGAAAAGACCAGAATAGATTTCATTTCGCCTGAAGTGGATAGCACCTTGCAAGGCATCCTGGTGAAAGCGCCGGTGCACGAGTCTCTTGAAATGCTGCGCAATGCCCAGTTGATCAAGGCACGCGTGATCTGGAGCACCGAGCCCACGGCTGTGATTCCAGTGCTCGCCGTGACCCGCCAGGGCGGGCAAAGCTTTGTTTATGTTGCGAATCAGCAAAACGGCCACTGGTCGGCACAGCAGGTGCCGGTCACGCTGGGCGACACGGTGGGCAACAGCTATTCCGTTACTTCTGGATTGAAAGCTGGCGACAAGGTGATCGTATCCAGCACGCAGTTTCTCGTGAATGGAATGCCGGTAATGCCGCTGCCAGGCGCGTAAAGCGTAAACGACTGACTGCCTCCGGCGAGAGGCGTGTACCGGGCGTCCATGATGGCGCGCCTGCTGCAAACAAAAAGGAAGGCTCCTCTTGTTCGTCGATTTCTTTATCCGTCGGCCTGTGTTCGCCACGGTCTGCGCGCTGCTCATCATTCTGGCGGGAGCAGTGTGCATTCCAAACCTTCCCGTCGCCATGTATCCCACGCTGACTCCTCCGCAGGTGATTGTTACCTCGAGCTACGTGGGCGCCAATGCAGACACAGTCGAGAAAGCCGTCACCATTCCGCTTGAAGAGGCCATCAACGGCGTCGAGGGAATGCGCTACATCAGTTCCTCAAGCACCAACAGCGGCGTCAGCACGATCACCGTCACGTTCGCTACCGGCTACGATCTCGACATCGCAGCCGTGGACGTGCAGAATCGCGTGGCCAGCGTTACCGGGCGCTTGCCATCGGCAGTCAACGCCACCGGCGTTACCATCACCAAGTCAAACTTCAACTTCGTATTTGGTGCAGGATTCTACACGGAAGACGGCCGCTACTCTCCAGAGTTCATCTCCAACTACCTCGATGTTTACGTGAAAGACGCCATCAAGCGCGTCCCCGGCGTGAGCGATGTAATGATCTTCGGCGAACGCAAGTACGCCATGCGCGTCTGGCTCGATCCCGTGCGCCTGGCCGCGCGCTCGCTTACAGCTACCGACGTGGTCAATGCCCTGATCGAGCAGAACGTCGAGATTCCAGCCGGCCAGCTTGGGCAGCCCCCATCGGACTCGACGCAGGCCTTCCAGGTGCCGGTGCGCGTGGTTGGCCGTCTCACCAGTCCTGCCGAGTTTGACAAGATCATCGTCAAGAACTCTGCCGACGGCCTGGTGCTGCTCAAGGATGTGGGACACTCTGAAGTTGGCGCTGAGGATTACAGCAGCTCACTGAAATTCTCCGGCTTCTCAGGTATGGGCATCGGCGTCCAGCAGCTCTCAAACGCCAACGCGCTCGATGTCGATCGCCAGGCCAAGGCAGCGCTTGTTGAGTTGTCAAAGCACTTTCCGCCCGGCCTGAAATACGCCGTCGCCTTTGACTCCACCACCGTGGTCGGCGACTCGATTCGCGAGGTGATGTTCACACTGGGTGAGGCGATTGCAATCGTCATCATCGTCATTTTTCTGTTTCTGCTTGACTGGCGCGCCACCATCATTCCTGCCGTCACCATCCCGGTTTCGCTAATCGGAACTTTCGCCTTCATCAAGCTTTTCGGATTCTCCATCAACTCGCTCACGCTGTTTGGCATTACTCTGGCAACCGGCCTGGTAGTCGACGACGCAATCGTGGTGATTGAAAATGTGCAGCGTCACATCGCCATGGAGCACTCCGATCCGCACGAGGCTACGTCGCACGCGATGGGCGAAGTTACCAGCGCAGTGATCGCCACGTCATTGGTGCTGATCGCAGTGTTCGTGCCTGTTTCATTTTTTCCTGGCACTACCGGCATTCTGTACCGGCAATTCTCGCTGACGATCGCATTTGCTATCGCCATCTCGGCCTTCAACGCGCTCACGCTTTCACCGGCCTTGTCGGCCATGCTGTTGCGTGGCGAAGAGAGCCGCCCCAAACAGTTGGACTTCCTTCACATTCGTCCGCTCTCGCGCGCCTTCGCCGCATTCATCCATGGCGCCGACGCCGCAATCAGCTGGCTCTCGCGGACTTATGGCAAGGTCATTCATGTCGCGTTGAACCTGCGCTACCTGTTGCTGCTCGTCTTCTTTGCGGGCCTTGGCGCAACGGTGTGGATCTACCAGCGCGTTCCCACTGGCTTCATCCCACAGGAAGATCAAGGCTATTTGTTCGTGATCGTGCAGGCGCCTCCGGGCTCCTCGCTTGCCTACACCGGCGCATTGGCAGACCGCGCCGAAGCCATCATCGCCTCGAATCCAGATATCACCGGCTCATTCGCCATCATGGGATTCGGTTTTTCCGGCAGCGCCTCTAACCAGGGCCTCATGTTCGTCAGCACCAAACCGTCCGATCAGCGGCGCGGCAAGGGCCACTCGGCGGCCGACATTGTGGCTGACCTTTCACCCAAACTGGGCAGCCTTCTGTTTGCTCCCAATGGGGGCCTCGTCGCAATGTTCGAACCGCCCGCAGTCCAGGGCATCGGCAGCTTCGGCGGCTTTCAGTTTGAGTTGATTGACCAGGGCGGCAACACCATCACCGATCTCGATCGCGTCGCGCATCAGATAGTGAACAGCAGCCGCGCCAGCAAGGACCTGACTGGCCTCATCACCACATTCTCGGCAAACGATCCCCAGGAACTGGTCACGATCGACCGCGAGAAAGCCAAGACCTTGAACATTCCGCTCTCGCAGATCACCACGACGCTGGGGGTCTTCATGGGATCGGAATACATCAATGACTTCGACTACAACAACCGTACCTATCGCGTCTTTGTGCAGGCTGACAAGGCCTTTCGCATGACAGCGAAGGACCTGCACAATTACTATGTGCGCTCCGACTCGGGACAGATGGTTCCGCTCGACAACCTGACCACCGTGGCAGACAGCTCAGGGCCGCCCGTTATAAACCATTACAACCTCTTCCGTTCCGTTGAGATCGATGGCTCCGCCGCACCGGGCTTCAGTTCAGGCGAGGGAATCATCGCCATGCAGAACCTGGCAAAACAGTCGATGATGCCCGGCATGAGCTATCAGTGGACAGGCCTCACGCTCGACGAGATTGAATCCGGCGGCAAGGCGCTGATCATCTTCGCTCTTGGCATTCTTGTCGTGTATCTCACGTTGTCGGCGCAGTATGAGAGCTTCGCGCTGCCCTTCATCATCCTGCTCGCGGTGCCCATGGCCGTTCTGGGTGCGCTGGGGTTAGTGGAATGGCGCGGACTGGTGGACGATGTCTACTGCCAGATCGGCCTGGTCATGCTCATTGGCCTCTCAGCCAAGAATGCGATTCTGATTGTCGAGTTTGCTGAGCAGCTTCGGCGCAAGGGCCGCTCCATCGCAGAAGCCGCCATTGAAGCAGCGGAGCTCCGCCTGCGCCCGATTCTCATGACCTCGTTCGCCTTCATCCTCGGCGTGCTGCCACTGGTGTTCGCCACCGGCGCAGGCGCGCTCGGTCGCCGCTCCGTGGGCACAACCATCGTTGGTGGAATGTTGCTCTCCACGGTCCTCAACCTGGTCTTCATCCCGGTGCTCTACGTAATCGTGAGCCGAATACTCCTGCGCGGCGACAAGAACTCGGAAGCTCCCGTCGTCGCTTAGCGCTATCGCGCTGCCCTAAGAATGTGGGTGCCTACGGCTCGATCAGGCACCCACACTTCGCCGCGACTACTGTTTCTCTCGATGCGCGATCACATAATCCTTGATCCGTTCGTAGACTTCACTGGTTACTATGCCTTTTTCCTTCAGGTCCGCCTTGGTGCGGTACGGCCTGAAGCGAACGATCCGCTCGGCCCACGGCCGCGCAAGCCCCGGCACCTTCAGCAACTCATCCATAGTTGCCACGTTGATATCGACACGCGCCTCCGGCGCTGGAGCAGATGCGGATGTCTGCGTCGCGTTGCCCTGCGGCGTCTTGCCCTGGAGCGTCTTGTTGGGTTCGCGATCCTGACTCTGCGCCAGTCCGGAAAGACTCACGCAAAGAACCGCAGCAGCCCACCCCGTCCATCGCACCGCCGTCTTTCTCATCATCGCTCGCACCGCTCCATTCTCCGCCTCGCTGGTCTTCGCCGCAACATTTGACATCACACAGGGTTTTCACTTAGGGTTTCAATTAGATGCAGAGCCGCCGCCATCACGGTCACCACCATCATCATGGGACATCCATGCCGGCGGACTGCCATGGCCTGAACTAGACGGCCATCCAGATCGAAGAGTTACCAAGCCCGCCGGCAACCAGCCAGGCGGGCTTTTTCGTTTCGCAAATCTAAGACAAAGGTGAAAGCCCATGGAATGGGTCGATTTTGAAAAAATGGACGGCCTCGCACCCGGCATCGTGCAGGATGCGCGCACCGGTGAAGTGCTGATGCTCGGCTTCCTCAATCCCGAGAGCTACGCCAAAACCCTGGAGACAGGCTTCGTCACCTTTTGGAGCCGCACCCGCCAGAAGCTCTGGATGAAAGGCGAAACCAGCGGCAACCGCCTGCGCGTAATCTCCGCATCCACTGACTGCGACAACGACACGCTGCTCTTTCGCGTCGAGGTTGAGGGCGACGGTCTCGTTTGCCATGAGGGCACAGTCAGCTGCTTCACCCGGCCGCTCCCGCTCGGCACTGAGTTCCAGCAAACCAATCAGAAAGAGGAACCCCGTGGCAAATAAGCTTAAGCTCGGCATCCCCAAAGGTAGTTTGCAAGATGCCACTATCGCTCTCTTCAAGCGCGCCGGATGGAACATTTATGCCGACGGCCGCTCCTACTTTCCCTCGATCGATGATGCTGAAATCGAGTGCATGCTGATCCGCGCGCAGGAGATGGCGCGCTACGTCGATCACGGCGTGCTTGACGCCGGCCTCACCGGTATTGACTGGGTTGTCGAGAGCGGCCTCGACGTCACCAGCGTCACCCCGCTGACCTACTCAAAGCAGACGCGACGCAAAGTGCGCTGGGTCCTCGCCGTTCCCGAGGGCAGCGGCTTTGAAAAAGCAGAAGACCTCGAAGGAAAAATCGTCGCCACTGAACTAGTCGAAGTGAGCAAGCGGTACTTCGCAGCCAAAGGTGTCAACGTCAAAGTGGAATTCAGTTGGGGCGCAACCGAAGTGAAGCCGCCCACGCTCGCCGACGCCATTGTTGAAGTTACTGAGACGGGCAGCTCGTTGAAAGCCAACCATCTCAAGATCATTGACACGGTGCTCGAAAGTGAAACGCATCTGATCGCGGGCAAGGCCACGCTCGCCGACGAGTGGAAGCGCGAGAAGCTCGATCAGATCGCCCTCATGTTGCGCGGCGCCATCGACGCGCAATCGCAGGTTGGGCTCATGCTCAATGTGCAGCGCGATAATCTTGAAGCCGTCCTCGCCGTGCTGCCCGCCCTGAATTCACCCACCGTCTCCCAGCTGAGTAATTCAGACTGGGTCGCCGTCAACACCATCGTCGATGAGCGTGTTGCCCGTGACGTCATTCCACGATTGAAGGCCGCGAAGGCCACTGGCATCGTCGAATACCCGCTTAACAAAGTGGTCCTCTGATAGGAGACCCTGAATGGAAACGACCATGGAGTCGAAGAAATCGCGAAGAGAGTCGGTTCGGAGATTCAAGGAGCAGAAGCCGCTTCTCGGCGCCTACGTTGTTCGATGCTCGGCAACGGGCCGCGCATGGGTAGGCGTATCGCGCAACCTTGGTGCGGCCAGGAACGGATGCTGGTTCATGTTGCGCGGCGGCTTGCATCAGTCGAAGACGCTCCAGGCAGAGTGGAATGTCCATGGAGATTCGGCTTTCGAGTTTGAGATTCTTGACGGCACCAATGAGGAAGTGGATCCGTTGTTGATCGATCGCATGCTCAAAGAGAAAAAGGCTGTCTGGGTCGCACAGCTCGGCGCGCAGCCTCTGCCCTGAACACTTTCCGGTATCCGCCGAGATCGCGTAGAAGAGGGGACAACGAAATTGAAGATAGTTCGCACCACGGGCAAAGCGGCATCAAGCACTGAAGCCAGGTTGGCCGCACTCGAGTACCGCGGCGGTGCGGCGCTTGATGCTGTTCTCCCTGTCGTCAAACGCATTGTCTCCGACGTGCGCAAGCAAGGCGATCGCGCGCTCCTGCGCTATGCCGCCCAATTCGACGGTCTTCAAGACAGAGCGAATCTCCGCGTCACGCCTGAAGAAATGCTTGCCGCATGGGAAGCGGCAACACCCGCGCTGCGCCGGGCACTCAGCACAGCCGCCGACCAAATCCGCGCTTTCGCGGTCAACCAACTCCCGGCATCGTGGAGCGAAGAACCAATCCCCGGCCTTATCACCGGCCAGCTCGTTCGTCCGCTTGACTCCGTCGGATGCTACGTTCCCAGCGGCCGTCATCCCCTACCGTCTACGCTGCTCATGACCGCCATCCCCGCGCAGGTTGCAGGTGTGACGCGCATCGTAGTCGTCTCGCCCAAGCCCGCGCCTGAAACTCTGGCGGCCGCACACCTCATCGGCATCACCGAGTTCTATCGTCTTGGCGGCGCGCACGCTATCGCCACCCTAGCCTACGGGACTGCACGTGTTTCGAGTGTGGCCAAGATCGTCGGCCCCGGCAATCTCTATGTCACCGCCGCCAAGCGCCTCGTCGCATTCGACTGCGCCATCGACATGCTCGCCGGTCCCACCGAGATCGTGGTCACCAGCGAGCGCGGCAACCCCGCCGACATCGCGTCCGACCTTGTCGCCCAGGCCGAACACGATCCCGAAGCACTTGCCATCTTCATCACCACCAATGCCGATCTCGCCAAAGCAGTCACCGCCGAGACCAAACTTCGCAGCCGCAACAACCCCGTCGCCCGCGCGGCGCTCGACCGCAACGGCCTCGTGATTCTCGCATCAACCATCGACGAAGCCCATGAGATCACCAATCACCTCGCCCCCGAACACCTCACCGTTGACGCACCTGGCGATCTGGATTGGGTGCAGAACGCGGGCTCGGTGTTCATTGGCCGATGGTCCGCGCAGCCCATGGGCGATTACATCTCCGGCCCCAACCACACGCTGCCCACTGGCGGTATGGCGCGCGTGCGCGGTGGCCTCAGTGTCAACGACTTCGTCAAACTCATCACCGTCCAGCAATACTCAGCGCGGGCCATGCGCACACTCGGCCCGCAAGCTGCACTGCTCGCAGAAGCCGAAGGCCTCACCGCACACGCCGAAGCCATTCGCACCCGCTTAACCCGCACTCGCCAAACAGGGAGGCCCCGTGCCTGATTTCGTCACCGCCGTCCAACCAACTCCCCGCGCTCGCGTGCAGGCCATGAAGGAGTACCACCCTCCTCTTGGAAGCCGCGACGCGCTCCGCCTTGACTTCAACGAGAACACGCTGGCCTGCTCGCCAAAGGTTCGCGAGGCCCTCGCGCGAATCTCCACTGGCCAGCTGACGCGCTACCCTGAACGTGAGCCAGTCGAAGCCATCGTTGCTGACGAACTCTGTCTCGACGCTTCGCACGTAGCCCTCACGAACGGCGTCGACGAAGCCATCCACGTGCTCTTCGAAACGTTTCTCGAAGCCGGCGACGAGCTCCTGCTCCCCGTCCCCACCTACACCATGTACGAGGTCTATGCCTCGGCCACCGACACAACTGTCGTTCCAGTTCTTGCTGCGGACGATTTGCAATTTCCCTTTGAGCGCCTGCTTGCAGGCATCACGCCGCGCACCAAGATCATCGCCATCGCCAATCCCAACAGCCCTTCGGGCACCGTGGCCGCGCGCGCGCAGCTCATCGAGCTCACTCGCCGCGCGCCGCACGCAGTCGTCCTCGTCGATGAAGCCTACTTCCATTTCTATGGCGAGACAGTAATTGACCTCATCGATAAAATCCCCAATCTCATCGTCGCGCGCACTTTTTCAAAAGCATACGGACTAGCTGGCCTCCGCCTCGGCCTTCTCGCCGGCCCGGTCGAATTGGTGCGCTGGATTCGCCGCGTCCTCTCGCCGTACTCCGTCAATTCGCTCGCTCTCGCCTGTCTCCCGCCCGCGCTTGAAGACAGAGACTATCTGAATTGGTATGTCGGTGAAGTGCTCTCCGCGCGCGCAGACTTCGAAGCCGCGATGGATGCAGCCGGCCTCCGCCGCTGGCCCAGCCGCGCCAACTTCATCCTCATCGATGTCGGCCCGCAACACGCAGAGTTTGTGCGCCTCAT
>JBEKDE010000140.1:0-10131 GCA_050014515.1 Occallatibacter sp.
ATAGGGGTTGATTGGGTGAAGACGTCGACCGGCTATGCGGCGAGCGGTGCGACACTTGCGGATCTCATGCTGATGCGCAAATACTCACCGGAGCGCGTGCAGGTGAAGGCAGCAGGAGGGATTCGCGACCTTGACGCGCTGTTGGAGGTGCGTGCGATAGGGGTGAGCAGGGTGGGCGCGACGCGCACGGAGTCGCTGCTTGAGGAGTGCAGGCGGCGGCTCGGGCTTGAGCCGATTTCTCAGGGTTCTGCTGTCGGCGCGCAGGTGCCAGCGGGGTATTAGAGTGTTGAAGAGCAGATTCAGGGCGATTCCGAAAGATTCATGAAGGCCAAGGTCCGGAGGAAACCCGAGAGTCATATACAATGAGGAAAGCCGTAGATCCGGGCATTCAAAAGCGAAGCGGGTCTACTTGACGGAGAGATGGCCGAGTGGCTGAAGGCGGCGGTTTGCTAAACCGTTGTACGGTCAAAAGCTGTACCGGGGGTTCGAATCCCCCTCTCTCCGCCAGCATGTCAAGCAAATTCCTTTAGATTCAACAAATACCTTCAAAATCAGTGGTTTACGAGGGCTCGTCAGGGTCTCTCCTGTCTCCCTGCTTCCCCGTTTTCCCCCCCCTGTTTACCCTATTTTTCGAGCTAAATCGAGCTAAATCCAAAGGCCGGAATCGTCGTCATGGTCTGGTTCGGTGGCGAGTTCGTTAGCTAGAGCGAAACCAGAGTAAACGTGCCCCTGCCAAGAGTACGCGAGGTGGCTTTTTCTTGAGGAAAAAGCCACTTGGCATCGTGCTTCCTGGGTACAGCTACTCTGGTTTCGCTATAGAACAGGAGGAGTTGACTTGGCCGTGAACACGCGGCCACCGCACCCTGTCATGTAGTGGATCAGTTTGAGACTGACGGAGTGCCTTGAAGGCGGCACAGTGGCCTGATTTGACGCTGACGGTAGGGTGGTCTTCAGCTTGGAAGCTCGGGATGGCTCTGGAAATCAAAGCGCTGGTGCGTCTCAAGTAGCTCGGCATGCTCGCGAATCGCCGGCGTTTCAACGCCGGGCTCGGGCCGCCCAGTCCTTTGCTGATCGGAACAGAGGAGACCGTTTATGAACGGCGAACAAGTCTCCGCCGACGTCATCTACGCGGTAACCATGCTTCCGAAGGTGCGCACGCAGCTCGACCTTATCGGCTTCTGTCAGGTTCTTCTGCTCGAGAAGAATAGCTGCCGGCGCCTCGCTGGCGAGATCGATCGTTTTCAACACCTCAAAGTCGTATCCTTCGGCGTCGATATGAAGCAGATGCACATCTCGAATTCCATGTTTCTTGAGCACTTCCGACAGGGGCCGCACTTCGACAATGCATTCGAGAATGAAGGGGTTCAGCACGCCATCGAGATGTTTTGTGATGTGATTCCTGTTGAATGATCCGAGTTGGTCGTACCAGATGGGCAGATCCGGAATCACTTCAGCTGCTTTCGCGTCAACATAAAAAAAGGCCGCCTGTCCGATGTTGGCCCCGATCGCAACCTGCTCCAGAAGAAATCTTTTCTCATCGCCGAAGTTCTTGCGAAGGCGATCAAAGATAAATGGCACAGGCTCGATAAGCAGTCCTCGCCATTTTTCGTCGGCGAGCAAAACATCTGACACCGGATCGCCGGAGACCCCGTCGTTGGCGCCCACTTTTACAAATATTGGCTGCGGAACAATGGAGGGCACCTTGACGCAATATTGCATGAGGCGTTCGCGCTCTCCTCCCCGCCTTCGGTAGTGCGCCAGGATGGGACGGAGAGCGTTGTAGAGAAAAGGGACAGACTTAATAGCGTTTTTCCCTCTATCCAGAAACATGAACGTCCCCTTATCTTGGGCGTCGCCCTGCTCATGAAGCATCTCTGCTCTTTGCAAGCGAGGATTCCCAGCTCCAAATTGAGCCAGTGCCGACTGGGCGTTCGTTCCTGCTTACCGCTGCGGGGCAGTTCCGGATTTCCACCGGATTCCCATGTTCGCCTTGCGCCGAGGCGCAAAGAACCGCGAAGTGAATCCACTATATATGGGGTCGGGAAAAAGCACAAGCGCTGTATCTTGGGTCAGGTGTGGAAATCAGAAGCGCTGTCCTCAAGTAGCATCGCTGCCACCTGAATCTGGAATCAATCCTCGTGACACGCGCGTTTTGGAGGATCTATCCGGTCGACAGGCTGCAAATGACGGCCACGAGTATTTATCGGCGAAAGATGCTCGGCGACAGAAGCAAGGGTGAGATGAGAATTGGAGTTTGTCATCGAGTCGCAAGAGCCGGTATGCGCAGTGTTACGCGAGTTCCACGGCCGAACTGGCTGGCGATCTCCGTGCCGCCGCCGTGAAGCGTAAGGATGCCTTGAACTATAGCCAGTCCCAACCCCGTGCTGCCCGATATTTTGGAGCGCGATGGATCGACGCGGAAGAAGCGATCGAATACTCTGGGCAGGGCATCGGCGGGAATGCCGATGCCTGTGTCTGAGACCTCGATGCGAATCGCGGCGCCCTCGCTGGTTGCTGCCAGCGTCACGGTTCCTCCCGCCGGGGTATGGGCGATGGCGTTCGAGACCAGATTGCTCACCGCGCGCAGCATCAGGGAGCGATCCAGTTGCGCGTTGAGCTGCCCCGAGTCATCGTTCACGACAAGCGAAACTGCCGCGTCGGTCGCAGAAGCTTCGTAGTAGTCGCGAACCGTGGTGAGCAACTCGAAGATGTTCACGCTCTCGCGATTCAGCTCGGTTAAAGGGCTCTCCGTGCGGGCCAGAAACAGGAGATCGCCGATCAGTTCGGAGAGCCGGACTGCTTCTTCCAGTGAAGACTCGAGCACGTCTCTGTACTCGTCGACCGTCCGTGCCCGGGCGAGAGCGACTTCGGCTTCTCCGCGGATATTATTGACCGGGGTGCGCAGGTCGTGCGCAATATCCGCCGAGAATCTTGAGATACGTTCAAAGGACTCTTCCAGGCGGTCCAGCATCTGGTTGAAAGTACTGGCGAGGGATGCGAGCTCGAACGGATAGCCTTCCGGATGAATCCGTTCCCGCAGATTCGTTGAACTGATGTGACGCGCGGTCGTCGCCATCTCTTCAACTGGGCGAATGCCCTGGCGTGCAATCTGGTACCCGACCAAAGGAAAGATGATGAAGGTTGCCAGCAGGACGACCCAGAACCAAAGCCGATAGCGTGCCAGCAACGTCTCTTTTTGCGAGACATCAACGGCAATCTGAAGAGTGTCGGTCTGAGTTGCAGGGGAACCGACAGCCGCGATTGCGCTGATCACGCGAAAGGATTTTCCATTCCTGCCTTTCATCGGTACGGTGCGATCAGGGTGGCTTCGGGTTTGACTGGCGAGTTGTGCCAGGTCCAGTTGATCTGCCATGCCCGGTGTCATCAGCAGGGTTGTGTTTCGATCATTGAGAAGGCGAATATAAAACTGCTCGTAGCGTCGCGCGGCCGATTCCAGCTCAACCTCTTCATGGAGTCCGTCCTGGTCGCCGGGCCTCTCGCGCAACATGGTGCGCAGAACGTGCACCTTGTCCGCCAAGAACAAGTCCGTGCTTTTTTCCAGTTCCCTCACAAGGACCAGATAAAGACTCACAATGGAGAAGAAGACCAGAAACAACCCTGCCAGCGCGTAACCGGCAGTGAGGCGGAAGGCCAGCGTGCGCCACAAGCGGGAGACGGGCGCGAGTCTACTGGCCGGATTCCAGGACATAGCCGGCGCCCCGAACGGTATGGATCAATTTGAGCTGGAAGGGATCGTCCACCTTGCTGCGCAGCCTGCGCACGTTAACGTCCACGACGTTGGTGTCGCTGTCGAAGTTCATGTCCCAGACCGCTTCGGCAATCAAGGTTCGTGACAGCACTTCGCCTGCGCGACGCGTCAGCAAGGAGAGGAGAAGAAACTCTTTGGAAGTCAGATCCAAGCGGTGACCCGCGCGGGTGGCCCGCTGACGCAACAAGTCGATTTCAAGGTCGCACATGCGAAGCGTCTCTTGCGTGCGGGCTGGTCCTCGGCGTAGCAGCGATCGAACGCGCGCCAGCAGTTCAGAAAAGGCGAACGGCTTTACCAGATAGTCGTCCGCGCCCAGTTCGAACCCTCGCACGCGCTCGTGTACGGCATCGCGAGCGGTGAGAAAGAGTACCAGTGCCCTCCGGCCTTCGTCGCGCAACCGAGTCAGAACCTGCCAGCCATCCATCGCCGGAAGCATCACGTCGAGAATGATGAGATCGAATTCCAGTTCCTGAGCGAGGTGCAACCCGTCAATTCCATCTCCGGCTACACTGACGACCAATCCTGCCTCTTCAAGCCCCTTCTTCAGAAACTTAGCAGTCTTGGATTCATCTTCGATAATCAAAATTCGCATGTCGATACACCCTAGAACGAGAATCTGGCGGAAAACTGCAGGACGCGTGGAAGACCGTTTGGGCTGATCTCCTGGAAGGCCCCAAAGTTTCCGGGGCCCGAGTTTGGCACCAGGTAACAGGTTTGATTCAGCGACGCGCCGTCACCGCAGTTGCTGCCGATCGGGTTGTATTGGAGTTGGTTGATGCCGTCGCCGTTCTGCACGTAGAAATTGGCGTGGTTGAGCAGATTAAATGCCTGCACCTGGATCTGCAGATTCTTGCCTTCTTTTATCGAGAAGTCCCGCGCCACTGCAGTGTCGATTCGCTCGAGCCACGGGCCGTAAAAGGAATTCAACCCGATGCCTGGCGTGGGGCCGCCGCCGTTGATGCCTCCGGCGGTGTTCGCGGTGTCCTGGTTGAAGGCTGTGTCGTTCAGGTTGTCGTTGGCACCATCGCAGTTGCTGAACGACACAGTGGAACTGGTGCAGGCGGGACTGAGCATTGCCGCATACGGCCGCCCCGATGAGAACTCCATCACTGTGCTGAGCGTCCAATCAGCAAATAGCGCGTGCGTCATGCTGCCGCTGGCGAATCGCTTGAGCGCAGGCTGGTAGAGAGCCGCCAACGTGACCTTGTTGCGCTGGTCAAGCAGCGAGGGAGCATGGGTGTTGCTGAAGTCGAACTGGTTGTTGAAGTCCATGCCGTCCCGCATCATGCTCTTGGCCCAGGTGTAGGAGGTCTGCAGCGAGAGTCCCCGCGCGACTCGCCGCTGAAGCGTTGCAAAGAGCGAGTTGTAATCGTTCTGTCCAGAACTGATGAGCTCGTTGATCTGGCCCAGGCTGCTGCTGACCAGCCCTTCGCTGAGCAGGGCGTTATCCATATTCGGCAGTGTGATGGTTGTTCCCGGGCAGGGCGCGGATGTGGCATTGGGGCCGCAGACCACGTAGGTGGTTGAGCCTTGCAAGGGCATCAGGTTCAGGTCGTACGCGCTGCCTGAAAGCAGGTGGACGCCGTGATTCCACATGGTGCCGATGCTGAAAGTGGTGTTGGGCAGAATCTCGGTTTCAATCTGCAGACTGGCCTGGAGAATATACGGCACCCGCATCCGGGGCGAAACCAGGGAAATGTCGGGCGACGCCGCGAAGAGCGGCGAATTGCCGGGAAGGATGGATGGAAACGCCGGTACCTGCTCATTTGGGCTGCCCGAGGATGGCGTGTAGCTGGCAATGACCTCAGACTGCTGTGAAGCCAGCCCGTTGGAGATAACCGCGTTGCGGTAGTTGAGCCCGTTCATGTTGGTGTAAAAGTCGCCGAACCCACCGCGCACCACGGTATTCGATCCGGGCTGCCACGCAAATCCGAAGCGCGGCCCCGCGCGGAGAAACTGATTGGGATACTGGCCGGTCAGTGGGAAGGCCGGATTCTCGACCGGCTGAGGGTAGACCTGAAAGTCCTCACGCAGGCCCATTTCCAGAGTTAGCTGCGGCGACATGCGAAAAGTGTCCTGTGCGTAAAATCCGTAGTAAGGAACCGCGAAAGAAAAGGTCGGGGTTCCTACGGCCTGACTGAAATTGATGTACTCTCCCAGCGCAAAGGCTTCAAGGTTTGGAAACTCATAAAGGCCGAGCGGAGATCCGAAGTCGACGGCCTCATTGGGATCGGCGCCGCCGTCGTCCTTATCCGCATCCCAGGTGCGATTCCAATCGAAGCCGAACTGCAACAAGTGCTTTCCGATCACGTAATCGACCCGGTCCGCGAGAGAGTATTGCCGCTCAAAAACCCTTCCGATGGAAAATGCCGCGTTTCCAAGGGTGAAGGCAGCCGGACTATCCAGAATGATCGTCGGCGTGTTCGGCGCCAAGCCAGTGGGCGTCGCGATTTCGTTGTCTTGCGAAGTGCCTGCGTGGAACTCGTTCAGCAGTTTCGTATTGAACGCGTGCGTCCAGCCTGCGGTGGCGCCAAAGGTCCGCACAGCCGCGTTGGCTAACGTTTGCAGGCCATAGTTGCCCACGGTGGGGTCAGTGATTACGCCGCCGGGCGAGTTAAACCGATTCAGGTTCAAAGATAGGAAGAGGCTGTCGCGGGAATCTGCCTGATAGTCCAATCGCGGCGTCACCACCAGGTCGTTGCCCTGTCGCGCCTTGGTGCCGAGGTTGGAGTTCAACGCGTTGATGGCGTTCGACACCTGCTGCAAGTAGATGGGATTGGAGGGATCAGGCGCGGTGTCGGCGCCCGGAATGGGTAAAGGACCATTTGGCGCGGGAAGAGTGGTTCCGGGGGGAAGGCCAAAGTTTGCCGCCAAAAACGAACCAAGATTCGAGGGGTTGGTGGCTAATGCGGAATTGATGACGGGAATGGGAAAGTTTCGCAGTTGCTGCTCGTAGTCCAGGAAGAACCAGACGCGGTCGCGCCGCAGCGGCCCGCCCAGCCCAGCGCCGAATTGCTGCAAGGCGTCTTCAGGCTTCGGATTGCCGGCGGCCTTATCGAGAGAATCGTTGGCGCCTGTTGCGGAGTTGCGGTTGTAGTAAAACACGCTGCCGTGGAATACGTTGCTTCCCGAACGGGTTACCGCATTGACAAAGCCGGCCCCGCTTCCGTAAATGGCCGAGTATGGGCTCACCGAGACTTGGAACTCCTGAATCGCATCCTCGCCATAGAGGTACGGGATGCGATTGCGGCCCACAATATCGGAGAAGTAATTATTGGTTGCATTGGCGCCGTCGACGGTAAATGAAGTAGAGCCGTTGCCGTTGGCATAGCCGGAGTCCTCGCCGCCCTGCTGCCCGGCCACGCTCACCAGGCCGGTGTCGCCGTCGTAGCTTGTATTTGGCGTAAGCATCATAAAGTTGGTATATTTTCGGCCGTTTAGCGGGAGCTCACTGGTAAACGACCGCTCCAGGACGGTGCTGGCAGAGGAATCCTCGGGCCGGAGCAGCGGCGTGGCCCCAGCAACTTTGACTGTGTCGCTGCCTGCCCCCACTTGCAGCTTGATGTTCTGCAAGGTGGTATTGCCTACGCGCACTCTCACCAGGACCTGAACATCGCGAAAGCCGTTAAGACTTGCGGTGACCGAATACGATCCCGGCATCAGTACTGGAAAGCGGTAAAGCCCCTCATGGTTGGTCTGGGCGGATTGTTGCACGCCGGTGTCGATGTTCGACGCTTGAACTTGCGCTCCCGGTACCACTGCTCCGCTCTGATCGATGACGCGCCCGTCGAGCGCACCGGTCAAAACCGCGCTTTGCGCGCGCAGGAAAACGCAGCTCACGAGAAGAAACAATACGACGCAGGCCGGCAGGCTGATTGCACTGAGGCCCTTCAGCGCTGAAAAGCGGAACTCAGAATGAAACTCTCTGTGTCTCATGGATAGGCACCTCTTACGGAGTTCTCTTGAATCAGCCAGGTAGTAAAACGTGAACAGGCCCTCTTTATCTCGCGATGTGTGGTCCCCGCAAGAAAGAATGACATCCCAAGCCAACACAAAGACTCCGCGCCATGGCGCCCTTCACTGCGCGCATAGGAATCGCAATTCGGGGGTTCAAGTCGTGGCGGTTGGAAACATTTGTCCTCGTTCCCGGCTGCAGGCGGAGAGGCGTATAGATTTCTCCCGCAGGGGCATTCAAACGTGGTCGCGTGTGTCAGGTACGATCGTGCTCAATGACGTCGGGCGTCAGTACGATCACCAAAGGGCGCCTCGTACGTGAGGCATGACGATTTTGTAATCCGGAATTGTTATGACCGGATCAAACCATAGTAAAGGTTCCATCAAATGTCGATCACCGAGGGCGTGGCGACTTGTCGGACTCCCGGACCGTCCAGAGCAGGCGATGTTGCGGTTCACCAGTGAGATGCGCTGTCCGCGGCGACGACTGATATTACGAATTGCAGGCCGGCACTTACAAGTAGATTACAAAACTGTCATTTTCCCGTAATGTTGACGATCTTTTCGGAATCTTAGACTTGGCCCGTTGGCGCAGCACCCGCGTTGGGCCATCTTGCGCAATCGAAAGAGAAGGCAACCACCAGCTTCAATTTCCCGTGTCGCGTGGTCGATTTCGGGTAGGCTGTTGGTACAACCGAAGAAGGAGAATCACCTATGCCCCAAAGGACTTCTCAACATCATTCTCGGATGAACTCGCTGCGTTCGCTCGCCGTCCTGCTGGTGGCAGGGGTTGGCATTCCGGCGCTCGCTCAGTCTGTACAGTTTCCGACTTATACCCCCGGCGAGAACCTGAGCGGGTCGCGGGGCCCGGACTACCCGTCGACCTTGCCCAACCCGTGGGTCGTCAGCGATGGCGCAATTATTACCCCCGCCGGTACCCAGGTCTACCTCGGCACCACGACCCGCGCCAAGGCGGTCGCGCTGAACCCCAACACCAGCACGCACACTGCCGCCGTCCTGCAAATGGGCGCGCCACAGGCCGTCACCATCTTCAACACCCAGACAGGCGCGGTTCTGCAAAATGTCAAGTACGGAAGTTCATCCACCGGCAGCGCCAACGGAATCGCCTACTCACCGGATGGCGCGCACCTGCTATTCAGCCAGGACAACAGCTACGTCGCCTACGTCAACGTCAGCACGGCGACAGGCCTGGTAACAGCGGACGTCGCTCACATCAGTCTTCCGCTTGACGCCACCATCGTAGACTTCCCCGCATTCGGTGCTTCGGAGCCGGTACTGAACAGCGCTAACTGCACTCAGACCGTCACCATGCCAGGGACCGGCGTTACGCTGTCCGGCCCGGTGGGAACATCGGGCAGCTATGCGATCCCCTGTGGCGTTCCCTACTCCGGTACCACGTCCTATCCACTGGGGCTCGCGGTCTCGCCGGATAATTCGGCAGCCTACGTCGTGCTGGATGCCAGCGACGAGTTGGGCGAGATCAACCTGAGCACGAATACCCTGGCTAAATACATCCGCGTCGGCAACGTCCCGCACAGCGTCGTGGTCTCGGCTGACGGCAAAACCGCCTACGTCTCCAACGAGGCCGGCCGGATTGCTAACCACAGCGACTTCCAGCTATACTCCGACGGCACCAATGTCGTCGCCGAGTATCCCACCGGCACCACGGCCACCGGCACCATTTCCGTTGTAGATTTGGCCTCGTTTAAGATCACCGGTAGCATTACGGTTGGTCATCACCCCACCGGGATGGCCTTCTGGGGTAAATACCTGCTTGCCGCCAATACCTATGACGACACCATCTCCGTGATCGACCCGACCATCAACCAGGAGGTACGGAAGATCAATGTTGGTCTGCCAATCAGCGTGCCCGGAGACAGGAAGCCAGCTTACGGTGCGGGACCCAACTCAATCGCTGTCGATGACAAAAACAACATCGCCTACATCGCGCTCTACCACGCCAACGCAATCGCCGTGGTCGACCTCCGCGATGCAGGGAGGCAGGAAGGCTGGGGCCGCGATTATGACAGGAGCTCGATCATAGGCATGATCCCGGTTGGCTATGCGCCGAGCTCGGTTGTGCTGGACTCAGCGGACAACTCGCTACTCGTCGCCAACGACAAGGGCATCGGCACCACGGGTTTCCAGAACACTCCGCCTGAGAATTCGACTGCAACATCACATGGCTCACCGGCGTCCCTGAATACCCACCAGGACCTTGGTATCGTCAGCATCGTCCCCGTGCCGAGTCGTTCGACGCTGGATGCCATGACGAAGCAGGTCTTCCTGAACAACCACTGGGATCTGGTGCAAAATATCTTGTCGGCCAGCGGGGGCAATCCCTGGGCCAGACCGGTTGCAATCCCGGCGAAGATCGGCGATCCCTC
>JBEKDE010000141.1:0-12688 GCA_050014515.1 Occallatibacter sp.
GATGCCTTCCCGAGATGAAGACCGGTGATTCATGGCTCTTCTCCTTGGATCGCAGTAGGGAATCGAATGAACTCATTCTCAACTATGGCAGCCGCAGCGGACCTGTGACGGAGGAAAGAAAGCAGATAGCCCTCCTCCGCAGATTAGCGAGCCTTGACGCCGAGGGCATCGTAAAGGGCCACGCTTACTCCGTCGAGGAGACCGATAAGGCGTGGCAGGATTTCCCGTCTCAGAATCAGACCATACTGCTTACCCGCGTCGAAGACAGCCGGACGTTCAAGGCATTGACCGACGACAAAGGCGATTATGAATTCGAGCCGCTCCCCGCCGGGGAATACGATCTTGACCCCAACACGAGGCCTGGCGTCTGGACGATGTGGTCGGGAAAGATCGATGTCAAAGCGCACGGTTGCATCGAATCCGATCTTGATTTTAAGGTCGATGGTCAGATTGCTGGACGGCTGGTCTTCCCGGCGGATGTCGATCCCGACGCTTGGGAGGTTGAAGTATCGCCGGTCGATGATCCAGGAGTTGTCCCAGATTCAGCGTGGACAGATAAGTCGGGGCAATTTGTTCTCCATGGTCTGGAGCCTGGCAAATATGTCCTTGCTTTTAAAAAAACTGAGAAGCGCGAAGGGCCAAACCTCAAAGTGGACCTGTTCGCTCCCGGAACCAATAACCGCGCTAACGCTCAAATCATCGAAGTCGGCAAAGCAAAGCGGGTCGAGGGCTTAGAGCTGATTGTTCCGCGTTCAGCTTTGGAGTAGGTCTCCTCTAGAATATGAGCAGGAGTCCTATATGAGCGACGGTCGCGAAGAGCGCGAAGAACGGGAAAAACGACGCCAGCAGGAAGAGCGCGAGAGCCGCGAAGACCGGCTTGATCGCTACCCGGCAGACCAGTGGGAGCGGGAAAGAAAAGACTCTTGAAAGCCAGCGACCAGGGGACCAAGGGACTAAGGACTAAGGTGCCACGGGCTGAGGCGGAAAACCTCCTTAGAAGATTTTGTAGCTCGCCCCGATGCTGGCGCCATTACCAATCGGGCCACTGCTGGTACTCGAAGTCGAATGCGCGCAGGCTTACCTTCCTGGTGAGCTTGATGTCCACGCCGCCACCGTAGGCGATGGTGGTGTAGCGGCCCGTGGCTTCGTTGAACTCGTAGTTCATGTTGGAGAATCCGAACAATACCTTGGCATACGGAGTCGCGCGCCAGTAGGTGTGAATGGGAATGCGCGGTCCGATCAGGTAGTTGCTCTGATTGATGTTGTCGAACTGGTTGAACTTGAGCCAGCGGCCCTCTGCCTCGGCCTGAATCCAGCGGGTGAACTTCACGTCTACGTACGCGCCCAGACCGTAGAGCCGGTTGGGACCGGCGCCTGGAATGCCTCCGCCCGCGTAGTCGGGCTGAAATGCCGAAGCGATGCCGCCCGCGGAGACGGAGAACTGCCCTCGGGTAGCTGCGGGAGCCACCTGCGCGGATGCCGCAAGGCTTCCAGCGCCAAGCAGGCCCAAGGTTAAAAAAAACGAAAGAGCTCGACTCATAAGGAAAGTATCCATCCAGGTATTCGTCAGGACAATTATGGGGCCGCGGCTTGCTGCAGTGGACCCCTCGATAAGATTGGAAGCGCAGGGGAGCGCTGGGGATGCTTTTGGTTTGGCACGCAAGCACTAAGCCCCCGGAAGTGAGAGCATTACCACACTCAAACTTCCGGGGGCCTGGTATTTCCTTTTACTGCTGTGAAGGCGCAGGCTGTGCCGGGGGCGGCGGAGGCGGAACCGCTTGCGGTGCAGTCTGGTCGGTTCCTGTTGCCGGAGCCGCTGCAGGAGCGGTTGTCGCCGGGGTGTCGGTCTTTGCTTCCTCGTACCGCTGCAGCTTGTAGACGATCGGAGTCACTTCAAACGGCATCTTGTCGCGGGGATTCATCGGCGCATAACGCTTGGCGTTCAGCATGTGCACCTTGTCGTCCCAGGGATCGGTCTTGATCCAGCTTCCCAGGGGCAAAGCCGCGGTCTGGGTGAGATCGTCCCAGTCCAGCTTGGGCGCCATCTTCGAAAGATCCAGCATCCATGGGGTGCCATCGGCCCTCAGCAGGGAATCACCGAGCTTGGGAGTATTCAGCGCCTTCAGCACCTTGCCGCGGTCTGCCAGTTGCTCATAATAGAGAGCCGCGGATGGGAGCTGATCTTTGTACATGGAGTTCTGCAGGTACTCCATGGCCTTCTTTGCCGCCTCCTCGTTGTCGTGATCGCTGTGGTACATGTTGATCTTCTGGAAGGTCGACTCGTCGGGGAAGAGCAGGCGGTCGTTGAACGCGTAGCGGGTGTCGATATGGTGTCCGAGCGCAACGTGCGCCAGCTCCATCGCAACTACCGAGGCAATTGCCGGCTCGTTGGGCAGGCTGTCAATGAGGCCCTTGCTGATGAGAATCGTGTTGCCGACCGTGGTGGCCTCCACCGTGTCAGTGAGCAGAACGCGGGCATGGACCTGGTCAGTGAAGGCCAGGTTGTTGGGGACGATCAGGTTGACGAGGATCTGATTGAGTACCTTGTCTTCGTAGCCGCCCGGATTCAGGGGCGCTACCAGGCCGGCTTCCACGAGGCGGTCGATAACGTTGTTTTCAGCCTGCGTGACCCACGCGCGCGAGGCCTGCAAAGGACCTACGTCCTGCGAGTCGTCGCTCTTGTCCACCGCGTCGTCAATTTTCACGCTGACGTTTTCACTATCGCGGGTGGGCAGCTTGAGGGAGTAGCCCCAGAAGTGGGTCTGGGCCTTGAGGCCGACCTGCTTGTCGGTTCCCATGCGCTGCGTTTCTTCCACATAGACAGCGACAGGGAGCCACACATCCGGCTGCACGTTCATGCGCCAGCTGTCGAAGTGGAAGTAATACTTATTGGATTCTTCGGTGGTGGGACCGGTATAGGTGCCATTGAAGCGCACCACGTTGCCGCCCTCGTCTTCAATCCAGATGCGGCCGTAGAAGCGCCCCTGTCCGTTGATCTTCGGGTGGACGTCGAAGACCCAGGTGCGAACGGAGCCGAGGAACTCCCGGCGCACATAACTGAAGACGTAGTGCTGGGAGTCGAAACCTGATGGGTCAACAAACATCATCTGCATAAAGCCGTTTGGATTGTAAGTGAACTTTTCCAGTCCCAACGCCTTGCTCAGGCCAGTCATTGCGGCAAAGGAGCCTTTGAAGAATCCGTGTTTGGCTGATGAACGCGGCTCGTAGGTCTTGTCAAAGAAGCCTTTGCCGAAGTCGACGCGGCTCAGAATGTATTGGTCGTCGATCGGGACTTCAAGGAGCTTGACGTCGGGCCGAGTGTCCTGGATATAGGTCTCCACGAGCGGCGTGCGCAGTTGAATGTTCTTGATCAACTGCTTTTCCTGGCCAATAGCTCTTTCGACCAGTGCGGCCTGTTCGGGAGTAAGTTGGTGCGCCTGTTCGTACTTGGGTTCTTTCTTTGCGTACGCACAGGTCACACCCAAGGTAATCATCAGGAAGGTGAGGGATAACTTCCGAAACGTCATGTCAAGCTCCTAGGGTAAGTTCTTCCAAGGCTACTACTCGCCGCAAATCCCGCTTAGGCGCCAAGCGGCCGAGTACGATTTTTGTTTCCAGGTTCTACACTGATGCTACGCCAATTGAAACGAAATGGTGATATTGGTTGTCAAGTCTACAGCTTGCCCATTGCGCGTTGCGGGGCGAAAACGTATCTGCGCAGCCACCCTGCGCGCTTCTTCATCGAGGCCATGGCCCAATCCATGCACCAGTCCCTGGACAACTACATGCCCTGCAGCGGTAAATGTGACCCGGAGCACAACATCTCCTTGAACCTTTAACTGCCTGGCCTCGCTGGTGTATTGCACAGCCGGTTTTGACAGAACTTCAAGATCTGTAGAGCTTGGTGCGGCAGCAACCTGCTGGATGGGCGCGACCGCAGTGGTCTGCGGAATTGCAGCGGAAGCCACTTTGGCGTTTCCGTAGCTGCCGGTGGGGCTGTTGCCCACCGCGCCGGGAATGCCGGCAGAGGCCACTTTGCCCACTACACCTGCGTTGGATCCGGGCTTGAGGCCGTTGCCGAATCCTGTGGAGCCGACTACGCCGTGGGGCGCGACCGCCGGGCCTCTCATTCCGCCATAGGGGTTGCCGATGGCGGCAACGGTGGCCGGCTTGGTTGCATTGGGGTTGGGTGTTACGCCGAACGTTTCACCCAGATGCACCGGCTTTGTGGACGGCTTCTGGCTGTTGTCCTGCGCGGGCATGGCAGCAGCCTGAAGGGCAGCCTTGGGCTGGGGCGCGAGGATCACGGCCGGCCTGGCAGCTTTTATCTGAGGGAGAGCCAACTTGGCTTCCATCTGGACAGGCTTCACTTCCGGCTTTGGCTCCGGCTTTGGCATTCTGATCTTTTGCGGCTCCAGCTTGATCTCCGGGGCCTTGGTGGGCGGTGGAGGCTGCGGCGGAGGCGTGAATTTCACCTTCGGCGGCGGAGGCGGCGGAGTGCTGGGTATGATCAGTACGGTGTTCTCGTACTTGTGCTCGTCCAGAACCTTCTTTGCCGTTGCTCCGATGTAGAGCAGCAGGGCAAGAATCAACCCGTTGATCACTAAGCTGGTGAAAAATGAGCCAGAGCGGCCTTCGGGTTCGGGGAGCAAACCAAAGTTGCTTCTTCCAGGGTAGTAATTCACCGGCATACCTTCATCCCTCGTGTGCAGCCGTTCAAACGGCGCAGAATAAGTGCTTGCATGCGGCTATCGGCAGTTGTGGAGAATCGCGAAAGAGTACATGCACGAGATTCTCCAATTTTCCGCATGAATCGAGCGCCAACCTGAAAATCGTTGAACAGGCCGGCGGGAACTTGCGGTCCTCGCCATTGTTGGCCGGTTAGATGCATCCCGTTGACCGGCGGAAGACGCCACTGATGAATAGTCCGGCGTGTTTCCGCTGCGATTCGTCCCGAATCCTGGACCCTCTGAGGTTGCCCAATGATTTTTCCGCAACGCGGAAAACCAAAGGGGGAAAAGGGAAAACTCTTCGCTGCGATCGCTGCATCGGAACCGGCATGACCGTACCAGCGGTCAAGTTCCGCCCTGCCACGAACCGCACGATACCGGTTGCGCGCCGCAAGAACCCTGGGCATTCAGATACTCCAAACTCATGTCCAAGGCGCACAATCAAAAGTCTTGCAATTCATCATAATTCCGGAATTGAAAAACTAATCCCGCCCTGCGGCGAAAAGAATCAGGGTAGTATCGTGTGCTGTTCCGACATCATACTGCACTCGAAGACCCGGTAAAGGGAATGCCACCTTTGTGGTGGTCTGTCCGGCGGGACTCGATCTGCCCCGTCCACTCATACCCTATAGTAATAGACTCAAGGTAAACTAAAGTGCTTTGGAAAGGAACGATTTTTATGAAGATTTTGGTTACGGGAGGGGCGGGGTATATAGGTGGTACAGTGGCAGGCTTGCTGGCAGCCAAAGAAAACACGGCAGTTGTCTACGACAACCTGAGCCACGGGCGGCGCGATCTGCTTCCGGCGGGAGTGGAATTTGTGGAAGGGGAGCTGGCTGACCGGGCTGCGCTTGAAAACCTTTTCATTGAAGCCAAGGACCAGGGAAAGCCGTTTGACGGCGTTCTCCACTTTGCCGCGCTGATCGAAGCGGGCGAGTCAATGGTTCGGCCGGAGACCTTTTTTCGCAACAATACCGCCTCTACCCTGACCCTGCTTGAGGCCATGCTGGCCCACGGTCCGCGTAAGTTGGTCTTCTCGTCCACGGCAGCCGTGTACGGGGAGCCGGAATCGGTTCCGATCAGGGAAGATGCGCGTCTGCAGCCGACCAACGCCTACGGCGAGTCGAAGCTTCTGGTGGAGCACATGCTCTGGTGGCTGAACCGGATTCACGGACTGCGCTACGCTTCTCTGCGGTACTTCAACGTAGCCGGAGCCCCCGAAGGCCCTGATGGGATCACGCGCGGCGAGGCCCACGAGCCGGAATCGCACCTGATTCCGCTGGTCCTCGATGTTGCCCTCGGCCGTCGCGCTTCCATACGCATTTACGGCGAGGATTACTCAACGCCGGATGGGACTTGCGTGCGCGATTATATTCACGTATCCGATCTGGCCGATGCGCACCTGCTTGCACTCGGGGCTCTTGAGACACACGACCGGCTGATTCTCAACCTTGGAAACGGAACCGGATTCAGCGTCCGGGAGGTGATCGAGTCCGCGCGCAGAGTGACCGGCCATGCGATTCCGGCGGAGGTGCATCCGCGCCGGGCAGGCGATCCGGCTGTCCTGGTCGCCAGCTCAGAGAAGGCGATCAGCGAACTTGGCTGGCAACCGCGCTACACGGAACTGGACGAGATTATTCGCACGGCGTGGGTGTGGCACCAGAAACGCTACCGGAGATGATGCACAGCGCGGCGTACGAGTAATTCACTTGACAGCGCGGGGCTGGTGGAAGCAAGGTTGCTGACAGAAATCCATCTACTTTGCCGGCGTTTTCCCAGAGGCGGCCCGTATTCCCGGGCTTTTCATTTCTTTCGGGCCCAGGGGAAGGGCGTACGGTCTGCACGAGGTAGGGCCCATGGCATCCCGTTCGTCCTCCGCTACCACCGTCTTGAAGAGCACCGCTGCCGCCAGCATTCCCAAGGTTATTCTCGGCTCTGCCCTCGGCACCATGATCGAGTGGTACGACTTCTACATTTTTGGCTCCCTTGCTACGGTACTCTCGCTCAAGTTTTATCCGCCCGGCAACGACACGTTTGCTCTGATTGCCTACCTGGCCACGTTTGCGGTTGGGTTCCTGGTTCGACCCTTTGGCGCGCTATTCTTTGGCCGGCTGGGCGACCTGCTGGGGCGTAGAATTGCGTTCATTTTCACGCTCACCATCATGGGCTTCGCGACGGCTTCCATAGGGCTGTTGCCCACCTACCACACGGCGGGATGGTTTTCGCCCATCGCGCTCATCCTGATTCGCATGCTGCAGGGTCTGGCGCTGGGCGGCGAATACGGCGGCGCCGCGGTGTTTGTGGCCGAGCATGTGCCAGACAACAAGCGCGGATTTTATACCAGCTTTATTCAGATCACAGCCACGCTGGGACTGTTTGTCTCGTTGGCGGTGATTGTAGCCACCCAGCAGAGCATGAGCCCCGCGACCTTCCAGGACTGGGGATGGCGGCTGCCCTTCCTGCTGTCGATTGTGCTGGTCGTGATTTCGCTTTATATCCGGCTGAAGATGAAGGAGTCGCCGATTTTTGCGCAGATGAAGGCGGCGGGGATGAGCTCGACCAAACCGCTGACCGACGCCTTCACCAAGTGGGCAAACCTGAAGCTGGTGCTGATTTCGCTGTTCGGTGCAACGGCCGGCCAGGGCGTGGTCTGGTACACGGGGCAGTTCTACGCGTTGTTTTACCTGCAGACGGTGCTCAAACTCAATTCCAAGACAGCCAACATCGACGTGGCGATTGCGCTGCTGGTTGCTATGCCCTTCTTTACGGTCTTTGGCGCGCTCTCTGACCGTATTGGCCGCAAGAACCTGATGATGACTTCGCTGCTGCTGGCCGTCGTTTTCTACATTCCGATCTACAAGGGCATGCAGGACGCGGCGGGCAATCATGTGGTGAGCGTCAGCTCCGTCAAAGACAAGGTGACCGGCGCTGTGAAGCTCACGCCGCAGACCGTGGATGCGGCAACCGGAAAACTGGTGGCGGCAAAAGAAGCAACGAACGCCAACCAGCCCATGATCATCCTCTACGTCTTCCTGCAGGTGATGATTGTCTGCATGATCTACGGGCCTATCGCGGCGTATCTCGTCGAGGCCTTCCCGGCAAAGGTGCGGTACACGTCGGTGTCTCTGCCGTACCACATTGGAAATGGGGTCTTCGGGGGACTGCTGCCGCTGATCGGGCTGGGGCTATGCGCTTCCACCGGCAACATCTATGCGGGGCTTTTCTATCCCATCGGAATTGCGGCGTTGACCATGATCTTCGGTACCTTTGCACTGAAGGAAACGCATGGCACGTTGATCTGGGAAGAGACGGAGAGGCCGGCCTGAAAGATCCGCGACTGATTTACGGCCTGCAGCAGCCATGCCGCAACTGCGGCGCAAAATAAAGATCCAGGTACCAGGCGAGCGCAAACAGCACGGCCATGCCTGCCAGCGCGAAGAAAAGGAGGCGTATCGGCAGGGTAGTGAGCAGGCGGTCGCCTTCGGGGTTGGCCGGCGAGGGGTGGGCAAACAAGAGGCCGCTGATGAGACACATGCATCCAGCCAGGATGACGTAGAGCAGGGAGTCCGAGAGGCGCTCCTGCCAGTGTTTGCCGGGCACAAAGAATGCGCTCACCAGGACCGGATAGAGCGAGAGCATGCTGAGGAAGAAAGAGAACGCTCTGGCGAGTTCGAGCAACATGGGCCGGCTCCGTTCCGGGCGAAGGCCGAGGGGTCTCAAGCGACGAACAGGGGACCGCGCTCAGCAAGTCCAGTTCTGGCTCCATGGTATGCCGAGTTTTTGTTTCGATCCAGTGGGTTGGGGTAGGTCTTTCCGACCCTGGGGGTGGCTGCAACCCATCCGGATTCGACGTATAGCACTTTCGGTTTCCGCGCGCTTCATTCGCCGTCACTTGCCGAGTGTGCCCCCATCTCGATAAAGTGACACCCACGCGGCTTGCTCTGGGAAGGTCGTCCCAGTGCCGGTTGCAGTTCATTCATCCGTCTTCCCCTAAAGGACGTTTTGCATGCCTTCCGTACCCGTTCCCGCTGCAACGAACCAGGATTTGGACTCCACGCTTCGCGAATTCCGAGTTTTTCCGCCGCCGCCGGAGTTCAGCGCCAAGGCGCACATCAAGAGCCTCGAAGAGTACGAGACGCTTTACAAGCAGTCCATCGAAGATCCGGAGGCCTTCTGGGCCAGGGCGGCCGAAGATCTGCACTGGTTCAAGCGCTGGGACAAGGTTCTGGATTGGAATCTGCCCCACGCGAAGTGGTTTGCCGGCGGGAAGATCAACCTGAGCTATAACTGTGTCGATCGCCATGCGCTGGGCTCTCGCGCCGGCAAGACTGCGCTGATCTGGGAGGGGGAGCCGGGCGAGGTTCGCCGACTGACCTACGCCGAGCTGCACGTTGAGGTGCAGAAGTTCGCCAACGCGCTCAAGTCGCTGGGGATCAGGAAGGGCGACCGCGTGGCCGTCTACATGGGAATGACGCCTGAACTGGCCATCGCCCTGCTGGCCTGCGCGCGCATCGGAGCCATCCACTCGGTCATCTTCGGCGGATTCGCCGCCAATGCCATTGCCGACCGAGTGAATGACTCGGCGTGCGTGGCTATTCTGACCCAGGACACGAGCTATCGCCGCGGCGGCGAGATTCAGCTGAAGCGCACCGTCGACGAGGCCATGAACGCGTGCCCCACGGTGAAGCACGTTGTGGTCTACCGCCGCACGGGAAGCCCGGTAAATATGGTGGAAGGCCGCGACCGGTGGTGGCATGACCTGGTCGCAAAGGCTTCGCCCGACTGCCCGGCCGAGGAGTTTGATTCAGAAGATCCGCTCTACATTCTTTACACCTCGGGGACAACGGGGAAACCGAAGGGGCTGGTCCACACGACTGGCGGCTACGCGGTGCAGACTTACCTCACGACGAAGTACGTCTTCGACATCCGCGATGAGGACGTGTACTGGTGCACGGCGGATATTGGCTGGGTTACTGGGCACTCGTATGTGGTGTACGGGCCGCTGCAGAACGGGGCTACGGTGCTGATGTATGAGGGCGCTCCGAACTGGCCCGACTTTTCGCGCTTCTGGAAGATCGTGGACGACCACAAGGTAAGCATTTTCTATACCGCCCCTACCGCGATTCGCGCGTTTATCAAGTGGGGAGATCAGCATGTGGAGAAGCACGATCTGAGTTCTCTGCGGCTGCTTGGGACTGTGGGTGAGCCTATTAATCCCGAAGCGTGGATGTGGTACCGCGAGAAGATCGGGCATAATCGCTGCCCCATTGTCGATACCTGGTGGCAGACGGAGACGGGAGCCATCCTTATCGCGCCGATTCCGGGCGCAGTGCCCACCAAGCCTGGCTCGGCGACGAGGCCGTTCTTCGGCATTCAGCCGGAGGTCGTGACCAAGGAGGGTGAGCCGGTTCCGGCCGGCAGCGGCGGACTGCTCGTTGTGCGCAAGCCGTGGCCCTCGATGGCGCGGACGGTATATGGCGATCCTGAGCGCTACCAGAAGACTTATTGGAGCGATGTGCCGGGATGCTACTTTACCGGCGACGGCGCGCGCCAGGACGCGGACGGATATTTCTGGTTGATGGGCCGCGTGGACGACGTGATCAACGTGAGCGGACACCGGCTGGGCACGATGGAGGTTGAGTCGGCGCTTGTGGCTCACCCGAAGGTAGCGGAAGCCGCGGTGGTTGGACGTCCAGACGAGCTGAAGGGGCAGGCCATCTCCGCGTTTGTATCGCTGGAGAGCGGCAACCAGCCCAGTGAAGCGTTGAAGGACGAGTTGCGCAAGTGGGTGTCGAAGGAGATTGGCTCGCTGGCGCGGCCCGACGATATCCGCTTCACCGAGGCGCTGCCGAAGACGCGCAGCGGCAAGATCATGCGCCGGCTGCTGCGCGACACGGCGAGATCAAGGGAGACACGACGACGCTGGAAGACTTCACCGTAATCTCCAAACTTCGCGAGGCGGAAGAAGGATAGCTCGTTGAAAACGCCAACGGCAGTTACGCCCGCCCCTTGGAAACTGATGCAGGGCGCGGTAAGATATTCTGATTCCGCATATTCTAGAACCGGGCTCGGAAAGGCCTCTGCAGGATATGGGCACAGCTGCAATACCGATTGGGCCACCCTTCGACGTTCCCGATTTCACCATCTCCGGAACCCTGCCACCGTTTCAAGGGCCGACACCCACCGACCCGTCTTTGATGTCGCCCTATCCCACTTCGCTCAAGCAGATCGCGACAAAGCTATGTTTCTCCACCCAACGCAAAGAGATCTTTCGGGGGCTTCTTCGTTATCGTCAGCAGCTCGAAAGCCTGGGCCTAGTGGTCGGATTCCAGTGGCTGTCAGGGAGCTTTATGGAGGAAATCGAGATGCTAGAGGCGCGAGATCCACGTGATATTGACGTGATCACCTTCTGTCATCGCCCTGCCTCCGTCGCGGACGACGCAGCGTGGCAAGCATTTCTCGCGTCCAACATGGCATTCGTCGACCCGCTCGCCGTAAAGGCGGCCTTCAATTGCCACGTATTCTTTGTTGATCTGAATATCGAGCCCTTGAGCATAGTTGACCAGACGAGATATTGGTTTGGGTTGTTTTCCCACCGAAGAGGTGGGCTTTGGAAGGGGATGCTTCAGGTACCCTTGAGTGTCTCAGCCGACGATGCCGACGCATGAGCGATTGTGGGGCCATGATGTTGAAACTCGACCGTGACCAGATCGCAGCCGAGCTAGCCGCGTTGGACGCGCTGCTGGACTCGCTTCCCGCTAATGACCATTTGGGCCGAATCGGGTTCATGGCCAGACGGAAGGAAATCTCTGATAAGTTCGCCAGCCTGGCCAAACGAAGCGATCATCGGGCCAGCCTGGCGCTCTATTTTGGAGGCGACCCAGTAATAGGCAGTCTTGGCATAGAGGCTGGTTTCAGCACAAACGCCCTCGGTAGTTTTCAAGATCTGCTTTCAAAGGTTTGGGGCGAAGCCGAGACCGGCGGCCTTTCTCCGGCGGGTCCTGTAAAGGACAAACCCGAATCGCAACTCCACATCACGAGTCTCGTTCATGGCTCTTTCGGGTTTCTGCTCGAAGAACTCGATGAACACGGTGAGCCACTCTTTGAGACCTCGCTCAAGAAGGCGGCCGACCAAATCGCGGGCTACATGGCTAAGTTCGCGGGAGAAGACGAGCAGGAATTCACCGAGACCATCGAACAGATGGACCCCAGGGTGTTCCTCTCACTCAGGGAATTTTTTGGCTATATCTACCGTGGAAAAGCCACCTTCAGGCTGGTCGAAGGCGACAGGGACGAGCGCTTTGACCGACCGTCAGTCGAGCGGGCTTGGCACAGAGCAGAAGAGTCCAGCGTTGAGGAGAAGAGGATAAGAGTTGAGGGTCGACTGCTCGGTGTGATACCAGTCCGAAGGCGTTTCGAGTTTGAGAGAGACGGCGCACATGATGTCATAGAGGGAGCAGTAGGTGAGAAATTTGGGCAGAGCTATCTCGAGCGAATAAGCACCGAACAGTTTGCCGGCCGCCGCTGGGCCGCGCTACTTCATCGAAAGGTGGTGTCCCGGGTGAGGCGACAACCTTCTGTGATATACACCCTCCTCGAGCTTGAGGAATTGGACCCGGCGCCAGCCGACAAGCCGCATAAGCAATAGGAAGGACTTACTCCATGGCCGAGCAGACCGGTAAGAGGGCAGACGAAATGGTACGCGAAATTGTGGAACGCATCATCGCGGAGGAAGGTCATTTTCGAGCTGCGGTTCAAGCCGGACTGGACGCTGCTGACCGTGGCGATTTCGTTCCCACAGACGAAGTCTGGGCACGAGTGGAACGCGTGTTGAAGGGCTGAGACCTCAGCGCCCTTGATTCAATCCCAGTTCGAAGGGAGCAAGCCACCAATGCGCCAACTTCGATACGGCGTCGCCATGAGCCTGGACGGCTTCATTGCCGGCCCTAACGGCGAAT
>JBEKDE010000142.1:0-13146 GCA_050014515.1 Occallatibacter sp.
GGCCGCGCCGGCTACCTCATCCAATGTGTCGAAATGAGCCTGCGCCGCCTCAAACTCGAACGGATCGACCTCTACCAGTTGCACCGCATCGACCCGCGCACCCCGCTAGAAGAAAGCCTCGGCGCACTGAAGCGCGTGCAGGAGCAAGGCAAGATCCGTCACATCGGCCTGAGCGAAGTCACCCCCGCGGAAATCGAGGATGCCCGCAAGATCGTCCCGATCGTAAGTGTCCAGAATCGATACAGTCTCGCCGACCGCCGTCATGAGGAAACGCTCAAATACAGTGAGCGGGAGGGAATTGCCTTCCTACCCTGGTACCCCATGGCCGGCGGCAAGCAGCTCAAGTCCGACCACCCCTCGACCCGGCTCTTGGCCGCTCTCGCCGCTCGTCACTCCGCCTCAATCGCACAGCTCTCGCTCGCGTGGCTCCTGCAAAAGTCCCCTGTGCTCCTGCCCATTCCAGGAACGTCAAAAGTCGCGCATTTAGAGGAGAACATTGCTGCCGCGACGCTCAAGCTCAACGTGGAAGAATGGGTGGAGATTGAAGGCGCATTCAAGGCGTAGCAATTCAGCGGGTTCTTGGAGCATTTGCCCGTTCTGAAATCGCACAAAACAGAATTGCCCATTCTCCGCTGCGGGAATGCGCGTGGTCATCCAGTTCAGCTGGAGACTCCCGACAGCGTCGGCTCCGTCGGTTCCGTCACCGACGTGTCCCGCTCCCAGCCTTCGTTCTCCAGCTTGATGTGCTCAATCGCAATCGCGTTTCCGCCGGCATCCAGGTCGGGCAGCGCCTGGTAGGCCGAAGGCCAGCAGCGGTAAACATTGTAGGCGCGCACCAGCTGGCCGGCCTCGTTATAAAACTCGATATAGATGTCCTTTCGGAAGTTGCCGGACTCCTCAGACCCCAGCCCAGCGCCGAAGTTCCACACCAATCCGGCCCAATCTTCAAACGAAGAGTCGTCCGTCACGCCGCGTTCCAGCGTGATGGCCTCATACTTGGTGCGGCCAGGTGATTTGTGCGACGTGTTCGGATCTCCGCCTTCGCGGTACTCAACCACCTCGGTGGAGCGCACCAGTGCGGAGATGCGCGAAACATCCGGGATATACGCGCCATCCCACTTCACGCGAAAATTGAAGTTCTTGTACGGGTCGAGCCGCGTCGGATTGCCAGGAAAGGTCGTCATGCGACGAAATATACCACCGCAACGACACAACTTGCAGCAATGTTCTTTCTCTCAATTACGGCTTTGCCTTGTCGTCTGTCTTGTCCTTCGCCTTCACCGTAGGCGTGAGCGAAGGCGCCAGCGGATCGCCCCAGATGTAATGGCCAAACCAGTTTTCGTTTTCTTCCATCACCGCGCGCTGCTGCTTCGGCTTGTTGATCGGATGTCCGAACCCGTCGTAGACCACCATCTTCACAGGGACGCCATGATCCTCCAGCGCCTGCCGCAGCTCAAAGCTGTTGGGCAACGGCACACGCCGGTCCGCCCCGCCATGCTGAATCAGCGTCGGCGTCTTCGCGCTCTTGATATACGTGATCGGCGAAGTCTTCGCGTAGATGGCCGGATCGTCCCACGGCGTCGCCAACAAATATTGCGGCGTAAATGGAGTAATGTCGGTGTTCGCGTAATAGGTCATCCAGTCCGAGATGCCCGCGCCCACTGAAACCGCCTTGAACCGGTCGCTCGACGTGGTGATGAACGCCGAAATGTATCCGCCCTCGCTCCAGCCCATCGACGCGACGCGGTCCTTGTCCACAAAACCCTGCCCGATCAAATAGTCCACGCCGGAGATCACATCCGCATAGTCGCCCACGCCCAGGTTGCGCACGTTCAGCGAGCGAAACTTCTCGCCGTATCCCGCCGACCCGCGATAGTTCGGCCGCAGAATCACCGCGCCCCGCGCCAGAAATCGCTCAATCGGGTAATACCGGTCCGCGCTGAGTGCCGGCAGATCGATCCCCGTCGGGCCGCCGTGAATCACCACCAGCAGCGGATACTTCTTCGCCGGGTCGAAATTCGCCGGTCTTATCAGCACGCCTTCAATCACCGTCCCGTCGCCCGACTTCCAATGCACCACCTCGCGCTTGCCCACCTCAAATCCAGCCAACTGCTCGCCCGCATGGGTCAGTTGCACCGGCTTGTCTGCCGGCAAGCCCGCGGCATAGATCTCCGGATATTCGTTGGCTCCCGTGCCGCGGTACGCCACATGCTTGAAATCCTTCGAGAACGAAAACGACCCCGCAATCTCCGATCCCGGCATCTCAATCCGCTTTACCGCTTCCGTCTTCGCATCCAGCAGAAACAACGACGAAGTGGTTTTTTGCAGCGCAGAGAAATAGATTCCCGCCGGCGCCCAC
Organism: Occallatibacter sp.; assembly: GCA_050014515.1. Classification (GTDB taxonomy): domain Bacteria; phylum Acidobacteriota; class Terriglobia; order Terriglobales; family Acidobacteriaceae; genus Telmatobacter. The sequence goes on from JBEKDE010000142.1 coordinate 2,360, forward strand.
TTCAGCAGATCGGGATCCTCGTCGAAGCTCAGCGTCAACACGCGCGGTGTGCCGCCATCGCTTGGAACGACGGCGATGCGCTGATCGGTATAGAAGAAAAACTTGTTGCCGTTGGACGTCACGTACGCAATCTCAGTTCCGTCCGGAGACCACTGCGGATCGTTGTCCGGCCCCGGCGTGTCCACAATCTTCTTCACCGCGCCATCGGCCAGCGTCACCGTGTAAATGTCCGAGCTGAATCCCGAAATCAAGTCCGGATCGCGCTGCGCACTGAACGCAATCCGCTTCCCATCCGGTGAAAACGAGAAGCCTCCCACGCTCATCGTCTCGCCCGGCGTCAGCAGCTTCGGCTCCGGCCCTGCTGTGACTCGTCCCGCCTTATCCGTCTTCGGCAACTCCACCAGCCACAGGTGCGTCATCTCGTAGTCGGCATGAATCACGTGGTAATCGCCAAAGCTCTCCTTGCGATCCTTCATCGCCTTGGTCTCCGGCGCCTCCGCTGCAATCGCGATGTGAAGGGAGTCCGGGGCCCAGTCATAGCCGCTCACGCCCTGCTCCATCTTCGTCAACTGCTGCGCCTCGCCTCCATCGGCCGGCATTACATAAAGCTGTGTCTTGTCCTTCGGCGAGTCCGCCAGCGGCGCCGGCCGGCTGGAAAGAAACGCAATCCACCGTCCATCTGGCGACCAATCCGCGCTGTTGCTCGACTTCGCCGCAGTAGTCAGCAGGTGACGTTCGCCCGTCGCAACATCCGCCAGCCAAAGGTCCGTCTCAAACGCGTTGCTCTCCCAGTTGGTGCGCGACTGCTCATAGATCACGTGCCTGCCATCCGGAGAAATCTTTGGTGAGCCCACCGAAAACATCTCCAGAGACTGATCGATGGTCGGAGTTTTGGCGGAAGCAGGAGTCTGGCCTAAAGCAGAGCCAGCCAACGAAAGGGCAACAAGCAGGGAAGCGACAGACACAAAACGTTTCATCAGGGAAAACTCCTTCGGCGGCTATGAGGGCAGTATATCCGCCTTTACGCAGCGATCCTCGGGTGGGCTCGTGTAAATCTCAGTGCGGCAATTTGCCTTGCTCGCATTCCATTTTTGTTTGGTTTCAGAATTGTTCCTGATCGATGGCTGCCAATTCCTCAGCAATTTCCAACTTTGCTATGGAACGCTGCACGGCGCGCAGCAGAATTTTCCATCCGACGGTTTGATTGAATGCGCAGCGCCAGCTAGTCGAAGATTTGCGGACGGTGCGGCCCGAACACTAGATTCACTGAGGAATATAGAATCGGAGTGTGCGGAGCAAAGTCGTCATTTGGAGGACAGCAACGATCTTGGGCGCCGTCGCTCTCTTGGCGGCACAGTCGTGCATGTGTGCGGATTACGCATTCAAAGGCGGTATCGATTTCCTCGACGGAAACTTCGGAGTATTTTTGATCGCAGCATTGGCCGGAATGGTTCTCTGTGCGGCCGGTCTTATTGGCTGGGGAGTATCTTCCAGTAAATCTGTGTGCGCCGGCCTTGGTACCGTGGCGCTGCTTGCATCGTTTGCTGTCTGCATTTTAGGAAGTCTCGTTGGCAGTACAAATGTGCATGGCCCTTTCTTCCTGATCTTCCTGCCAATGCTTTTGATCTCGCTCTCAGGACTCATGCTGTTGTTGATAGCTGCTGTCCGAAAAGGCTCGAGCAAAGCCTTATGAATCCTCTGACGTGACTCTACTCGATCTCGATCCGTTTAACCTTCGTCCCCCGCGGCAGGTCCTTGGTCTGCTCGCAGATTTCGCCCAGCAGCGAGTAATGCACCGACAAAAGCGTGGGCTCCATGTTCTCGACCTCGTATGTTCCGCCCAGCATGGGAGGAATCTTGAACCCATAACACTGGCTCGCACCAATCTTGATTCCCGCCTTCACGCAGGCATTCACCAGGCTCACCATCATCCACGTATGGGCGTGGCCGTCCTCATCGATGCGAGTCACAAACTGATCGCAGTCATCCGCCACGCGTTCCAGTGTTCCGCGCCCCACATCGAGCATGTGTACCGACCCATCCTCAAACACCGCAAACACATCTCCCACGCGATTCACCAGCCACACGTTGAACGTATTTGGCAGCAGGAATCGCCACGTCGATAAAAGCTCTTCCCAGTCTTTTCCTTCGAGATCGATCAGGTAATCCATCACATCCATCTAGAAATCCTCCCCGAAAAACAAGAAAGCCGCAACCCCTTCCAAGGTTACGGCTCTTCGTGGTTGATGTGGAGCTTAGCCCCGCATCGGCCAAACTCACATTTCTTTCACGCCTTCGACAAACGCCTTCAGCTTGCGGCTGCGCGAAGGGTGCCGCAGCTTGCGCAGCGCCTTCGCTTCAATCTGCCGGATGCGCTCGCGCGTCACCTGGAAGCTCTGTCCCACTTCTTCCAGCGTGTGCTCGGAGCCGTCTTCAAGACCAAACCGCATCTTGATCACCCGCTCCTCGCGCGGCGTAAGCGTACGCAGAACCTGCGAGGTGTACTCCTTAAGGTTCACGCTGATCACAGCCTCGCTCGGCGAAACCGCCTGACGATCTTCGATGAAGTCTCCAAGGTGCGAGTCTTCTTCTTCGCCGATCGGCGTCTCCAGCGAAATGGGCTCCTGCGCAATCTTCAGAACCTTGCGAACCTTCGCAACCGGAATATCCATGCGGCGCGCAATCTCTTCGCTCGATGGTTCGCGGCCCAGCTCCTGCACAAGCTGACGTGAAGTCCTGATCAGCTTGTTGATGGTCTCGATCATGTGCACCGGGATACGAATCGTCCTTGCCTGGTCGGCAATGGCGCGCGTAATCGCCTGGCGAATCCACCACGTCGCATACGTCGAGAACTTGTACCCGCGCCGGTATTCGAACTTGTCCACCGCCTTCATCAGGCCGATGTTGCCTTCCTGAATCAGGTCAAGGAACTGCAGTCCGCGGTTGGTGTACTTCTTCGCAATCGACACCACCAGGCGCAGGTTCGCTTCAATCAGCTCCCTCTTTGCCTGCTCCGCGTCCATGTCGCCCTGGATCATCTCGCGCTGCGTGCGCTTCAGTTCCGCAATCGAGACGCCCGCGTCCCCTTCGATCTTTTCCAGATCCACGCGGCAGTTCTTCTGCTGGCGCCGGTATTCCTTCTTGAGCTCCTCGCTCTTCGAGGCTTCGAATTTCTGGTCCAAAGAACGGATTTGGCGCTCCAGCGTGCGCATGGTGTCAACCGTCTTGTTGACCTTGTCCAGCAGCCGCTTGCGTTCGAGAGCCGTGTACTTCAGCTCGCGCACAATCCGCGATATGAAGACCTTCTCGCGCGCAATCAGCCAGCGCGCATGACGCGCTTCCTTGGCCTTCGCCTTGGTTGCCGCCGCGGACGACGACGCTGCCTGCTTCTCTTCGAGCGCCTGAATCTTTTTCTGGTGCTTCACCAGCGCGTCAATGCGAACCACGGTCGCCTTCACGCGGGTCTGCACCACCTCTTCGGTGAGCTCCTCCTCGTCGAAGACAACAACTTCCTTTACATTGCGTACGCCGCGCTTCAGGTCCTCGCCCAACGCCACAATCTCGCGAATCACGATTGGCGAACGCGAAATCGCCTTGAGCACGCGCAGCTGCCCGCGCTCAATGCGCTTGGCAATCTCCACTTCGCCCTCGCGGGTAAGCAGAGGAACTGTGCCCATCTCGCGCAGGTACATGCGCACCGGGTCGTTGGTTTTTTCCAGGGTGCCAGGCGTCAGGTCGAGCTCAACGTCCTCGCCCTCTTCAAGCTCGAAATCCTTGTCGGCGCCAAACTTCGGCCCGTCCAGAAGGTCAATCCCCTGGGTTCCAATGGTTGTGATCAGATCGTCCAGATCGTCGGCCGAGCCAATCTCTTCCGGCAGCATGTCGTTCACATCGCCGTAGGTGAGATAGCCCTTCTCTTTGCCCACTTCGATCAGGCTGTCAATATCGTGTTCGAATTTGTCGTCAATCGCCAAAATAATCCTGCTCTCTTGCGCAAAACAGTTTAGGCGCCGGTTTGCGCACCGGCGCGTGGCTTGGTGCAAGCGCGAAAAATATTTCCAGAAAGTTACTCATGGAAATAAACGCGCATGCGAACGCAAACCTGCGGTCACCCGCAAAAAAAGAAGCGGTCTCACGTGGTTGCTCGGAACAGGATGACTAGCGCTTCAGGTCTCACCTGGTTCGCCCGCGAGCCGGAGCTCATATGTGGGGCAGAGGGGGCGCGCATCCTCACAGAGATCAATAGATTACCACAGTCTGACCCGGTTTCACCAAGCAAAAATCCGGTGGAAATCACGGTTCTTCCCGACTGTCTTCCCATCGGACCGGGCAAACTACTTTTTCAAACCCTTCCCGTCCTGTTTATTAGACGCATACCCCCGCCCGATTGATGCACGGTTTGCGCGTTTCAGGGCTGCTCCGGGAGCCCGCTCAGGCATAGGCGCTAAGCCTCCGGCGGCCTCTGGTTGTGCAGGTTTCGCAGTGCCCGGTCCATTTCCAGCTTTTGCTGCGTCAGCAGGGCCAGTTCAGCAAAGTCGGCGCGCCGCTCGGCCTCTGCAATCAGTTCCCGCAAGTCCCGCAGCCGGTGCACAATCGCGCGCTCCTGAATCTCCTGAACGGCGCCCAGAATCTCGTGCTCCTCCGGCGGCTTCACCTCCGCCAGCAGCGCCTCGGCCAGCAGCGCCCGCTGCGCCTCATCCTCCACCACGTCCATGGGATCCCTGGCTTGCCGGTTAATCAGCGCTTGCATTGCCGGATAGGTGCCAAGATGCTCAAACCATGCAGGTTGCTCCGTCAATGCCTGCGCCGCCAAGCGCCGGCCGTGCTCAAATTCAGGATCGGTAATGGCCAGCGCACGCAGAAGCACCCGCTCCACCTCAGTCAGCGCCGCCGATTTCACGTCAATGTGGTCCCGCCGCCTTAGCGCCGCCTGGCGCAGCTCCTCGCGCAGCACCGCCGAGTCGATCTTCAGCTTTTGCGCGGCATCGTGGGCAAACTGGTCCCGAGCCAGCTTCTCCGGCATCCGGCGAATATGCGGAAGCAGGTAATTCATTGCCTTCACCTTCTGCTCCGCGCTCGCCCCCGGAAACATCTGTCGTGCCCGCTCAATCAGGTAATCGGCCTGGCGTCGCCCGCCTTGCAACGCGCTCACGTAGGCCCCGACGCCCCGCTCACGGATAAAGCGGTCCGGGTCCAGCCCCCCCTCAAGCGTCACAATCTTGATCGTGAACCCCTCTTCCGTCAGCAGCGCAATCGACTTCTCCGCGGCATTGCTGCCCGCCGCATCCGGATCGAAGTTCACCACCACATTCGATGTATGCCGCTTCAGCAGCCCCACCTGCTGCTCGGTAAAAGCCGTTCCGCTCGTCGCAATCACATTCTGAATTCCGCGCAAAAAGACTGAGATACAGTCCATCTGCCCTTCCACTAGGACCGCATACTCGAACTTTCGGATGGCGGCCTTCGCCTTATCCAAATTGAATAGCACCTGCCCCTTCGAATACAGCGGCGTCTCTGGCGAATTGATGTACTTCGCGCCCGCTTTGTCGCCTGTTTCCAGCGTCCGCGCCGTAAACGCAATCACTCTCCCGCTTTCATTCGCGATGGGAAACATCACCCGCTTGCGAAACCGGTCATAGATCGGCCCCAGGCTGCCATCTCCCTGTTCCTTTGAACTGAAAAGGCCTGAAGCCCGGAGGGTCTCGTTGTCCGCCATCCCGCTCAGCCGGTCGCGCAGCGCGTTGAAGCTGTCCGGCGCGTAGCCCATTCGGAACGCCTTGATCCCCTCCGGCGTCATTCCCCGTCCAGTTAGGTATTCCCGCGCCAGCGCCCCTTCAGGCCCCTGCAATTGCTCCTCAAACCACGCCGTTGCGGTTTCGTGCAGTTCCATAAGCTTCCCGCGCAGCCGTGCCTCGGCCGCCTCTTCCGGCGACGAAAACTCCCGCTTGGGCAGCGGAATCCCGCACTTCTGCGCCACAATCCGCACCGCCTCCGGGAAGCTGACGTTCTCTATCTTGCCCACAAAGCTGAACACGTCCCCCGAGGCCTGGCAGCCAAAGCAGTGGTAAAACTGCCGCACCGCATGCACGCTGAACGAAGGCGATTTTTCCTTGTGAAACGGACAAAGCCCCGAGTAGTTCTGCGCCCCCGCCTTGCGCAGCCGGATATACCCCTCGATCACCTTCACGATGTCGGCCTGCTGCTTCACGGTTTGGGCAAAATCACTCACGGATGGTCTGAATTGAGGATAAGGCCCGTCACCACTCACCGGTATCGGCTCTGCCTGTTGATAAACCAGCACTCAAAGCCGCGCGGCCGTGATCCCGAGTTGCCCAATGCCCAGCCCTCGCATTCCATACATGGGAAGCAAGAAGCCCATGCGAGCCTCCCGCGAGCGCCCGCCCCACCGCAGGTGGTGGTGCGAAATAATGGATAAATGCCGCAAACGAAAAACCAGCTGGATTTTGTAGGGATCGATTTCGGCACCACCAACAGCTCCGTAGCCCTCCTCGCAGGCGACGCGCCCGTGCAGCTCGCTACATTCCCATTCCTCGGCGCGCAAACCCCATCTTTCCGCTCGGTCCTCTACTTTGAGCAATTCAAAACACCCTCGGGACTCAACCGCACCCACTCGCTCACCGGTCCCGCCGCCATCGAGCGCTACCTTGAGGCCGACGAAAAGGGCCGCCTCATCCAGTCCCTCAAGTCGCATCTGCCCAACCGCCAGCTCACCGGCACCGAGATCTTCGGTCGCCGCCATAAGCTCGAGGAGATTCTCTCCCGCCTCATCGGCGATCTCCGCAAGCAAAGCGAAGCCCAGTTCGGCGTCTCCATCCGCCGCGCCGTTGTCGGCCGGCCGGTCCAATTCGTCGGTGCGGAATCGGAAGACGACAATCTCTTCGCCGAGTCCCGCCTGCGCGAAGCCTTCGCCCTGGCCGGCTTTGAGCAGATCGAGTTCGAGCTCGAGCCGGTCGCCGCCGCCTCAGCCTATGAGTCCACCCTCGACCGCGACGAACTGCTGCTCATCGGCGACTTCGGCGGCGGCACCAGCGACTTCTCCCTGCTCCGCGCCGGCCCTGAAATCCGCCGCCGCGGCCGCACCGCCGGCCATCTGCTGGGCAACACCGGCGTCGGTCTGGCCGGCGACGCCTTCGACGCCCGCATCGTCCGCAAGCTCGTCTCTCCCGCCCTCGGTTCGGACTCCCAGGCCCGCTCGCTCAACAAGTTGCTTCCCGCCGTCCCCGCGTGGATCTACGCCAACCTCGAGCGCTGGCATTATCTTTCCTTTCTGCGCACCAACAACGTGCGGGAAATCCTGAAGAGCGCGCGCATGATCTCGGCTACCAGCTTCATCAGTCCGTGCAGCAAGTCAAGTTCCAGCTGTCGCAAAGCGAGCGCGCCGAATTCCGCTTCCGCGACACCCCGCACAGCCACGCCAGCATCGACCTGCGCATCCCCGTCACGCGTGCCGAGTTTGAAGGCTGGATCGCCGAAGACCTTCGCTCCATTGAGGTCTGCATCGACTCGCTTCTAAGCAGCGCGGGCGTCCATCCCACGGAAGTCGACCGTGTCTTCCTCACCGGAGGAACATCCTTCGTCCCTGCCGTCCGCCGCATCTTCTCCGCTCGCTTTGGCGAAGACCGCATCCGTGCCGGAAACGAATTTACTTCGGTAGCGCACGGCCTGGCACTGCGCGCCGCCGAAGTTTTTCGCCAGGCGCCGTAACCGGTTAGCGCTCCCGGGCACTGTCCACAGTGCACACGGTACTCTGCCCACTGAAATACTTGTTGCAACAAATAATCTGCAACCCCACCCAACCAAGCGAATCAAAGAATTCGAAAGGAGCATATCCAAAATGCCCACAACCACCTCCGCACCCGGCACCATATCAACCTGGAACCTTGATTCGGTACACTCCGTAGCCGAGTTCAAGGTTAAGCACATGATGATTTCCAACGTGAAAGGCAGCTTCAGCGGACTCTCCGGCGTCCTCAAACTGGACGAGACCGATCGCACCCATTCCACCGTCGAGGTCTCCATCCCCGCCGCCTCTCTGAAAACCGGCGACGACCAGCGCGACGGCCACCTCAAGAGCGCCGACTTCTTCGATGTCGAAAAGTTCCCCACCCTTACCTTCAAGTCCACCAATATCGACTCCACTGGTGGCCCCGATTATGCCGTTTCCGGCGACCTAACCCTGCACGGTGTCACCAAGTCCATCACCCTTGCCGTCGAAGACCTCAGCGAGCCCTCCAAAGATCCCTGGGGTAATCAGCGCATCGGCCTTTCCGCCACTACCAAAATCAATCGCAAGGACTTCGGCCTTACCTGGAATTCGCCCCTCGAAGCGGGCGGCGTACTGGTGGGCGAGGACGTGATCATCAGCCTCGAAGTCCAGTTCATCCAGGCAGCTTAAAGGCAAGTGGGACTGAACAGTGCAAAGTGAACAGTGCGCGGCGCACCAGGTGCCGACTACTGTTCACTGCACACTGTACCCTGTTCTCGAGAAATACCTGTTGCAACGAATATCTCCCTCGCGCATCCAATGAATGTAACCTCAAAAGGAGGTCAATCATGTCTCTTCGTCCCGTAAAAGAGATCATTCAAACCACGCCGACCGTCGAGGGCGCCGGCGTCAAACTGCAGCGTGCTTTCGGCTTCGGTAAAACAAAGGAGTTCGATCCGTTCCTGTTGCTCGACGATTTCCGCAATGAGAATCCCGCAGACTACCTCGCCGGATTCCCCTGGCACCCGCACCGCGGCATCGAGACTATCACCTACGTCCTGGCCGGCGAAGTAGCCCACGGCGACAGCCTCGGCAACAAGGGCCGCATGACCGCCGGCGACGTCCAGTGGATGACCGCAGGCAGCGGCATTCTCCACCAGGAGATGCCCAAAGGCGACGCCAAAGGCCGCATGCACGGTTTCCAGCTCTGGGCCAACCTGCCCGCCGCGCACAAGATGACCGACCCGCGTTATCAGGACATCCCTGCCAGCGCGATTCCCGAAGTCACCGAGGATGACGGCACCCACGCCCGCATCATCTGTGGCGAGTTCTGGGGCAAGCAAGGTCCGGTTGAAGGCATCGCCACTGAATCGAGTGTCGCAGCGCGCTACGTTGATATCTCGGTTCCGCCCTTCAAGCGGAAGCGCATCCAGGTTGAGACGACTCGCAACGCCTTCGCTTACGTCTTTGCCGGCGCAGGCACGTTTCGCGACGCCTCCAACCCGCAGGCCGTTCTGACCGAGTCAGGCGCAGACCCCAACGCGCCGGCCGTCTACGACGCAAAGAACCACTCGCTGGTTCTCTTCGATCGCGGCGACGAAATTGTTGTGCAGGCCGGTCCAGAAGGCATCCGTTTCCTGCTCGTCTCCGGCAAGCCGCTTGAAGAGCCCGTCGCGTGGTACGGCCCAATCGTGATGAACACACAGGCAGAACTCCGCCAGGCCATGAGCGAACTGCAGACTGGCAAATTCATCCACCACAAGTGAGATGAGCGGCGGCAGCCCCGTCCAGGCCGCCGCCGTCTTTGTTCCTGCATTGCGAAACGGGGCTTTTGAGGAGGATACTGTTGCTATGGCGACGCAGCCCATCGGCGACCGGTATGTTCCCGTGGAAGAGTATCTGTCCACAGGCTACGAACCCGACTGTGAGTATGACGACGGCGTAGTCGTGGAGCGCAACTTGGGCGAGTTCGAGCATTCCTTCCTGCAAATCCTCCTGGGCACCATCTTCACCACCAACATCGAAACCTGGGGAGTCTTCGGTCTAACCGAACAGCGCGTCCAGATCGATCCCAAACGGTTTCTTGTTCCAGACCTCTGCGTGCTGCGTGTCGGTTCGCCGCGTGAGAAGATTCTCACGCGCCCGCCGCTCATCACGATTGAAATCATGTCCCCTGAGGACACGATCCGTCGCGCATCTGCAAAGGCAGTTGAATATTTGGAATTCGGAGTTGAGCATGTCTGGGTAATTGACCCGAGTGCCCGCGTAGCCTATCGCGGGACGCCGGCCAAGCTGGAGCTCATCACTTCGGGCGAACTCACAATTCCTGGAACTCCAATCTTCATCAGAGTTGGCGAGCTATTCGAGAAACTCGATCACATGTGATGGTGATGCTTTGGAATTTCCAACTGGAACTGGGGAATTTCGTCATCTTCAATTGCCACAGAAATTGAACGCGACATGCCCAATTCATTTTGGCGATTATTGGGTGAGTGCAGCCAGGCGAGGAACCGGGAAGAGCTCCGTTCGCAGGTTCTGGAAGGCTGGGTCGTTTGGAGCAAGCCTTGGAGTGCTCGTGGAGAAGCGGACATTCTCGTCCCCGACCTGAGCGACACTTCAAGAAAAACACCAAGCTCAAATACGATATTCGGAACGAGACGGCGAGATCTTCAGTTTTGCGATGGTCAATATGGAAGACCTCTGGCGCATTTACGTACCCGCATCACCAGGCGAAGAAGGAGCTTTTGAAGCATCCGACGCAAGGTATGAAGGCTTCTGGAGAACTTCTTTCGGCGAAGAGAGTGACTTGTCCTGGCCTGAGCCGGTTGTAGCTTGGACGACCAAGCCAAAATTTCTGGCTGCCTTGGATCGCGCTGAAGCCATCGCAGAGAGCATCAGTTACCGTGGCTATTCACCCTGCCGCTTATGCAATCGCGGCCAGGGATCTCAGAGTCTCATGTTGGTCGAATGGCAATGGCCTTCGGGATTTAGGCATTACGTGGCGGAGCATAGTGTCAGACCCTCAATCACCTTTGAAGATTTCATCTTGAATCCGCAGGCT
>JBEKDE010000143.1:0-9637 GCA_050014515.1 Occallatibacter sp.
TCGCTGTAAGAAGGCCCTCTCTCGGTTGACCCGGGGGAGGGCCTTTTCGCGCCGCAACACTCAAAGTCACACCAACGTGAAGCTGCCTGTGACCTGAATTGACACTGCGCCTGGCTCGTGCCGCGACAGCGCAACAAAAACATTGCCTGCTGATTTTCCTTCAATCGGTAGAGATTGGCGAAAGACAACAATCGAAGTCCCAGGACTCAACAAGACCGGCGAGATCGCGCTGCCGTCATCAATGCATGAAGGAGTGATCCTTGCTGAGCTGCGAAAGAGCAACGAGATGTAAGAACGAACCATCGGGTTCCTGCTGAAGACTGGACCAGAGGGCCCTGCCAGACTGAGTAAACGGTCTGAGCGTCATTCGGAAGGGATGCTTGTTGAGGTCGCGGCGGGCTGGAACAGGATTGACATGAAGGACGAATATACTCACCATAGGGAATAAAGCCGCGACAGACTTCAAGCTCACGGAACAGAGAGAGCATCAATTGAGCTGGAGAGAGCCGGGGTAAAGCCCTGGTTGAAAGGGGAATTCCGCAGTTGAGCAAGTCTGGGCAAGTTCGCGAAGGGGCAACCAGGGATGCAAATCTAAATGCGGGATGGATAGCAATTGTCGAAGCCACAAGCGATGCGTGGAATCCAATGCGCCGGGAGAGGCATGCTGAGCGAAACGCGCGAAACGCGTGTTTAATCGGTTTGCGGACTTCTATTCGCGTTTTGATGCTCTTCACTGCCACCGGCTTCAGACTGATAGCGACACTACAAGCGCAGAATCACGCGCAATTCTCTGACGCCGCTCTCACGAACGAATTGAATCATGCGGTGAACCTGGCTGAACATGGCGACCAGGAACACGCGATGGCTCTTACCAGCGCGCTGCTTGAGCGTCATCCGGAGTTTGTCCAGGCGCTGAAGGTGCAGGGTATGCTGCTGGAGAACGCGGGACGCAGTCAGGAAGCCGCGCTGGCGTATGAGAAGGCGTTGAAACTCGCGCCTGAGGATCCGGAACTTCTGTTTCAGGTGGGCCTCGATCGACTGATGACGGCTGACAAGGACGGAGCGATTGACCTGCTGCTCCGCGGTCTGAAAGTCTCTCCAGGAAATGGGAAGGCGCTGTACTTCCTTGCCCAGGCATATCAGGAGAAGGGCGACGAAGACCAGGCGTTGAAGGCAATTAAGGAGTGTCTCAAGGCTGAGCCGGAAAGCGCTTTGGTGTGGCAGAAGCTTGGCGAAATTCTCTCAAATATGGGAGAGAATGCGACTGCGGAACAGTGGTTGCTGAAGGCCGCGCACGCTGATCCGACCCTCAAGCGAATCGACTTTGACATTGGAGTGGCGAGCTTCAGGGATGGAGATATCTCAACCGCAGAAAGCTACGCCGCAAAAGCCGCCGAGATTGATCCGAACGATTTGAAAGTGATCACCGTGCTAGCCGCGGTGAAGCTGAAGCTCTCAAATTGGGAGGATGCACAAGCGATCTTCAAACGCATTTTGTCCGCGAAACCCGACGATGTTTCTTCCTTGCTTGGTGTGGGACAATGCGAACTCGAACTCAAGGATTATGCGGCTGCGGCGGACTCTTTCCAACGCGTTTTGCAACTCGATCCGACGCGGATCACCGCTCACGCATATCTCTCCAGAGCGCTTGCCAAACTTCACCGGGCAGACGAGGCAAAGCACGAAGCGGAACTCTACCAGAATCTGATGGAGCAGAATGCTTCGGGTCCGTCGAAGCAGCAATTGGATTACGAGAATGGCATCCTCAATCAGATTGCGCAGCTGCTCCTTGAGAATCGTGAAGCGGATGCACTTCGACTTGCTCAGAGTAGCTACAAGGCGAGTTCTGTTTCAGCCGGAAGCGGGTATGCCATGCTCGGTTCCGTGTATCTTGCCATGCACCGTCTGGACGATGCGCAGCGCGTCCTGACTCGGGCTCTCGACATTGATCCCAAGACTCCAGAAGCAAACACGTATCTAGGGAGACTCGCCCTACTTCAAGGCGATCCTGCTGGAGCCGAGAGGGATTTCCAACTGGAGCTTTCTCTCTACCCATCCCATTCCCTGGCAAGAGCTGAGATGGGCGAAGTTCGCTACCGGCAGGAGAGATGGGCCGAAGCCGCCGAGTTCTTTGTGAACTCCAGAACGACAGTTCCGCGACTCCTTTTGCTGCTTTGCGATTCTTATTTCCACATGGGCAAAGTGACGCAGGCCGACTCGACCGCCGAGGTGCTGGCGACGTATGGCCACAAAGCGCCGGAAGTGATGCAGGAACTTATAGATCTGCTCAACCGCAATCAGCAATCGGAGCTGGCGCAGCGTCTGTCACAAGATATCAATCCCTGATTTGACCTGGTGGGGCGAAGTGCGAAGTGCCGCAACTACCAGACGTAGATGGCGACGACCTGGGCGGGACCGGCGATCGAGTCGGTCACAGTGGTCCTGACGAGGATCTGAACGTTCTTTCGGCTCCAGTCGGATGGGGCATTTTGGAGAGCCTTTTCAAGGCTCTCAGGACTCGTTGCAATCTCCGCGGCGGCCTCTGAACCATCGCTGGTAATTCCCGCGATGTCGACCACAAACTGGCCTGTTGAAGAGTTCACGAGCCTGGTAACGACGCCGTAATCCTCAACAATCTGGCCATTCGAATCGAGCCGGGCGTACCACCTTTTTCCCGAGCTGCCCTGCTCCTGGATGCGGAAGACGGCATTCTCTTCAGCGAAGGCGAAGTGCAGGTTGGAGGTCATTTGCATGGTCCATCGATTGCTGAAGGCTCCGATGATAATGGCCGGAGAATTGCGCAAATCCTCAAAGGAATAAGTGTTTCCGATTCGAACTTCGTTGTCCTTCCCAATTCGCCCCAGGAGGGTGGAGAGACGTATGGCAGCGGCAACATCGCCCGATCCGACACCGAGATCGCCGTATTCAATCATGTCGCCCCACACCAGCTTTTCGTCGGGACTCAGATTGGGTCGTGCGTTCATCCTGTCGACTTCGTGATCGAATTCCCCAGGGGTTTTCTCATGTCGCTTGAACAATGCAACGGAAGGCCGGTAGGTCACAGGCTTTGGCAGGCAGATCAGCAAGGGTTTGGAAGTTGCAAAAATGGGAGCCCAGAATTGATCCAAAACGGACTTTGGCGCTCTTGTCCGATGTACCCAATATCCGGCAAGGGCTGCCGTCAACACCAGGCATGCAACGAGCGCCGAAGTCCACACCCGGTTCTTCCGTTTTGCCGAGGTCTGGGGGGATTTCCCCTCTCGATTGGCAATCGGTTGAACTGAATCGGGTTCAGGTGAGGCCAATGGGGCTGCGGCTGGAATTGCGCTTTGGGCCCAGCGAAACTCGGGTGCGTACGATCCCAGCGGCAACTCAATCCGAACAAGTGATTCGGTTGCGGACCCCTGGTAGTATTGCTCAAGCCGCCGACGAACCTCACCCGCCTGCACCCTGACAACGGAGTCGTCGCCAGTGGCGTAGCCGGCAGGCCGGTTGAAGACCTCGGTGCCAATGGTGCGCTCTTTCAGTGGCTCAAGGTTTCCGTCGAGGGTATATTGCACGACGTAGGAGAGAAACTGCTGGCTGCGCTTGCTGGTTCGAAAGAACGGACTACTAAGAATCGATTGCAACTCGTGGGTGATGGCGACTTTATCTGGTGCTTCCAGAGTCGGGTGCTCCAGGACCGCGGGGTTGCCGATTTCGCCCTGGACTGCATTGCGCAGATTATCCGGGTTCCCGTTGCTGGAATTCATCTCGCCCATTGAGTGCAATCACCATCTCACAGGTTGAGTCTCGCACCATTCAGTTTGATTTGGCGGACTCATTCCAATATTTGAACATTCCGTTCAGTCTCGTTTGACGCGGGACGTGTTCACTTTGAGACGGTCCGCCTGCGCCAAATGGAATCCGGGGCCGCTTCGGCGACGCATCCATGAAACAGCTCACTGCGATTTCAGACGATCCAGTGCGGATAGTCCAGTCCCAACCCTCTGCTCTCTGAGTTTGGAGCGCGGCAGAGACCGCTTCGAGATCCATTTTACTCCTTCGCGTCTCCGTGCCATGTTGTTTGACCGCTTAAAAACTCTGCGAACATCGGCCTAACAGCACGCGATCCGGGTATTGTCGACGTCTAATTAAGATTAATTATTTCAATAGCTTATGATCTCCGCTTGAGTGCGAATGGGGAAGATCTAACCGTGGTAAACCGTAACTCACTTGCAAATTCTGATCGCAGAAGAGCCTAGTGTTTGACGGCGACGATTTGTCCGCTGCGGCTCAACAAGCTTCGACTCGATTGAGCAGATTGTCTTGTTGGGAAGAGTTGCCGGGGGTCGATGCTTCAACACATTTGAGATCCCAATGGCGGCTAAGAATCCATTGACGGATAAGTGTTGAATCGAAATCCAAATGGGGAAGTTCTGGAAGTTTAACGAGCAGAGGGAAAACTAGACGAACGCGGGTAAACGTTTTCCATTTCGCGTACTACACGCCTTCGATTTTGGAGAGTCCAGATGATTTGTTCAAAGCAATTTCGTTTTTTTGTGTTGATCCTGGTGGCAATGGTTCTGCCGTCTCTTGCCATCGCGCAAACCTCGACCGGCATTACAGGACGGGTGACGGATCAGACCGGCGCGGTGATCCAGAAAGCCATCGTCATAGCGCACAATGAGTTGACGAACGAGGACCTCACAACTGTCTCCACGTCTACTGGAGATTTCTCCTTTCCGGGTTTGAAACCGGGACTGTATGACGTCTCAGCCACCGCTCCCGGTTTTGACACTGCCAAGGAAGTTGCAATCCACCTTGAACTGGATGCAACGGTCACTGTCAAACTGGCGTTGAAGCCAGGAGCGGCCAAGGAGAGCGTTGTGGTCAAAGCGGATGAGATCCAGCTTGACCAGGCTCGCGCGGACCGCGGCGTGGTTTTTTCCCAGGATGAATTGGAGCAAGCTCCGCTCAACAGCGGCAATCCTCTTTTGCTCGCCAACACCGAGCCAGGAGTTTACTTCAACGGCTGCGTCTCCTGCGGCTGGGTTCGCCCGTTTGATAACGGAGCCATCAACCAGTTCTCAAACAATGGCCAGGGCTCAGACACGAACGATTTTCAGTTCGACGGTTCGCCTGACAACGCGAATTCATTTGGACTGCGTGACATTGGGTACGTGCCGCCAACAGCCAGCATTCAGGAAATGAAGTTTATCTCCAACCCCTACGATGCCCAGTACGGCCATACAGGCGGCGGCGTTTTTGACATCGTGAGCAAGTACGGCACCAACAATCTGCACGGGCAGGTGTATGAGAACGCCCGGCGCACCGCGCTGGACGCCAACTCGCACTATAACGACAATCCTGTCATCGACCTTCCCAAGACAAGCGACGTGCGCAATCAGTATGGCTTTGAAGTGGATGGGCCGCTAGTGATTCCGCACTTCTACAACGGACGCAACAAGGCCTTCTTTGAAGCGCAGCTTGAGATTTATTCGATGAACACTCCGTTGTCGGGCATCGATACGGTTCCTGCCCTGAGCCCTGGGTCCACTACGCAGACGGTAGCGCAAACCGGCGACTTCAGCCAGGATTACTACTGGAATGGAACCGCCAACGCGCCCATCACCATCTACGATCCGCTGACCGAAAACACCGCTGGAGGGTGCGATTGCCGCCAGCCTTTTCCGAACAACCAGATTCCGACCACCCGGCTGAACTCGACGGCGGAGGCGATATTGAGCTATCTGCCTTTGCCGAACCGTCCGACCCCGGCGATGGAGTCACTGGGAACGGATGACTACGCCTGGCAAGCCACCGGAACGGATCGCTTCAAAAATGTCGTGGCGCGCATTGACCAGACGTTCAGTGATAAAGACAAAGCGTACATCCGCTTTGCCTGGGACAAGCGCGTGCAGAATTACGGCGATCCCGGCGAATACAACGGCATCGCCGGGCCTGGCGAGTCCGGAGTCTTTCCGCTCGTCCGCCAAAATCACTTCTTCACCACGGATTGGACGCACACCTTCAATTCCAATTCGCTGTTCGACCTGCACGCATCGTTTACGCGCTATGCGTACGCCCAAAACCAAGGCTATTCGCCATTCGACCTGTCGAAGATCGGATTGGGCAGCCTGACCCTGCCGGGCATTACGCCGACCTTTCCGCAAATCGACATGAACGGATACACGGTCTTCGGCAACAATGCAAACAACGGCGGCACTAAGGTCACCATCACAGATACGATTGCCGCGATGCCCATGTGGACTTACGTTCACGGCGCACACACGATCAAAGCCGGCCTAGACTACAGGTGGATGCGCGCAAGCAACTACACGGCAGGCACGAGTTCGGGTTACTTCTACGTAGATAGCGAGTGGACCCAGCAGTACTCGTGGGGCTGGACCGGCCCGGAAGGAGGAGACTCGGTGGCGTCGATGGTGCTTGGCACGATGGATGCCCCTGGACAAAATGGCCAGACTTCCAACATCAACATTGCGCCCAATCAGTTTTTCAGCTATCCGTACTTTGCGCCGTTCGTGCAGGACGACTGGAAGGTCAACCGCAAGCTGACGCTCAACCTGGGCGTGCGTTGGGACCTGCAGGGGCCACCTTCAGAGGCAAACAACAAAATGGTCGGCGCATTTAATACAACGTCGCCGAATCCCGTAATATCGCAACTCACGTCGCCGCTGCCGGGGGGCATGACTCTGGTAGGCGGCAACACGTATGCAGGCGTCAATGGACAGCCGCGCACGCTCTTCAACTGGAGCTTGCTCGCGCTGCAACCGCGCGTGGGATTCGCCTATTCGCTGGACCAGAAGACGGTGATCCGCGGCGGCATCGGAAGTTCGTATGTCCAATTCCCAGGGCAGGGATTCAGCCAGGGCTTCAGCCAATCGACCGCGTACGACGCAAGCAACAGCAACGGGCTGTTTCCAGACGGAAACTCGCTCACGAACCCATTCCCGACCATCGCGCAGCCTGCCGGCGCCAGCCTTGGACTGCTAAACTCGCTGGGAGATAGCTTCGGCGTCTCCAACCGTTATTTCAAATTGCCTGGCGTGGTCAATTACTCATTCGGCGCCGAGCGACAGGTCACCAATCACATGACGGTGGACTTGAGCTACGTTGGCAGCTCCGGCTTTCACCTCGACTCCTCTGACAACATCAATCACATCAGCGAAGCCTTCGCGGCCAGTTGCAATCTTGAGATGGGTGCGACCCCGGCAACCTATCAAAACTGCATCTCGGCGCCATCTGCAGCGACGGCGTCAAATCCCGAATGGGTTACAAATCCGTTCCTGAACGCCCCAGCCTTCTCAACTGCGGCCACCGGAAACGGCAATGGCTACTACACCAACCCGGTGCTTTCTGCCAGCATCTATACAACCCCTTATCCACAGTTCGGGGCTATTACGCAAACCGAGCAGAATCGGGGTGAAACCCAGTTCAACTCACTTCAGGCAGTGGTCATTCATCGCTGGAGCAATGCTTTCACCGCGCACGGTTCCTTTGTGTGGGCCAAGACCATTGACTCGGGATATTGGAATGACGAAGTCTATCGGATTCCTCAACACTATCTCGACCTCGGCAATCGCAAGTGGCGCTTTACAGCCAACACCGATTGGCATATTCCGGTGGGCAAAGGGCGCGCGCTGCTGGGCAATGCCGATCGCCTGGTGGATTCGCTCGCAGGCGGGTGGATTATGGGTACGACCTACTACTATGAGGCCGGCACGGCAGTTGGCGTGCCAAGCAGCCTTGAAATCGTTCACACGCAGCACTACGGCATTCATCGCACCGTGGAAGCCGGTGTCCCCCTCATTCGTCAATCGACAAACTGCGTCGGCTGGTATGACCCCACTCCGTCCAACGGCGACCCGGCCTATACGCTTGAACCGGAGCAGGGAACGAACACCACCAACTGCACAGCCGAGACGACAGCTCCACACGCGGTCAGCAGCTACGATTACATTGTTCAGCCGGGCTACGCAGCGAATGAAAATGTGCCCGAGCCTGGTGTCTTCAACCCCAGGGGACAACAACTCGACGTGAGCCTGAGCAAGTCAGTCCCCATAAGGGAAAGGATGAGCTTCGAATTTCGCGCGGAAGCCTACAACCTTCCCAACCACCCGTCGTGGCAGGGCTTTGGCAGCTGGTGGGATCCAACCGACCCGCACTTCGGCACGATCAACATGATCTACAACGGGCAAACGAATATTCCCAGGAATATTCAGCTCTCAGCAAAGATCCTCTGGTAACGAAGAGAAGCTAGCTCCTGAACTTGCTGCACTTTGAGGGGGTGTCCACGCGGCGCCTCCTCTCTTCATCGGCGTAGTATCGCTGTTGAGATTTCTATCGCGCCGATCAGCGCTCTTTCAAATTGGTTTGCATAGGATAGGGCAGGTAAATGTGGACGGGCACTCGGACACCCACGACAACTTGCGAGGAGATACTTTGAGGAGTTACGGTTCGCAGAAGACAATTCAGTCAATTCATCTCGCATTCCTGGGACTTACCGTGGGTGCCTTCGCAATAATGTCCGGCTGCGGTAGCGGTGGAACTTCAACTCCAGTACAGGTAACAACGGCAACGCCGGTGATTTCGCCTTCAGGAGGCTCTTTCACGGCTGCCCAAACTGTAACGATTGCGGACTCCACCGCGGGCGCGACCATCTATTACACAACGGATGGAAGCACTCCGACCACATCCTCGACCAAATACTCTGCTGCGATCTCTGTATCCTCGACGGAGACGATCAATGCAATTGCGGCTGCCAGCGGCGACAGCAACAGCGCGGAAGCGTCGGCCAGCTTCACATTCACGACGCCGATCGTGGCCACTCCGGCCATCTCGCCCGCGGGAGGCTCGTTCACGGCCGCACAGACAGTGACCATTACAGACGCGACCACCGGCGCGACCATCTACTACACGACGGACGGTTCCACACCTTCAACATCGTCGACGAAATATACAGCGTCATTCACTGTCTCCGCCGCCGAGACGGTCAATGCGATCGCGACGGCGAGCGGAGACAGCAACAGCGCCGTGGCGACCGAGAGTTACACCTTCACGCCCGACATGGGAACCATCGTAAACGTGCAATATCCAGCTTCCTCCACGCTCGACAGCTACCAGTTTCAGATTCAGAACGCCGCTACCGGCATGGTGCTTGGCATCAGCGGGCAGAGCCAGGCGGACGGAACAAGCGTGGTGCAGGAGAGCGACACCAGCTCAACGGATTCGATGTGGCACTTCATGCAGCAGGTAGACACTCCGGCCACAGGTGATTACCGCGCCAACATCGAGAACCTGTTAACGCACCAAGTTATAGGATTCTCAAGTGTCCCGCCATCCAACGGAGTGGTGCCACCCGCTGCCGCCGAAGCCGGCGCGCAGGCGCTCCAATACAGCAACACAGGAAATGACGATCAGAACTGGGTGCTCTATCTTCTCGCGGACGGAAACTATCTGCTCAAGAACCACAACAGCGGACTCTATCTGCAGTACGACTCCACGAATTCGACCATCGATCAAAATGCGCGCGCGACCACCGGCCTTGGTTGCATCTGCCAGGAGTGGAATTTGATCAATACAAATACGGCGGCGTATACGGCCCCGCTCACCGTGCAGGGGACAGGTATTTACG
>JBEKDE010000144.1:0-9481 GCA_050014515.1 Occallatibacter sp.
GACGCTTTTTGCCAGTGACCGTGGAAGTGTCTGGATCGGGAGTACGACGGCGGATAACGAGAGTTTGTTTTGTGAACTGTCTAGAGATCAGTCTCGCAAATGCCTCCCTCTTAAATCACGCGTACCAGTGACGGCGGCTTATAGCGCAAGAGATGGTGCACTGTGGATCGCGAACGATGATGGCATTTGGCGCTACACAAATAACAAGCTTCAAAGCGTCGACCGCCCCCCGGAGTTGAAATCCGGCCACTACGTGCAGGCTTTCGCCGAGGATCGCCAGGGAGGGATGTGGGTTTCATTCGGTCGGCTTGGGCTTTATCGATACGCTGCGGGTGTATGGACGCGCAACGGGGGGCACTCGGAACTCCCAGCACTGACGCTGACTGAGTATACGGACTCGTCCGGCTTTGTCTGGTTTGGGTGCATTAACAACAACTTGGGAGTTCTCGAAGGTGACCATGTCCGGGTCTTTGCGGCGAAAAACGGAATCCACGTCGGCAATATCACGGCGATCACTGGAAGAGGATCGGAAGTATGGGTTGGAGGCGAGAAAGGAATCCAGTGGGTGCAAGACGGGCACATTCATGATGTTTTTGCAGTGAATCGAGGTTGGCTCGAAGGAATCTCAGGGATCGTCGCAACGTCCGATGGCGACTTGTGGCTGAACGGTTTGAGCGGAATCACACATATCCCCAGCCGTGAAGTTGCGGCAGCAATGGCCGACCCAGCGCATAAGATGACCGGGCAGCACTACGGCGAGATCGAGGGCGCCCCGGGGGGCGCAAACCAAGTCCGTCCATTAGAAACGGCGGTTGAAAGTACCGACGGCCGGATCTGGTTCAGCGGCTCGAAGGGCTATCGCTGGATCGATCCGAGGACCGCGGTGCAGATCGCCGCACCTCCTCCGGTGTCCATTACGTCGCTGGTGGCTGACCGGAAGAGTTACGAGTTGGGCCGCCCCCTCGCGCTCCCGGCCAGCACATCCGAAGTCAGAATCAGCTTTGCAGGCGTCAGCCTGTCTGACCCGGCAGCGATACGCTTCCGTTACAAACTTCAGGAGACGGACGATGCCTGGCATGAATCGGAAACCGCTACTCCAGTGACATACCAGAATCTCTCTCCGGGCACTTACCACTTCAGCGCGAATTCTTCCGACAGCAGCGGAGCATGGTCGGGCAACATTGCAACACAGGTGTTCACGATCTTGCCGTCGTGGTATCAGACTGGATCGTTCCGTTTGCTTTGGATAGTCTCTGCATGCCTTCTATTGATCCTCATCTATCGCGTCAGAGTCCGTTCAATCGCAAGAGCGATGAGTGTGCGGTTTGACGAGCGGCTCGACGAACGCACGCGCATGGCGCGGGAGCTGCACGATACGTTCTTGCAGACGGTGCAAGGCAGCAAGATGGTGGCCGACGACGCGCTGGCATCCGGGACGGACGAGGAGCGGATGCTCCGAGCTCTCGAGAAACTTTCTGGGTGGCTGGGTCAGGCGGTCAGTGAAGGGCGAACGGCTCTTCATGCGCTTCGCGTGTCGACCACAGAAAAGAATGAGCTCGCCGAGTTTCTGGAGCGGACTGTGAAAGAGCAGTGCCACGATCCCAATTTGTCAGTTGCAACGACGGTGGTTGGCGATGCCCGGAATCTGCACCCGATTGTTCGAGACGAGGTTTCCCTCATCGCCAGGGAAGCGATTCACAATGCCTGCACCCACTCCAGGGCCAGCCAGTTACGTGTGGAGCTCGGCTATGCGGAAGACCTTCGTCTTTGCATTCGAGACAACGGGATTGGGATCGACCCCAATGTTCTGGATGCCGGGAAGACGGGGCATTTTGGTCTTCGGGGAATGAGGGAACGGAGCGCGCGCATTCGCGCCAAGCTCACCGTTTCGAGTTCGCGCAACCACGGAACCGAAGTGGTTCTCAAAATTCCCGGGGACGTGGCTTACCTTTCTGAGAAGCGGAACCGAATTGCGCGCTACACGGCTTTGGTTGGCAAATGGATCTCGAAACCAGGCCGCGGCTCGTCCGAATGAGATCAGCGGATGGCTTAAAGGTTCAGTAATCCGCGTCTCATGGCGATTGTCACCGCGTGGGTGCGATCGTTTGCCGCCAGCTTGTCCACGAGATTCTTCACGTGAAAATTGACTGTGGTCTCCGCGATGCAAAGCGCATCCGCGATTTGCTTGTTGCGATGGCCATCGCGAATGAGACGAAGCACTTCCAGCTCTCGCGTCGTCAGTTGCTCTTCGCCCATGTGCTCGGCGAGCTTCATCGCGATCTCCGGAGAAAATGTTTTGCCGTGCCGGTACACACGCCGGATGGTGGAAAGTATTTCGTCGCGGGTTGAGCTTTTTAGAATGTAGGCCGAGGCGCCTGCACGAAGCGCGCGCTGTATATCGCCTTCATGATCGGAGGTAGTGAGAATAATTACCCGCGCATCTTTGTTTGCCGCGCGGATCTCGGCGAGCGCGCTGAGCCCATCGCCATCCGGAAGCCGGATATCGAGCAGCGTGATGTCGGGGCGTTGCTTCATGTACTCCGCAACGCCATCCTTTGCGGTTGTTGCTTGCGCGGTCAGCATCATGTCGGTCTGCGAGCCGAAAATGATGTTCAAACCATCCCGGAAAATCGGGTGATCTTCAATGCACAGGACGGAGATCGTCTTCGTGGAGTTCATGGGGAAGACCTCGCTGACAGACGGAGCTGTGAATCCGCGCGACAAGCGGCGGATGTGGTCCATAATATCGTCTTCGAACTTCCTTGACTACCTGCAGAAATCATCAGGGGCGACGCTGTAGCTTTGCAGGTTGCCGCGAGATGACCCTCTGTCCTACCGTTCAAGATGATGTTCCGAGTGGAGGTTGAACGTGATGACTACCTGCCCGGGAAACAACCAGTGAATGTCCGGGGCAATATGGAGCGATTTGATCTGGTCGTGCTCGGCAGCGGCGAAGCAGGCAAGTATCTTGCCTGGACATTTGGCCGCCAGGGCAAGCGGGTTGCAGTGATCGAACGCCGGTATATCGGCGGATCCTGTCCGAACATTGCATGCCTCCCCAGCAAGAATCTGATTCAGAGTGCCAAAGTCGCTTCATACTTCGCGCGCGGCGCGGAGTTTGGAGTGATGATCGACGGATATCGCATCGACATGCCCACAGTTCGGGAACGGAAGCGAAAGATGGTCGCCGATCTGGTCGAAATTCACCGCAGAAACTTCGACGCAGGTCATGTTGAGTTCATTCTGGGACAAGGATGTTTCGTCGCCCCACGCATTCTTGAAGTCTCTCTGGTGGATGGCGGCAAACGAATCATTACAGGCGAAAACGTCGTTATCAGTACGGGCACTACGGCGTCGATAGGCGATATACCTGGTCTGCGGGAGGCCAGGCCGCTCACTCACATTGAAGCGCTCGAATTGGATGTCGTGCCCCAGCACTTCCTCATCCTCGGCGGCGGATTCATCGGGCTTGAATTTGCGCAGGCCATGCGCCGGTTCGGGAGCCAGGTCACCGTTCTCGACCGCAACAACCGTCTATTGCACTCGGAAGATGAAGACGTCTCGGCCGAGTTGCTGCATCTGATGAACGACGAAGGCATTCGGGTTGCACTAGGAGCGCGAATCCTCAACATTAGCGGCCGCAGCGGTGACGGCGTCAGCGTCGATTGCACTTTCGATGGAAAGCCGAGACAGCTCACCGGCTCGCACCTGCTCGTGGCTACGGGTCGTGTGCCCAACACTATGGGCATTGGCCTGGAGCAGGCGGGCGTAGCTCTGCGAGACGATGGATACATCCAGGTAAATGAACGTCTCGAAACTTCGGTGCCCGGCGTCTGGGCGGTAGGCGAGTGTGCGGGCTCGCCGCAGTTTACGCATGCGGTGTTTGATGACTTTCGCATTGTTCGCGACAACATCATGGGCGGCGACCGCACCACTACTGGCCGTCAGATCCCTCGCTGCCTCTTTACCGATCCCGAATTCGCGCGAGTTGGCCTTTCAGAGACTGAGGCAAAAACAAGAGGAATACCCTACCGAGTTTTGACCATGCCGATGAGTTCGGTTCTCCGCACACGCACGTTGTCTGAAACCCGCGGCTTTATGAAAGCGCTCATTGCGTTCGATAACGATGCGATCCTCGGCTTCACCGCATTTGCTGTTGACGCCGGCGAGATTATGGGGGCAGTGCAGCTTGCCATGCGCGGCAACCTGCCTTTTACGGCCGTTCGCGACACGATTATCACGCATCCCACCCTGATTGAAGGGCTCATTCCGCTCTTTTCAGGGACTCCCGTAAGAAGCACGAAATAGATTTCAGGCTCTGAAAACGAGGCAGGATCGTACAGCGCGACCAAGGCAACCAGGGGAAGTCATCGAGGCAAATCGAATGCGAATTGTCATGAAACTTGGTCTTGCTGCAGCGCTGATCTTTGCTGCGCTCCAGTTATTTCGACCTTCCATTCCGGCTCCTCAAGCTGGGGTTGAGATTCAGGTCACTCCTCCAATCCACCAGATTCTTGAGAAGGACTGCTACAGTTGCCACTCCAACCAGCGCCGTCTGGCCTGGTTTGACGAGGTTGTTCCCGGCTATTGGCTCGTTCGGCGAGACATCCTCACAGCGCGCGAGCATCTCAATTTCTCGACGCTCGGATCAAAGCCCGCTCCCCAGCAGAAAGCAGCGCTCTTTGAAGCGGTAAACATGATTCGTCTTGGCGCAATGCCTCTGGGCGATTTTACGGCTCTCCATCCTGATGCCAAGGTCGCGCCTCAGGAACTGGCAACGCTCCAGAACTACCTGACCCCGTGGAGCGCCTTGTCTCCCGCCGCGGCCGGCAGCAACGACGATGCGCGTGAACCCGCGGTCAATCTCGGTCAGGTGGCAGCCGAGCTTAACGGGCTCGCCTTCGAGCCCGGCTTTGAAAAGTGGAAGCCGCTTAGCTTCACCGATCGCGGAGACAACAGCACATTCCGATTCATCCTCGGCAACGACATTGCCACAAAGGCGGCGCAATCCGGACACATCGCTCCATGGCCCGATGGCACGCGCTTTGCGAAAATCGCCTGGCAGCAGGAACTCGGATCGGACGGGCTGGTTCATCCCGGCGCATTTGTGCAGGTGGAGTTCATGATCAAGGACGCGCGTCTCTACAAGAAGACGGCAGGCTGGGGATGGGGCCGCTGGCGAGGATTGGATCTTAAACCCTATGGGAGTGATCGGGAGTTTACGCTCGAGTGCGTTGGATGCCATCAGCCGCTGCGCGGCGCGGACTACGTCTACACACCTCCTTTGACAAAGGCCGATGTGAGCGGGAAGGAAGTCGTGAATCGCGCTGCTGCTGATCTGCGGCAGTCATTGCCATGGCAACCGCTCGCATGGAATGCCATAACCATGTATGTGAATCCCACATCGCACACGATGGCGGTTCTGTTCGGCGACGATCGGGCTATGCAGTCCATTGGCACGCGAGAAACGCACGATGCAAAGCCGCCTGCCTATGCGCCCGGCGCAGTGTTGGCGCTCCTGACCTGGGCCCAGCGAGACGACCCGCACTGGTTTGGCGCGCGCATCCCAGATTCTCCACAATCGGTCGAATTCGTCAGCATCCCCACGTCGGGTGTTGAATCTCAATATCGTTGCTTTCAAGGGGTAGGCTTGCCGGAGCAAAATCTGCCTCCCGCACTCGCGCAGCAGCGCGCCAATTCGATGCTGAATCTTGCCCCTGCAAGCCTGCCCTAACTCGTCCTTGCCGCAATTCCGTTTGAAGGAAACTCATCATGTTTGCTTACATCGTTGAAACCGCCGACGGTCCGTTCCGCGAAGTTCAAATGCCAAAGCCGGTGGCGCGCGAGGGTGAAGTGTTGGTGCGCATCTGTGCCAGCGCCATCAACCCGTTGGATACGAAGATTCGAGCAGGCCAGGCGGCTCACGCAAAACAGCCTCTGCCCGCAGTATTGGGACTAGATATGGCGGGCATTGTTGAGGCGGTTGGCTCCGGCGTGTCGAACTTCCGTCCCGGTGATGAAGTCTTCGGAATGGTGGGAGGCGTTGCTGGCCTGCAAGGCACGCTAGCGGAATTCATCGCAGCAGACGCAGCCCTTCTCGCACATAAACCAAAGTCCCTCACCATGCGTCAGTGTGCAGCTCTGGCCTTGGTCACAATCACCGCCTGGGAAGGCCTCGTTGACCAATGCAATGTAAGAGCAGGTCAGACGGTATTAGTCCACGCAGGAACCGGCGGCGTGGGCTACGCCTCGGTGCAGATTGCACTGGCGCGCGGAGCGAAGGTCTGTGCCACTGTGTCGAATGATAAACGCTCGCTGATGGAAGAGATCGGCGCCACTCCTATTGATCGATACGCATCCGTTGAGAGCTATCTTGCTGAGCATACGGGCTCAGAAGGTTTTGACGTCGTCTACGACACGCTGGGCGGCCCGGTTCTCGATGCCTCATTCGTCGCGGTCAAGCGTTACACAGGTCATGTAGTCAGTTGCCTCGGCTGGGGAACTCACGCCTTGGCGCCGCTATCGTTTCGCAGCGCCACTTACTCGGGCGTTTTCACGCTTTATCCGCTGCTCTCGGGACATCACCGCGCGCATCACGGCAAGATTCTTTCAGAGGCCGCGGAACTTGCGGATCAGGGAAAACTGAAACCACTCCTGTCGAAGGAGCAATTCAGCCGCAGCCAGATTGCCGAAGCATTCGCAGCAGTTGCGAAAGGCAGCAGCGGCAAGGTCGTGGTTGAGTTCTGAATCGGCAACTCAGTTTTTTCCGATTCATCGCAACGCGCCGTAGTCATCGCTTCCGTTCGTCCTGCAGGCGGATCTAGCAATTGCCCGCACCGAGCCTGCTGTCAGAATCTTCAGGACGAATTCTGTTGTTTCTGCGGTAGCAGTACAACCTGTCTTCGCCTACCTTCAGCTCGTGGGCGTTTTCCAGTCAAAACTCGCAATAGCGTACGGCGGACTGCTTCCTCTGTGCACAATGTCGCTGCCGGTTGTGCACGGACCGGCACTTCACGCCCAGACGAATCAGGGTACGGCACTCTCAGACCAATCGTCACAGACTCAATCGCAACAGGTCCCGGCACCTGCTCCGGGCGATTACGTGTTCCATGTGACAACGCGCGAGGTTGTCGTTGAAGTGGTCGCGCGTGATCGCCACAGTCATCCCGTCTCTGATTTAAAGGAAAGCGACTTTGTCATTACCGAGGATCAGCATCACTCGCAATCCGTATCGAGCCCAATTTCCGTTTTTCGAGTCATCGATCCCGATGCGGAACAGTCAACGGGAAGTTCCCTGGCTAAAGGCGTCATGCTTCCACTCGGAGGCCGCTGCGAGATTCGTTCGACCGTTCATTATGAGCTCGCCTTCCATCCTGCAAACTGGTCCAGCGGTTATCACACCATTCGCATCACGACGAAGCGTTCTCACGTCACTCTCTCGTATCGCGGTCAATTTTATGTAGGTACCCTAAATGCCGACTCGCGAACTTCGCTTCACGATGCCGGGAAAATCGCGACGGCACTCGAGGAAGCAGCCTGCTATCACCCCGCAATCCCAAATTCAATTCTGCTGAGCGCTGCGCGAATTGACACTCAGACCTCCGCAAGTCTGCGCTATCGCATTCAGGTCCTGGATGGAATCATCGAATCGGCCGGCGGAGAGGAGATGCTCGCTCGTGAGGCACTGCAATACGGAGTCTGCACATTCGACTTGTCGGGGCATCTCATCGGCTACTGGCATTTTTCCAGCGACCGTCGTATCCCTTCCACCGGAATTGAAAGCCCGCACGGCGACAGCGGGGCCGAAATCGTTCAGATTCCGAGAGACGGAAATCCGCGGCTGGTGAGAGTTGCAGTACTGGAGACAGAGACCGGCAACGTGGGAGCCATCGATCTATCCACAAGCGCGAATGTACCGGTTGACAACGATGAAACGAGTGACTCATCTGATGGCGTGCGTTTACTGCAATTCGCTGCCGCTCCAGGCGCTCCCACCCGAGGCCGGCCGCAGCTTGGATCGGTTCTGCCGCGTACGAATGCGCTTTGCGGCGATGTATGTGAACTTCCTCCAACAACGCAATTCCTTCCCTCCGACTTTCGCAAGCTGAACGCCGTCGGCGCTATCTATGCCCAATCCCTCAACGTTCCCGAGCAGATTCTCACTCAGGGATTGCCCGGCAGTTCCGCGCGCTCCGAATGGTTCGGCGTCGACTACTACGGAGAATTCTGGGTGAAGACGCCGGGCAAATACACTTTCCTCTTAAATGCGGATGACGGCGCCGACCTTTATATTGACGATCGCATGCTGATCGACGACGATGGCATTCATCCCCCGCACACAATAGAAGCGGGCGTGCTCCTGGACGCAGGACGGCACACGATTCATCTGCCGTACTTTCAGGGACCAACGTACGTGAACCTGATCCTCAAGGTGCGGCCTCCCGGCGGAGAATTGAAAATCTTCAACCTTCGCGACTTTGCTCGACCGATCGATTCTCAACGATCTTCAAGACATGCGCGATGAAGAAAGCTCGGCGCGAGCCAACGCTTCTCTTGCCGCGGCTCGAACGATCCAGCTACCCGGACCTGCAGAAATCGACAAGTTCAAGTCTGCACTTTTCAAGGTTTCGACAAAGCGGGAAGACTTCTATTTTCTTGAATAGGCACCTGAGGAAGGGACTATATGGTGAATCAAACATCAATCAGCGGATCATGCGCAGCAGGATTCGAGCAGTTGTCTGATACCCACCTTGTTTGTCTTGCCAGGGAGGGCGACTCACGAGCCTTCGGGCTACTTCTGGAACGCAACCGCCTCAGGCTCTTCCGCAAGCTCCATTCAATGCTTCGCCAAAAGGAGGATGCTCAGGACGCATTGCAAGAGTGCTTTCTTAAAGCTTGGCTCCATCTGGACCGCTTCGAGGGAAGAGCGGAATTCAGTACCTGGCTGACGCGAATCGCCATCAACCAAGCACTCATGATGCTTCGGAAGAAGCGGCCTGTTGACACCTGCGCCGCTTCGGACATCGACATCCCAGACTCCCGCTCGTGTCCGCAGCGGCACTACCTTTGGTCAGAGACGAGCACGTTTGTCAGGCACGAGATCGCCCGCCTTCCGGATAAGTTGCAGGAAGTTTTTAATATGCGCTATATTCAGGAGCTCTCGACGACTGAAGTTGCGGGATCTCTGGCCCTTAGCGAATCCGCAGTGAAGAGCCGGTTGAATCGGGTTCGTCTGCATTTGCGCAACCGGCGCACTAACCACGGTACGTATGCAGGCCATCACTCCAATGTTGCGTAAATCGCAATCATTCCGCAATCGCCATCTGAAGGAGGTTTACATGAGTGGAGCAGAGGTTTTGATTGAACCCGAACAGTGCGTGCTGTTGCTGGTGGATTTCCAGGCAGGCTTGGCCTTTGGCGTGGAGTCTGTACCTCGCCAGGTTCTGCTGAATAACGCCATCGCAACGACACGTACGGCACG
>JBEKDE010000145.1:0-9308 GCA_050014515.1 Occallatibacter sp.
GCCTTGGGATAAAACGGCTCGATCAACGCGCAAACTTCCGACCACGGCACCACCTGCTCCATCGTGGACAGAAACTCCCCCCGACGCGTTTGCTTGCTGTAACGCTCAAATCCGTTTGCCATAGCCAAGGTCCGCTGCATCAAATCCCCCTGACCGAAATCTAACCCCGGCATGCCGAATCGAAAAGTACTTAATCAGAGGCTCCCTAGAGCATTTTCGGAAAACATATAGACCTTTTCAGTACCGTGAAAGGTGGCTTTTTCTTGAGGAAAAAGCCACTTGAGTGTGTGCTTTCGGTCTACACCATTCCGAAAATGCTATAGGGCGAAACCAGAGTAAACGTGCCCCTTGCCGAGAGTGTGCGAGGTGGCTTTTCCCTGAGGGAAAAGCCGCTTGGCATCGTGCTTCCTGGGTACAGCTACTCTGGTTTCGCTATAGATCCGGTCTCATAAAGAGGCGTTTTGACTCGCGGAGATCATTCGACCCGCTTTGTTGCGGGTCTCACGGTCGGCTCGATGAGAGCTTCGGCATTTATGTGAACGGTTGCAGGCCAGACTACTGGTGGCGCAGCGCCTGCGCTGTGTAGGGGCCGGGAAGCTGCTGCACCGGGTTTTTGTTATCCGCCTCTTGCTTGCCGCTGCTCACAGAAGTTCTCTTGGAATAAATGCGGAACGAAACATAAAGGTCCACCAAGACCGGAACCGGCTTGCCGTCCTTGATCGCCGGCTCGAAGGATGCCTTGCGAATTGCTTCCACGGCGTTCTCATCAAGCCCGAAGCCGATGGGGCGGGCCACCGCAATCTCGGTTGGCTTGCCGTCTGCGCCAATTACGGCGTGATAAAGAGCCGGGCCGGCGATTCCACTGGCCTGCGCCCACTCATTCGACTCCGGCTCGAACTTGGTTACCAGCTCGGCCTTCTTGTCTACGGTGTTCTCGCGCAGAACGTTCGGGTCAGTGGGCCGGTAATCGTCCTTGGCGGCCACCGCCTGATAATAGAGCTTCCAGAAGTCCGGCATCGCCGCCATCATACGGTCGTCAAGCCCCGAGGCGAAGATCTTGTCGAGCGCGTCTTTCAGCACCATGGTGGCGTGAGCCGGAGAGATAGTTGTGGTCACGCTGGTGGGATCGGCCGGTCTCTCTTCGGCGGGTGCAGCGACCATCTCGGCCTTCGCTTCTTCCTCAGCGCTCTGTTCCTTTGGCGCAGTGGGAGAAGGGGTTGCCGTAGTTGAGGAAGCGGGAGCTGCGGCCTGTGCCACCTGCTCTGAATTTGGGGTGGTTGCGGGCGCAGCCGCTGTGCTGTCGGTTGATGTCACAGGGGCTGCCGAAGCACTGTCGGTCGCTTTTGAGGGTGCCGCGGATGCAGGAGCTGCGGCCTTCGCTTTCAGCTCTCTGGCTTTCTCGTTTTCCTTTTTCTTCTTCGGTACCACCACGAGCTCGCGGTCGATCGTGATCCTTACCACCTTCTTCTTGGGCGTGATCTTTACGCGATCCAGGGCCTTGGTGGGGTCCTCATACGGCAGCGCTCCAAGAAAGTGCAATCCGTAGCGCGCCCCCTCCAGTTCCACCTTATGCTTGGTCAGGTGCACGCGGTCAATCTCAATCGCGCTAAGCGTGTACGACCCCTGCGGCGAATGGCTGATCAGGGTTCCGTGCTCGCTAAAGCTGAGGGTACTGTCGAGGTATCCGCCGCGCAGGTAGAGCGGCTTGCCTACCAGCATCTGCTTTAATTCTTCTTCGCTGATGCCGGGTTCCTGCGAAGGCGCAGACTTGGCGGCTGGCGTTGTTGCTTCGGGCGCAGGCGCGGCTGGCGCTGACGTGGTTGCCGGCTGGGGTGCCGGTTGGGGCGCCGCAGGAGCAGCGGTTGGCTGCTGGGCTGCATCGGCTGGAGCCTGTGTCGCAGCTGGGGTCTGCGTCGTGTCTGGCGCAGGTGTGGTCGCGGGCGGCATTGCAGGTGGCGCCGCGGGAGCCGGCTCCTGCGCGTGAACGGCCAGACTCAGCGCCAGAAACCCCGCGCAGCAAGCGGCAGTGGCGCGGAAGCGGGAGTTTTCGCCAAACATGGAGATCCTGCGCGAAAAGACTGTAGTGATGGGCATTTTTGGAGCCTTTGAGCGCAACTCTAGCAGGGTTTTGGCTTCAAAAGGCACAAAAAGGTTCGCAGGGGGGTTACTTTTGGAGTACCGAAGTTCTTTCCATTCGGATCTTGATCTCTGCTTCCGATCATTTATCGGGCGCTTCTCCCGCTCCGCGCTTCATTCGCCACAGAATGCGCCGGAACAGCCCCAGGATCCGCCGCGCATCGTGCTTTGCGGGCGCCAGCCGGCGCAGGAGCAGTCGCAGATCGTGCCGGTTGGCCGCCTGCATGGAGCGCGGCGAGTAGCCGGCAACCAGCATGGATTCTTCGATGACGGTGGCCAGAAGATCGAGGTCGCCCGACGGCGCTGCCGGCCGCGCCTCGACTTTTTGCTTTTCCGGTTCGGAGGTATGGGCAGCAAGTTCATACAGGCACACCGCGACTGCCTGGCCTAGATTCATGGAGGGCTGTCGAGGATCGGTTGGGATTTCGACGAGCAGATGGCAGTAGGAAAGGTCTTCCCGGGTGAGACCGTGCTTTTCAGGGCCGAAGACAATGGCGATGCGGCCGCCGCGCTGCAATTCCTGCTCCACGAGCGAAGTGAGGCTGGGTAGCGAAACCACCAGCTGCTCGGGCTTGCGATAGGTAAGCGTTCCGGTACCCACTACCAGCGTACAGTCGGCCACCGCCTCTGCCAGGCACTCCGTGCTCGTCGCGTTCCGGAGCAGTTCCTCAGCACCGATGGCAGACCGGGCCTCGCGCCAGTGCGCTTCAAAGGGCGCAACCGCGGTGAGCTGTGCCAAGCCGAAGTTGGCCATGGCCCGCGCGGCCGCACCGATGTTGAGCGGGTTGCGCGGTGAGACCAGCACCACTTGCATGCGATCGCGTTGGTCCAGAGCCAGCAAGAGTTGATTGTAGTTGGGCGGGGGCTGGAGGGTTTGTTTCGCAAAAGCTTCGGCGCTCCCATCCAATTTGGACGGAAGCGCCGAAAGGTCATTGCGGTTTGTCAGGCCGGTTCAACAACGCATCTTGAAACGGGCTGGTCTTCCATTTAGTTGGGCAGCAGAACGCTGTCCACTACCTGGATGACGCCGTTCGACTGGTAGACATCGGCGACGGTGATGGCGGCCATTCCGCCCTTTTCATCGGTGAGCCAGATCTTGCCGTCCTTCCAGGTTGCGGTCAACGTTCCACCTGCGACTGTCTTTAGCATCGCCTTGCCGCCGCCTGCCTTGATTTCACGTTTCAGGTCCCTTGTTGTGAGTCGCCCGGGAACTACGTGGTAGGTCAGGATCTTGACCAACTGATCTTTGTTTTCAGGTTTCAGCAGCGTGTCCACTGTGCCGGCGGGCAACTTTTCAAAGGCCGCATTGGTTGGCGCGAACACAGTGAACGGCCCCGGGCCTTCGAGTGTGTCCACCAGGCCGGCAGCCTTCACTGCCGCAACCAGCGTGGTGTGGTCCTTTGAGTTGACTGCATTCTCAACAATGTTCTTGGCCGGGTACATTGCTGCTCCGCCCACGTCTGGATCTTTCTGCGCCTGCACTGCAGTTGCTGTGAACGCAAATGCTGCCGCCAGAACCATTCCGCAAATCTTCTTCATCATCGTTTCCTCTCGGTTCCTTCAGGGGATTTCTTACTGCAGTCAGGGAACGCCAGGCGCCTCGGAACAGATTCACGCGGAGTGAAGAAATATTTCTTTTGCGTTGCAGAGATCCAAATCACTCCGTGGGCACGTACAGATTCCGGCAGCGATGCGGAGCCACGAAAGAGACGAAAGCCCTCAACCCCCAATCCCGGGCACAACAACGAAGGAGACAACATGCTGGACACTTTGAACGAGCTCATCAAAACAGGCGTCTCGCGCCGCAAGTTTCTGGCCGGAGTTGGGGCCAGCGCGGGAACTCTAGCAGCAG
Organism: Occallatibacter sp.; assembly: GCA_050014515.1. Taxonomy (GTDB): domain Bacteria; phylum Acidobacteriota; class Terriglobia; order Terriglobales; family Acidobacteriaceae; genus Telmatobacter. The sequence continues at coordinate 3,989 of JBEKDE010000145.1, forward strand.
TGAATCTTGCGGGATGCGGCGGCACGAGTCACGCCAAGTCCACAGGCACAGGATCGACCACCTATACCGATGCCGACATCCTCAACTTCGCTCTCAATCTCGAATATCTTGAGGCCACGTTCTATCTCTACGCGGCCACGGGCGCGGGGCTTGACGCCTCCGACACCACGGCGGGCTCTGCTTCTTCCTATCAGACTGTCGGCACAGTTACTCCTGGCGATGCAGCCGCGGTTCCGGGGCTGACGGCCGCGCAGCAGGCAATCCTGAACGAGATCGCGTTTGAAGAGCAGGCGCATGTTCGCTTCCTGCGCAGCGCGCTCGGATCGGCTGCGGTGCCGATGCCGGACATTGATCTGTCCTTCTTCGGCCCGCTGGCGGTGGCCGCCACTATTACCACGGCTGCCACAGGCGACGGCTCCTTCAATCCCTTCTCCAGCTTCGATTACTTTCTGGTTGGGTCATTCATTTTTGAGGATGTGGGCGTCACAGCGTACTCCGGCGCTGCTCCGTTGATCAGCCCGGCGGGCGTCTCCGCAGGCTATCTGACCGCGGCCGCAGGCATCATGGCAGTTGAGGCTTACCACGCCGGCTATGTCCGCACTTCGCTTACGGGCCGCGCCATTGCGGCGGGTTCCGAATCGGCGTATCCGTACCTCGCCGCGGCCAACCTGGTGGAAGACCTGCGCGCCACGCTCACCGTCGGCGACAGCGCTGCACCCTCGACGAGCGGCTCGGTGGAGACGCTTCTAACGCTGCCCACGAGCCTGACCACACCCAGCTCGATTGTGGCGGCAAGCGCGTCGGACGCCGTCGGATTTGCTCGCACCGTGAACCAGGTTCTGCACATTGTTTACGGTTCGCCTACGGTCGGCGTCAAATCCGGCGGCTTCTTCCCCAGCGGCGTCAACAGCATCTTCGCCACCACCTCAGCCTAAGCAGCAACCAAACAGACGGGAGATTATCATGGCAACTCAAGAGACTCAAATACTGGATGACGTTATCGCCACGAGCCGCCGCAGGATGCTGACTCTGGGCCTCACCTCGCTGGCCGGCGTGGCCGTTGGCGCCGCTGCGCCTTTCACCAACGTCGCAGCCGCGTCTTACACGGACGCGGACATTCTCAACTTCGCCCTCAACCTGGAATATCTTGAGGCGAACTTCTACTACCTTGCCGCTTTCGGCACCACGATCGACAAGGCCAACACCGCATCCACCGCCGCCGGCGCTCCGCTGATCACGCTGTCAGGAACGGTGGGAACGGCGGGTACCGTTTCCGGCGGTAGCCAGGTCCCATTCACTACCATCCAGGTCGCGTCGTACGCGATTGAGACGGCGGTGGAAGAAGGCAAGCATGTGCAGTTGCTGCTGGGCGCGCTGGGCAGCTCGGCCGTCGCACAGCCGGCCATCAATCTCGGCACATCCTTCCCGGCCCTTGCCGCGGCGGCGAAGATTCCGGGCGGTTCCGGCTTCAGCCCCTACGCCAGCGACGAAGCTTTTCTGGTGGGCGCGTATGTCTTTGAGGACGTGGGCGTGACTGCCTATCACGGCGCAGCCCCGCTGCTTACCTCCTCGGCGAACCTGACCACAGCGGCCGGTATTCTGGCGGTCGAGGCGTATCACGCAGGTCTCATCCGCACCACCATCAACTACATTGACCCCGCCGGAACAAGCATCGCGTCCTACACGAACCTGATCTCCGCGCTGCGGGCTTCGCTCTCTCAGGCAGGACTGCTGGGCGCCGCGCCGAGCGCCTATGACGCCAACCCCGACGACTTCGGCCTGGCCAACTTTTCAGTTGAGCTTGCTGGTGGCGGGGGCGCAAACGCGACACGCCTCACCGATGCCGATTCAACCAACGTGATCGCTTTCGCGCGCAACACCACGCAGGTACTGAACATCGTCACCGGCGGCGGCGCTGTGAACGGTACAACCCAGGTTAGCCCCGCCATGGGCGTCTTCTTCCCTGCTGGATTGAATGCCGGCCCCAACGGCTTCAGATAGACGAGTGGATGTGGAATGGCATAGGGCCGTTGACCCTCGGGGAACGGCCTTATGCTGTGGTGGCCAACCAAATGGAAGTGTCAAACCAGCGTTCATTGAGACTGTGTGGAGCGCGATGCGGTGTCGACGCACGCGCCGTTCTTCCAAAGCTCAACGGCCCTCCGCAAGATTCATTGTGGACAGGGTACGGAGTGGATAGTGTAGGGTTTGTTCTTACCGGAAAGAACACCGATTTCCCCAATCCAATCATGGCCTTCGAGCGTACTATTCATAACGATCACGAGCTGAGCGATGACCAGTTGCTCGATCGTTTACGTCAGAGCGATCAACAGGCCATGGCGCAGGTCTTCGATCGTTATGGAGGCATGGTGTATTCGGTGGCGTTGCGCGTGCTCAAAGATCCGGGCCAGGCGGAAGATGTGATGCAGGAAGTTTTCTTCCAGCTCTGGAAAAAGCCCGACGGTTTTGTCGAGGGGCGCGGGTCTCTGGCGGGATGGCTGCTGGTGCTGGCGCGCAATCGCGCGATCGACCAGGTGCGGCGCAGAAAGCCGACCGATTCACCGGAAGATGTGGTGCTGGCGTCGAAGACAAACCTGGCTTCGGAGACGGAACGGAATCTGATGATGCAAAAGGTGCGCGGCATTTTGAAGGACCTGCCGCTGGAACAACAGAAATCTCTCGAACTGGCATACTTTGAAGGCCTGAGCCACTCGGAGATTGCGGAGCGAACAGGAGACCCGCTCGGCACGGTGAAGACAAGAATCAGGCTTGCGTTGATTGGTTTACGAAAGGCACTTGCGTGATGAACGCCCAGGAGCACATTTCGCCGGAAGATCTCGCGCTGCACGCCCTCGGCTCTCTGCCTGAAGCAGAGTCAGCCGCGGCGAGCGCGCACCTGGCGCAGTGTGCCGAGTGCCGCGAGCAGCTTGCCGAGTTTTCGGGGGACGTGGCGATGATTGGATTGAGCATGCCGCAACATCCTCTGCCCGCAGGCGCCCGGCAGCGTTTCCTCGATCGGGTAGCTGCGGATGCCTACTCCTCAAGGCCGGCACCAGAGGAGAAAAAGCCGCAGGAAGAAAAGCCTCTTCCGGAAAGGCAGGCATCGCAGGAAGAAAAGACGTTGCCGGAAGTGAAGAAGCCTGCAGAAGAGAAGAAGGCCAAGGTCGTCAAATTTCCGCTGGGCGCAATTGTGCCATGGGCAATTGCCGCGGGGCTGGCGTTCTTTGCGTACACGCTCAATGGAAAGATCGCGACCCTGAATGATCAGGTGCGCGATGAGTCCGGCAAAGTTACCGCGCTGAAGGCGGAGACAGCGCAGGCCGAGCGCGTACTCGATGTGCTCACATCGCCCAGCGCGCAGCGGGTTTTATTGACGGCATCGAAGACCGCCCCGCAGCCGAGCGGCCGCGCCATCTATATTGCGGAAACCGGCAGCCTGCTCTTCCAGGCGAACAATCTCAAGCCGATTGCCGACGACAAGACCTACGAGTTGTGGGTGATTCCGGTCAACGGCAGCGCGATTCCGGCGGGGTTGTTCCGGCCCGACGCAACCGGGAGCGCCAGCGTGTTGTTGCCGGCGATTCCGGCTGGTGTGGAGGCGAAGGCATTCGGAGTCACCATCGAAAAGGCGGAAGGTTCCGATACTCCGACCGCGCCCATTGTGCTGGCCGGCGCCGCTGCCGCCGCTGCCGGCGAATAGCGTCCAATACCTTTGGATGGGTTGGCGGGTTACGGCAAAATCGTCTAGCCTCAAGAAGTGATATGGACCAATCCAGCAGAGGCGGCGCTGAGTGAGCTGAGCTCGACTCCGCTGGTGCGTTTTTCCGTGCTGGCGCTGAGTTCCATCTTCTTTCTGGTCGACCCCTTCGCGGCAATTCCTTCCTTTCTGGCCATCACCGAAAGCGCCGATCCGCCGCGCAGAAAGCGCATGGCGCGCAAGGCTTGCATCACCTGCTTTATCGTGCTCACCAGCTTTGCCCTGGGCGGCCAGCTCATCTTCCGCATGTTCGGGATTACGCTGCCGGCCTTTGAAGTGGCGGGTGGATTGATTCTGCTGCTGATCGGCCTGGACATGCTGGAGGCCAAGCGCTCTCCCACGCAGGAGGCTCATGGCGATACCGAAGAGGCAGCGGCCAAGGAAGACGCTGGCATTGTGCCCCTCGGAATCCCCATGCTGGCCGGGCCCGGCGCCATCTCGTCGGTCATGGTGCTGGTGGGCCAGGTGCCCTCGATTCTGCATTGGGAGATGGGTGCCATTCTGGGATCTATCACGCTCACATGCCTGATCAGCTACTGGGTTCTTGCCGGCGCGGGGCGCGTCCGCCAGGTAATGGGAGAGACCGGCATCAGAATTCTGGTTCGCATCATGGGATTGCTGTTGGTGGCGCTGGCCATGCAATTCTTCGTTAACGGATTGACAGATTTAGGGTTAATCCCCAAGCATGGCCTCTGACCCAAGCCGTTTCCCACAGAATCAGGCATCTTTCCACAGGCGCAATTGCTTGCTTTCCGGCCGAGGGGTTGCTATTCTCGGAAAGTTGCAACGAGGTGGATACGGTTTAGCCGCTCACCGCTTGCAATGAAGGGTGGCGTGTGCTACTCTTTGAAAGTTGCAGATGAGCAGTGGAACGCCTGTTGGTCGTTAGTCCTGCCCTACTTGGGATGTGGGAAGCCAACCGGTAAAGCTAGTTCGCTGGGTCAGGTGAGGCAAGTGCCCCTGAGCCGCTGTAGGGAATCCCTAGAGAGAACAAGCCATTGCAAGACCCAGGAGTTCATCTCCTGTGAGCCCTATCGGCTCGGGCAAACTTTGCTGGTCGCTGTTTGATATTTTGCGCTGCGCGTTGCTTCTGAACGAGAGTTACATATCTTGTCGGCGGGCTTGAAAAAAGCCTTGACACAAGACATGAACTTCGATAACTTTAGAAGGTTCGCGCAAAAACGCTGAAGACTGCTCGAAAGTGCAGAAATCAAGCGAGCGCAACAAGTTCGAGGACACCTTGGCGTAACAGCCCGGGCCTCGATCCAAAAGGGCCCCGCTCAGGCGGACAGCTCTCAAGGATCTTTGACAAATTGGTTGAACATGCCAGTCGTGAGATGTGATCGAGTTTGGCTTGATCATTCTCACAAGGTAAGAGCATCTGCATGCACCCTGTTCCCCCGAAGCGATTCGGGCGACAGATGTGCAGATGCCGTCGGACTCTCGCTGACCTCCGTCAGAGGAGAGCCGACAACAGGTTTCAAACGAGAGTTTGATCCTGGCTCAGAATCAACGCTGGCGGCGTGCCTAACACATGCAAGTCGAACGAGAAAGGGTAGCAAT
>JBEKDE010000146.1:0-9045 GCA_050014515.1 Occallatibacter sp.
ATGGCGCCAGCATCGGGGCGAGCTACAAAATCTTCTAAGGAGGTTTTCCGCCTCAGCCCGTGGCACCTTAGTCCTTAGTCCCTTGGTCCCCTGGTCGCTGGCTTTCAAGAGTCTTTTCTTTCTCGCTCCCACTGGTCTGCCGGGTAGCGATCAAGCCGGTCTTCGCGGCTCTCGCGCTCTTCCTGCTCGCGGCGCTTCTCCCGTTCTTCACGCTCTTCGCGGCCGTCGCTCATTTTAGGCTCCGTCTTTGATTTTAAGACCGCGCGGCGATCGAATCGCTGAATGCCCCTGGTCCATCCAGAGCGACTCGGTAAAACCCGCGTTCCTTGATCAGCGATTCCGTCGTGCGCACAAAACAAAAAGGCCACTCTCGCGAGTGGCCCTCCTGATCACTGACAGCTGCCTCAAGCCGGTGAAGGCGAGCCCTCCGGATAGCTCGGGCCGCCGCGCGTATCAGGCTTCAGCACCTGCTGAATGCCGTCGCCGCCCTTGTCGGTAGGCGAAGCCAGCACGGAGCGAAGCGGCGGAAGTTCCTTGCCCTCGATCAGCATCTTCACTTCCTCGGCGTCGATTGTCTCGCGCTCCAACAGCGCCGCTGCAATGCGGTGCATGGCATCGGCGTGCGATTCGACGATCGAGTGAGCCGATTGATAAGCCTCGTCGATCAGGCGGCGTACTTCCAGATCGATCTGCCTTGCTGTTTCTTCGCTGAAGTCGCGATGCTGAGCAATCTCGCGGCCCAGGAAGATCTGCTCTTCCTTCTTGCCGAAAGTCAGTGGACCGAGGCGGCTCATGCCGTATTCGCACACCATGCGCCGGGCAAGGTCGGTTGCGCTCTCAATATCGCTGCCTGCGCCCGTGGACATTTGGTTGAGGAAGATCTCCTCGGCCACGCGTCCGCCGTAGGCGATAGCGAGATTGGCTTCAAGATACTCGCGAGTGTAGTTGTGACGGTCGCCGGGAAGGAAGATCGTAACGCCCAGCGCCATCCCGCGCGGAATAATCGTGACCTTGTGAATCGGGTCAGAGTGCACATGCCGGAACGACACCAGTGCGTGCCCCGCTTCGTGATAGGCGGTTACCCGCTTCTCTTCTTCGGTCAGCAGCATGGACTTGCGTTCGGCGCCCATCAGCACCTTGTCCTTGGCCAGCTCGAAGTCGTACATCGTCACTTGCTTCCGGTTCACGCGAGCAGCGTTCAGAGCGGCCTCGTTGACCATGTTGGCCAGGTCGGCGCCGCTGAATCCGGGTGTTCCACGGGCCAGCACGTTGAGATTGGTATCGTCGGAGACGGGAACCTTCTTCACGTGTACGCGGAGAATCTCTTCACGGCCGCGCACGTCCGGCAGGCCCACCACCACGCGGCGGTCAAAGCGGCCGGGGCGAAGCAGCGCGGGATCAAGCACGTCAGGCCGGTTGGTGGCCGCGACCAGGATCACGCCGTCGTTCGACTCGAATCCGTCCATCTCCACCAGCAACTGGTTGAGGGTCTGTTCGCGCTCGTCATGCCCGCCGCCGAGGCCTGCGCCGCGATGGCGGCCCACAGCATCGATTTCGTCGATGAAGATGATGCAGGGGGCGTTCTTCTTGCCCTGTTCAAACAGGTCGCGGACGCGGCTTGCGCCCACGCCGACGAACATCTCGACAAAGTCCGAACCGGAGATGGAAAAGAACGGCACATTGGCCTCGCCGGCCACGGCACGCGCCAGCAGGGTCTTGCCGGTTCCCGGAGGCCCCACGAGGAGCACGCCCTTGGGTATGCGACCGCCCAGCTTCTGGAACTTTTGCGGCTCGCGCAGGTACTCGATGATCTCTTTCAGCTCTTCCTTGGCTTCGTCGACGCCGGCCACATCCTTGAAGGTGACCTTCTTCTGCTGCATGCTCAGCAGGCGAGCGCGGCTCTTGCCAAACGAGAGCGCCTTGTTGCCGCCCGACTGCATCTGCCGCATCATGAAGAACCAGAAGCCGACAATCAGCACAATCGGCGCCGCATTCAGCAGCAGCGGAACGAGGTAGTTGTTCTGCGGCTCCTTGATGTCAAAGACCACCTTGTTGGCGCGCAGTTCCTTGGTCAGACTGTCCACATTATTTGAGGAGATGGTAGTGTGGAACTGGTCTTTCGCGCCCTTGATCTGGCCGTGCACATCCGTGCCCTGGATGGTGGCATTGGCCACCTGGCCAGCGTCGATCTTGTCCAGCAGATCGGAGTAGCCGATTTCCTGTGGCTTGCCCATGCCGGCGCTCTTCTGCCAGAAGCTCAGAAGCACCATCAGGCACATCAAGATGAAGCCCCAGAACAGGACCGTTTTGACTGTCGAATTCACCAGGATTCCTCTTTCCCGGCGGGGGGAAGCCGCTGTCGAGACCTCTGATCTCCGCCTATCTCACCCTTAGACGCGTGTAACTCCCCTGAAGTCACAGAAAGTTCACATCGCCCCGACAGCAGACACTCACGTCTTGCCGCCTGGATGAGCAGTAGCATTGATTGTACTCCGAAGCCGGAAAAACTTGTAGCGAAACCGGGCCCCGTAACCCGGCTGGGACGTTGGCAGGCATCTGGGCCGGAGTCGGAAGCGAATTTATCTTGCCGGCAGGCCCATTTTCCGCGAAAGAATCGATTGCGCAAGCCTAGCGCTGGCCAGGGTCCAGATCGGTCGCAATAACCGCGATTCCCGGCAAAGGCTCCAGTTCCGCACCCTTCATCCAGACAATGCGCCCGTCGAGCTCAAGAACCGGCCAAACCATGCGGCTGGTTCCAGTTATGCGCAGACGCTCCAGCACTTCCTTCACCCTTCGCGGGCTGCTGGAGTAGCGCAGCCGGACCCGGTCGCCGGGCCTCCAGTTCCGCAACAAGGCTTGCCTGGCTAAAGGCTGGGACTGGGGTGAAGCGCCGGTGCCGGTAATCTCAATCTGCAAGCCAAAGGCTGGAGCCGTAACCTCTCCCGGAACGGCCACGCTGTACTCGGAAACAGCCGCGGCCTGGCCAGCTCCAGCAGCCGAAACCGGCTCAACCGTCAGGCGAAGTTCCCGCGGCGTACGTTCAGCGCGCAGTCCCTGGGCCAGCTCCCGCTTTTGGCCGGCCCGCCCTTGCAGCGCCAACGCGCGCAGAGCCTCCGTGGCCGCGAAATCCGGTGCAGTTCCCAGCAGCCCCGCCGCATGACGAAGCAGGCGTCGTTGAACCGCGGGAGCCAATGCGCCCAGCCTCACCACGTCCACCGAAAGCGACGACTGGCCCGAAGCCCGGCCCCCTCCTCGAACCGCGCGCCCCGGCAAAAGCAGTTGCGGAGCCAGTCGCGCCAGCTCCGCCTGCCACCATGCCTCCTCATCCCGTGCCAGCGCGGCCATCTGCGCCAGGTGCTCGCGAAGCCGTGGATTCCAGCCCTCCAGCAGCGGCAGCAGCTCGTGGCGTATGCGGTTGCGTGTGTAGGTCAAATGCCGGTTCGAAGAATCCTCGCGCCAGCTCTGGCCCACGGCATTCAGATAGGCCTCTACCTCGGCCCGCGTAGTCGCCAGCAACGGCCGCAGAATGCGCCCCTCCGGAAACTCAACCACCGGATGAATGGCGCTGAATCCCTCCGTCCACGCCCCGCGCAGAAATTTGGCGAGCACCGTCTCGGCCTGGTCGTCGAGCGTGTGCGCCGTGGCGACCGCATCGATTTCACCGGCAGCCATCAGTTGCCGAAACCAGCCGTACCGCAGCCGCCGCGCCGCTTCTTCAATGGATTCGTCTGACTTTTCCGCCTCGGCATTCGTATTGACCTGCGCATGATGGAATGGCAACCCCAGCTCCGCCGTCAGCTCTTGCGCAAAATCCAGATCCGCGTCCGCCTCTTCGCCGCGCAAACCATGGTGCAGATGCGCCACATGCAGCACCAGTCCCAGTTCGCCGCGCCGCTCAGCCAGTGCGCGCAACAGGGCCACCGAATCCGCCCCGCCCGAAACCCCAACCGCCAGCCGCATCCCAGGCCTGAACAGAATCACATCCATGGGAAGCGAATTGGGAACCGCGGCGTTCATCAGAAGAATCATACGGCTCAGGGCACCGTCCCCACGAAGGTGGCTATACTTTCCCTCATGCTGGAGACTCGAATCGCTGTAGCCACCGACGCACCTCTCATCGCCGCGCATCGGAACGCCATGTTCAGCGCCATGGGAAGCAGGCCGGCCTCCGATCTCGACGAGATGACCCGAAACTTCGAGCCATGGGTGGCACGCATGATCGCCGCAGACCAGTATGCGGGATGGATCACCGAAGACGACGGCCGCCCAATCGCTTCGGCCGGCCTTCTCATCCTGGACTGGCCGCCACATCCTCTTGACCCAGCCGGCGAGCATCGCGGCTACCTGCTCAACGTCTTCGTCGAGCCCAAATACCGCGAGCGCGGCCTGGCTCACATGCTCGTCGAGCACTGCGTTGCCGGGGCCCGCAGCCGCGGCATTCGCATTATGGCGCTGCATAGCTCCGACGCAGGCCGAAAGATATATGAGTCGTTTGGATTCCGCTCTACGAATGAGATGATGTTCATCGAGCACTGAGCAACGAAGCCAGTGCGAGCCTCCCGCGAGCGGCTGCCCCACGCAGTGGTATACTCCAGCCGTTATGCAAGTTTTTGTCATTCTTCCTGCGGCCGGCATCGGCACCCGAATGGCCGGCCCGCAGCCCAAGCAGTTCCTCTCGCTCGACGGCCTGCCGATCCTGATCCACTCCCTGCGCGCCTTCGCATCCGTCGAGCGGGTGACATCCATCTACGTGGCCGTCCGCAATTCGGAGATCGAGCGCGTTCGAGCACAGATCGCCGAGTTCGCATTCGACAAGCGGGTCAAAGTGGTGGAAGGCGGCGAAAACCGCCAGGAATCGGTTTCAAACGCCCTGGCGGCCTTGCCCGCGCGGCCCGAAGACATTGTGCTGGTACATGACGCAGTGCGTCCCTTGATTGACGCGGCCACCATCGACCGCACCATCGACGCGGTCGAATTACATGGCGCGGCCATCGTCGGCCTGCCCGCCGTGGACACCATCAAGCAGGTGGAGCGCACGGCCCACGGCGCGCTGGTCGTCTCCACCATCCCGCGCGAGTTCGTGGTGCTGGCGCAGACCCCGCAAGGCTTCCGCTTCGGGCTGCTTCAGCAGGCCTTCGCCGAGGCCACCGCAGACGGCTTTATCGGCACCGACGAGGCGTCGGTCGTGGAGCGCGCCGGACACCCCGTCGCCGTGGTACACGGCTCTCAGGTTAATCTGAAGATTACGCAGCCGGGCGATCTGGAGTTGGCCGAGTTCTACCTCCGCCAGCGCGCCCGCTAAGTCCGGATTAAACATCACCGCTGTCATCCCGAGCGCAGCGCGGATCACGGTCAAGAGAATAGGCACGGTACCCATGACTACACGCATCGGTTTCGGTTGGGACTCCCACGCATTCAAGCCCGGAGTCCCGCTGCGCATCGGCGGATTGACCATCGACCACCCCGAAGGCCTCGCCGGCCACTCCGACGGCGATGTGCTGCTGCACGCCATCACCGATGCCCTGCTCGGTGCCGTGGCCGCCGGCGATATCGGCAGCTTCTTCCCCCCCGGCGATCCCCGCTGGAAAGACGCCGACTCGTCCATCTTCCTCAACCTCGCCATCGAAGAACTGCACCACGCCGGCTACCGTATCGTGAACATCGACACAACTCTTGTTCTCGCCGCGCCCAAAATCTCTCCTATCGCCGGCGAAATGCGCGCCCGCGTCGCCGACCTGCTCGGCCTTGATATGGACCAGGTCAGCATCAAGGCCAAAACTCCCGAGGGCATGAACCTCGACCACGTGGCCCAATGTCACGCCGTAGCCCTCGTCGAAACAGCCATCGAGCCGGAAGAACTGGCCAGCATGAGCGCCGTGATCGAGACGCAGCGCCAGCTCGAAGACGTCGTCGAAGACCTGCTCAGCTCCGTCCACGGCGTGCCCAAAAAACGCACCATCGCGCCCGTGTATGACACGGAAGACATCACGTAAAACAGATGTCGGTTGTCAATGATCAGTTGTCGGTGATCTGCTCTCACTCCGGCTCTACCGGTGCCACAATCTGGGCGCAGGAGCTTATTCAATGAACGGGATGTCCCGCCGAATCGTATCGTTCGCTGTTTATGGAGCTGTGATCTGCACAGCGAGCTTTGGGCTTGCTCTCCTCTGCGATTGGATCTGGCTCCCCAGCGGGTCGAGCCTCTCAGTGAACCGGATTCGGGACGCAAAGGATTTCGCCTTAACCTTCGGAATCGGGTTTAGCTTAGGAGAGCAGTTGCGCCAACGCTCTAAACCAAAGGAACAGCGCCATATTGGAGAGATTTGATATGCAACGGGTCTAAAGGCGCGGTACCTGGTAGCGCAGAATCTGCTCATCCACCGTCACAAGAACCATGCCCCCGAGCTGGGCCTGAGCCACAAGTAAGCGATCAAAGGGATCGCGATGTAATTGAGGCAGCTCGCCAGCCCATTCCGCCTCGGCAACCGTGATCGGCAATGCGGTAAAACCATAGTCCATAATGGCTTTTCCCACTCGCTGCCCGAATGCTAGTTTTCCAGACGATCGCTTGATCGCAATCTCCCAGACAGACACAGCACTGACAAAAATCTCGTTTTGAGGAGATGCGATTTCCATGCGAAATACCTCTGGCAAACGAGTGTCGTTCGCATCCCACCAGAGAAACGCATGCGTATCGAGCAGCAGTTTCATGCGCTAGAGCCCAAAATCCTGGAGTACGTCTTCTGACAGCGGCGCGTCGAAATCGCCTGCAATGAAGGTGATTCCCAACAAATTCTTGCCAGGCTTGCGCGGTACCTTAGCCTTGGCTTCCAATGCGACAAGCTTTGCCGCTGGCTTCCCCGCCTTGGCAATCACGATCTCTTCGCCTTTGGCGACTCGCTCTACTAGGCTCGAAAGCTGCGTCTTCGCCTCGTAAATGTTCACCTGGGTCGGCGCGGCTGCATCCTCTTTCATCTGCGGCATCGGATTCGCGACCAAGTGCCCCTCCCAATTGCCAATAAATTGGTCAAGTTGGTCAATTCATGCCAATCATATCGAAGATTGCTGGGTTGGTCAAGTTGGTCAATCTGTTTATGGAAACCGTAGCCTGGTGCTTCGATCCATCCTGTTTTTTCCGTTGCGGAATTTCAAGTTTGGACTTACCTTTGCTCCAAGTTTCTATCCTGACTCTGGAGCGTTCCTATGCAAACCCTGGCGCTTTTCCTGCTCGACAACCAGGTCGATCCCGAAACCGCGAAGCGAATTCTCGGCTTCTTCTTTGCTTTCATCCCAATCGTCATCCTCATTGGCATGGTCGTCGTGATTGTGCCCTTCTGGTTCATCTGCAAAAAGGCCGGCTTCTTGCCGTGGCTCTCGCTCATCTATCTCATCCCGCTCGGCAACCTGGTGCTCTATTACATCCTCGCCTTTGCCGAGTGGAAGGTGGTCCCCGTGCCGCCGCAGGGCTGGGTGCCACCTTACCCGCCGCAGCCACCCTATCCTCCACAGCCACCCTATCCCCCGCAGGCTTGAGCATGATGTCTTCCTCATAAGCTGCTTCGTGGAGCGGCAATCGAACCCACCGCTCCACACTCGCAAAGCACTGCCCCAAAAGGCCTCATCGCCATTTGCCGCGCCCATGTTACGATGGCTGCGCTCACCATTTGGAGGCTTGTATGGGCGACCTGCTTCAGCCATGGCATCTCATCGTTCTATTCATCGTTTTCTCGTTCTTTGTCTTCCCGATTCGCATTGTTCCTTTCTGGTTCATCTGCAAGAAGGCCGGCTTCTCGCCCTGGCTTTCCCTGCTCTACATCGTTCCGCTGGGTGGCCTCGTCCTCAACTTCATCCTCGCATTTGGAGAATGGAAGACGAGTCCAGCTGCCCAACCGGGCTGGCAACAGCCGTCCTATCCGCCGCAACCACCCTATCCGCCCCAGTCCTGACCAGGTCGCGCCCGACCTGGCCTGGCAGGTGGCCCATGCGAGCCTCCCGCGAGCGTCTGCCGCACTGCAAGTGCCGTCTGCCGCACTGCAGGTACCGTCCGCTCCATGCAATGGTGCTAGCATCGATAGGGTAAAAACCTATTCAAGATGCCTGATTCGACTCCCTCCGCGCCCATCGCTCCCCGCGTCCGTTTTGCCCCTTCACCCACCGGCTACCTGCACGTCGGCAGCGCCCGCACCTTCATCTTCAATTGGCTGTTCGCCCGCCGCAAACAAGGCACAATGGTCCTCCGCATCGACGACACCGATGTCGAGCGCAACACCGACGCGAGCGTTCAATCCATCTTCGAGGGCTTGCGCTGGCTGGGCCTCAACTGGGACGAGGAATACAAGCAGTCCGAACGCCTGGCCCTTCACCGCGCCGCTGCACAACGGATCTTCGAAAAGGACCTCGCCTATCGTGACTTCACGCCCGCCCACGCTGACTCGGGGGAACAGTCCTCAGCGCAGGGCGCCTGGCTCTTCAATCCCGGCATGCGCGAGCTTTCCCGCGAAGAGTCCGACCGCCGTGCCGCCGCCGGAGAGCCCTTCGCCCTCCGCTACCGCGTTCCCCGCAGCGCTGAAAGCAGCCACGCCCGCACGCTCAACTTCACTGACAGCGTCTACGGCCCGCAGTCCAAGTTGGCCGACGAGGTAGAGGACTTCGCGCTGCTGCGGTCGGACGGTATGCCTACCTACCACCTGGCATCCTGCGCAGACGACGCCGATCTCCGCATCACTCACATCATCCGCGGCCAGGATCACCTCACCAACACCTTCAAGCATCTGCTCATCTTTGAAGCGCTCGGCGTCCCCGCGCCGCAATTCGCACATCTGCCGTTGCTGGTCGCCCCCGACGGCGCCAAGCTCTCCAAGCGCAAGCACGGCCCCATCGTCAGCGTCACCACCTACTGCGACGCTGGATTTCTCGCCAGCGCCTTCATCAACTTCCTCTGTCTCCTCGGCTGGTCACCGAAAGACGATCGCGAAGTCCTCACCCTCGACGAGCTAACAGCCGCTTTCTCGCTGGAAGGCGTAAACCGTGCCAATGCCGTCATCA
>JBEKDE010000147.1:0-8757 GCA_050014515.1 Occallatibacter sp.
AATCGGTTCTGTGTGCCGTGTCCGCCAGTCCGGAATGCCTAATGAACCGCGGAGAGCTCCACCGTCTAAGGACGGGTTCACCAGCACATCACTCACGGCCCAGTGGGTCGGATTCTACTTTTCCGAAGGAATATCGAGCTATGCAAACGCGCGGTGCGTTCGCATAGCCCGATACATCCTCAAGCCCTGAGAGGGTATTCTGACTCAGGTGCATCCAGTCCTTCTCCACATCGGATCGATTCTCATTCCCGCCTATGGCGTGCTTGCCGCGCTGGGCGTGGTGGCGGGGTTATTTCTTGCGCAACGCACGGCGCGCATCGCCGGAGCGAATCCGGCCCAGGTGTGGAACTTGTGCATCATCGCGTTGTTTGCGGCGCTGGTGAGCCAACGGCTTTTGCTGGTGGCGATGAACTGGAGCGATCTGCGCCTTCACCCCTCGTGGATGCTGACGCTGGCCATGATTCATCATCCGCTGCTGGCTACGGCGGGCACCTTTGCCGGTCTTGGAGCAGCGGCGATTTATGCGCGCAAGAAGCATCTGCCGCTGGGAACGACTGCGGATGCACTGGCAGCGCCCTTGGCTCTGGGGCTGGCCTTCGAGCAGATTGGCGCGCTGCTGGCGGGTTCAGGTTATGGAACACAGACAGGTGTGCGCTGGGCGGTGACTTACACCAATATTCTGGCTGCGCGCTGGAGTGGCACGCCGCTGGGAATTCCACTGCATCCGGTGCAGGCGTATGCGGCGCTGGCTTACCTGACCCTCTCGATATTTCTTCTGGTGTGGCTGCCGGCCCGGCGGCGCGAGGGCGATGTGGCGGGTATGGGGCTGATGGGGATCGGCGCGACAATTTTCATCACTGAGTTATGGCGTGATTCGGAGGGGCGCGGTGTGGTGTTAGGCGGCGCACTGGATGGGCCGCAGATCGCGGCGATTCTGATGGTGCTGACGGGGGCGTTTGTTTTGATGGAACACGGGACCAAGGGAACGGAAAGCGAGGCCGAAAATGGTTGAGGCCGGGGACGTGGAACAGCGCGTGATCGAAGTACCCGCGGAAGGCGCCGGGCAACGGCTTGACCAGTTTATTGCGTCTCAACTGGAGGGCGTGAGCCGCTCGCGCGTGCAGATGCTCATGGACCAGGGCGACGTGCTGGTGAATGGCGAGCGCGAAAAGGCTTCGCTGAAGCTGCGCGGCGGCGAGCGGATCGTGATTTCCGGCGAACCGCATCCCGCGCCGCTGAAGGCGGTTGCGGAGGATATTCCGCTCGATGTTGTTTTTGAGGATGCTGATTTGGCGATTGTGAACAAGCCGGCGGGAATGATGGTGCACGCAGGGTCGGGCCAGAATGACGACGAACGCAGCCGTGGAACCCTGGTCAACGCCCTGCTCTACCGCTTCAAGAAGCTGTCATCCACCGGCGGCGAGTTGAGGCCGGGGATTGTGCACCGGCTCGACAAGGACACCAGCGGCCTGATCGTGGTGGCCAAGAACGATCGCACCCACGCGGCTTTGGGCGAGATGTTTTCAAGCCGCCAGATGAAGAAGACTTACATCGCGCTGGTGCAGGGTTCGGTGGAGCGGGCGCGCGGCACCATCAATGCGGATGTTGGCCGGGACCCGGTGCGGCGCACGCGCATGACCACGCAACCTACCGAAAACGCCCGCTCAGCCGTCTCTCACTACGAGGTGGTGCGGAAGATCAACAGCCGCTTTGGCAAGTTCACGCTGGTCAGGGTCCGCATTGAGACGGGGCGCACCCACCAGATTCGCGTGCACATGGCGTCGATTGGGCACCCGGTTGTGGGAGACACGTTGTACGGCGGTTCGGGCCAGCTGACGGACCAGGTGGCCTCGCAGGCGGCGCAATCAAAGGCCGCGCGGCGCAGGGCAGATCCGGAGCGGCTCAAGCTGGGCCGGAACTTTCTGCACGCGGCGCGGCTTGAGTTCACGCACCCCCGGACGGGCAAGCAGCTGGAACTGGAAGCGGCGCTGCCGCAGGAGTTGGAGAGTTTTCTGGGCCGGCTGGAGAGCGGGAATGGTTCAGCGGTTTGAGTTTCGGCGCCCGAGGTGATGCGAGGTGCGGGTGCGATTGATAAAATGAGGAAGCCATGATCAGACAGCCTATTGCCCCAGCGGCAACCAATCGTCGCTTCGGGTACCTTCTCTTCCCTTTCTTTCTTGCGGCATCCTGCGCCGCGGCTTCAGCGTTTGCACAGCAGCCTGTGAATCCCGCGGCTCCGGCGCCAGCTACCCAGCAGGCACCCGCCAGCCAGCCGGCGCCTGCCACCCAGCCTGTGCCGGCGCAGGCGGATCAACAGCCCGCTCAGAACGGTGAAGTAGCCGACGTGAATGCGGCCACCATTCACCTCGGCGTGAACGAGGTCAACCTCATCTTCACGGTGACCGACAAGCATGGGCACTACAATCCCAACCTGAAGCAGAGCGACTTTGCGCTGCTCGACGATCAGAAGGCGCCGGCCCATGTGAACTCGTTTCACCAGCAGATCAATCTGCCCATGCGCGTCGGCATCGTGATCGACGCCAGCACGTCGATCCGCTCGCGATTCCAGTTTGAGCAGCAGTCGGCGACCGCGTTTCTGCTCGACGTGCTGAAGCCGAAGAGCGACCGGGGATTCGTGATGGGCTTCGATGTGACGCCCACGGTGACGGCTGATTGGACCAACGACGTCGACAAGCTCGAGTCGGGCATAGACCGGCTGCGGCCGGGTGGCGGCACGGCGCTGTTTGACGCCGTGTACACGGCGTGCCGCGACAAGATGCTCGACGTCTCGCGCGGCCAGGAGCCGGTGCGCAAGGCGATCGTGCTCATCTCGGACGGCGACGACAACCAGAGCCGCGTGCGCCCCGACGAAGTCATCAAGGAATGCGAGCGCGCGGAGACGATTATCTACGCCATCAGCACCAACTGGACGCCGAGCCGCGGCAAGGGCGACAAGGTTCTCACCGATATGGCCGAGTCTACAGGCGGCCAGGTCTTCTTCCCGCCTTCGGTGGAGGAGATGTCGAACAGCTTTAAGGACATTGAAGAGGAGCTGCGCAGCCAGTACGCGCTGAGCTACACGCCGGCCGATTTCAAGTTCGACGGCTCGTTCCGGTCAATCTACCTCTATTGCAACGACCGGCGCTACGTGGTGCGCGCCAAGAAGGGCTACTTCGCGACGCGTCAGTAGACGGGTAGCAGTTTCATGGGCGAGTTGATTCTGGAAGATGGATGGCCCGGGTGCTTTTTCAGCACTCGGGCTTTTTCGTTCCGTTTCAGGACGGCTTTCTGAAAGTCTGTTCGCATTTAGAACATACCTTGATTCTTCGTTCAATCCCCTCACACCTTGCTGCCCCGGCGCGATGAAATGGAGAGGGGGCAATGCGGTGATCCGGCAGGCGATATCGTGCGACATCTGCGGAACGGAAAAGAAGCAGACCAACCACTGGTTTGTGGCGTGCGATCTGGGAGGAGAGCTGCGGGTGAGCGGGTGGAAGTCGCGCAACCGGCTGCGTCCTGGAACCAAGCACCTGTGCGGGCAAACCTGCCTGCACAAATTGGTGGATGAGTTCATGGCCCGGGACCTGGCGGCGCGCGTGCAGCCGGGCACGGTGGATGAGAACGAAGTGGAGATGCAGGCGGAGGCGACCGACGCCAGCCTGACGTCGAATGCTTCGTATGTCGAGAGGGATTCTTTGGCGCGGCCGGCGAAGCAGGTTCCAGTTGTGCCGCAGAAGCCCGTCGCGCGCGTTGGCCTGGTTGCCGTGCAGGGGCGAGTTGCCGCAGAGGAACGCCCGATCCCGCCGGCCGAGGAGACGCCCAGTTTTGCCTCCCGCAACTGGCGAGCCGAGGCCTGGGAGCGGGAACGGGAACGGGAGCTGCGAGCCGTCAATCGGCGTCCCGACATTGCGGCGCGGCGGCGGGCGGGTTCGTAGTTGGGTTTGTTTGTGGGCCAGACAGCAACGAGCCAAAACTCCAAATCGCAAGAATCGTCAAGAACTCCAAATGAACTTCGGTAAACTGGGTCGCATGGGCTCTGGTGCGGCGTCACGAAACTCTTTCCAGGAGATGATTCCACTGCTCATCGAGGTCCAGCAGAATCTGGATCGAGAGCTGGATCTGCGGTCGCTGGCCGGGAAATATGGCTACTCCCCGTTTCACTTCCAGCGCATATTTTCCAATGCCGTGGGTGAAACACCGAAGAAGTATGTGGAACGGCTTCGACTGGAAAAGGCAGCTTACAAACTGCAAATCACCGATGAACCCATCTTTGATGTTTGCCTCTCGGTCGGTTTCACAAATCACGAGACTTTTACGCGCGCCTTCCGCCGGTACTTTGGCATTTCGCCGCGCGATTGCAGGAAGAACGCGAAGGTCCTGCAGATTCGGCGGCTCGAGGCCAACCGCGCGTTCCGTGGCGAGGGTTGCTGTCTCTCCGAAGTAAAATTTGAATCGCTCCGCTCCACGCTCCTACTGTCGGTGATGCATGTTGGAGCTTATTCTGAGATTCCTGCGGCGTTCACCAAAGACGATCGGATTTGGAACACCCTGGTTGATTGGGCCAAACGTCACAACGTCCCATACCGCCCGATACCAATGAGCTTTTATCATGACGATCCGACTGTAACGCCTGGAACGGCGCAACGAACGGACGCATGTATCCCCATCGACACCGCTGCCAGAGGAACGCGCACGATCCGTTGTCTGGACTTCGCTGGCGGTGACTACGCCGTAGCTGAACATTGCGGTCCTTATTCGACTATGATTCAGGGCTTCCGCCATGTTGCGGACGGCGTTCGGGCTTCAAAACGATATGTGTTTCGCACTGATCCAGCCCTTGCGATCGCCAGGGGAGTTCACGTGGACAAGGACTCGGTTCTCAATCGGACAGACCTTTATCTTCCGGTGCAGAGAACGGTCCGCAGGGGCAAGCCGTCAGCTTAGAAGGGCAAGGAGAGACCAAAATGATTCGCAGCATCCTGGCGGTAGTCGCGGGCCTTGTCGCGCTGACCATTGTCTCGTTCGCAATCGAAGCGGCCGCTGATCCGCTGCTCATGCACCTGTTTCCGGGGGCGCTGCCTGATGCGGCTGCCCTCGCGGGAAATTTGCCGGCCAGGGTTTTCATGGTGGCCTATACCACGTTTGCCATCGTTGTTGGCGGCTACATCACGGCCTGGATCGCGCGCAGCTCCCGGCTTACGTGCGCTGCAATCCTAGGCGCGATTGAAGTGGCGTTTACGCTATACGTGATGATCGCTGCGCCTTTTCATGAAGCGCATCCGGCGCCGCGCTGGGTCTGGATCGCGGGAGTGGTTCTCATGATTCCGGCCGCATGCCTTGGCGCTGCGATCAAGGCCAGACAAATGCCGTCGACAGTCCCTGCGGCTTAGAGCAAATCCTGAGAAGGTGTGTCCTTTGGGGCGTTGAGCAAGATTGCCTCTCCCTGATGGTCGCGTCAACTTCAGTATTGTGGTTTCGAGTTACAACATCTCAGGATTTGCTGTAGCTTTCGGGAGGGGATGAGCCTTCAAGCAGCGCCAGCAGACCGGCTTCATCGAGAATCGGCACTTTGAGGTCGCGGGCCTTATCGAGTTTTGAGCCTGCTTCTTCGCCGGCGACGACGTAGTTGGTTTTCTTGCTGACTGATCCTGAGGTCTTGCCGCCTGCGGCTTCGATTCTTGCCTTGGCTTCGTCGCGCGTGAGCGTGGGCAGCGTGCCGGTGAGGACAAAAGTCAGTCCCTCCAGCTGTGTGGTGCGCTGCTTCTTCTCCGCGGTCATGTCGACGCCCACGTCCTTCAGGCTTTCGATGAGTGCGAGATTGGCCGCTTGCGAGAAGAACTCGACTATAGCCTGGGAGATGCGCGGGCCAACTTCTTCCACGCGCTCCAACTCCTCGGGGGTGGCTTTTTCCAGGGCTTCCATGGAGCCGAACTCCTCGGCCAGCAACTCGGCAGTGCGTTCGCCGACAAAGCGGATGCCGAGGCCCATGAGCACGCGGGCCAGGCCGGCTTTTTTTGATCGTTCAACTTCTTCCAGCAACGCGTCGGCCGATTTCTCGCCGAAGCGCTCGAGTTCGACCAGAGTTTCTTTCTTGAGTTTGTAGAGATCGGCGACGCTGCGCACGAGTTTGCGATCGAGCAGCTGCTGTACAACCGCGTCTCCCAGTCCTTCAATGTTCATGACAGAGCGGCGGCCGAAGTGGAGCAGGCTCTCGCGCAGCTTGGCGGGGCAGTCGATGTTGACGCAGCGGTAGTCCACTTCACCTTCGACGCGCACGACTTCGCTGCCACATTCAGGGCAGTGGGTGGGGAATTTGAAGTGTTCCGCGCCGCGCGGATGTTCGGCATCCTCGATGACTTCAACCACTTTGGGGATCACGTCGCCGCCGCGCTCCACCTTGACCCAGTCGAGGAGTTTGAGTCCGAGGCGCTCGATGAAGTCGGCGTTGTGGAGGGTGGCGCGGCTGACGGTGGTGCCGCCGATGAACGTTGGCGTGAGTTCGGCAACCGGAGTGAGCTTGCCGGTGCGGCCCACCTGCACGGTAATTTCCCGTACCTGCGTGACGCCGGATTTCGCAGTGAATTTGTAGGCGATGGCCCAGCGCGGGGCGCGGCCGGTATAGCCGAGACGCTGCTGCGTCGCGTGCGAGTCAACCTTGAGGACCACGCCATCGATCTCATAGCCGAGCTTGGCGCGGTCGGCCTCAGCCTTGTCAATGAAGGCGACCATCTCATCGACATTGGCAACGAGCTTGCGGTGCTGATTCACGCGCAGTCCGAGCGCTGCGAGGGCGTCAAGCGTGGCACGCTGGCCCTGCGGCCAATACTCGCCCTCGACAAGAAGGAAGTACGCGTAAACGTCGAGGCGGCGATTGGTGACGATCTTTGGATCGAGGGTGCGTAGCGTGCCGGCGGCGGCGTTGCGGGGATTGACGGCGGCGGGGAGGCCTTCTTTCTCGCGCTCCTCATTCATGAGGAGGAATGAGGCCTCGGGCATCACGGCTTCGCCGCGTACTTCAAAGGCCTGCGGCAGGCCGGCGGATTTCAGACGCTCCGCGGAGATGGTGAGGGGAACGCTGCGGATGGTGCGGATGTTCGAAGTGACGTCTTCGCCGGTCTGGCCGTCGCCGCGGGTGATGGCGCGGGCCAGGCGCGCGCCGCCGTGCTCGGCTGCTTCATAATGCAGGGCGACGCTGAGGCCGTCCATCTTGAGCTCGGCCATGTATTCGACAGGGAGCAAGCCGGCGAGATCGCGCACGCGCGTGTCCCAGGCGGCGAGCTCTTCGGGGGAGTAGGCGTTATCGAGCGAGAGCATGGGGCGCGAGTGGCGCACCTTCTTGAAACCCTCAGCCGGCTTGCCTCCCACACGCTGGGTGGGCGAGTCGGGTGTGATCAATTCGGGGTGCGCGGCTTCAATGCGCTTGAGCTCGTTCATCAGCGCGTCATACCAGGCGTCGCTGATGGTGGGCGCGTCAAGAACGTAGTAGAGGTGCTCGTGGTGGCGGAGCTCGGTGCGCAGTTGCTCGGCGCGCTCGGCGGGATCTGGCGTGGGGTTGGCTGGGTTTGAGTTTGCAGGCTCGGCCATGGGGAGAATTATATTGGGCCGCGTGAAGGGTAGTATGGTGGTCAGAACGATATGGAACCTGTCACACATTTTTTAACCGGGGCCTGCATCGGCCGGTCGGGGTTGAACCGCAAGACGGCTTACGCTACTCTGGCCGCGGTGCTGGCGGCGGAGGCTGCCGACTGCGACGAGGTGTCGTCGTTCTGGGGCCCGGTGGAGTCGCTGAAGCACCACCGCGGCATCACGCATACCTTCATTGCCGTGCCTGTGGTTGCAGGGGTAATCGTGGGCGTGGTGTGGCTGTGGCATCGCTGGCGCGACGGGCGGCGACAGAAGAAGCTCGCAATATTGAACCTTGAGCCGGGCGCGCCGATTCCGTTGCGGCTGCGACCGCAGACGATTCAGTGGGGGTGGCTGTATTTGTCCGCTCTGATCGCCGCGCTGAGCCATCTGCTGCTGGACTGGACGAACAACTATGGGCTGCGGCCATTTTTCCCGTTCAATCCGCGCTGGTATGAGGGCAGCCTGGTGTTTATTGCCGAACCGGTGCTGTGGGCGCTGCTGTTGCTGGCGCTGGTGATGCCGTGGTTGTTTGGGTTGGCCGATCGCGAAATCGGCGCGCAGAAGGCGAAGTTCCGCGGGCGGGGTTGGGCCATTTTTGCGCTGTGCGGAATGGTTGCGCTGTGGGGATGGCGATGGATGGAGCAATCGCAGGCGCGGACCATGCTGGGCAATACGCAGGTGGCTGTCGATCCGGTGACGCGCCTGGCGCTGGAGCCCTATCCCGTGAATCCCTATCGGTGGCACGCGATTCTGGAGACGGCTGGCTACTACCAGACGGCCGAGGTCGATACCTGGAAGGGCACCATCGACAGTTCAAAGCAGGACGTGATGTACAAGCCGCCGTCGGATGCAGCTGTCGAGGCCGCGAAACGCACGCCGCTGGGGCAGGTTTATCTGGACTGGGGCTCATGGGCGGTGGTGAGCGATGTGGGCCAGGAGCCGGTGAAGGGGATGGATCCGCCCAAACTGCCGCCGAACCGGACCTGGACGACGGTTGAATTTACCGATCTCCGATTTGATTATTCGTATCTTGGGGCGGGGAGAACCACGAATCGGAATCCGCTGGGCGGATGGGTGTACATCGTGGACGGGCACGAAGATGCCGGCGAGGCAATGGGCGGACGGGAACAG
>JBEKDE010000148.1:0-8658 GCA_050014515.1 Occallatibacter sp.
CGTCCGCAGCGTTTCGCCGACGTGGCCGGTCAGGACCACGTCACGCGCACCCTGATGAACGCCCTGTCGCAGAACCGGATCGCCCACGGCTACATTTTTTCCGGCCATCGCGGCATCGGCAAAACCACCATCGCCCGCATCGTCGCCCAGGCCCTCAACTGCCGCACCGAGATCGGCTCCGCGGCCCGTCCCACCCCCGAGCCATGCGGTGTCTGCGAGTCCTGCACCGAGATCCGCCAGGGCAACGCGACCGACGTCATCGAGATCGACGCAGCCACCAACCGCGGCATCGACGAGATTCGCGAACTGCGCGAAGCCGCCCGCTATGCCCCCTCGCGGGACCGCTACAAAATCTACATCCTCGACGAGGCGCACCAGATCACCGAGGCCGCCTTCAACGCACTGCTCAAGACCCTGGAAGAGCCGCCAGCGCACGTCATCTTCATGATGGCAACCACGGAACCGGAAAACATTCCGCAGACCATCCGCTCGCGCTGCCAGCACTTCAGCTTTCATGCCGTCAAATTCGACGACATCCTGACCCAGTTGCGCATGATCGCCACGCAGGAAGACGTCGACGCGGAAGACGCGGCACTTGCACTGCTGGCCGAAGCCGGCGACGGATCTATGAGGGATGCGCTGTCGATTATGGACCAGGCCATCGCCTCCGCGCCGCTGGAGAACGGCAAGCCTGTGCTCGCCGCCGCGCAGATTCGCGAACTGATGGGTTCGGTCCCCAACGCCGTGTTTGAGCGCCTGATGGACGCGGTCGCCGCCGGCCAGAGCGCCGAGCTGATGAACCAGCTCAACATACTGGTTAATGCCGGCCACAGCCCGTCCTCGCTGGCCCGCCAGATGGTCCGCTACCTGCGCAACGCCCTCATGGCCAAGCTGGGCGGCGAACAAACAGAGCTGCTGCAAATCTCCACCGACGAACGCGCCCGCGCCGTACGCACCGCGATGCTCTTCACTGAGGAGGAGCTGACCCGCAACCTCCAGATCGTCCTGCGCACATTCGACGACCTGAATTACCGCCAGGAGCAGCGCTTCCACCTGGAACTCGGCCTGTTGAAGCTGATCCACGCGCAACGCCTGCTGCCGCTCGAAGAGCTTCTGAGCGGAGCCGCCAGTGGCGCTTCGGTTCGCCTTCCAGCCGCGAGCCAGACCTCGCGTCCAGCGCCCAGCCCATCGCGCGCGGCAACGTCTGCTCAACCTGCTCCATCCCCCATCTCGCCCTTCGGCCCCTCAGGCGGCAGTTGGAGTTCGACGCCCAAGGCTGCGCCGCCGGCCACGGAGTCTCCGCTCAAGCCAGAATCCACATCTGGTCCGCTTGCCACGATGGAACTTCCAACCCGGGCGCCCGCAACCACGAGTGAACCAGCAGGCGGCACGTTCATCGGGAGCTCGCCCTTCCCTGCCGCCGCGGCACCCAGCGGCTTTGCTTCCACCCCCACTGAGGGCGCTTTAGCCCGCATTCCCGAACCCGCTCCTGCCGCCTCCGGCGCACCCAGCATCGAGTCCCTCCGCCACGCCATCGACTCCGCTCTCGTCGCCGCCGGGCACGTTTCGGCCGCTGAATTCCTGGGCACCGCCGCATGGACCATTGACGGCTCCAGCCTGCGCATTGAAGTTCCCGGCGTGGGCAAAAAGATGCTTGCCCTCACCGTCAATGCTGCGTCGGAAAAACTCATCCGCCAGGAGTTGCAGCGGCTCGGCGGTCCGGCCCGCTTCCTCGTCGTCCCCGGCGAGGCAGGCGCGGTTGCCTCGCAGCCCGCATCCAAATCAACGCCGATCGCGGGCAGCGTTCAGGAAGCCGCAATGAACAACCCGCTCGTGCAGCGGGCAAAAGAAATCTTCAAGGCTGAGGTTCGCAGCGTTGTAGATCTCCGTCAAAAATAGGCCCTGCGCCAGAAATAAACGCTCGTACCCATCGAGGTGCATCATGATCAATCCACTCAAAATCGCGGAAATGCTTTCCCAGGCAAACCAGATGCAGGAGGAAGTCCAGCGCAAGCTGGGCGAAACCGTCGTCGAGGGCTCCAGCGGCGGCGGCGCAATCACCACCACCATGAACGGCAAAAAGCAGTTGCTCAAGATCCGCATAGACCCCTCGGCCGTGGTCGGTCTGAGCGGCGGTCAGCCTGACGTGGAGATGCTTGAAGACCTGGTCGTCGCCGCCGTGAATGACGCCGGTCGCAAAGCCGATGACGCCATCAAGTCCAACGTGCAGGGCATGCTTGGCGGCCTCAAGATCCCCGGACTCACCTAAATCGAGAAATGGAATCAAGTTCTCCAGGAGGCACTCCCCGTGTCACGCTACGCCGAGCCCATGGCCCGGCTCATTGAAGAGTTGAAGAAGCTTCCCGGCGTCGGCGCCAAGAGTGCGCAGCGGTTCGCCTTCCACATCCTGCGCTCCACAGACGACGATGCCGCAGCGCTGGCCGAAGCCGTGCGCGGTCTCAAGGCTTCCCTGCGCCTCTGCTCCATCTGCAACAACGTCACTGACGTCGATCCCTGCATCTACTGCGCCAGCACCACCCGCAACCAGCGCCTGGTCTGCGTGGTTGAGGAACCCACCAGTATCGAGTCCGTGGAACGCACGCGCGGCTACCAGGGTGTCTATCACGTATTGCATGGAACGCTGTCGCCTCTTCACGGAGTCGGCCCCGATCAGTTGCGCACGACTACCCTTCTGGCCCGCGTAGAACGCGGCGAGATCGATGAAGTCATCCTCGCCACCAGCCCCACCCTCGAAGGCGAAGCCACGGCCAACTGGCTCGCAACCGCGCTGCGCGGCCACTCCGTCAAGCTCACGCGCATCGCCACCGGTGTTCCCGCCGGCAGCGACATTGAATACGCCGACGAAGTCACCATGTCCCGCGCCATGGATGGTCGGCGCGAACTCTGATCCGGTCGCGAGTTCCAATTCAAATTGTGAAGGAGAATATTTGGGGGAGGCTGCCGGGGTTTAGCAGCCCTTTTTACAGCGCGCCATGATCGCCGCATGCAGCCGCTCGCGCAGCCCCGCGGGCAGATCGTAGATCTCGTGCGAACGATAGATCTCGATCGTCTTCCGCGTGGTGTTGAGGGTCACCTCGCAGTGATCGCAGTTGTGAAGATGCTGTTGCAGATCGGCGCGGACTTCGGGAGTTACCGAGTCGTCGATCAGGTCGTCGAGCAAAGCGAGAAACTCAGTGCAGGTCACTTTTCATTCCTCGATTCCCCAGATCCCTTTTTCTTGCGAAAGTAGCGGCTCAGTCGTTCTCTTAGTTGCAGCCGAGCGCGCAAAAGTCGCGACTTCACCGCCGGAATGCTCAAACCGAGCGTCTCCGCTGTTTCTTCGGTGGACAATCCTTCCACGTCGCGCAGTACAAATACGATGCGAAAACCCTGGGGCAGACCCTGGATAGTCTTGCGCAAAATCTCCGCCAGCTCGGACTGGCTGTAATTCTGCTCCGGATCGGGCGCCCAATCGGCCAGGTCGCGGGGGACGCTGCCTTCCTCGGTCTCGACGTCCTCGTCGATCGAAACCATTTTGCCGGTGCGCCGCTTGCGCAGCCGCATGAGGCTTTCGTTTACTGCAATTCTGACCAGCCATGTGTAAAACTTCGAGTTCCCTTGAAATTGATCCAGCTTTTCGTACGCCTTGAGGAACGCGTCCTGCATCACGTCTTCGGCATCTTCGCGGTTTTGCGTAATGTGCTGCGCAATCCGGAAGATCTGGCGGTCGTACTTGCGGACCAGCGTATCGTAAGCCGAGACATCGCCGCCGCGCACCTGTTCTACCAGGGCTACGTCGGGATGCGGTTCGAGTTCTCCTGCAATAGGTTGGATGGTCGACATGGCGGTTGGATGCGGGAAATCCTGGGGGACCGGGGAAACTGAGCATCAGGCCCGTACTCATTCAGTGTACCGGACGGCGGAGCGGAGGGCCAAATGCGTTTTGAGCCAGCCGTTTACGTGCCCGTTCTTGTCCGGAACCTGCGACTTTGCGGTAACGCCAGTGGTTCCGAGGCGTTCAGTCCTGCCAAAAGCAGCATAAAGTGGAGACATGAGGGTTTTGGCTTCCCCAAAAACCGTTTTCCGCACCAGTGACCGTTTGCTGGCCGGGTTGTTATCCCTGTTGATGGTCGTTGCCCCCGTTGCCGCGCAGTCCTCCGGCGACTCGACGTCGAAGCCGGCCGCCTCCACTTCAACCAGGCCAAGATCAACAAAAAAATCATCGGCCGCTGGCTCGGCCACAAAGTCCTCCGCGTCAAAGAAGCCAACTACAGCGGCACGGTCGACCTCCACAAGGAAGTCCGGCGCGCACACCGCCAGCACGCGCCATACAAAGCCGGCCACCCGAAGCAGCAGGGCCGCAAGAACCGCCCGTACCGCGCGCATCAAGCTGGCCTTCGTCGCTTCCACCGAGCTTCGTCCCATGGCTCAGCAACTGGCCACCCTGCGCACCCCGGCAGCCTATGCAGGCGTCACCAGGTTCGCCCATGCGCACGCCGGCGATGCTGCGGCGGCAGCCTACCTGGCGCTCGGCCACGCCTACCTGCTCGACAAGCGCTTTGGCGAAGCGGAGGCCAACCTTGTCGAAGCGCGTAAAGCGAGCGAAGTGCTCGCCGACTACGCTGATTTCCTCGGCGCACAATCCAACCACGAAGCCGGCAACGACGCTACGGCAGAGTCACTCCTTCACGGCTTTCCGGCCCGCTATCCCGACAGCATCTTCAACGCCCAGGCGCCGGAACTGGAAGCCAACATCCTCCTCGCGCTCAATAATCCCGCCGCAGCCCAGCAGGTGCTGGCCGCCAATCCGGACTCCGCCGCGCGCCCTGGCTACCAGCTTGCGCAGGGGCAGATTGCCCTGAAGCTCAATCAGAATGAAGAAGCCGAGCGCATCTTCAAGCATCTGCTCCTCACCCATCCCCTCGGTTCTGACGCTCAAATCGCACGCGCCAAACTCACGGCAATGGGAGCAGAGGCCACCTTAACCACGGCCGAGCTGCGCAGCCTCGGCGATGCCTATTACAACGCCGGCCGTTATGAAGACGCTGCCGAACAATACCGCGCCCTCATGCGCAACTCCACGCTCGACCCAACCACCCGCAACGGATTTGCCGTCGCTGAAGCCGCCTGCCAGCTCAAGCTCAAGCAGCTCACCACCGCCCAGGCAGAAGCCCTCGCCGACACGCATGATGAAAACGGAGCGCGCCGCCTTTACCTGCTCATGGAGCTGGCCCGCAACAAGAACGACCTCGATGAACAGCAGCGCATTGTCACCGAAATGGAGTCGAGCTTCCCGCATAGCCCATGGCTGGCAGAGGCGCTCTTCTCCAGCGGCAATATGTACATGCTGCGCCGGGATTATCCCAACGCGGTCAACTACTATAGCTACCTGGCCACACACTTCCCTGAGAACACCAACGCCGCCGCCGCGCATTGGCGTGCGGGCTGGCTTAGCTACCGCCAGGGACTCTATCCGGAAGCCGCCCGCCTCTTTGACGAGCAGATCAAGCTCTACCCCAAGGCCATTGAAACTGCCTCTGCGCTCTACTGGCGCGGACGTCTCTACGAGATGCAGGACCAGAAGCCGGCGCTCGCAGCGGCCAACTACCGCACGCTCATCCGGGTTTATCAACACTTCTTCTACGCGCAGATGGCGCGCCAGCGACTTGCCGCCCTGGGCAGCTTGCAACCTGCACAGCCTGTATTGCAGGCCGAGCTAGATCACTTCCAGGCTGTTCCCGTGCCGCATCTCGACGAGAGCTTTCCCACCGATAGTCCGCATCTGGCCAAGGCCCACCTGCTGGCCAATGCCGGGCTAAACGATTACATCGCGCAGGAGATCGCCGCCGATCCCGATTCTGCCTCCTGGAGCGCGTTGGCCGAAGCGCAGATCTACGCATCCTATGGCGAAACCTACCGCGCCATGCGCGCCCTGAAGAAAGCTCTCCCCTACGCCGCAACCGCGTCGGTAAAATCCATTCCGCTTTCCTACTGGCGCATCCTTTTCCCCGAACCCTGGTGGGACACCATCAAGGCCGAGTCGGCAAAGAACAATCTTGATCCCTACCTGGTCGCCTCCCTCATTCGCCAGGAATCGGAATTCAATCCATCCGTCGTTTCCTATGCCAACGCCTATGGCCTCATGCAACTGCTGCCCTCAGTCGGCAAGCAATTGGCTCACGAAGAAGGCATCAGCCATTTTGAGACCTACCAGCTTCTTGATCCCGCCATGAACATCCGTCTCGGCACCCGCTATCTGCGCCAGATGCTCGACAAGTTCGGCGGCGTGCAGGAGTACGCGTTGGCCGCCTACAACGCAGGCGATTCGCGCGTGGTGGACTGGGAGGCTGCCGGCCCCTACCACGGCATGGATGAGTTCGTTGAGTCCATCCCCTTCACCCAGACCCGGGAATACGTTGAAGCCATCCTGCGCAACGAAGAAACCTATCGCGCCATCGACGAATACGCCGGCCCTCGCGCCAGAGCCATCGCCAGCGCGGCGCACTGATTGAACGAAGCCTTCTCAAACTGAGAGGAATCCCTCTCGATACTCCCTGGCATCGAATCTAGTTGACTTGAGGGCATGCGCCCGGTATCACTGAGTTGTCCGGTGGCCGCTCGGCCTCCGGAATGCCATTCGCAGCCTGCTGTTGTTGCACAAACGGAGCCGGCCATAACATGCTGCCTGGCGGCTCGGTTACATCAACCCAATGGAGGGCACGATGTCAGCCGACTTGCAGTTTCTGGAAGAATGGATTCCCGAAAGAATGGACCCCGGAACAGTCTTCGTTCTGGAAAACCAGGCCAAGCTGGGCCACGCCCAAAACCCCTACGTAGCCGTCATGTCCTGCCCGCGCTGCGGAACGTTAGGGTTGATCACCCGTCGCCAGCTTTGCGCTGGAGAGACGATGATCTGCGGCGGCGACGTCTGCTCAGCCGAGTACCGGCTGGACGGCGAAGACATCTGCTTCCGCAAGGCGCAATAGCTCTCCAATCACGCGGTCGATCACGCCGGCAGTCTGCCCCCTGGTATGCGGCGAACGCTCGTTCCGCGTCCGCGAGACATTTGATTGACCCTGCCTGCCAGTGCCGGATCGAAGTCCCGAAGAAGACGACCGATGCTTCGCGTCAATTGAGGGTTGACACCCCAGCCATCGCCGGTCTATCGTTCCGCCTCATACAAAAATCCGGCTCCCGGCTCAGGAGGGAACATCTCATGGCTTCACCTTCATTAGCCTCTGCCTACCTCGACATCAAAAACCTCGAAAACAACGGCATCATCCAGCTCCCTTCCCCCGCCGAAACCATCCTCGTAGGCTCCATCGACGGAAGAACCGGCGATTTTACCTTCCAGGTGCCCACGTTCCAGCAGTCCGTCAGCGTCTTGACGCCGCCGGGCGCCAAACCCACACCACCCACCGTCACCACCGTCGGCGTCGTGGCCACCAACTGCGTCAACTTGACGCTGGCATTCGAGGTGACCAACGCGGTCCTCCAAGGTCCCAAGGGCCCGGTGACAACCATTCCCATCGTTAATAAGGAGCCTGTGCTTCAGCCACTCGCTGCCACCGCCCCGACAAGCGGATCTGTTGCATCGCCCACAGCCCTGCACCCACCCACCGACCCGGTGCTCGATTCCGTCCTCGATGACTCGGGAGGCACCAGCCTCGGCGGAGTCACCATCAGCGGTTTCCCCAGCGCCGGCACGCAGGGCACGCAGATACTGCTCAATGCGGGTGTCACTGCAAGCTCCGTAGTCGATGCTCCCACCGCGCCCCCCATCACGCCGCCTATCGAGCCTTTTCTGCTCCAGATCACGTTCAACGGGCAGCTCTCGTTTCAAAAGATCGCCATTCTGCGACCGCCTGTGCTCGGCGTGGGCGCCTTCACCATCCCAGCCCTGCCCGTCGGCATCATTTTCGCGCCGCCGCAGGGCCAACAAGCCAAGAATAGCAACACCTTCAACGACACCGTGACCACCACGACCACCACGACCGTCTCCGTCTCCAACCAGAACGCGACCAAAACGGCCCAGGCCTTCACCCCAGGCCAGTTGGCTCAGAATGTCGGCACCACCATCACCCAGCTTGCCGCACTCGGGGCGCTCCTGCCCGGTGTGTCCACCACCGCGGGCCCCGCGTCGCTTCTCTCGGTCTTCTCGAGCTTGATCGGCGGCCAGAGTCAGAGCTTTGGGCTTGGCGATTTGCTCAAGCTGACCGGCTCGGGCCTCACCTCGTTCAACAACATCCTCACCGGAATTGCCGGCGAAACCTCCAACTCGTCCACCAGCAGCATCACCACGACGACTAGCAACACCCTGAGCGTCTCAGTGGCGTTTTCTGAAACCTACGGATCTACCGCCGGCCTCGGTCCCGGCGAAGGTGACCGCTTTATCTACTTCGAAAACGTCCGTGCCGTCTGGTCCAATAACAACGGGGACGTCGGAATCACCGTCCTCGGCTTCGATGGCGTGGCAGCCTTCGACGGCTCGGAACTGATCGCCGATCAACAGGCGCTCGCTTCCGGCGGGACGGCCACCGCTACCAATCTCGACGCGAACACCTTGGCCTTGTTGCTGAGCCTCGACCCTTACTCCACCAGCAATCCGCAGTTTGCGCCGCCGCGCTTTACCCCTCTCGTTCCATCCGGCGTCAACGG
>JBEKDE010000149.1:0-8382 GCA_050014515.1 Occallatibacter sp.
ACACGGAGATCCTGTTCAACAAAGCGCGGTGCATGCACGGACTTAATCAATTCGAGGAAGCTTACCACCTTTCCAGACAAGCACATGACCGAGAACATGGCGACATGCGGACGCTGGCAATGATGTATATGGCCAGCGCACTCGTGATGCACCGAAATTTCCCTGAGGCGCTGAGGCTATATCTTGACATTCGGCGCAAACTTCCTTGCAGACTCATTCAGTCGGAACAACTCGAAGAAGGAATCGCCCGATGCATGACAGAAATGTCGAAGCAGTTGCCAGCGAGCAAGCCGTTTTAGTCGGGTGGGGTAGCATAGCCTACAACAGGTAAATCCACCATGCCACCAATAGCAAAATCTAGTCCCAAGTCCGCCGCAACAAAATCCGCAACCAAGCCAAAGACGACACACCGAACTTTCGCCCAGCGCGGCGACCTCGCCTCCGACCGCATCGCCGCCATTCTCAAGGGTCTCGATGAAGCCTATCCCGAAGTTGAATGCGCCCTCACCCACACCTCGCCCTGGGAACTGCTGGTCGCAACCATTCTCTCAGCCCAGTGCACAGACGTCCGTGTCAACATGGTCACGCCGGAGCTATTCAAGCGCTTCCCCACGCCTGCGGCCATGTCCAAAGCGACTCTGCCCCAACTGGAAGCACTCATCCGCACCACCGGCTTCTTCCACAACAAGGCCAAATCCATTCAGGGCGCAGCCCGCAAGCTCATCGCCGACTTCAACAGCAAAGTCCCAGAAACCCTCGCCGAGCTGATCACCATCCCCGGCGCCGCCCGCAAAACAGCCAACGTTGTCCTCGGCGTCAGCTTCAAAAAAGCTGAGGGCGTCGTCGTCGACACCCATGTCTTCCGCATCTCCCACCGTCTCGGCCTGGCCAAGGGCGACACGCCGCAGAAAGTTGAACAGGAGTTGATGAAGGTGATCCCGCAGAGCCGCTGGATCGATTTCTCCCACCAGATCATCCACCACGGCCGCCAGGTCTGCGAAGCCCGCAAGCCCAAATGCGACCGCTGCAACCTCGAGCAGCTCTGCCACTCCAAAGACAAAACCTGGCACTCGTAATTCGAGCAAATAAGCGAGTCAGCGATCTCCGGCCGTGAAAT
Source organism: Occallatibacter sp. (assembly GCA_050014515.1). GTDB lineage: Bacteria > Acidobacteriota > Terriglobia > Terriglobales > Acidobacteriaceae > Telmatobacter. The sequence continues at coordinate 1,118 of JBEKDE010000149.1, forward strand.
ATGAGTGAGGTCTATCGCAGCAACAACTGGCTCACCGCGTTGATCAGCCCCGGAATATCCGACGGATTCGCCTCAAATGCTGGCTCCCACCCAAGCTCCCGCAAGGTCTTACTCGTAATTGGCCCAATCGAAACCGCTGCAACCCCGGCCAATGGCCATTGAACCCCGGCAGCCTCCGCCGCTTCCGCCAGATGCGTCACGCTCGACGAACTGGTAAAAGTCGCCGCATCCAGTCCCTTCGCCACCGCGTCGCGCAACAGCCGCGGCGCCGGCTCAGGCATCCCATTCTGATATGCATCCACCACGTCCACGGTCGCGCCTGCCGCTCGCAGTGCATCTGGAATCACATCCCGCGCAATCGCAGCCCGCGCCAACAGAATCCTTTTTTCAGCCGCCTGCCCGGCCACCCCCTCAACCAAACTTTCGGCCACGTAGGATTCCGGGACAAACGTAATCAGGAAACCCAAATCCCGCGCCACAGCGGCCGTCGCTTCCCCCACCGCCGCAACTTTGATCGAGGAGAACGGCCCAATCATCACCCCAAACGCGGCCGCGCGCTCCGCCAACACCCGCACCGCGTTCGCGCTGGTTAAGATCAGCCAATCGTATTGATCGAAATGCTGCAGCGCTGCGTCCAGCGCCTCGAAGCTCTCAGGAGGGCGAATCTCCAGCACCGGAACCTCGACCGGCTCCGCTCCCAGCGATCGCAATCCCTCGCTGAGCTTTCCCGCCTGGTGCGCAGCGCGTGTCACCAGCACCCTGCGACCCGCCAGCGGCAACCCACTCACCGCGCAACCTCGCCTGCCGCCTCAAGCAGTGGTCCTGCCCCAGCCTCGACGAGCTTCCGCGCAATCAGCCGTCCCAACTCCGCAGGCTCAAACGCCCCGCGCGGCGCACGGTGATAAACCCGCACCGCCGAGCCGGTCCCAGGAACCGCAACCACGCCGAATATCTCATCCCATGGAATCTCTTCGTCTTCGCCCAGCCTCGGCACCGCCCGGCAATGAATCCCGATCGGCACCTGGCACCCTCCGCCCAGCGCCGCCAGAGCAGCCCTTTCCGCCGTGACCGCAAACCGCGTTGCCGGATCGTTCAGGAAGCCAACTGCCGCAATCGTCGCCTCGTCGCCCTTGCGCGTCTCAATCCCCAGCGAACCCTGCCCAGCCGCCGGGCAAAAGTCCTTCGGATCCAGCCGCTCGCGCACCCACTCGGTCTTCTCCAGCCGGTCAAGCCCTGCCGCAGCCAGCAGAATCGCGTCCACCTGCCCCTCGGCCAGCTTGCGCAGTCGCGTGTCCACGTTGCCGCGAAACTCCTGCGCCTCAATGTCCGGCCTGAGCGCCTTCAACTGCGCCCGGCGCCGCTGGCTGCTGGTGCCAACCCGCGCTCCCAGAGGCAACGCGGACAGGCTCTCGTACTTCACTGAAACCAGCACATCCCGCGGATCGACTCTCGGTGGTGTCGCCGCCAGCCAGAACGGCTCTGGCAACTCCGTCGGCAGGTCCTTGAGCGAGTGCACCGCCAGGTCCACGCGCCCCTCGGCCAGCGCCTCCTCAATCTCCTTGGTAAACATGCCCTTCGACCCAACCTGCGCGAAAGTCACTTCCTGCAACCGGTCCCCGGTGGTTTTGATGATTTCAATTTCGACTCCATGCCCCTGTCCGCGCAGCAGCGCAGCAATGTGGTGTGCCTGCCACAGCGCTAATTGCGAGCCGCGGCTTCCAATTCTCAAATTCATCTGTGGCTCTCCACTCCGGCTTCGTTTACAGCCACCTTCTCAGCATTCTTTTCGTCCGCCGTCACTGCCGCAGCTTTTTGGACTGCCGGCTCGGCCACACCATCCGCTCCCGGAACCGACCACTCATCGCAAATCGCATCCAGCCGCGCGGCATTCCCTTCCCGCGCCGCCTGCTTAAGCGCCTGCATCGGCGGATGAAGAAACTTGTTCACCAGCCCGCGCGTCAGCGCCTCCACCGCGGCAATTTGCTCGGCCGTCAGCGATCCCAGCCGCGCCTGCGCCCGCTTCAGCTCCGACTGCCGAATCTCCTCGGCCTGCCGCTGCAGCGCCACAATCGCCGGCGCCACGTTCACCGTCCTCTGCTTCTGCTGGAAGCGCTCAACCTCGCGAGCGACAAGCGTCTCTGCGTCGCTCGCCACGCGGCTGCGTTCTTCCATGTGCGCCGCAGCCACCGCCTGCAGGTCGTCGATGTCGTAGACGAACACGCCTTCCAGCTTGCCCATCTCCGGATCCACATCGCGTGGCACGGCAATATCGATAAAGAACATGGGCCGGTTGCGCCGGCGCTGCATGAACGCCTGGCCATGCTCCTTGCGGAAGATCGGGTGCGGCGCACCGGTCGAACTGATCACGATGTCGGCATCGCTTGCCGCATCATAAAGCTTCTCGAACGGAATCACCCTGCCGTCGAACTCCTCGGCCATAATCCGCGCCCGTTCCTGCGTCCGGTTGCTCACCAGGATCGCCCCGGCGCCCTGCTGCACCAGGTGCCGCGCCGCCAGTTCGCTCATCTTGCCCGCGCCCACCAGGAAAACCGTCCGCCCCTGCAGCGAACCGAAGATCTTCCGCGCCAGCTCCACGGCTACCGAGGCAATCGAAACCGAATTCGATCCAATCTCCGTCTCCGAGCGCACCTTTTTCGCCGCCGCAAACGCGCTCTGCAGCAAATGCTCAAGCTGCCCGGCCACCGTACCCGAAGCCCGCGCCACGGCAAAGGCCTCTTTCACCTGTCCCAGAATCTGCGGCTCGCCCACCACCATCGAGTCCAGGCTTGAAGCCACGCGGAACAGATGCCTTACTGCGTCCTTGTCCCGCTGCTCGTAGAGGTGGGCCGCCAGCACTGCCGGATCAAGACCGAAGTGATGATGCAAAAAGCCTTTCAAATCCGCGTCAGGCGACTCGACAGCCGCCAGCATCTCCACCCGGTTGCACGTCGAAACAATCATGCACTCGCTCACGCCCGGCACAGCCGCCAGCGCCCGCGTCGTCTCCTGCAGCTCGTCGCGCGGAATCGCAATCCGCTCGCGCAGCTCAATGGGCGCGGTTTTATGGTTCACACCAATGAGCACCAGGGTCATTGGGCACCGTACCTGTGGACGTGGCTAAAAAGGTTGGCCGTCCACACCACCACCATCACCGCAAACACCGCGCCGGAAAGATAAGCTGCCTTGCGTCCGCGCAGCCCCGCCGCTCGCCTTACGAGCAGCAGCAATACATAAATCGCCCAGCTAACGAACGCGGCGATAATCTTTGGATCGAGGAAGTAAGCCGCGCCCAGGCTGGTCTCCTGCGCCAGCACGCAGCCAATCACCAGCCCCACCGTCATGCACGGGAAACCGAACTCCAGCATGGCCTCGGAGATACGCTCCAGCGTATCCAGCGGTGGCAGCCAGTCCAGCGGAGCCCACCAGGAGTCCTCACCCGTGAGGAAGCGAGTCTTGGGCTTGGCCTTCAGCCGCCGCTCCTGCACCAGATAAAGCACCGAAGCCAGCAAACTGAATCCCAATGCCACGTAGGCCAGCAGAAGTGCCGCGATGTGGGCAATCAGCCAGCTCACCCGCACGCCCTGGGATGGAAACGTGTACCGATCCGGTCCCAGCGCGGGAATCAGTACCATGAAAAAAGTTACCGGCAAGGCAAACAAACCAAGGGAGATAGCGTCGTAGATCCACCACACCAGGAAGAACACCGAAACCACTGCCAGTCCCAGCAGCGATTGCACTTCCCGCGCGCTCACCGGCACCCAGTGGTGGGCCTGCACCAGCATCTCCACGGCAGATACAAAGTGGAAGAACCACGCCATTCCGCCCAGGTGAACGCACCACCTGCGCCAGCGGTCGACTTTATAGAGCACGGCGGGGAAAACGGCCACGCTCGCCGTCGCATACAGAATCGCCGCAACTCTTAGCCAAAGAAGATACATAACGTTGTTTACCTTAAAGGGGTAACTCCTCAGTATACTGTGATGTAAATCACCCCGCGGCCAACGTTGTCCCCAGCTGTCTCTCCCGGCGTTTTCCCCTAGGGCGTATCGACATATACAGACGCGCAGCGTTGCGAGCGTAAATCGGGCCAGACTAGGCGGAGTTTGAAGGCTGTGGCGGGCCCACAGCCGAAAACGACAACAACGTATGGCCCGATTTGCGCCGCAACCCTTCGGGACGGGGCCATTTTCCCTCATTTCCTCGTCAATCGTCGCTTGCAGACGCCCGGTATGCGTCACTCCTCACTCCTCGAACTGAGCAAAAATGGCTTCCGTCGCTGTCGCGCCTGTATATGTCGATACGCCCTAGCGTCCCCCGAGTGGCTTGTAAATCAGACCGATCACCAGGCCCACCACAACCCACTCCACGAAATAGGCAATTCCCTGCTGAACTGTTATTTTCCCGCCAATGTTCAAGTTCACGTAATTGTGAATGACAAACGATCCTGAAAAGAAAACCCCGACCAGTGCTCCAAACCGCAAACCTTCCACCAACCCCGATCCACCCTGATACACCAGCGCATACAGCACCGCCAGGGCCAGAATCGACACCAGCATGCCTGCCATCCCCAGTGGCATATGGCTCGCCTGACCCTGCTGATCGCGATAAATCGCCGGGTATTTCAGAAATTCAGCCTTCAACGAAGGAATCAGCCCAAAGGCCAGTCCGCCAATCACCATGTAAGCCAAAAAGGCGCCCAAAGACGCCAGAGCAAGCCGGAGAAGGTTCATAGTCACTCCTTTTTATGAGGAATTTGGGAATGTGTGCCCGAATCGGTCGTTGCCACTTAGATTCGGATATTCAAACTTCGCTCGTCAATTGGAATTCATCACCCACATTTCCTCAGCACATCCCAACACCGCTATCAACCGCTCCTCCCGAAGCGATACTCTTAAATTCGACGTGATCAAACAGGAAACCCAACCCGGCGCGGCGCCGTCGCCTGTCTCGACAGAAGAAATCCCATTGGAGCTGACCCCACCCACTCCCGTTCCAGACAAGTCCACCGCCGAGCTCACCCCATTCATGCGCCAGTGGACCGCCGCCAAGCGGGAAAATCCCGACGCCCTGCTCTTTTTCCGCATGGGCGACTTCTACGAGCTCTTCTACGACGACGCCGTCATCGTCAGCCGCGAACTCCAGCTCACCCTCACCGCGCGCGACCGCGAGCGCACCCAGCCCATGTGCGGCGTCCCCTACCACGCCGTCGAACAATACCTCACGCGCCTCCTCCGCAAAGGCTACCGCATCGCCATCTGCGATCAGATGGAAGATCCCAAGCTCACCAAGAAAATTGTCCGCCGCGAAGTCACCCGCGTTCTCACTCCCGGCACAGCCCTAGACAACGCCCTCGGCCAGGAGCAGAACAACTTTCTGGCCGCACTCTATGAAACGGGCTCAGGCAAGGAAACAGGTCCTGGCAAAGATCAGCTCTGCGCCATCGCGCTCCTCGACATCTCCACCGGGGAATTCCGCACCGCAGAATTCGCCGGCCCCACCGCGCGCCAGCAAGCCATCGACGAAATCATCAAGGCCGGCCCCAGTGAAGTCCTGCTCGCAACCAGTGCTGAGCTTCCCGCGCAGCTTGAGCGCATCCCCGCCCGCACCCGCGTAGAAGATTGGGTCTGGACCCGCGACTTCGCCGTCCCTCTCGTCGAGCGCCAGCTCAACGTGCGCTCCCTTGAAGGCTTCGGCCTCGCCACCCATCCAGCCGCGGCCATCGCCGCCGGTGCAGTCCTCCACTACGTCCGCACCACGCAGAAAATCGAAGCCCTGCACATTGACTCACTCAAATTCCAGGAGCACTCAACCGCCCTCGAACTCGACCAGGTAACAGTCCGCAACCTCGAACTCATCGAGCCGCTCTTTCAAAGTCAGGCAGGGGCGGGCCAGGACAACCGCGTCACGCTCTTCTACACCCTCGACGCCTGCCAGACCCCCATGGGCAAGCGCCTGCTGCGCGCCACCATCATCCGCCCGCTCTACGATGCGCAAGCCCTCGAAGCACGCTATGAAGCCGTTGGTGAAGCCCACGCCGACCTGGTCCGCCGCGAAGAAATCCGCCGTGCCTTCTCCGGCATTCTCGACCTCGAGCGTCTTCTCGCCCGCCTCAGTCTCGACTCAGCCGGTCCCCGCGATGTGCGCGCCCTCGCCTCCAGCCTCAGCCGTCTTCCCGCCTTGAAATCCACACTCAGCGCGATGCATGCGACTCTCTGGAAAGAGATCGCCGCACGTCTCGATGTACTGAGTGAAGTGACAGCGCGCATTGAAACCACACTCGTCTCCGAACCTCCGCTCACCCTCGCCGATGGCGGCGCAATCGCATCCGTCGTCGACGCCGAACTCGACGACCTGCGCTCCATCTCCACCACCGGCCGCCAGGCCATTGCCGCCATTGAAGAGCGTGAACGCGCCCGCACCGGCATCGGTTCCCTCAAGGTTCGCTACAACTCCGTCTTCGGCTATTACATTGAGATCACCAAGGCCAACATGGCCCTTGCGCCGGCGGATTACGAGCGCAAGCAAACCCTGGTCAACGCCGAGCGCTTCACCACTCCTGAACTCAAGGAGCTCGAACGCAAAATCCTCACCGCCCACGACCGCTGTATTGAAATTGAGAAGCGCATCTTCATCGATCTGCGCAAGTCGGTCCTCGAAGCCGCCGGCCGCATCCGCCGCACATCGACGGCCGTTGCCGAAGCCGATCTGCTGGCCAATTTCGCGCATCTCGCCTCTCTGCGCCGCTACGTCCGTCCCGTCATCGTCGACGAGCCGGTCATGGAAGCCGTCGCCGGCCGCCATCCTGTGATCGAGCAGTGGATGGAAGACACCCGCGAAGGCCGCTTCATCTCCAACGATCTTTATCTCAATGCATCCGGCGACGGGCCAAGTCTCCTGCTCATCACCGGCCCCAATATGGGCGGCAAAAGCACCTATCTCCGTCAGGCCGCGATGCTCATTCTGCTTGCGCAGATGGGCAGCTTTGTTCCTGCGGACAGCCTTCGCTTCGGCCTCGTCGATCGCATCTATACCCGCATCGGCGCCAGCGACAACGTCGCTCGGGGCCGCTCCACCTTCATGGTCGAAATGACGGAAACCGCCACCATCCTCAACACAGCAACCAGCAAGTCGCTCATCCTGCTCGATGAAATGGGCCGCGGCACCGCAACCTTCGACGGCCTCTCGCTTGCCTGGGCCACCGTCGAATATCTGCACGCCGACACCTGTGCCCGCACCCTCTTCGCCACGCATTATCACGAGCTCAC
>JBEKDE010000150.1:0-8046 GCA_050014515.1 Occallatibacter sp.
GTTTACCCGCCTCGGCAGCAACCGGCTGATGCCCTTGCGCGCGCGCCTTATCTTCGCTACCCACCAGGATCTGGGCAAGCTGGTTGCAGAAGGCAAATTCCGGCAGGATCTTTACTACCGCATCAACGTGATGCGCATTGAGTCGCCCGCGCTCCAGGAACACCCTGAAGACATTCCGCAGATTGCGATGCATTTCCTGCGGCACTATTCCAAAGTCTTCCAGAAGCCGATGGACGATATCGAGCCGGACGCACTGGCGCTTCTGCAGAATTACTCATGGCCGGGCAATGTGCGTGAGCTCGAAAACACCATGCAGCGGGCCATCATTCTGTCCGCTGGGCCGACCGTGCGTGCTGAGGATGTGCCGCTCAATAGCCAGGATGACGATCTGGGTGAGATCGGCGATGTGGTGGATATCGGCGATTACAATCCGGCCGGGTCCTTTGAGCGCCAACTGCGCGACTACAAGATCAAACTGGCCGTTTCAGCTGTGCGCGAGCACAATGGGAACAAGACCCTGGCTGCGCGCAGCCTTTGCATCTCGCGTGCCTATCTCCATCGCCTCATCAGGCTGGCTGAACCGGATCCAATGTTCGAGCACGAACTTCGCCAGTCCATCACCGCCTGAGTTATCCTTCACCAATCGTTGCTTCGCGGGCGCAAAGCTTCCGGCTACAGCAAATCCTGAGATGCTGTAACGTCCCAGGGTGTATCGACATATACCGGCGCTCAGCGACGGGAGCCATTTTTTCTCAGTTCGAGGAATGAGGAGTGACGCATACCGGTCTGCTAGCGACGATCGACGAAGAAATGAGGGAAAATGGCCCTGTCCCGGCGACTTCCACTCCAACGCGCCAAGTTCGAGCGCCGGGGACCCCGGCGACTTCCACCCCAACGCGCAAAGTTCGCGCGCCGGGGACCCCGGCGGGTTGCGGTTAAAATTCGGCCACACTTCATTGTCGGCCTCGAGGGTGGACCCGCCACAGTCTTCGGCCTCCGCGTCGTCTGGCCGAATTTTCTCTCGCAACGCTGCGCACCGGTATATGTCGATACACCCTAAGTGTGCGAGTTATATCCCACCGGACCGGAAATCACCAGGCCGCTCTTTTGACGTCCGTGTATATACCAGCAACACCAGCTGGTTTCATGCGTCTGCTTGTCGGGGGGCGCGATCAGGTCCCGGTAGATGACCTTTCCATAAATAAAGATCTTCTCATCCCAGTTTTCCACTTTCTTGAATCTCTCATCGGATTCGCAAACTCCGCGCGCCTCTTCCCTGCTGAAGGTCTTGATCCCGGATGTCTCGCCGGGAACCAGGATGATGGGCACCAGCGGTGGCGTGGGCTCGCTTTTGTCATATTCCGGAGCGGCAGGGAGGTGTGTTTCGTCGACGGCAATCCTGATCTGCTCTGAGGTGGCCGCAATGGACGCTGGGGTCAGGCCGCGGTTGGTGACCGTGACGATGAAGGCGTTCTCCTGACCGAGCGACGGCTCGACCGAAATGAGCAGCCAGGGCCTTTCCGCATCGATAACTGCCTGGGCGTTCAACAGGGCGGCCTGGGCGCTCAGTGAGGCAGCGGTAGCGGCAGTTTCAGAGGAGCGCGTCTGGCGTTCGATCTTTTTGAGAATGGAAAGGGCGATCATGATTCCGACGTATCCCAGAACCGCGAGAACAATGTTTGCACCCCAGGCAATGCGCTCGTGCATCAGCCATGGCGTGGGTGCCGGAGGAGGGATGTTCACGATCATCGGGCGCTGTTGCTGGTCGTCGCATGGAAATCCATTGCAATCGGCCGGAGCCTGGGCGGCTGGGGGCTGGGTTGCAGGATGAGCCGAAGTACCTGCGGCCGGCGCGGTGGAGGTGCGCACAGGAGCCGTGGAGGCTTGAACAGGCCGCGCTGTCGCCGGCTGGCTGGATGCCGGCCTCGAAGATGGCGTAGTCGTGAGCGCCTGCGGAAGCGCCAGCAGGATCGCGCACATCGCCAGAGTTTTGAGTATCATGGCGCCACTTTACCACACGGACTCTTCGGCTCGCAGTGGCCTTCCGGGGGTTTTCTCAGCGCTCATTAAAGTCGACGCTATAGAGATTGACGGTCGAGGTGCGGGCGCTTACGATCGGCAGGTCGCCGGGCGCAAGACCGATCAGACGATAGTCAGTTGCCGCAATCGGGCGGAGATTCTCGATGGTGGCTACCTGCTCGACCTTCCCCAATGGAATGGCAATGCGATAAATCGGCTTGCCCGCTTCAAGAAAGTCCTGGAAATAGAGCCAGCGCCCATCGCGCGACCAGGCCGGATCGCCAACTCCGTGATCAGTCACCGTGGTCCACTTCTGCGCTTGCCGGTCAAAGAGCAGCATCGCCTTTTGGTCCAGGCGCATGGCGGCAATATAGCGCCCATCCGGCGAAAGCCGGGGGCTGAAGAGCCCGGTGGAGCCTGGAATCTCGGTTACTTTGCGGGTTTGAACATCGAGCAGATAGATGGCCTTGGGCTGGCGGCTGTCCATGCGATCGGGTAGACGGCCAAACAGGATGGATTCTCCGTCCGCAGACCAATCCGGATCGGCTTCATTGCGGTCTTCATTGAGCAAGGGAGCCGGTTTTCCCCCTTCGGCGTCGATCAGGTAAAGCTTCCAGGGCATGCCCGGTTCCTCAGCCATGAGCGCCAGCCGTTTGTTGTCCGGCGACCACTTCATGGTGAAGATGTGCAGCGGCGGTGTGGCCAACTCGATGCGGTCGCGCCCGTCAGCCCGGCTGCGCCAAAGCGAACCGTCAGAACCGTTGAGCCATGCCACCCAGCGTCCGTCAGGAGAGTATTCAGCCAGCGCCGCGGTGTTCAACTCCTGATCGAGAGCCGTGAACATCGAGCTCTTGGGCATGGCGTGCAGTAACTCCATCTGAGAATTGACGCCAATGAAGTAGATCCGGTCGCTCCCTGGAGATGTGCTGGGCGCCTCATAATCGAGCGGCCCATCCGTAATCTGCCGCGGTTCGCGATCTCTCATGAACCAGGGGCGCTCGCGCAGCACCCAGATGTTGCTGTGCCGGTCGCCATTGTGCCAGGACTGGAAGACAAAATCCTTGCCGTCCGAGGTCCAGCTGCCACAACACTCTGAAGCGGGCGTGCTCCAGTCCGGCAGCAACGGATGCGGATTGCTTCCGTCGGACGCCGCCTCCCACAACTCCGTGGTCTGGCGCTTTGGATCGCGAAGCGTGAACCGCAAACGATTCCCGTCCGGCGACCAGCGCAGCCAGAAAGCCAGGCCGGCAGTAGTGAGCAGCTTGTGTGGATCACTGCCGTCACTGCCGACAATGATGAGCTCGTTCCCGCTGGCGACGAGCAGACGGTGTCCGTCCGGCATCCAGGTCGCGTCATGCGCCAGCACGTTGGGCACGCGGCGCACATCGCCGCCGAGCGTGGGCACAATCCAGAGTGGTTGTTCGGGCTCCGCCTGCAGGTGGCTATGAACAATCAGCTTCGAGCCATCCGGGGCGAGCGAGCCGATCAACGGAGCGCCTATCTCAGAAGGCAAATTGAGATGGCTGATTTCGCCGTTGGCCGCCAGCGCAACCGCCAGCACCGGGTTGCCATTGTCCATATGGGAGAAGTAGAGGCGGGTGCCATCGCTCACCGAACTCGAGAAAGTTTCCACTTCCAGACCGTCGACGTCGTTGGTCAGAACATGGCCAGTGTGAGTCACCTGCACCACACGATACGGCCGGTGAGTAGCGGGCCGAAGCACCAGGATGAGCACCAGCCCCAGGCATGCGCAGGCCAGCCCTCCTGCGATCCAGATCCAGGCACGGCTTACCGCCTTACGGTGCGCGGCATGGGCTGAGTCCGAATGGGCGTCCCCGGAATGCGCAGCACCATCCGGATCGAGCGTCTTCACGGGTGCGATGAAACGGTAGCCTCGTTTGGCCAGAGTTTCCACAAACCGGGGGTTCTCGGCGTGGTCGCCTAAAGCTTCGCGGAGTTTGTTGACCGCGATTCCCAGGCTGTGATCGAAGTCGACAGTGGTGTCGGCTCCCCAAAGTCGCTGCTGCAGCGCCTCGCGGGACACCACCTGGCCCGGCTCTTCCAGCAAGGCTGCCAGCAGCTTGAAAGGTTGGCTCTGAAGGCGGACAAGGATTCCGGAACGGCGCAGTTCTCCAGTCTTGAGATCGGCTTCAAAGAGACCGAACTGCACCCGCCTGACACCGTTGTTGTTGTTTTCCGAAGACATCCAGTTCCAGCAAAATCCCGCCACTCAGTATAGCGGAAAGCAACAAATGGGCTTCATTCTTGATTCAATGCTCTCAAATCCGTCCTCAATTCGAGGAGATATGCTCAGCCAGCCTATTGATAATGAACCATTTATCTAGAGAAAATCAAATGACGGCGAATTGGCCGTGTGTGGATTGACCATCGTTACTTCAAAGGCGTGTTGTCATGCGTGGTTACGTGGAGAGGCGAAAGATTGGCCGAAACCGCGGGCCAAAGCTTGCATCGGTACTTTGGAGGACTTTGTAATGTTCAAGAGAGCCAACTTACTTTCAAACAGGCAGAATCGCTCGCGCATGTCGTTCGTGGCGTTTGCGGTCCTGCTGACTTGCCTGATGGTGCCTCGTCTGTTCGCGCAGACTGACACCGGAACCATTACAGGAACAGCGACGGACTCCACTGGGGCAGTTGTCGTAGGCGCAGCCGTCGAAGCAACGAACACAGAAACGGGCCTGAAACTTACCGCGGTGACCGGCAGTGCCGGCGAGTTCAAAATCCTGGCAGTGCCTCGCGGCGATTACACGGTCACCATCAACGCGAAAGGATTCGCAGCCCAATCGGCCAACGTGACCATTACCGTCACCGCAACGCAGGAAGTTCTCTTCAAACTCGAACCGAGTGGCACCACCGCGACCGTCACGGTCAGCGCCGCGGCCCCGCTGGTGGATACCTCCGACGCAACCATTGGAGCAACCATCAGCGGCGCGCAGGTAACCGAACTCCCGCTGAACGGCCGCAACCTGACAAATCTGGCACTGCTCACCCCAGGCGTCACGCGTGGCGCATATGGCGACGAAGCCAGCGGCGGCGGCAGCAGCAACGCGACCGAGACGATCCGCAACAATGAGAGCGGAAGCGCGGCACTTTCGGTCAACGGCCTCCGGCCCCAGGCAAACAACTACATTCTGGACGGCGTGGACAACAACGACGGCCTGGTGAACACCATCCTGTTCTTCCCGTCCGTCGATGCGACCCAGGAATTCAAGGTCGACACCAGCGTAGCCCCGGCTGAATATGGCCGTGCGGGCGGCGCTATTGTCGTCACCTCGCTCAAGCAGGGCACCAACCAGTTCCATGGAGCGGCATTTGAGTTTTACCGCGACCGCAGCTTCGACTCCAACCCGAACTATCGTTTCAACGGCGCACCGTATACGCCGGCCGCAGGCTTCCTTCGCAACCAACCCGGATTTGCCATCGGCGGACCGATCTTCAAGAACAAGCTCTTTGCCTTCGGCGATTACCAGGCCTTGCGCGAGAGTCTCGCCGTTGCATCGCACTACCTGACGGTTCCCACCACGCTGATGAGGACCGGCAACTTCACCGAATTGCTCAGTGAGGCAGGTTCCGGCGGGAATGGCTACCAGACCCAGTACCCCCGCTGCTATCCAGGCGGACTCGCCAGCCAGACCAGCCCCGGATTGATCTTCGATCCGACCACCTGCGATCCGAACGGAGTGAATGCGCCGACACAGTTCTCCTACAACGGGCAAGCCAACGTCATTCCAACCAGCCGTCTGAATCCGGCAGCCATCAACTACCTCAACGCGTATCCGACGCCAACGCGCAACGATCGCTACTTGAACAACTACCTCGACAACCAGACTGAAGCAAACAAGTACAACACCTTCGACGGCAGGATCGACTGGATTGCTTCTCAGAGCGATCTTCTCTTCTTCCGCTACAGCTACGACAACTCGGTGAACACCAAGACCTCCGAATTCGAAAAACTGCCGGCGGGCGGCGGCACCGGTATCAATCCCACGCACGCACGTGGGTATGACTTTGGCTACACACACCAGTTTTCGCCGACCGTCGTCAATGAAGCGCACATCGCCTACAACCGCGATAACTATGGCTACACACCGCCGCTGTACGGCGACTATGTGTCGAAGGACCTCGGCATCGTGAACGCCAACATCAACGAAGAGACTACCGGCGGCGCACTGATCGGTGGATGGAAGGGCGACCTCGAGTACACGGGCGACTACGGCCTCTACGCGGTTCCCCAGAACACTTATGAAGTCACCGATTCAATCAGCATGGCCAAGGGAACCCACTCGTTCAAGTATGGCGGAACGTTCCTTCGCCGCCAGGTGGAGTTCTTTAACCCCCAAGAGGGCAAGGGCTACTTCTGGATCGACGAAGGCACGGTCGACTTCACCGGATACGAAGTTTCAGAACTTCTGGCCGGCGGCATGGACCAGTACGAGATCGGCTCGCAGGCAGGATACTTCGCCAACATCGGCCAGGAAGACGGCATCTTCTTCCAGGACGACTGGCGTGTTAACCATCGCTTGACTGTGAACCTTGGACTTCGCTGGGATTTCCTGTCCCATCCCTACGAAGCGCACAACCAGCAGGCCGCCTTTGACGTGAATAACGGCACGGTGTGGGAAGCCGGCAAGAACGGCGTGTCAGACAGCATCATCAACCAGGAGTATCACGCATTCGGGCCGCGCGCCGGCTTTGCCTACGACCTGTTTGGTGATGGAAAGAACGTACTCCGCGGTGGCTACGGCATCTTCTACTTCCTTGACTATGGCGGTGTCGACAACCAGCTTGGAGAGCAGGCGCCCTTCGGCGGGAGCAACGACTACCTCGCCACCAACGGGTACTGCGTTACATTTACCGGCCAACTGCCTACAGTCACTCCCAACCCCAAAGATGGAGGCTACAACTGCAGCGGCTATACCAGTCCGGCGGCGGTTGTAACTGCGCTCCCGGCACGCGGCTACCCCAACTTCAATCCGGCAGCTCCGCCGCAAGGCACCAGCATGATTGCTGTGAATCGGAACGACGCGAACAGCATGGTGCAGGAGTGGAATCTGCAGCTTGAACGCCAGATCGGCAGCAAGGACGTTTTCAATATCGCATACGTCGGAACCCACGGAAGCAACCTGTCCACGTATTACCCGTATAACCTGAACCAGTTCGTCACCGGCGCTCAGAATTTCCCGGGGCTCGGCTCCATCAACTACAACAACTACAACGGCGTCTCCAACTACAACGGCCTGCAGTTGCACGAAGAACATCGCGCAACCAACGGGCTGACTGCGACTGCTTCTTACGCGTGGTCACACACACTGGATGACTCGCCAGGCGCTTTCCAGGGTCAGACCGCTGCCCTCTATTACAACCCAATGGCGGGCTATGGCAATTCCAGCCAGGACGTGCGCCAGGCGTTCAGCTCCTCCATTCTTTACCTCCTGCCCTTCGGCCGGGGACAGAAGTTTGACGGCAATGCCTCGCTACTCATGGATTGGCTCATCGGCGGCTGGCAGACCAGCGTGATCGGGATCGTCCAGTCTGGTACACCGACCGACCTGGAGACAGGCACGGATGCTCCTGGAAACCGTCCTGACCTGGTTGGCCCAATCTCGTACCCCAAGGGCGTCAGCCAGAATGCGCATTGGTTCAACCCAGCATCCTTTGCGAACCCGCCCGTGGTGACCGGCAGCGTCTCCGGCGCTGCAACCTACACTCGCCTCGGAACCCTCGGCCGCAATGCAATCTATGGCCCCGGATATCGCGTGGTTGACTTCAGCGCGCAGAAGAACATCCACTTCACGGAAAAATACACCCTGGAACTGCACGGCGATGCCTTCAACGTGCTCAACTCCGCGGAGTTCACCAACCCCAACTCCAATCTGACCGGCGGAAACTTCGGACAGGTTGAAGGAACCGAAGTCTACAGCAATCGCGAAATTCAGTTGGCAGCTCGCTTTACCTTCTGATTTTGCCTTTGCGTTCCCTGTTTTGCCCTAACGTTCTATGCACCGCGGT
>JBEKDE010000151.1:0-7886 GCA_050014515.1 Occallatibacter sp.
ATTGAACACGCTCTCCCGAAGTCATTGTGCCGCAGAGGGCAACCGCTCCGCGTGCTGGTAATCGGCGCGGGAGGCAATGGGAGCGCGGTCCTACTTGGCCTGCCCTATCTCCACCAGGCGATGAAAGTGTGGGGCCATGCCGGAGGAATCCACGTGATGTTGGCGGATGGGGATCAGGTTACTGAAACCAACTGCATCCGCCAGCCGTTTGCCGCGGCCGATGTCGGACTGAACAAGGCAGTTGTTTTGATCAACCGGGTCAATCTCTTTTGGGGGCTAAGGTGGCAGGCCCACCCGGAGCACTTTCACAAGGATTCCCTGAGAACCAATTCGGCAGGTCCTCACCTCATCATCGGCTGCGTCGATACACGGGCTGCGCGGCGGGCCATCCTGTCCGCTGTTACCCGAGCGAATGACAGCACCGTCTACTGGCTCGACCTCGGCAACAACGCAAGCAGCGGCCAATATGTGCTCGGCCAGCCGTTGAACGCCGTGAACCGCCGAAGCGCGGGCCGGCTGAGAACCGTTGCAGAACTCTATCCTGAGATTGCGGATACGGAAGCAGGCGAGGACCCGCTGCCCAGTTGCAGCGCGGCGGAGGCGCTCGAACGGCAGGAGCCATTCATCAATCAGGTGCTGGCGACCAGCGCACTCGCTATGCTGGCGAGGCTCTTTCGCTACGGCACGCTCACCCATCACGGGGCCTTTTACAGCGCTGCAACAGGTCGGACGAGCGTGTTGGGGGTAGATCCCGATCTCTGGAAAAAGATACAGAGGCGCACTCACAGAACTTCACTGGTCGCGCGCAAGAAGCTGAGATAATGTCTCGCGTACAGGTGGACCATGAAGAACTCTTCCATCGACCCGGTACTGGCCCTCGAAGCCAAGATGATCGTTGCGGTGGCATTCCGAAATGGTCCCATCGAGAATCTGCACGCGGGAAAGGTCTGTCCGACATGCAGTGTCGACAGGGGCTATTCCCGCATCTCCGATGAGGAGATGAAAGGGATCATGAAGGCGTCCGTAAACACGGTCTACTCACCGCTGTGGAAGAGAGACAACGACAGTGAGGCATATGCCGAGTCCCTTGTCCTGGGAGCGAGATACACCCAGCGTTGGGACGACCCCGAACGATAACCATCCAAGCCACAGTTACATTCTCACAGGAAGGTGTATCCATGTTCAAAGAACTGGGTCCGCTGCTCCGGCAGAGGACCGTCGTGATGATCCTGACGCGTTTGGAGGACGACACGATCCGCGTCAACGTCCTTCCCCGCAAGTTCAACGAAAGCGAAAACGATGCGCTCACAACTCCGCTCAGTGTCGTTGGCTCTGCGGAAGAGCTGGACGCCGAACTGCCTTCCGCGCTGGTCCAGTTTGTTGGAGCCCACCTCGAACTGAAGAACACGCTTGAAACCGCCAAGGAGCAGATAGCGGCGGCGGCAAAGGCCGCGAAGGCGGAGGCCCGGTCAAAGACGGCACCGAAAACTGCGCCGGTCCCGACCGAGCCTGCGGGGGCGGAAACAAAGAGGCCCGCGGATGCGGCGCCCAAGCCTGCCGAGCCCAGGAAACAGGAGCCGTCGCGCAATGCCAGCCTTTTTGACATTGGACCGTCGCCAGAGTCAGCTCCCTTGTCCGCGTCGGATGCAGACGAGGAAGAGGAGACTCTCGCCGAGGCCGATGATGAGCCAACGGATGAGCCCGACGACCTGGATGAAGCCGCCTAGGGTACTTGCCGCACCCAGAGATGAGATTGCGGTGTGCTGCATGGCCAAATCCGGGTCCAGGTTCCTGCCCCCTCAGGGGCTATGGATGCGCCAGTGGATTAGCCCTCAGCTAGAAAATCGTTGAGCAGGCGGCGAAAGACCACGGCCGTCGGTTTCCAATCGCCTTGCATCGATTTCGCACCAGCATTTCCATAGCCGGCGTTGGGCCTTGGGCGCAAGCGGATGAATGGGGGAAGTCCGTAACGAATGGCGAGGCTATTGGCCCAGAGTCGGGCAGTGCGGCCGTTGCCGTTCGCGAACGGATGGATGCGGACCCATTCAGCGTGCACCCAGGCGCATAGATCGATCACTGCCGCCAGTTGGTCGGCGTCCAGCTCCTGGTCCATCGGCAGGAGTGCATCCAACTCTCGGACCAAGGCCTGAAGTCTTGTCTCGAAGCGGGCGAGTTCCTTGGAGACATCGGCCGAGTCCACGCCATAGTTCGCGCCGACTCTCACTTGTGTGTGCTCAAGACCCGGTTCACCACGGAATGCGCCCAGATAGCGCCGATCAGGCACACCCAAGCCTTCCATCATACGGCTTTGCCAATGCCTAGTTGTATCGAGCGTTGGGATCTCGCGCCGTTCCGCTGCGCGAACGATTTCCTTGAGGACTTGGCCCAGGTTCTTCCGCAACCGTGGACTGTCCTTATCCCAATCAGGCACGGAGAAGCTCGCGAATCTTGCTCTGAACGGGGCCTGCGGGCTGAAACTGACCGCCGACGAATTGTCCTTCTACGGGCGTGCCTTCGAGCGGATCATCGAGGCGGGCTTCGGCATCCACAAACGCGTCGATAGCATGTTTAAATCCTGGGTCACGCTTCCGATATTTCTGAAGTGCCGACAGGCTCGCTTCAAGGCTGGCTTCCTTCGGGCCCTGCTGCCCGAGATAGACCTTTATCGCCTCATTCAGAAGCTGATTGATAGGTCGCCCTTCGAGCTCACTCAGGTGCTCAAGGGCGGTCCGCTCTTCCTGGTCGATTCTCAGAGTGAAAGCGATCCTAGCCATCTCTCAAGGCTACGCTGAGCCAAACATGATGTCAATATTGCATTTTGACATCACTTGAGGCCGTTCACGGAGTCGGCTACCCGCCCATCCCGAATGCACGAACTTCCAAAGACAACAAACTGAAATCCGCCAATGGACTCAATCTCCCACCTCAAACCTTCAAGGAAATCCCATGAAACCATCAAAACTCTATGAGGCGCTTCACGCGCTGATAGGCGAGCGCGTGCCTCTGCACATCTGGGGCGCATGCGGAGTCGGCAAGTCGCAGATCGTCGCGCAGGTCGCGGACGATCTCGATTATGAATTCCTCGACGTTCGTGCCGTGCAGCTTGATCCGGTTGATCTGCGAGGACTGCCCCGAATCAAGGAAGACCAGACCGAATGGGTTCCACCCAAGTTTCTTCCCACCACCGGGAAGGGCATTCTGTTTCTCGACGAGCTGACCTCGGCGCCGCAGATGACGCAGGCCGGTTGCTACCAACTGGTGCTTGATCGCAAGCTGGGAGAATATGTGCTGCCCGCTGGCTGGGTGGTCATTGCAGCAGGGAATCCCGCTTCCGAGCGGGGAGTGCATTTCTCGATGCCGCGGCCATTGCGCAATCGATTTGTTCATCTGGAACTTGAAGCCGACCTGAACGACTGGTCGAGGTGGGCAGTTGGCGCGGGCGTACGGCCCGAGATCATCGCGTTTCTGCGCTTCAAGCCGGATCTGCTGCACACCTCGGATGTGACTTCGGACGCAAATGCCTGGCCCACTCCACGCTCCTGGGAGATGGCCTCGAATGTCCTGCGCGGCGTCGCCCGCCGTCAGAACACCACCTTTCTCTCGGGCGCAGGCGAGTTTGAGGCGCAGTTGCTTGACGGCACGGTAGGTGCGGCCGCAGCCGCGGAATTGCTCGCATTCTTGAGGCTCTTCCGCCAATTGCCTTCGATTGACGAGATTCTGCTCAACCCCGAAACTGCGCCGCTTCCAACGGAAACTTCGGCGCAGATCGCAATTGCGACGGCGCTGGGCCGGGCCATGACCGACAACTCCGTGGCCAGGGGCCTGAAATATCTCGATCGGATGCCGACCGAGATGCGCGTCATGGCCATGCGCGACGCGGCGGCGCGGGATACCGCTATCACACACACACCGGAATTCATCCGCTTCGGAGTGGAACATAGGGAGGTTGTTCAATGATTACGGAACGCGCAATGCTCGCTGCCATCCATATCTCCATCTGGACCGCCGTCAAGCACGACCGCAGGATCAGCCGCGACGTCGCCGATCAACACGGAGCGCACCAGGGCGCCGGCCGCTACAACAAGCAACTGCTTCGCGGAGCCGACAAGCTCGAAGAATTGCGCACGCTGGCGGGCCAAGTGCGGCAGTATTTCTACAAGATCACATTGCCTTGGTCCGACGAGGGATTTCGCCTGCTGCCGTCGAACCTCTATTTCGATCTGACGACCCGGATGCGCGAGTTCGAGGCCAGTTTCGAGCTTGGGGTTGAGAGCTTTCTTCAGGTCTACCCCCAGTACATCAAGCAGGTGCGTCCGGAGTTGAACGGCCTGTTTCGCGAGGAAGATTACCCCACGGCAGAAAAACTGCGCAAGAAATTCGGGGTCAAGCTTGAAATCCTGCCTATTCCGACAGGGAATGACTTCCGCGTCCAGATGTCGGCCGAGGAACAGGCACGCGTAGCCCGCGAGATCGACACCAATGTTCGCGAGTCACTTGCACACGGAACTGAAGATCTTTGGAAGCGGCTCAGAGAAGTGGTTTCGCATATGGTGGACAGGCTGAACGAACCGGAGTCGCGATTTCATGCGACTCTCGTCACCAATGTCTACGACCTGGTGGAACTGCTGCCTCGCTTGAACGTCAGCGGCGACGCGGACCTCAAACGCTTTGCGGAGCAGGTCAAAGATCGGCTCTGCAGCTATTCCGCTCAGGACCTCAAGAAGCACGACCTCCTGCGCGTCACCACGGCAGCCGACGCCGCCAATATTGTGGCCGAAATGGATGGTCTCTTGCGCGATCGCGAGGCAGCGGAACCCGCTCAAGGGCCGAGTGCCGACGACATCTTTACCCGCATGTCCGCGTACATGGAGGCGCCCGCGGCGGCATGAGACACGAGACACCGGCAGCGGTTCGCATCCAGAATGCACGCACCACATTGCTGCTCGATCATCCGTTCTTCGGATCGCTTCTGTTCAGGTTAAAGGGGCGCGAGAACCGGTCGATTCCGACCATGGCAACCGATGGCGTGTCGCTTTACTTTAACCCCGCGTTCGTCGATACGCTGAACTCGGCAACGCTGGCCGGGGTGCTGGCCCACGAGGTCATGCACCCCGCGCTACAGCACCATGTGCGGCGTTCCGGGCGCGACCCGAGACGGTGGAACGAGGCATGCGACTACGCGATCAATCCGTTATTGCTCGACGCTGGACTGAGCCTGCCCGAAGGGGTGCTGGTCGATGACCGCTTCCGCGACATGAGCGCGGAGCAGATCTACAGCCTGCGCGAGGGCGAAGCGCAGCCACAATCCTGCGGCAAGGATGCGGCGAACGAGGATGCGGGAACCGGATCAGGCGAAGCAACCGATGAACATGGCGAGTTGGACTCGGCATCGGTACCCGTAACAGAAGGCGGTATCGGCCAGGTTCTCGATGCGCCACTTCCAGACGAAGAGACGCCGAGTGTTGAAGAACAGGCGCGGGACTGGAGTGTTGCCCTCAATCAGGCAGTCACTCTCTCGAAGCAAGCCGGCAAATCTCCTGCGGGCTTGGCTCGAACGCTCGAAGGCGCGGCGGAGGCAGCGGTCGATTGGCGCGAATTGCTGCGCAGGCTCTGGTCGGACACCATCCCGTCCGACTCGAACTGGATGCGGCCGAATAGGCGCCATATCTCGGCCGGGCTCTATTTACCTGGTGTCGTACGAGAGGGCGTAGGGGAGATAGCGATCGCTGTCGATTGCTCCGGTTCCGTCAGCGCACGGCAATTGCGGCTATTCGAGGCGGAGATGCGGTCGATCCTCGAAGGCCAACGGCCCCAGCGTGTGCATGTTCTCTACTTCGATTCGATCGTGCAGAAGGCGGAGACTTACGAAAGTGGAGAGCCGGTTCATCTCTGCCCCGTCGGAGGCGGAGGAACCGATTTCGGGCCCTGCATTGATTGGCTCGATGAGCACGGTATTCAGCCGCAGACCCTCGTCTTTCTGACAGATCTATGCGGTACGTTCCCCGAGATCGCACCTGATTATCCGGTGCTTTGGGCATCCACCGAGCGCCGGCGGGCGCCATTCGGCAGCGTCATTCCCATGCACGCTGTTTAGCTTCGACAACCTGAACTCGGCCGGCGCCACGAGCGGTGAGCTCGTGCCTTAGGGGCGTTGCCGCGCCCTGCGAAGCGTCACAGGCAGACGGCCTTTATGCACCGCGACGGAGATTCCTATGCGGAAGACATTTCACGTTTTTACGGATGGCTCAGCTATCCGAAACCCGGGCCGGGTGGCTGGGCTGCGGTGTTGATTCGGGGAAGCAAGAGTTGGGAGATGTCGGGAGCGAGTCCCTGGACAACGATCTCGGAGATGGAACTTCTGGCGGCGGTCGAAGCTTTGCGGTCGACTCCAGCGGGGTATCCCGTGTGGAGTTTGCCGAATTGACGCGTTCATTTCTTGACCCCTAGGCCGCTACTGACAGACAGTGTGGCGAACTGGCGATGAATTGGAGCGTTCTGTTGCCTATCCGAAACCAATGAACGAAAAGCAACCGTTCGGCTCGCCACTGATAAACCACCCTGCAACTCCATTGAATCAGCAAATCGACGAACCCACATGTTCCGTTGTTTCTTATAAGCAACCTGAACCAGGAATACGTCGGATTTACACCACACAATCCCTAATCTCCGCCCAGCGCACATTTGCGCTGGAAAAGGAGACTCTCCCATGTCCAAATTTGCTGTTCGCAAACTGGCATTCGCCATGCTTCTTGTACTGTTAGCCGGCCCTGTTGACCGGGCGTTCGCTTCAGGTACCGACTCGACCTCCGCGCCTACCGCGGACCCCACCACTCCACCGACCACACCCACGAATCCAGTGACCGGAACCGATCCGGAACCAACCAGTCCCTACATCGTGAGTTTGATTCTTACGGTTCTCAGTCTGGCGTAGAATCCAAAGCATGAACCCTTGGGCGGCCGTCCGAACGGAGAGACGCGGATGCATTTGACCGGTCTCGATCGTCTATTCTGGGCGGCCGGCTTTGGGGCACATCTTGTACTTCTTGCAGTTCTGGTGATCCGGCGACGCTTCACGGTATTTCCGATCTTCACAGCGTTCATCGTTGCGAATGTCGTTAGAACGGCTGCACTATACTTCGTCCAGATCTACGGAACGCGGTTCAGTTACTTCTTCACATACTGGTCCCTGGCAATACTCGACACCGTGTTGCAGCTCTACGTGGTCTACGAGATGTATTCGTTGACGTTTCGTCCACTTGGCCGATGGGCGAAGGATCTGCACGGAGCGTTTGTGTGGCTCGTGACTGGGAGCATCGCCGTTGCCGCTGGACTTACCTGGCTCGCAACCCCGAATGCTCCGCTATGGATGCAAGTCGTCATGATCAAGGGGAGCTTCTTCGCCTCAGCCTGCATGAGCGAACTTTTCGTTGGAATGGTGGTTCTCGCGGTGAGGTCGGGGTTGCCGTGGAAAACTCATGTCGCGCGTATTTCTCAGGGGTTCGGTATTTACTCGATTATCGATGTATTGATTGAAGCCGGACACAGCTACTTCGGCCTGGGGCGGGATAGCCAGGCTTACACTACGCTGTCTCATTTTCGGATGACAGCCTATCTGTTCTGCGTAGCCTGGTGGATTGTCATGCTCTGGCGGAACGCGCCGGACCCCAGGAGACTGCCGGATAATATGCGTGGACAACTGATCCAATTGCAGAATATGGTGTACTCCGACCTTGAGAAGATTCGCGCGAGGAAACGATAGTGAGCATCCGGACCGAGTATTTCATTATCGCCGTCGCAATCTTTGTATTGGCTCTTATTGCGATCGCGGTTTATTATCATCGCCGCTCGCATACGTCCGCCCAAAAGAACTGGGAGCGTCTTCTTAA
>JBEKDE010000152.1:0-14330 GCA_050014515.1 Occallatibacter sp.
TCCCTGTTCCCTGCCTTACGATGTACCGATATGACTTGCTTCCTCTTCAAGACCGAGCCCGACGTCTACTCCTTCGACGATTTCCTCCGCGACAAGGAAACGATCTGGGATGGCGTGACCAACCCAACCGCGGTGAAATTCCTGCGCGAGATGAAGGCGGGGACCAAGTGGATCTTTTACCACACCGGCGATGAGCGCACCGCGGTGGGCACGGGTACGGTGGTCAGCGTCGACCCGAAAGATCTCAAGGTGCCGATCGTAAAGGTCAAGGTCGGCAAGAGGTTGAAGCGGCCAAAGACGCTGGCGGATGTCAAGGCGGAGCCCATCTTTGCCAACTCGCCGCTGGTAATCATCGGTCGGCTGTCGGTGGTGCCCCTGACCCAGGAGCAATGGGAATGGTTTCTCGGTTGAAGGCATGCTCCTAGCGGAGCAGCAGCGTCATCGCGTCGAAATCGACCTCAACCGAGCGAGCCTGGTTCAGCAAATCCATCCCAAGATTGCCGGCGAACCAGCTGCTGGTAGCGTTGTTGTCCCTGAGCAGGATATGCGCCGGCTTCAGCAAAACGTCCCTGCCCCCGACAATAAACGGCAGCGAAGGAAGAACCACGGACTCAATCTTCGCAGATCCGCCCACGCCGGTCAGCTTGCGCTCCTCCGGTGAACCGGCGGCTTTGATCTCCGGAAAATCCCTTGCGAACGCAGAATAAAGCTCTGTTCTCTCCGCTCCCGCGTCCAGGCTGAACTCAAGGGCCTTCCCCTGGAAGCTGATCAACGCAAAAGTCGACGTGCTCTCGAAAGCCAGGTTGGGAGCATGGTTACTCGGCTCGTTTCTTGGCCGGAGAACCGTGAAGGTGTGCTCTGCCGGACTCCATTGAAACCGCCGCATCGCGAGGATCACTGGCAGGCCGAGAATCCCCTGGCGCCCCGGGGCAAGCTGATTCAGCGGTGGCTCGTTCCTTGGCAGAACGTAAAACGCAACATTGCGCAGGTGCACACCGGCCACTTCAAGATCGTCGGCAACAGCAATGCGCACGCCAACCTGCGCGCCGCTCATGGTATCAATGTTGGTCTTCACGTCGCGGACCTTCAGCCCCAGACGCACAGCCTCGGCCTCGCTCATGGCAGAGAGGCTGAAACCGTTGTCGAAGATGTAGTGCGCCTGAACCCCATCGATCGTCACCGGCAGCACCAGGTTCTGGTCCTTGAACTCCGCCGCAACGGTCGCGGGATCAGCCGAGGCGACCGTCTGTTCGTGAAAAGACGACAGGACCTTCAGCGTCGGAAGAATGTTGCGGATGTCTTCGGCGTCGCGTCTCTTCGAAAGGATGCCTTTGGCCTGCGAGAAAGCTTCCTTGTATCGCCCCTCACGGTAATAAGAGGCAATCAGGAGCTCCCGCGTCTCATTCGCCGTTTCGGGGTCAGGCTTCGAAGAGAGAACTGCCTTGAGATCCGCTTCAGCCTGGGGCTGCTGGTTGAACGCAGTCTCAACCGCTGCTTTGTAGAAGGGGTTTGCGTCGAAACGAGCCACCGCTACGCGCAGTTCAAACCAGCGATGCGCGTCATAGAAAGGCTTGAGCTGGGAATCTCCCGCCTGCGCGAAAACACTGGCGGGGAGCGCACACAAAGCAACCAGGAGATCGGCGGGAAAGCGCATAGGAAAAGATAGCATCGGGAAAGCACGGTGGGCTCAGGCGTTTTGGACGAATCGAAGTACTGAAAAACAGCCGCCAGACCAGGGTGCCTTGGAATATTGATCAACCAGTAACCGCCGAGTAGCCGGTGACTCGCTCCTAACGGCGAGTCCACTTATTCCCAACCGCTGCCAGACAAGAGATCGGCTTCGTTGACCACGAACTCAGAATTCTCATTCGTCAATTCGTAATGGTAGGGTTCGATCGTGATGCGCACGAGGTTCCCGCTTGGTTTCGGTACTCTCTCGATCACGCGGCATTCAATGATTCCGGGCTGTGGATATGTCGAATCGATCCAGAGGTTGGCTGCGGTGAACAGCGGTATTTTGTCGATGATCCGATGCAGTTTGGCGTCCGCATCGCGAAACGTAACGGCGACCCACCCCGGTTGGCACGGGTCAACGAACTCCACAATCTCGATCCGGATGTGTGGCATGTGGCAATTGTATTTGCGTTCAAGTCTGTATCGTCGCCTATCCGTCACCCCTCTGGTAAACCCCGTGCGCCCGCCCCAGAACGCGCATTCGATTCGCTTCGCGCAGCCCTATGGCTTCTCTTCTCCCAGCCATCGCCTCGTATTCAGCAGTTGCCTCTGGTCGAGCGCCCACACCTTTCCGGTCAGCTCATCAGGCCCTTTGCCTTCCCGCAGCGACTTCTCAAACTCGCCGGTGACCGCCTGCATCTTGGCGTCCAGATCGTCCAGGAAATTGAGCACCAGCGCCTCGGGAATCATGGGCAGCTTGGGCGAACCAAACTCCAGCTTGCCGTGGTGGCTCAGGATCATGTGCAGAACCAACGTCTTGAGCTTCGGCGGAAAGTCAGGCAGGCTGTCAATTGCCTTCTCCGTCAGCGCAACGCCCATCTGAATGTGCCCCAGCAGCGTGCCTTCAATCGTGTACTCGAAGCCGATCTCCCAGCTCAGCTCGCGCACCTTGCCAATGTCGTGGAGGATCACGCCGGTCAGCACCAGGTCGCGGTCGAGCAGCGGATAATGCGGCACCACCCGGTCCGCCAATGTGCAGAGGCTCACCACGTGCTCCAGCAACCCGCCCAGCCACGCATGGTGAAGCTGCTTGGCCGCCGGGGCTTCACGATAAGCCTGAGCCAGCGCCGGATCGTCGAGCATGGTGGTCAGCAGGCGCTTCAAGTCGGCATTGATGAGCGAAGCAACAAAGCCCAGGAGCTGATCCCACAGCGCGGCGACATCGTAGGTGGTCGAAGGCAACAGGTCTGACTTGTCGGCTTCGTTGGACTGGGCAAGGCGAAGCTGTTCCACCTTCATCTGCAGGCGGTCGTCAAAGCGAGACGCGCTGCCGCGCGCCTTCACGATGTCGCCCTTTTCGAAATCCTTGGCGATACGCGGGTCGAGCGGATCCCAGACGCGCCCTTCGAGCTGCCCCGTCTTGTCGCCAAGAATCAGGTTCAGGTAAGGCTTGTTGGTTTTGGTGGTGCGCTGCTGTTTGGAAAGGACAAGGAAGAAGGAATCGAATTTTTGGCCTTCGTCGAAGTTGGCCAGGTCGGCAATGTAAATGTCTTTCATCCTGCCGAGAAGCTTAACGCAACGAGCCCCTGTCGCCAAAAACCTGGTTGACTTTGCCCAAAATAGAACGGGCCTGGGAAAGTTCTCCCCGGCCCGCTAAAAAGACTGCGACCGGTCTACTAAGGCTGTGGCGCAGGTGGTGGTGTCGGTGCAGGCGCCGTTGCCGGAGCAGGCGCCCCGGGGACCGGAGGGATCGGTTGCGCAACTGGCGCAGCCGGTTTGCTCGAATCCGTTGTACCGTCGGCCGGCTTCTTGTTCTTGTCGGCCAGGCGCGTCTTCTCGCCGGTGGTCACGTTGGCCTTGGACTTCTTCTTGCTCTTTTCCGTATTGGCGCCGAGACCGAGCGGAGCCGCCTGGGTCTGGCGATCTGCAACTTCCCCTGCGTCAGGAGGGGCGGGAGCTTGCGGGTCCACCTTGAACCCGTTGGCGTCGGTGGTCTTGGGCTTGGCTACTTTCGCGCGGTCGCTGTAGCGTGTCTTGTGGGTCGGCTTGGTGTTTGCTTCCAGCGGATTCTCCGGCTCGGGCGCGGCATTCGCGGTCTGCACTGCTCCCGCGTCTTCCGTAGTCGCGTTCGGCGCACTGGGAAGCGTCTTGGTGGGCGCCTTGCCGAAGCGGATTTTTTCCTTCTTGCCCGGCTTCTCCGCCTTGGTCAGGCTGGCGTCTTTCTTGGTGGGAGGCGTTTTGCTGGTATCCACCGCGGCCACGACCTGCGGAGATTTCTGGCGGAAGGTGTGCGTGGTTTCGCGATAGCGGGTACGCTCAACCTTCTTCTTTTTCTTGGGCGCGGGTGGCGTATAAGCCGCATACGAGATGGGATAAACCGACTTGTTGGGGCTGGCGCCCGAGTCGGTGTAGCCCGGCTTGATGTCGATGTAGGCCTGCTCGCGCATCGTAGTGAGGTAGTCGCGGATGGCCGGCTCCATCTTGCTCATGTAGTAGGCCTGCTCCACATCCTGCTCCACGTTCTTGAAGTCCTGAACGCCGCCGGGAACGTGTTGCACGACCTTGAGAATAACGAAGCCCTGTTTCGTGCGAATGGGCTCGGTGTACTGGCCCGTGTTCAGCGCAAAGGTCTTGTCCTCAAGCACTTTAGCCAGCATGCCGCGTTTGTACTGGCCCAGGTCGCCGCCCTCTGAGGCGGTTTGGCCATCGCTGAAAGACTTGGCGAGCTGGGTGAAGTCGCCACCCTGGTGAAGCTTGGCTTCAATGTCGTCGGCCTTGCCCTTGGCGGTGGCCAGCGCTGCATCGTCGGGCGCGGAACCGTCTGCCGGTGCGGGAACGGCAACAAGAATCTCGCTCAGTCGAACGCTTTCCGGCTGGCTATAGTCTTCCTTGTGCTGGTCATAGTACCGCTGCACCTCGCCCGGGGTGAACTGAATCCGCTTGCCGACTTCTTCGCGCATCACGTCCTGGGTAATGATGCTGTTACGGATATTTGCCTTGAAGTCTTCAAACGACACACCCTGCTCCTTGGCTGCCTTTTCCAGGTCATCAAGGGTCTCAAGATTGTATTGTTTGCGGATTTCGTTGAGCTTCTGGATCAGCTCCGTGTCCCCCTTGATCCCCAGTTCCTTGCCCTTGGAAAGCCAGAGCTGCTGATCGATGAGGCTGCGCAACAGGTCCTTGTGGCCGGCGGAGATCTGTTGCAGCGTGGCGCCCTTCTGGCGCGCCTCGTCGTCCATCTCCTTCATGGCGCGGTCGTAATCAGACTGCGTGATGATCTGATCGTTGACGCGGGCAATGATGTCCTCGACGGTAACTCCGCCGTATGGGCTCTGCGGCGCGGCCGGGTGGGTCTGCGCCTGGGCGGAGCTTGCGAGCAGCATGGCGCCAAACGCCAAAACCGCGGGAGTGCGAAATAGATTCAGAGTCATAGTTAAGGACACGGCAGGGGACAATTCTTTTTACCCCTGAGGCATAGACGCTATTGTAAATGGCTGGGCAGCAGCAGGCAGGCAAGAAGGCCGATTTCCTTTGCCGGATGGCTTGGCAAAGACGGGAATTATGCCCTTCAGCGTCCGGAAAACACCACCTGCAGCTACCCGAACGGGCCGTTTCGGCGTCAAATGACCGAGTGTTATACTTTTCCCTAGGACTGCTCTGTCAGGAGCTTTAGAGCGGTTTCCCAATTCCCTTAGCCTTGCCGGAGCCGGAACGGCTCACTGGCAAGGTTAATTTTTCTTCGAGGAACAACTCCGCCGGAATCGTCGGTTTTGGCCCGGTTGAATTGGAAAACTGCAGTCAGGCGCCAGGGTCAGTTGCCGTCCGGAGGTTGTTTTCGCCTATGAGTTCCCGCGCTCGCCGAGCCCTTTTCACCGTCGTCCTCTTCTTTGCCGTCTGCGCCCTTGCCGGCACCTTCATGCAGCGCCGCGTCGGAGCGCAGTCTTCCGCCGACGAGAGCCAGTTGCGCGACAGCCTGAAGAACTTCACCAACGTCTACTCGATCGTGGAACAGAATTATGCCGAGCCGATTGACGGTGACAAGGCCGACCTGGCCATCTACGACGGCGCCATCCCCGGCATGCTGCGCGTTCTTGACCCTCACTCGAATTTCTACGACCCCAAGGCTTACGCCAGAATGCGCGAAGAGCAGCACGGCCGCTACTACGGCGTGGGTATGGTGATCCAGCAGCAGGGCAACAAGGTGTTTGTAGTTGAGCCATATGAGAACACGCCTTCGTTCCGCGCGGGCATTCATCCCGGCGACGTGATTGTGGCCGTGGACGGCAAGAGCACCGACGGATGGACATCCGACGCAGTGGCCAAGGCGCTCAAGGGCCCCAAGGGCACCCACGTGCAGGTAAGCACAATTCGCGACGGCCAGAGCAAGCCGCTGGTCTTTGACCTGATGCGCGACGAGATTCCCAACCCCTCGGTCGATTTGAAATACGAGATTCGCCCTGGCATCGGCTACATCCACCTCAAGCAGTTCCAGGAAACCACGGCGCAGGAAGTGATTGAAGCAATCGACAACTTCGGCGACCTGAAGGGCCTGATCTTCGATCTCCGCGGAAACCCCGGCGGCCTGCTGAGCCAGGCAGTTGAGGTTTGCGATCACCTGCTGAGCAAGGGACAGACCATCGTTTCGCAGCGTGGCCGCGCATATCCCGACCAGGTCTACACGGCCACGCGCGGCAACGACGGAAAGACCTTCCCCATCGTCGTGCTGGTCAATCGCGGCACAGCCTCGGCGGCGGAAATTGTGAGCGGCGCACTGCAGGATCACGACCGCGCGCTGATCGTCGGCGAGACCACCTTCGGCAAGGGCCTGGTGCAGACGGTCTACAACCTCAGCGAAAACACCGGCCTGGCACTGACCACCTATCACTACTACACGCCGTCGGGCCGCCTGATTCAGCGCAACTATGAACTACTACTACAACCACGCCGGCGCGCTGCCCTCGAACTCCACCAATCAGGAAGTGAAACTGACCGACGCCGGCCGCACCGTATACGGCGGCGGCGGCATTACCCCCGACGAAAAAATCGACACGCCCAAGAGCAACCACTTCCAGGACACGCTTCTATATAAGGATGTGTTCTTCCACTTTGCGCCCGTCTACCTGGCCAATCGCACCGTGGACAAGAACTTTGAAGTTAATGATGAGGTGCTCGGCGAGTTCAAAAAGTATTTGACCAGCCAGAACATCCCCTGGACCGACGCTGACCTGAATGGCGTGATGGATTGGCTGAAGGTGGCCATCAAGGAAAAGATCGTGACCATCCAGTTTGGACAGTTGCAGGGATTGCGCACCCGCGCCGACTGGGATCCGGAAATTCAGAAGGCGTTGACTTTCCTGCCCGAAGCGCAGGCGCTGGAAGACAACGCGCACAAGGTGCAGACCGAAAAAGCCATGGCGCGCAACGCTGCGCAATAGCCCTTCACCGGTCACACGCAGAGAGGCCATCCCCGCGGGGATGGCCTCTCTGCGTGTTGGGAAATTCCGTTCCTTAAGTAGATGTGCGAAAGGGCACGAGTTTACTCGTGCCGCAAGCCTCCCCGGATGAGAGAGATGGGGCTTCAGCCCCAGGCAATTCCCATATCCTCACCTTGAATTAGCTTGACGAATCCGCGCCGATTTAAATAAATATGATTTTTCTCTTGACATAGTGTACTAGTTATATAGTACATTGATTTCGTAATGAGTCACCGACCCAAACCCGAAAGCTTTCGTATCCAGCTGGACCTGCACAGCGGCATGCCTGTCTATCGCCAGGTCATCGACCAGGTGCGTGGCGGCATTGCCTCGGGCCTGTTGGCCCCAGGCGATCAGTTGCCCACGGTGCGCCAGCTTGCGGTCGACCTGGAGATCAATCCCAACACCGTGATTCGTGCCTACCGCGAACTTGAACTTGGCGGCTTGCTCGAGACGCACCAGGGCACGGGCACATTTATCAGTGCTCAAAAGATGAAGCGGGCAGATGCCGAGCGTGAGCGGCAGCTCGCGCAAATTGTGAGCGATTGCGTTTCGCGCGCCGGAGCGGCCGGCTTCACCATTGACGAGTTAATCGACGAACTGCGCGGGTTGGCAAATGAGCCCATCCGCAGGAGGTGAGTGATGATGTCAAGAATTGAAGTGGTTCCCATGAACCGGGTTGCAGTAACCGCATTTGTGATCTGCCTGGCTTCAGGCGCTCTTGCAAGTGCATTGATCAACCGCCCGGCGCCCGCGATTGTGGGCGCATTGATCGGCGTGTACCTGCTGTTCGCCATCAAGGTTGTGCAGCAGTGGGAGAAAGTTGCGCTGCTGCGGCTGGGCCGCTACGTCGGCTTGCGCGGTCCGGGAATCTTCCACGTGATCCCGGTCTTTGAAACCATCAGCACTTATATCGACCAGCGCGTACGCGTGCACAGCGTCACCGCGGAATCCACCCTGACCCGCGACACGGTTCCGGTGAATGTGGACGCGATTGTGTTCTGGATGGTCTGGAACGCGGAGAAGTCGATTCTGGAAGTCGAGAACTTCGTGGAAGCCATCAACCTGAGCGCGCAGACGGCGCTACGCGAGTCAATCGGCCGGCACGAGTTGGCGCAGATGATTACGGAGCGCGAAATAATGGGACGCCAGCTGCAACAGATTCTGGACGAGAAGACCAATCCCTGGGGCATTACCGTACAGTCGGTCGAAATCCGCGACGTGCGCATTCCGCAATCGCTTGAAGACGCCATGTCGCAACAGGCCCAGGCTGAACGCGAGCGCCAGGCCCGCGTGATTCTCGGCCAGGCAGAAGTTCAGGTCTCAGATCAGTTCGCGCAGGCCTCGCGCGTCTACAACGACAACCCTGGCGCGCTGCACCTCCGCGCCATGAACATGCTCTACGAAGCAATCAAGGAAAGAGGATCGATGGTCATCGTGCCGTCGTCCGCAGTGGAAACGATGGGGCTGGGCGGAACGCTGGCCACGGCCGCCATCGGCAAGCAGCAGTGAAAATCAATCCGTGAAGGGAGAGGTATATGAAAACGAGATTCTTGGCAATTGCATGCGGTGCGATGATGGGTGCGACAATGGCTGGAGCCGCATTGCCGAACACCGGTGAGTGGACCGGCGTCTGGCAGGCGAAACTCGATGGCGTGCCCGCGGTTGAACTCACGCTTGCGAACGATACGGGAGATGTGAACGGCACCGTTGTCTTCCATATCGTTCTGAAAGAGAAGGGCGCGCTCGCACCCCACGTCGGGTCGACCGAGCCGCACACCTTGATTCATCCGCGTGTCGATGGGGACACGCTCTCATTCCAGGTGATTCGCGGGAACGGTTCGCACCAGGTTCTGGATATGTCCGTGAAAAAGCGGGCGGATGGCAACATGGACTTTGCCTGCTCCAATTGCGATGCGAACGGAACCCACGCCGAGCTTCAGAAAGTCCAGTACTAACCCGCCTGAATCCCACGCTCGACAGCGACAAGCCGTAGACGCTGATGATTCGAGGGTTCAGCGCTACGGCTCGTCGTTGTAGACGCCGATTTCCAATTTGCCACCCTCAGTGAGCTTTGCGCGGTACATGCCGGGCGTATTGAAGCTCCATGCCAGCTGGCCATCGGGCGTAATAGCGATCAGGCCGCCGTCGCCGTGCATCGCGTCCAGCTCCTTGTGAATCACCTGGTCTGCGGCCTTCTGCAGCGGCATGCCTTTGAAATAGACGAGATTGCAAACCTCGCGCGCCACGCCGAGGCGAATGAAGTACTCGCCCGTGCCCGTAGCGGAGACGGCGCAGGACTGGTTGTTCGCATAGGTGCCCGCGCCAATGATCGGCGAGTCCCCGACGCGACCCCACTGCTTGGCCTGCGTGCCGCCGGTGGATGTGCCCGCGGCGATGTTGCCCTGCCTGTCGAGCGCGACCACGCCCACGGTGCCGTACTTGTGCGCATCCGGTGATTCGATCTCAGCAACGGGCTCGGCTGGTGCAGGCGGCGCTCCTGCGGGACGCGACGGAATGGGCTTGCCTTCCTTCTTCAACTGCCGCACCAGCGACTGCCAACGGCGCTCGGTGAAGAAGAAGCTCGGATCGACTTGCTCCAAACCAACGCTTGCGGCAAAGGAGTCGGCTCCCGCGCCAACGAGCATCACGTGCGGCGATTTATCCATGACGGCGCGCGTCAGGCTGATCGGATGCCGGGTCCGCGTAACACCTGCGACCGCACCGGCCTTGAGGTTCGAGCCGTCCATCATGGCCGCGTCGAGCTCATTTTTCCCCTCAGCGGTGAAGACCGCGCCGCGGCCCGCATTAAAGAGCGGATCGTCTTCAAGGATGTGAATCGTCGCTTCGATAGCGTCGAGCGCGGAGCCGCCATCGTCCAGCACTTTCGCACCTGCTTCGGTCGCCTGCTTCATTGAGGCGCGATAGGCAGCTTCGGTCTCAGGCTTCATCGAGGCGCGCTCAATCACGCCCGCGCCGCCATGCACCACAATGGCCCAGTGGTGGGTGTGCGTTGGTGTCTGGCCGCTTGCGGCAACTGCGGCGAAAGAAAGCATGGCTGCGAAACCGTAGTGAGTCTTTCTCATGAACCATCCCTCCGCAAGTGTTCAATCTGGCCGGCGGCCGTGTTCTCCGCGCGTTAGCCCGCCGGTGAGCTGCACCGAATCCGCGAACTTACTCATGGTATCCCGCGGTCGCGGGTACCGTACTGTCTTGCGGATATTGCCGCGCGAGGTGCTTTGCGGTCGAGCGTGTCTCAGATAGTATCGCAATCAATGATCTCTCCTGCGCGATGTTTCTTTGCACTCCTGCTTCTTTCGGCGCTCGCCACAACGGCGATCGCAAAGCCGAAGCCAATTGTGGTGAAGGTTGTTGTCGTCGCCATGTTTGAAGTAGGCGCTGACACCGGCGACCAGCCCGGTGAGTTGCAGTACTGGGTGGTGCGCGACCATCTGGATCGCGTGTATCCGCTCAGCGCCGGGTACCACGCCGTGCGCATGAATGGCGACGGCGAGATGGCTGTGCTCACCGGCCAGGGCACGGCCCATGCGGCGGCAACCATCATGGCTCTCGGCCTCGACCCGCGCTTTGACCTGAGCCATGCCTACTGGCTCATTGCCGGCATTGCCGGCGCGACCCCTGAGCGAGCTTCACTGGGTTCGGCATTCTGGGCGCGCTGGGTGGTGGACGGTGACCTTGGGTATGAGATCGACGCGCGCGAGATGCCGCCGGATTGGCCGACGGGTTATGTTCCGCTGCGCAAGGCAAAGCCCTTTGAAGCTCCGGCTGCACCTCTGGATGGACAGGCGTATGCGCTGAATGAAGGACTGGCCAATTGGGCATTCAACCTGACGCGCGCAACGCCGCTCGCGGACACGGATCATCTCAAAGAGATTCGCGGCAACTTTGACGGCATCGCCGCACAACGGTCCCCGTTTGTCGCGATGGGTGACGAAATGTCGTCATCGACTTACTGGCACGGCAAGCTCTTTGACGAGTGGGCTTCGCAGTGGGTGCCGTATTTCACGGGAGGCAAAGGCCAGTTTGTAACCACTGCGATGGAGGACACGGGCACCTTGCAGTCGCTCGCGTTCCTTGACCATGCGGGCCGCGTGGATGCTCATCGCGTGATGGTGCTGCGAACGGTAAGCAACTTTGACCGCCAGCCGCGCGGAATGACCGCAGCCGAAAGCCTGTCCAAACAACGCATCGGCGCGTACAGCGGCTATCTGCCGTCCCTGGAAGCGGCATACACCGTGGGACACGTGGTGGTGAATGAGCTGCTCTCTCACTGGTCGAATTATGCGGTCACAATCCCGAGCGCTCAACAACCTGCCCCATCCAAACCCTAGGGGGAAAGGTGAGCGCAACCAATCAGTCGACGCCTAGCTCGCTCTTTGCCAATTGCACAATCTGCTCGCGGCTTTCATGCCAGGCTTCCCACGCCGATACGCACCAGTCGTGAATTATTGCGTCTCTTGTCAGCCCTGGAGCGGTTGCAAGTACATCGCGAATCCCGATTGCGCCGCGATCTTTTGGCAGCGGAAGGTGCGCATATTGCCGGCGCGTTTTGGCCAGCCGCATATGCGCCAACTGGGCCTGCTTGCCAGTGAAGTTCTTCTCCACGCACAGGTAGAGACCAATCAGTGCAAAAACAATGTAGATGGGCTTTGACGTTTCGTCGGCATGCTGCGCCGCAAACGCATCCACAACGTTCTGATGGATGAACGCAGGGTCGGGATGCGCCAGCGTATAGAGGGCGAGTTCGTTGTAGAGGTCCTGATCCGTTTTCATCGCTGCTCTGCCGCCGCTGATTCTGAGTTTACCTCGAAAGAAATTGAAGATCTGCCACTCTGGCCGCCGAAAAGTTTGGCTAATTGCAGTCAAACGATGGAGAATGCTATGGTTCAGAAAATTCTGAAATCGACTCAACTCTACGGACGGTCCGGACGCCGAACGCAAGAGCCCATCACGGTTTGAGAAGAACGGATGGGTGAGGGAGGAAGACGTTGAGACTGAATTACGGAACTCTTGCCGTCGCCCTGCTCTTCGCAGTGGTCTTTGCAACCCACGCATGGGGAAAGCCCTGGACCGTTCCCCACATCGTCGGCCTCGCAGTCGCAGTGCCGTCTTTCCTGCTCTTCATTCTGGCCCGCGTTCAACTCGGAAATGCCTTCAGCGTGGAAGCCAAGGCGACCACCCTGGTCACCACGGGCCTCTACTCCCGTATTCGCAATCCGATTTACACCTTTGGCGCGTTGATGATCTTGGGCGTGATGATCTGGGTCAACAGACCATCGCTGCTGCTGTTCTATGTGGTATTGATTCCTTTGCAGATCTCGCGCAGTCGCCAGGAGGAACGCGTGCTGACGGAAAAATTCGGTGACGCTTACCTGGAATACAAACGACACACCTGGTTCTGATCGAAGGTTCCATTCAACAGTTGGACCGAGCAGGCCCTTTGAGGACCGCTCTTTAAGGACATCACGATGCATTCTGTTTGGCTGGGCGAGTTTCTGGGCACACTGGTTCTTTGCCTGCTGGGCAACGGCGTGAATGCCGGCGTAACGCTGCGCAAGTCGTATGGCGCCGATGCAGGCTGGATGGCAATCTGCGTTGGATGGGCGCTGGCGGTGTTGTGCGGAGTGCTGGTGGCCCAGGCATTTGGCAGTTCCGCGGCAAATCTGAACCCAGCCATCACGCTGGCCGTTGCCATTGAGAACGGGAACTTCACTCAGCTCTTGAGCATGTGGTCGGCGCAACTGCTGGGCGCCATGGGTGGAGCGGCGCTCATGACGCTGCATTATGCGCCGCACTGGAAGCTGACTCCCGATCCCGCTGCGAAGCTGGGAGTGTTTTGCACCAACGCGGCGGTGCGCAATCCCTTCTTCAACATTTTGAGCGAGGCGTTGGGGACGGCAGTGCTGGTGCTGGTGGCCGGCGCCATCTACTCCCACGGAGTGTCCAAGGATGGCCCCGCGAACGGAATGGGCCAATGGCTGGTGGCCAGCCTGGTGTGGGGCATCGGCCTGTCGTTGGGCGGCACCACGGGGTATGCAATCAATCCAGCGCGCGACCTGGGTCCTCGGCTCGTTCACTGGCTGCTGCCGATTCCAGGCAAGGGCGGATCGAACTGGAGCTATGCGCCGATTCCCATCATCGGCGACCTCGCCGGCGCGGTGCTGGCCGGCGTCTTGCTGCGCTACGCGCATTTGTAACCGATCGATTCGCGAAAGTTATTCCAAATACGACGCAACAACCGCAAGTGCCGCGATAGCCGCCGTCTCTGCGCGCAGGATGCGCGGACCCAGTGATACCGCCCGCCAGCCGTTGGCGTCGAAGAGCGCTTCCTCATCAGGCGCCCATCCGCCTTCCGGTCCAATAGCGATTTCAAGCGCCGGCGTCTCGGCCCGAGCCTGCGCAATGGCTTCATCGAGGGCAGAACGCAGCGTGGTCGTCCGCTCCTGCTCGGCCAGGACAATCCGCGTCGACGTCGACGCCGCTCGTATGTGAGCAGCAAGCAACGCAGGTGCGTGAATGACCGGCACATCGGAACGGCGCGACTGCTGCGCGGCCTCATGCGCGACGCGGCGCCACCGCTCCACGCGCTTTTCAGCCGCCTGGGCAAGATGCTTTTCCGTGCGGCGCGCGATGACCGGCGCGATGGCGGCGACTCCGAGCTCGGTCGCTTTCTCGATCGCCCACTCCATCCGGTCAAATTTATACACCGAGACAACCAGCGTAATGGGGAGCGCGGGGTCGGCCTCAACTTCGGCAATAAGGTTGAAACGAATTTCTTCGGGCGATACCGCCGCAACCTCACCGTGGAAGACGCGTCCGCCCGCCACCACGTCCGCCTCCATGCCGGGCTGAGCACGGAGCACGCGGGCCAAATGTTCAGCCTGCGCCCCCGTGAGAACGGCCGTTGCTTCATCCCATCGTTCAGCGATCCAGCGGCGGCGTGTCATGCTCTCTCCAGTCGTCTTCTTGTTCCGAAATCTATTTTACCCGCATAAACACTGAGGGGAGCGCTTTATGCGCTCCCCTCAGTATTGCCTTTTTGCTTGTTGCCTTTCGGTTGGAGGTTCCGCTACTTCTTCTTTGCGGCCTTCTTGGCTGCCTTCTTCGCGGGTGCCTTCTTGGCTGCTTTCTTGGTTGCCATTTGCCTATTCTCCCTTTTCG
>JBEKDE010000153.1:0-7625 GCA_050014515.1 Occallatibacter sp.
TTTTTCCCTTTGGAATCGGTCAGGGAGACGCTTGCGGAGTCGGAGTCATCCCGCCCGATCCAGATTCTTTGTCCACCTTGATTCATCCCGAGCCCTACGAACCGATTGTCTTTGTCATCAATGCCCGCGAGCTGAATGATTTGGCCGGCACCGTATTTGTCGAATGACAAACTGCCACCGGAGTCTACGACTTCACCCTTCTCGTTCTTTCTGCCTCCGAAGATGAGCCCGCCGTTTTCCGTTCCTTCATCGTTATAAAAGATCATGCCGGCCTGGGGCCGTGGCTCGCCCATCTCGGGGCGCTCCTGTCCTTTGATGATGACGGGCGGCAACCTGTCCTTATTTGAGAGGACCATCCGTAACGTGCCATCGGGTTCAACGATATCAATGCGGTGGACGCGCAACTCATCGAGGACTTCTGTCTGGGGCTTCTTCGCTCCGATCAGGACGAAGCATAACAATACCGTGCTGACCAAGGTGGAATAGGTCAAGAGAACTTTCTGAAGAGTCGGGTGCATGCGGTAGCTCCTTGCTTGCGGTTTCACGGGTTGCCGTTTTCACGGGTTGCGGCTTTCACGAATACAGGTTCACCCATGCAAATATCAAAAGCGATATTTGGGGGGATCAGGCTTTAGGCGTGGCGTGGACGGCGGAGTGCACGCGGCGTTTCGGATGTCTTTTGGGTGAGGGCGCGGGGCGTGCTTTTGGCGGGAGGGGTGGAACGTTGGCCAGGGCGGCGAGGAGGTTGTTGGCCTCGTGGTAGAAGTCAATCTGCTGCTTGCCTTTGCCTTCAGTAACGGCGAGGAAGATGCCGGTATTGCGCGATGGGCTGAGCGCGATGTAGGTGGTGAAGCCGGCGCCGCCGCCAGTTTTTTCGAGAATCACGGAGGGGGTGGTTGGATCGCCAAGTTGAATCCAGGCCAATCCGATGCCGGTGGGATCGCCGGCGTGGCTGAGGCCCTGCATGGTTTTGAGCTGCGCGGGGGTGAGGTAGACCTCGAGGGCGGGTGCGGGCAATGAAGAGGATGCCGAAGTGTGCAGCAGATATTGGAGCAGCTTGACCATGTCGGCGGGGGTTGAGTAAACGCCGCCGCTTGAGCCTGACTCCTCGGTGCTGGTGCAGGGGCCTTCATCGCGGTCGCCTGCCAGCAGGCGGGTGCATTGTTCGGCGGAGGGGAAGAGCGTGGTGTCCCACATGTTCAGCGGCTGGAGCAGGCGGTCGTGAAGGAGCGCGGCGTAGGACTGGCCCGTGGCGGATGCGAGCGCATCGCCGAGAAAGTCGAAGCCGATGTTGGAGTAGAGCGCGGCGGTGCCGGGAGGAGAGATCAGATTCTGCTGGGGCAGCCAGTCCCAACGAAATCCGTAGCCTGGAAAGGTGAAATGCGGAGTTTTGCGGGGATACGCGCCGACTTCGCGGGGAAGACCGGCGGTGTGGGTGGCCAGATCGCGCAGTGTGATCTGGGTACCGTTCGCGGCGAGGGGCACATGCTTGCCGGGTGGGGCGTACTGCTGAAGTGGATCGGTGAGAGCGAGTTTGCCGTCTGCGACAAGCTTCAGCAGGACGTCGGTGGTGAGGATTTTGGAGACGGAGCAGAGACGGACGAGGGAAGCGGAGTCGGGTGTATGGCCGCTGCCGGGGAAGGTCTCTCCGTAGCCCTTGATCAGGACTTCATGATTGCGCACGACGACGAGAACCATGCCGGTTACGCCTGATTGCTCGAAGATGAATTGGCCCTGGGATGCGGCGTCCGCGAGCGAGAGAGGTTGTTGGGTAAAGGCAGAAGCCGCTTGAGCGATGAAGAACGCACAGAGAAGGATGAGCCGGGCGAGGCTGCTGTAGTTGCGAGTGCGGGGAATGCGTGGGACTGGGGTCGCCATTTTCTGAGAAGGGACAGGGCCAATATAAACCACGCGGGTTCCTGCCGTGACTGAGGTGTTCGCTGTTGCCTTGCGAAGCGGGCGGGAAACCTGTAGATTGGCCGAAACAGCGAAATGGCGGGAGAGCGTATTCTGTGTGCACGAATCGTAGTTTGTCTATGTTGGAGCGGATTGAAGACGCCTGGCGGCATGCGGAGCGGCCGCGTGCTGTTGTGAAAGCATTGGCCGCGCTGGCATTGGCTTTTTGCGCGACTACGCCGGGCTTTGCGCAAGGCGGGTTTTCTTTTCCCGCATGGTTGCAGAGCTATCCGGGCGCTACGCCTACGGTGAGTTCAACGGGCTCCTCTGCCGAGTCCAGTTATACGGTCGATGCGCAACCGGCGGAGGTTGTAGCGCATTATCGCAAGCTGTTTGAAGCGCAGGGGCTGACCTTTCAACCCAATTTCGATGGAATAGGGACTTCGATCCGGGCCGAAGCGAAGGAGTGCGATCTGCTGATCCTGATCCGCAGGCACGAGGATGGGACGTTCGCGAAAATTGATTGCGTAGCGAAGACGGATGCATCCGCAGCGTCGGGTTCCGCTGAAGGGCCGCCCGCATATTCGGTTGAAGTGATGTCGGGGAAAAGCGTAAAACAGGCGGCATCGGATGTGGCAGAGAAAGAGCAGAAGCCGGAACCGGACCTTCCTCCCGTCGCAATCAATCACAAGCCGCGGCCGGCCTCTGCGCCTCCACTGGCCTGGCCTGACTGGCTGGTTCCTATTCGCGGGACGCCGCTTAAACCGAAGAGTGGGGTGGATCAGACCAAGCACAATTTCATGAGCGTGCGGTACACGACTGACGCGACCACTGTGGAGGTTTTTAATTTTTATCGAAATCTACTGCTTGCACATGGTTACCGGAGCATGGCGGGGAAGGCGACCGGGCAAACGCAGAGCGGGAATCAGCAGGACGTGCCGGACCACATCGAAGGTTTCAATTATCCAGACGGTTATCCGGGTGCATATACGGAGATTCAGGTTTCGATGACCCGCGGAACGGCAGACGGTCCCGCGACGATTTCGATGCGGTTCTCCACGTCTGGGTACAAGGAATCGCAGGTTAAGTGATTCGATGAAAAGACTGCTGATTTCTGTTCTATTCATGGCCAGTGCGGCGGGCCAACTGGGCGCGCAGGTGATGCCGTCATGGCTGACGCCTTACCCCGGCGCCACGCCGGAGAACAATCGGACGGACACGGCCGTTTCGTCCAGCTACACGGTGGCCGCCATGCCGAAGGACGTGGTTGCGCATTTCCAGAAAATCTTTGACGCACAGGGAATTCCAATCGACTCCATTGGGGCGCCTGAAGGTTTTTATCTTCATGCGGAGCCGGCGGAATGCAATGTAGACATTTCGATCGTGCGCGGGGACAAGGACACCGCGGTGAAGGTTATCTGCAAGTCGAAGGCGGGAGTTGTGCAGCAGATCATCATGCAGCCCGTGGAGGACCAGAGCGACCAACAGCCGGGGAAGGATGCCGCGCGACCGGGCGCCAAGCCTGGCCTGCTGGTGTGGCCTGACTGGCTGGTTCGCGTGGATGGGGGCAAGCCGGCGGTGCGAAAGGTCGGGAACCAATTCAAGGGCACATTTACCGCAGATCCACCCAGGCAC
Source organism: Occallatibacter sp. (assembly GCA_050014515.1). Lineage (GTDB taxonomy): Bacteria > Acidobacteriota > Terriglobia > Terriglobales > Acidobacteriaceae > Telmatobacter. The sequence continues at coordinate 3,532 of JBEKDE010000153.1, forward strand.
GACATTGAGGTGTTTTACATGGACCTGCTGAACGGGCACGGATTCGCGGTGAGTGAAAACCTGCCGTCCGGGTTGGATGACTACGGCAACTGGCTGGAGGGGACTTCTGACCCGAACCCGAAGACCAAGCGCTCGACCGTTATACAGATCAGGATGAAGCCGGCCGGGCAGAAGTTCAGCGTGGAGATTACGGTGCAGTGAAAAAGTGAACGAGTGAAGAAGTGAATGAGTGAAGCAGTGAATGAGTGAAGCAGTGAATGAGTGAAGCAGTGAACGAGTGAAGTCTTTCTGTGAAATAAAGATCCCCCGGAAGTGATCCGGGGGATTTTTATTGGGCGGGCGCAGCGGCGTATTTGCCGGATTTGGCGTAGAGCCAGTCGGCGCCTTTGCCCAGGTCGCCGGGATCTTTCACGATGTAATAGAGGTTGGTGACGGGCGCGAAGCATTGGCGGTAAATGAGGCCCACGGACGCGCCGCGATGGGGCGTGGGAATGTTGATGCCGAAGTTGAAATACTCCGGGGGATTGTCGATGCGGAGCAGGCCGTTGTGAATCTGATTGGTGATTTCGTGAAGGCCGCCGCCGGAAAAAGTGGAAGTGCCGTCGTCGCCGACGCCGAAGACATAGCTGGGGGGAGTGGATGCGTGCTGGTCGTACGTGGTGTCGATGGCAGCCTGGTACTTGCGATTGAGGGGAGCCATGGTTTTTGCCGCAACCACGTGGACGAGGATGGAGCAGGTCTCTTTGGAACCAGGGCCGTAGATGGCGTTGACCCAGTTGGCGGCGCTGTCGCCGGTGTCCTCACCGATAAACTCGGCCTGGGTGGGTGGAGGCTTGACCGAGGCGCAAACTGCGGGGAGGGCGAAGAGCGCCGGTGCGGGCTGCGCGAGAGACACTTTCCTGATGTCGATTACGGACTGGAGCGTGCCGCCACTGGGCGGACCGATCAGAACGCGAAGGACGAGGCCGTCTTTTTCATCAAACCAGGCCTTGATGTTGGTGTTGTTGGTTACGCCGGCGTAGATTTTTGCCTGGACTCCGGCGACGGATTCAGTACCGGCCAGCTTGAGATCGCCTTTCTCGACGCTCTTGAGCAGGTCGGAGGTCATGGCGAAGGGGTCGCCCCAGTCGCCGGAGAAGTGGTTAGCGGTGCAGGTGATGGGTTGGGCTAGCGAGTCCCAACTCCAGGAGACACCGCTGGCAAGATCGTAAAGAGAGAAGGTGTGGGTGGCGGGCGTGTCTCCGTTTGCGGGCCTGGGGACTTCAATCAGTACCTTCGCGCCGCTGCGGGTTATGGTTATGGTGGAACCGGCGGGCGGGAAAGCGATGGTTTCGACGATGGTGTATGCGGTGGGCGGAGTTTGGGCATTGGCAGCGAGGGCGAGAGCGAGGATTGCAAGGCAAAGAGGAAGACGCGGAGCCGGCATCGTAAGAACTCCTTGAAACGTGATTCGTGACAACTGCGGACAACCAGCGGCGAAGAACTTGTTGGGAGAAAGCGATGATAGCACCCGCAGGGCGGCGGATGACTGCGTGGGGCAGACCACTGCGGGGGGCCGACGTCACCCGCAGTTGGGCCGGCGCTCGGCATTTGCAGTGCGGCAGGCGCTCGCGGGAGGCTCGCACTGGCATCTTGCGAGGACGAGACGAAGATCACTCGGCTCGGAGGGCGTGGGTGGGATTTACAGAAGCGGCGCGGGAAGCGGGGATAATGGCCGCTAATGCTGCGAAGAGCGCGAGAAGGCCGATGGCAATCGCGACGGAGGCAGGGTCATTTGTGCCGGTGTCAAAAAGCAGGCCCCGGACGAGGCGCGCGCTTATGAGGGCCACGGCAAGGCCGGTGATAAGGCCGACTCCGGTGAACCTGGCTGCCTGGATCAGGACAAGGTGGAGGATATTGGCGCGCGTTGCGCCGACAGCCATTCTCACGCCGATTTCACGCGAGCGCTGGGCTACGGAGTAGGCGAGGACTCCGTAGATTCCGATAGCGGCAAGAGCCAGGGCAACGAAGGAAAAGATGCCGAGCAGCATCGCCGTCATCTTCTGGCGCGCGACGGAGTCGGACAAGAGGGAGTCGACGGTCTGCAGGTTGTAGACGGGCTGATCGGGATCGAATGCGCGAGCGGCATTTTTCACGATCGACTGAACGCTCTCCGGAGCGGACGCGGTGCGAACCAGGAGCGCGGCGTGGAGGCCGAAGCCGGGAAGATAGATTTCAGGCTCTGCCTGGCTGTCGATGCCGAGGTCGTGCGCGTCCGAAACGACTCCGATGACGGGAATCTTTTCGGGGTGCGCGCTGAGGACGCCGAGTAGGATTTTGGCTCCGAGGGGATTTCGGCCAGTGAGGTAGCGTCGTGCAAAGGCTGCGTTGACGACGAAGAGATTGGTGTGGCTTTCGATGTCGTTCCGATCGAAGATTCTGCCGCTTTGGAGAGACAGACCGAGGGTTTGGAAGAAGCCGGGACTGACGTAACGGATTTGGGCAGCGGGGAATGTTCCGGGCGCGTTGGGTGGTGCGCCTTCTATTAGAAAACGGGTCATGACCTGGGAGGGTTTGAGCGGAACCTGGTTTGTGGTGGCAGCGGAGACGATTCCGGGCGAATGCGCGAGGCTGTCGAGGAGCTGCTCGTAGAAGTGATTGGTGACGGGGCTGTCGTCGGCGTATTTAGGCTCGGGAAGGGAGATTTCAGCGCTGAGCAGATGATCGGTGCGGAAGCCGGGATCGACTGCCAAAAGCTTTTGAAAGCTGCGCACGACGAGCGTGCTTAGAAACAGGACAACGACGGCGATGGCGATTTCTCCGGCGACGAGGGCGCTGCGGCTGCGGCTTTGCCTGGGCGTGCTGCCGCGCTCTCCGGCGCGAAGGGTCTCGACCAGATGCGTGGATCTGTTTGCGAGCGGGAGCAGGCTGAAGAGAATTGCGGTCAGTGTGCATGTGCAGAGAGTGATGACTAGAACGGGAATGCTGAGAGTGATGGATTCAATCATGGAATGATCGAGGGACGCCGTGTGGGCGAGTGCGAGGCGCAACAACGGAAGAGCTGCGGCGGCGAAGATGATTCCCAGAACTCCGCCTAACAGGCAGAGCACGAGCGCCTGGGCTAGAAACTGGGAGAAGAGTTGCGCACGGCCGGCTCCGAGCGCCTGGCGGAGCGCAACTTCACGGCGATGGGTTGCGGCGCGCACCATGAAGAGATTTGCGACATTGGCACAGGCGATGAGGAGCACTAGCGATACTGCTGCGAAGAGACTGAGCATGGCGGGGCGCAGGGTGCCCACCAGCTTTTCGCGCAGGGGCGTGAGGAGTACGCCGACGTTGCGATTGGTTGCAGGATAGGCGGCAGCGAGATGCGCGGCGATGGTCTGCAGATCGGCCTTTGCTTCAGGAAGCCCGACGCCGGGGCGAAGACGGCCAAGGACTCTGACGGAGTGCCAGACGCGGGATGCGCGGGTTTCCTGGTCGAGGAGGGAAAGCGGGAGCCAGACTTCTCCTTCGGAGGGAAAGGAGGTGTTGGGCGGCAACACGCCGATGATGGTGAAGGCAGTTCCGTTGAGGCTGACGGTGCGATCAAGGACGGCTGGGTCTTTCCCGAAGTAGCGATCCCACGCTGACGCGCTCAGGACGGCGACGTGGTCATTGCCGGGAGTGTCGTCCTGTTCATTGATAGTGCGGCCGATGAGCGGAGTGACACCGAGCAGGGAGAAGAAGTTGCCGGAAGCAATTACGCGATGCACCTGGCTGGGCTGGCTATTGAGGCTGGAATGGCCGTTGATGACCAGCGAAACGGTTTCAGGGTTGAGTGTGGAGTAGGCCGCCAGCTGGGTAAAGCTATGCTGCTGGGCCTTCCAATCCTGGTAGTCGGGAAAGGTGGCTTCGATTCCGCCGGGGACCTGGGGATGAGACTCCGCGAGAGCGATAATTTTGCCGGCGTCCTGAAACGGGAGTGACCGGAGCAGAAGGGCATAGACGCAACTAAAGGGTGAGGAGATCCCCCGGCTCTGCCGGGGTGGCAGTAGCAGTTTGACATTTACGGGAGTCCATCCAAGAAACTCCAAACGTGAGCCGACCAAAGCACACGTAAAGGAGAAGCTGGA
>JBEKDE010000154.1:0-7599 GCA_050014515.1 Occallatibacter sp.
CGTGCTTTGCGAACTCCCCAAGAACCGATGTCAGCTTGGCGGGAAGCGCCTCAAGACGCAGATTCGGGTACCACAAACTCAGATAAAGTGTGTCGGACATCTCTATTGATTGTAGACGCGCGAGGGGAGCGGAGGGTGCGGGGGAATTGGGGGCCTTTTGCTCGATGTACTTGCAAGAAGAGACGGAAGAACAAATGCAGGTCCTTCGACTCACCACCCCCAGGCCCCACCCCAAAGAGCAAAGACCGCTCTTCGGGGGCCCCGGCACTGAAAGACGCCTGGGGCCCCGTTCGCTCAGGATGACCGCCTCTTACTGCTGGTGCTCGATCAAGGATGACCGCCTGGATTTTTACGAGTATTAGGGGCAAAGTATCAGGTGGTGACGATCTCGCTGAAGTCGGCGATGATGGCAAGTGAAATGAACACTCGTCGGACTAGAGCCAATCGAGCCTGGCGAAGCTGTTTATCGGGATGGAGAACCATGACTGGTTTATCGAAAAACGCATCGACCGACGGTCGCAGACGCGCAACAAGCCGCAATACTTCGTCATGGCGACGAGCGGGGATTAGATCGCGTACCTCTGAGACGAGGAAATCCGTTTCATGGAGGAGATTCATCCCTTCCGACTCAACTAATCCTTCCGTGAACGTATTAGGTTCGAAGAAATCCTCTCCCTTTGATTGAGCTTGACGGATGATGTTCTTGATCCTTTTGAACGCAATTGAGACGGCCTGGAAATCCGGCGAGCCGCGATTTTCCTTCATAACTGCCGCCCTCGAAATCAGATCCTTAACATCATCCGTTTGCGAAAGTACGTGGAGAGACGGCAAATCCGGAGCTAACACGGCATTTACTACGTCATATTCAAATCCTAGGACATCTTTGAGGTAGAAGTGGAGGCGTTCGCGAAGGAAGGCGGCTACCTGGTCTCTGTTTGCAGAAGCGGAGTCGGCGGCTCCGATTACATCGGCGAGGGTGAGCGGCAGACCTGATTCGGCGAGAATTTTGACGATGGCGTTGGCGGCGCGGCGGAGGGCAAACGGATCTTTGGAGCCGGTGGGCGCGTTGCCGATGCCGAACATGGCGGTGATGGTCTGAATTCTGTCAGCCAGGCCTAGCAGTTGACCATCGATCGTTGATGGGATTACGTCTTCGGTAGAGGCGGGCTTGTATTGGTCGTAGATGGCTTGCGCGACGGTCTCGCCTAGCCCCTGCGCTTTTGCATACAAACCGCCGATCACTCCTTGTAACTCGGTGAACTCCTTGACTAACTCGGCAGTCAGGTCAGTCTTGGCTAGTTCTACGGCCTTTAAAAGATCGGTCTCATAGAATTTGACGCCTGCGGCTTTGACTGCCGAAGCAAGAGCGAAGGCTACGCTGAGATTCTGCTCAGTCTTCCAGTGGTAACTGCCTAACTCCTTCTGGAACGTCACGGCCTTGAGGCTTTCCACGCGATCTTCAAGCGAGACCTTCTGATCGAAGTCCCAGAAGAAGCGCGCGTCCTTGAAGCGTGCGACTAGAACCTTCTGGTTGCCGTGCTGGATGGTGGCTTTTCCTTCTTCATCAACCTGAATATTGAGCACGGTGAGGAAATGGGGCAGCAGCTTGCCGTCGGGGCCTTCCACGGCAAAGTACTTCTGGTGGTCGCGCATGACAGTGACCAGCACTTCCTCAGGCAGGGCAAGATACTCCTGCTCGAAGTTGCCGAGAATCACGGACGGCCACTCGGTAAGGTGAACGACGGTCTCAACCAGCGGCTCGTCCTCGCGCCAGCGAGCGCCGGGAACAGTGCGCGTGGCAGCGTCGAGGGCTTTGCGGATATTGTGTCGGCGCTCGGCTACGTCGACGATCACAAACGCTTTGCGCAGAGTCTCGGCGTATCCCTTCGGAGAATTAAGAATGACGGGCGCGTTGCCGTGAAGTATACGATGGCCACGGCTGGCATTGATGGCCTGTATACCGGCGATTTCAACTGGAACAATGGCCGAATCAATCAGCGCAACAACCCATCGTACTGGGCGGACGAAGCGTTCGGGCTTGCCGGCGCGCCAGTACATGTTTTTGGCCCAATCGAGGCTGAGGGCTTCTTTGGGCAGTTCGGCAACAAGCAGTTCCGATGTTGCGCGGCCCAGACGCTTCACGGTTGCGCCAACGTATTCACCCTTGGCGTTTGTGACTTTCTCGAGCGCTTTGACAGCGACACCGGCCTTCTTTGCAAAGGCTTCAGCAGCCGGCGTGGGTACACCGTCTTTGAAGGCGACTTTCCACGACGGGCCGGTCAACTTCTCTTCAGTGTCAGCCTGGACGGCGAGCACGCCCTCGACAACCACCGCGAGGCGGCGCGGTGTGGAATAAGTGGTCACTTTGGAGTCGGGGCCGAGCAGGCGCTCGCGAGTTAGGAGGTCTTTGACCCGCTCGCCTAACTTGGCTTCAGCTCCGGCAATCATGCGGGCTGGGATTTCATCGAGCCCGATTTCTAATAAAAAGTCAGACATAACTTCGATTCTTTCTGGTAACAAGTTCAAAAGTGCAGCTTTCAGCGATCAGCCCTCAGCTCGGCCTGCCGCTCGGTAAGACCTCGAATCAAGCGGGGCCTTCAGAACTGAAAGCTAAGAGCCGAGAGCTGCCTCTGTCTGCTGCGCTACATGAACCTTGGCGACGCCGACAGCGAGGTTGCGAATGCGGCCGATCATGCCCACGCGCTCGGTGACGCTGATGGCGCCGCGCGCATCCAGCACGTTAAACAGGTTGGAACATTTCAGAGCCAGTTCATAAGTGGAGATGAGCGGAAAGCGCCTTTTCTCCTGGACGGTTGAGTTTTCATCGGCCAGGACCTTGTTGCCCTTGGCCAGCAGAGCCTGCGCTTCGGCCTCATAGCTGTTGAAGTGCGCCCAGAGGCGGTCGACGTCGGCATCTTCAAAGTTATAGACCGAGTATTGCAGCTCCTCCGCCAGGCGCACATCGCCATACGTCACTTCGGCGCCGGTGTCGGGGTCGCGCGCCCAAACCACGTCATAGACCGAATCAACGTCCTGGAGGAAGGCACACAGGCGCTCCAGTCCATAAGTCAGCTCGGCGCAGATGGGGTCGAGGTCGAGGCCGCCGCACTGCTGAAAGTAGGTGAACTGGGTGATTTCCAAGCCATCCATCATGACTTGCCAGCCGACGCCCCAGGCGCCCACGGTGGGGCCCTCCCAGTTGTCTTCTTCAAACTTGAGATCGTGCTTGCTCAGATCGATGCCGATGGCTTCAAGCGACTGGAGGTACAGTTCCTGCACGTTGACTGGCGGAGGCTTCAGGATGAGCTGGAACTGGGTGTGTTTGAAGAGCCTGTTGGGGTTCTCGCCGTAGCGGCCGTCTGCAGGGCGACGCGAAGGCTGTGCGTAGCCAACGCGATAGGGCTTGGGCCCAAGGACGCGCAGGAATGTCTCCGGCGCCATGGTGCCCGCGCCAACTTCGACGTCGTAAGGCTGCTGAAGGATGCAGCCGCGGGCAGCCCAGAAGCTTTGCAGGCGGAACAGCAGTTCCTGGAAGGTGAGCGGAACCGGTTTCGCGGAAGACACAACCGCGGAAGGTGCAAGATTGGATGAGGGCACTGAAAACTCTCTCTTTGCGGATCGAATCGATTTTATCAGCCGAACTCTTTATCGGCCCAATCATCCGCTGATGCGTGCGAGCGCTTCTGCAGAGCGCAGGCGGCGCTCCAGGTGCCGTTCGAAGACCTGGAGGGTGAAGCGGCGGAGGTCCTGTCCGCGGCGACGCGGCCAGGGCTCAGCGGCAAAGGCAGAGACGGGGGCGCGGAGCATGCGCTGGGCAAGCTGCCAGGAGTCGCCAGAAAGCGCGCTAGCGCTGCCGTTACGGTGCAGGGCGCAGAACAGGCCATCAGCCAACGAATTGAACGAGATCTCCGCTGCAACCAATGCTTCCCCGCAGGCAGTACAACGGGCTATATCGGGTAGAAGGCCCATCAGGCGCGTCATCCAGAGCGAGAAGTAGGTCAATGGCATCCAGGGCTGCTCGGCGGTGGTCTGGTCGAGGACTGCGAGCAGCAAACGAAAAACTGTCTCCTGAGGATCGTGCTCGGGGAGGGCCTCGTCAAGCAGCTCGGCAAAGAAGCTGAGAACGGCGAGCCGGACGTGATCGACCGGAGCCGAGAGCGGGGAACGGATGATTTCAAGCTGGTCCAGCCGCACCAGTTCCTGGCGCGGGCGTTCGGCGAAAAAAGCGCGGGCGACGGTCATGGGCTCGAGGGCTCCGCCGAAGCGCTTGCGGCTCTTCAGCGCAGCTTTGGCGACCCCCTTCATGCGGCCGTAATCGCGCGTGAAAAAGCTCACGATCAGGTCGGCCTCATTGACCGGCCAGGTGCGCAAAACTACGGATTCAGAAGAGAATACGGTCATCCGACTACTATCTTCGCATTCCTGGATTGCCGCCCGCGAAATCGCGTCGGAAATGCTTCGTCAGGGAACTCAGCCGGGCGCTGCATGCATTCAAAACCGGCAATTTGGCCCAAAATGGGGCAATTCAGCGGTATACTAGAGGCAGAGGTTTCAAATGCCTTCCGCAATGGTCACTTTCAATGGCCGCATTACACTTCCCTCTCATGTACGCAAACAGCTTGGACTGAAAACAGGCGACAACGTCGATTTCGTTGAAATCGAGAAAGGCCGGTTTGCGATTGTGCATGGTTCCGAGTCAGAGATGGACTTCGACGACCTGCACGACGAAGACGAAGCCGAAGGTGCGCACCAGCACGCCGGCTTCGATGAGAGCTTTGCAGGAGTCGGACACACGGCCTGACCGTTTTGCAACCGCTATAAAGAATAGTGACAATTCTGGCCGCGTTTTAGGAGCGGTAGTTCGCTGCTGCGTCGCACAAACAGCAACGCGCACTCCGCGGGGCGGAATGCGCGTGGTGAGAGGATTGCCGCCGCACTGGGTGGCAGAGTCTATTTAGCGGCCGTAGTGCGTCGCGTTCTTCTCAGTGAAGTGGGCCCACTTTTCGGGCAGGTCGTCCTGGGCAAAGATGGCCGAGACGGGGCAGGCGGGTACGCAGGCGCCGCAGTCGATGCACTCGACCGGGTCAATGAACAGCTGATCGGCGTCGGCGTTGCCGTCTTCGTCCTTCTTGGGGTGGATGCAATCGACGGGACAGGCGTCCACACAGGCGGTGTCCTTGGTGCCGATACAGGGTTCTGCAATGACGTATGCCATCGGTGAATTCTCCGGGAGACTAGCTCTCGACGCTGATAGTAGCACAGGACCCCAAGGGCTGCGTCAACCTCATCTTGTCGAGTTTTGCGATATGGGAATCGTGGGAATGATCTGCTTCGGCTTCGACCTGCAAGAGAACGCGCGGGCGAGCTGGAATTCCCTATTTTGCGGTTGCTGCGCGCTCGGCGCGGCGCTGGGCGAACTCGTGCGGAGTTGGGATGGGCGAGAGGTTGCGGCCGGCGAAGAGATCGCGGAAGAAGCCGACCAGCTCATCGTGAATCAGGCCGTTTGAGGCCAGCGTTTCTTTGCTGTTGAGCTGAAATTTGGCTCCGGCGAAATCGGAGACGCGGCCGCCGGCCTCTTCGACAAGGAGAATTCCGGCTGCGGTGTCCCAGGGATTCAGATTGAACTCCCAGAAAGCGTCGAGGCGTCCGCAGGCGACGTAGGCCAGGTCGAGAGCGGCCGAGCCGGCGCGGCGCACGCCGTGGGAGCGCAGGGTGAACTCCTGGTAGAAGTGGACGTTGGGGCTGTCATGGCGCTTGCGGCTGGGAAAGCCGGTGGCAATGAGCGATTCACCCAGTTCCGGAATGGGCGAGGCGTGGATGGGCTTGCCGTTGAGGCGCGCGCCGCAGCCACGTTCGGCGGTGAAGAGCTCGTTGCGCATGGGGTCGTAGATGACTCCTGCGACTAAGACTCCGTCGTCTTCCGGCGCGGCGTTGTGGGCTCTTTGTTCCAGGCCCATGGAGACGCAGAAGTGCGGGAAGCCGTGGGCGAAGTTGGTGGTTCCGTCGAGGGGGTCGACGTACCAGCGGAACTCGCCGGCCATGCGCTCGCGAGTTCCCTCTTCTCCGTAGACGCCGTGCTCGGGAAAGGCTTCAGCGAGGCGGCCGCGGATGAGCTTTTCCACGGTGCGGTCGGCGATGGTGACCAGATCGACGTCGCCTTTGTACTCGGTTTCGACGCCCTGGGCTAGAAACTCACGCAGGCGTGCACCGGCTTCAAGCGCGATGGTGGAAGCAGCTGGAACCCATTGCAACTGTGAAGATTCTTCGGCGGCGCTCATGAGGCGGCTCCGTCGACGCCGGCACTGCGCGGTGCGCGCTTGCGGCCGGCTTCAGCGATGCTGCGGATCTGGTGCTTGTAGATGAAGAGGTTGGGCTGGCCTTCGCGGGTGAGGCGCAGCATGGAGTCGTCAAAGTATTCGATCCAGCCGCGCACGGTCTCTCCGTCGCGCAGCTTGATGGAGACGACCACCTGTCGATCGCTGAGGGAGCGCAGGTAGAGGGCTTCCTGTCCGGTTTCACCGGGCGGAGGCGTCTTGGAGCGGCGGCGCGAAGAGAGCGGCGAGGTCATGATGCCATTTTAGATGCAATGGCAGAGATCAGGGATCCGGTGTCAGTGATCAGGGGTCAGTGATCAGGGGTCAGTCTTGAGTCTTCCGGTCGCCGACTTCCGTTTCCGCCGATTTCCGCCGTTTGGGGGATACCCCCCCACCTGGGTGTTTGAAACAAATTGAATGTTTTCAACACGCTAGCGGCAAGGTCCACCGTAAAGTACTTGTTTTCAGAAACCTGGAAGCCAAATTCCTGAAAACGAAGACTTTATGCAGGTTGGTGCGCGAGGGCCGAACCGGGCGCGATGCCACGGCGGGTCTGCGCGGAATACATAACTCTCCATTACAGGCTACAGGATTGAGAGAAATAATCGGCAAAGTTGGATTGGCGTAAGTGGATGAAATTAATATAGATATTTTCGAATTTGGGAGAGAGGGGGTTGACAAGTGGATCCGGGGATGGCCGCTGCACTCTGAATTCAGGAGTGGGGATCGAGACGTGGAGCGGGTAATAGGTATCATGTCCCCCGATTTCCCACGGCGTGGGGCGAGTTGGACGACCTGCCGGTGAGGCGATTGAGCGCGTCGTAGGTGTAGCTGGTGGTGGTGCCGTCTTGAGCCGTGGACGTGAGGTACTTGCCGGTGGGCGTGTCCTCCCTACAACCGATGCGAAGCAGCGCGGGCTGCGCGCTGGTCGGGGAGACTGAAGCCACCCTCCCCGGTCCCCGAAAGCGAGGGACCGGGGGCACCCTCAACTTGGTTTGAAAAGCTCATCGAGACCGGGGCCACCCGCCGCGCAAACCGGTAACGATGCGAAGGCTTGGGGGAAGAGCAATTCGCATAGCTGACCGTTCACTTTACAATCCGTAATGCCAGAACGACAGCCCGAGTTCAAAGGGCCGTGTACTCTCCGTTCGGGCTGACATTTCAATTGCGCCGCAGGGGCGCTGCGGCACGGTGGCTCTTTCGGCCTCCGACTGCGACCGCCCGCGAATCCTGAAAAATCAATTAACCAGTTGACAGTGCGACAGTTCTCAGATAATCTTCACTA
>JBEKDE010000155.1:0-14020 GCA_050014515.1 Occallatibacter sp.
CCGATGCGGTCGCGCGGGGAGAAGGTGGATTCGGTCTTCTCCATGCTGAGGCGCTCGGGATGGAAGGTGAGGTTGGGCGACTCGGTGTTGAGGATGGAGTAGTCGTTGCCGCGGCGCAGCTCCAGCATGACTTCACCCGTGATGGGCTTGGCGACCCAGCGCTGGGCGGATTCGCGCAGCATGATGGACTGAGAATCGAACCAGCGGCCCTGATAGAGCAGGCGGCCGAGCTTGCGGCCATTGTCACGGTACTGCTCGATGGTGTCTTCGTTGTGAATGCCGGTGATGAGGCGCTCGTAGGCGATGAAGAGAAGCGCGAGCCCCGGAGCCTCGTAGATGCCGCGGGATTTGGCTTCAATGATGCGATTTTCAATCTGATCGGACATACCGAGGCCATGGCGGCCGCCGATGCGATTGGCTTCGAGAAGAAGCTCGACCGGGTCGGCGAACTGGCGGCCGTTGAGGGCGATTGGAAAGCCCTCTTCAAAGCGGACGGAGACTTGTTCGCGCTGGACTTCTACATCGTCGCGCCAAGAGGCCTTGCCCATAATCGGATCGACGATTTTGATGGAGGTGGAAAGGTGCTCCAGATCCTTCGCTTCGTGGGTTGCGCCGAGGATGTTGGAGTCGGTTGAATAGGCCTTCTCGGCGGACATCTTGTAGGCGAAGCCGGCCTGTTGCATGAAGGCGGACATCTCAGCGCGGCCGCCAAGTTCGTCGATGAATGCGTCGTCGAGCCAGGGCTTGTAGACCTTGAGGTTGGGATTGACCAGGAGGCCGTAGCGGTAGAAGCGCTCGATGTCATTGCCTTTGAAAGTTGAGCCGTCGCCCCAGATGTGGACGTCGTCCTCCTTCATGGCGGCAACCAGCATGGTGCCCGTGACGGCGCGACCGATGGGAGTGGTGTTGAAATAGGTAACTCCCGCCGTGCTGATGTGGAAGGCGCCAGCCTGGAGTGCGGCGATGCCTTCGCGAACAAGCTGGGCGCGGCAGTCAATGAGACGGGCCTTTTCTGCGCCGTATTCGAGGGCCTTGCGCGGAATCTCGTCGTAGTCGGATTCGTCGGGCTGGCCCAGATTGGCCGTGTAGGCATAGGGTATGGCGCCCTTCTGCTTCATCCAGTGGAGGGCGGCGGAAGTGTCGAGCCCGCCGGAGAAGGCGATGCCAACCTTCTGGCCGACGGGCAGGGATTCGAGAATTACGGACATGCGTTGGAACCTCAGAGTGCACTGTGAACAGTGTGCAGTGAACAGTGAAAAAGTGAAGCAGTGAACAGAGTGAAACCGCAAATCCACGCGGCACCGCAATCAGCAGTTGAAAGCTCCGACGTTAGAAAGTCCGCCGAGCAGCAACAGCAGCAGCGCTTTTTGCGCGTGCATGCGGTTTTCTGCCTGGTCGAAGACGATGGACTGCGGACCGTCGAGGACCGCGTCGGTGACTTCGGCGTTGCGACGCGCGGGCAGGCAGTGCATGAAGACCGCACTGGGCGAGGCTTTGGACATCAGCGCTTCGTTCACCTGGAAGGGGCGGAAGATGGGCGCGCGCTTGCTGGACTCGTGCTCCATACCCATGCTGACGCAAACATCGGTATAGATGGCGTCGGCATTTTCGGCGGCGAGTTGCGGGTCCTGAGTCAAGCGGACTTCGCAGCCGTTGGCCTCGGCGATTTCGCGCGCCTTGGTGACGATTTCAATGTCGGGCGAGTAGCCGCGGGGCGTGGCTACTGTGACGTTGACGCCGAGTTGCGCGCCGGTGAGCATGAGCGAGTGGCAAACGTTGTTGCCGTCGCCGACGTAGGTGAAGTTGAGGCCGGCGACGTTGCCGAAGTGCTCCTGAAGCGTCATGAAATCGGCGAGCGCCTGGCAGGGATGTTCGAAGTCGGAGAGCGCATTGATGACGGGAACGCGCGAGTTGGCGGCCATTTCGGTGATGGTGTCGTGCGCGTAGGTGCGCAGCACAATGACATCGACCCAGCGCTCGACATTGCGCGCAACGTCGGCGATGGACTCGCGCTCGCCCAGCGGGGAACTGGTCTGGTCGACGAAGATGGCGTTGCCGCCCATGGTGTTGATGCCGGTCTCGAAGGCGAGGCGGGTGCGCAGCGAGGCCTTCTCAAACATGAGGACCATCTGCTTGGCGTCGAGCGCGTGGCGATACTCGCGCGGGTTGCGCTTGACGTCGTGGCCGAGCTTGAGAATGGCGCGGACTTCTGCGCTCGAAAGATCTGCGATGGAGCAGCAGTCCTCGCCTGCGAGGCGCGCGGCGGCGGCAAGAATATCGGGATCCTTTTCCACGGGTACGGTGATCTCCAGGCGTGCTGTCTCCGCACGATCGAGGGTTGCTTTGCTAGCCATTGGTTTGACCTCCTGCGGTCTGAGTGGAACTTGCGGTGACCGCATGTTCAGTAAAAATTTCGTCGAGCGCTGCGATGGCGGTATCGACGTGTTGGCGTTCCAGAATGTACGGGGGCAGGAAACGCAACACCGTATCGCTGGTGCAGTTGATGAGAATGTGCCGCTTGAGCATTTCAGCGACGGTAAGCTTGGCGAGGTCGGCCGAATCAAGCTCGGCGGCGACCATCAGGCCCTTGCCGCGCACGTCGATGATGGCTTCGTGTCGCGCGGCAAGAGCGCGGAGCTGCTGCTGGAAGTAGTCGCCTACTTCAGCGGCGTGAGCGAGAAGATTTTCACGCTCAATGTAGTCGATGACGGCGATGGCGACTGCGCAGGCAAGGGGACCTCCACCAAACGTGGTGCCGTGCATGCCGGCGTGAATGGCGCGTGAAACTTCCTCGGTGCAGAGGACCGCGCCCAGTGGAATGCCGCCGGCGAGAGGCTTCGCAAGCGTGGTGATGTCGGGCAGGATTTCGTAGTGCTGATAGGCGCACCACTTGCCGGTGCGGCCCATGCCAGACTGAATTTCATCGACGATGAGCAGGGCGCCAGTGGAGCTTGCGAGAGCGCGGGCTTCGGCGAAGAACTCCTGCGTGAGCGGTCGAACGCCGCCCTCGCCTTGAATGGCTTCAACGAGAATGGCGCAGACTTCGTTGGAGAATTTTGCGCGCAGATCAGCGACATCGTTGAAGCGCACGAATTCAACGCCGGGCACGACGGGACCGAACGGCTCGCGGTACTTGGCCTTGTAGGTGGTGGAGACAGAGCCGAAGGTGCGGCCGTGGAAGCTCTGCTCAAGCGCGAGAAACTTGGTGCCGATGTTTGCGCCTTCGCTGCGCTTGAGGCCGGCGTACGCGCGTGCGAGCTTCATTGCGCCTTCCCAGGCCTCAGTGCCGGTGTTGGAAAAGAAGACGCGATCGAGGCCGGTGGCCTGGGTCAAGCGTAGCGCGAGCTCCGCCTGGCCCTCGTGATAGTAAAGGTTCGAAGTGTGGATGAGCGCGCGGCTCTGGCGGGCTATGGCTTCTTCAATGACCGGATGGCCATAGCCGAGGGCATTGACGCCGATGCCGCTGAGCAGATCCAAGTACTTCGTACCGTTCTCGTCAACGATTTGAACACCCTCACCCGTCACAAAGAGGATGGGGTTGCGGTCGTAGGTAGAAAGCAGAAGCCGGCTTTCAGCGGCGCGGATTTGATCGAGTTTCGTCAATTTCATTCCTCCTTCAGGCCACCATGACTTCGGTGCCGTGGGCTACGCGGGAGCTGCACAGGTCGGGAAGGGAACCGGCAGCTTCAGCGGGCAGAATTCGTACGCGCTTGACGCCATTCAACAATGCTTCACGGCAGGCGCTGAGTTTGGGCAACATGCCGCCGGAGATAACGGCGCTTTTGGCCATCTCGGCGATTTGATCGATAGAAAGCCATCGGAGTACTTCGCCGTTTGCGCCCTTGACGCCGGGAACGTCGGTGAGAAAGACGAGCGCGTCGGCGTGGCAGGCGATGGCGCAGGCGGCGGCCATTTCGTCGGCGTTGATGTTGTAGTATTCGCCATCGAATCCAAGAGCCATGGAAGAGATCACGGGGACACCGTTCAGGTTCCAGATGGCTTCAATCCAACGCGGATCGCTGGCGGCGATTTCGCCAACATAGCCGAGATCGGGTGCGGTGCGTTTCTTGCGGGCACGGAAGAGCAGGCCGTCTCCACCGGAGAGACCAACAGCGGGCTGGCCGAGGGAGCCGAGAGCGGCGACGAGGCTCTTGTTCACCTTGCCGGCGAGGACCATGAGGGCAACGTCGCGGGTCTCCGCATCGGTGACGCGCAGGCCGGAGACGAATTCGCTTTGTTTGCCGAGGGCCTTGAGCATGCGGGTCAATTGCACACCGCCGCCATGGACCACGGCGACCTGGTTGCCGTCGCGCACGAGGTCGGCAATGGCACGCGTGCAGCCAGCGAGGAGCGAGGGAGTTTCAAGGCCTGCGCCACCGAGTTTGACAACGTACTTCATGCGAGACCTTCCGATTCGGGTATCATTCGAGACCCTCAGCTTCGCTGTAGCCCTGCATCACATTCAGATTCTGCACGGCCTGCGAGGACGCGCCCTTCAAGAGGTTATCAAGACAACTTACGATGACGGCGCGGTGGCCATCGGCGGCGATTTGAAATCCGATGTCGGCATAGTTGGTGCGGACCGAATTTTGAATCTGCGGCAGCCCCTTGTCATAGATGCGAACGAGCGGACTCAGGGCATAGAAATCGCGATAAATCTTTGCGACAGAGGCCTGCGTTTGCGGCTCGCGGAAATGGACGTAGATGGTGGAGAGAATGCCGCGCGGGATCGGAAGCAGATGGGGCGTGAAGACAATCTGGCTGCCATCGATGCCGATCTGCTCAAGCAACTCACCGATGTGGCGATGCGAGAAGACGCCATATGCGGAGAGATTGTCGGCTGCATACATGAAGTGCGTTTTTGCGGTGGGCGCTTTGCCTGCACCGCTGACGCCGCTCTTTGAATCGGCAACGATGCCGTGGTGGAGGTTGAGCAAGCCGGCGGCGACGAGCGGCTTGAGAGCGAGAATGACCGAAGTCGCGTAGCAACCGGGGTTGGCGACGAGGCGCGCGGAAGCGATCTCGGCACGATGCAGCTCGGGCAGGCCGTAGACGGCCTGTGATTGAGTGGCCGCGGCGAGATCGGTGCCGTCGTCTTCAAAGGCGTAGACGGCGCGGTTAGCCGCATCGGTGAGACGCCAGGCGCCGCTGAGATCGATGACCCGCAGTCCGCGGTCAAGAGCTTCGGGAACCCATTCGCGGGACTGCTCGTGGGGCGTGGCAAGAAAGAGCACTTCTACACCGCGGCTCTTGACGAGTTCCCAGGAAAATGGTTCGAGCTTGAGGTTCTCTGCCAGGCTTCCGCCGAGTTGGGGATGAATTTCGGCAAGCGGTATTCCGCCACGAGCCTCGTCCTTCGAGTCGACACGACCCGCGAAGACCGGGGGCACGGCCTGGAGGCGGGGATGATGCAGCAGCAGGCGGGCCAGTTCAGCACCCGCGTACCCTGTAACTCCCACAACTGCGGTTTGAAGCGGCTTGGTCATGACTCGAGAAATACCCTCAGCCGGGCTTCCACTTCACTTGCGCGGCGTGGATCTGCGCAGATGACGAGAACGGTGTCATCGCCGGCGATGGTGCCGACCACCTCAGGCCATCCCTCATGATCGAGTGCGGCGGCGAAGGGCTGCGCTCCGCCCATGACAGTGCCGACGACGACCTGGTTCATGGCCTGCTGCACGCGGAGGCCGAAACTTTCGATCATCTCAGCGACGGTGGGCGGGCCGTCATCGACGACGGGTGCGGAGGGACCGTGGCCATTTCCGTTCGGCAAAGAATAGCCGCTCGGGCCCTTCGAAAGGCGCAACTCGTGAATATCGCGCGAGAGCGTGGCCTGAGTCACCTCAAAGCCGCGGCGACGCAGCTTGCGGCGCAACTCGTCCTGGTTGGAGACCAGGGAGTGGGCGACGAGGTCGCGGATCGCGTTGTGTCTTTGAAACTTCATTGCGCTCGGTGAATCGATCGTCTTGTTGCGGACAAATCGAAAGCGCGGCCCGCAGTTCAAGCGGCCGCGCTTGTATAAATATACAGCAGAATTGCATAAGTATGCAAAATATCGACTATCGACGAGAAAAAGGTTGTTCTTAGAGCCCGCGAATCGGATCAAAGTCGGGATCAGGGATGGGAAGGACAAGATTTGCGGGGGATTATTCGCGTTCGAGCTTCTTGCGGCGTTTTTGTTCGTACATCGCACGGTCGGCCGCGGTGAGAAGCTCGTTGAGGGAATGCCGCGCATGTTCGTCTGTGGTAACGAAGCCGAGGCTGAGGCTCAAGGGATAGCTGCGGCCGGATTGGGAATCCTGTGCTCTGGAGGCGAGGTGAAGGCGCTGGGCTGCGATGGAGATGGCGGTGCGGCTACCCTGACAGATTACTGCGAACTCGTCTCCGCCGATTCGGCCAATCACGTCGGTTTCGCGGAACGTTTGCTTGAGCAGCTTTGCGGTTTCGACGAGGAATGCAGAGCCGCTTTCATGGCCGAGGGTATCGTTGATCTGCTTGAGGTTGTCGAGATCGACAAACAGGACGGAGACGGGAAGTTGCGAGCGCTGCGCAATGCGCAGGGCCTGCTCCGCGAGCATGGTGAATCCCTTGAGGTTGTAGAGCCCGGTGAGGCCATCGCGAAGGGAAAGGTCGCGAATTTCCAACTCCATGCCGTTGATCCGCCAGACGAGGACGAGGAGGAGGATCATGGAGAGCGTGGTTGCGATGGAGGCAAGAATTGCCGTGGCGTAGTGTTCGGGAATCAGGCGGTTATGGATCATGTGGGCCCGCGTGATCTCGCGCAGGATGGGCAGTCCGATGAGGATCGGAGCCAGGAGCCTGGCGGTAGTGGCAGCTATGCCATTCCCGAGGAAGATGGAGAGGAGACCTCGTTCGGCGCGGCGCAGCAGCGCGACCAGGGTCAGCAGGACCAGGCAGGCGAGGGTCTGCTGGGAAGTGTGCATCCTGCTGGAGTAGTTGAAGATGTGCATTCCGGTGAAGATCTCGCCTGCGACCAGGATCAGGATGAGCAATGAAAGGGCAATTGCGACGAAATCGGCTATCCAGACTGTGATTTGGTTCTTTGCGCGAATGAGAATGGTGGATATTCCTAGCAGGAGAAGGCCTTCGGCGGTCTGTGCCGCTGACCTTCCAGGAAACGGATCGCCTGTCCCGAGATCGCAGGGGAGGAGGGTGTCAGTTCCGAAGGAGACATGCAGCGCGAATTCAAGCAGAACAACCGCGCCAAACAGTACAACAAAGGCGGCGAGGAACAGGCCGATTTTGTTGAAACGGCTGGAATGACGCGGCTCAGAGAGTTCAAGACTGATGGCACAGAGGATAAGGAAGAGCGCGGTTTCAGACCTCATGACATCCCAGCCGGCCGGGAGCAGGCCTCGCAGAGCGGGAATGAACCATGCGGTCAGAATCACGGCTGCGATCGCGGCTGCCACCGCCAGAAAGAGACGCTTCACCGGAAGCAGCCTATCGACAAGTGCCTGGTCAGGCTCGGAACTGTATAAAGCGGCACTCAGGGTCGGCATGGTCAGATGATGCAGTAATGAAGTATCCGGGGAATGGCCATTTTAGGGGAGGATTCGAGCGGACGGAGGGAGTCTCGTGGTGCCCTGCGCTGATACACTCTCGAATGGCACGCGTGCGCTTTATCTGCGCTGCTCTAATAAAAAACCATGACGGCTATGCCTCCGATTTCGACCATCAATGATCTTTTCCTCCGTGTGGCAGCGGCCGGCAACCCGCGCGCTGTTTTGTGGCAGGATGAGTTTGCGCACTGGCAGCCCATCTCGTCTGACCAGATCTACCAGCGAGTGCGGGCTCTGGCCGCAGTATTCCTGGAATGGGGCACGAAGAAGGGCGATCGCATTGCGCTGATCGGCGAGAATCGCTGGGAATGGGCGGTGACCGATTTTGCCGTTTTGGCCATCGGGGCCATCGATGTGCCCATTTATCCGACGCTGACCGGCGAGCAGGTTGCGATACTTCTCAAAGATGCGGGCTGCAAGATCGTCGTTGTCTCGACACGCCAGCAGTACGACAAGCTGAGCGCGGTGCGAGGGCAGACGGACTTGGAGCGAATCGTCATCATGGATTCAGCCGCTGCGCCGGAGGGGGCGATTGCGTTCAGCACGCTGGTGGCGGGCGCCGATGCGCGCGGCAAGGAACATGATCCGGTTTTTGATGCGCTGGCGCGGTCGGTGGAAGCGAAGGATGTGGCCACTCTGATCTATACCTCGGGAACCACTGGCGAGCCAAAGGGTGTGGCGCTGACCCACGGCAACATTGCGTCGAATCAAACCTATGCCGCGGCGGACTTCGATTTCAACCCAACTGATGCCTGTATTTCATTTTTGCCGCTCTCGCACATTACGGCGCGGGCGCTGGACTACGTCATGTATTTCTACGGGGCGCAGGTTGCGTACTGCTCGAAGTTCGACAACCTGCCGCTGGCGATGCGCGAGGTGAGGCCGACGGTGATTGTGGGCGTGCCGCGCGTCTACGAGAAGATTCGCCAGGCAGTAGAGCAGAAGTCGGGAGCGTCCGCTGTGAAGAAGCGGATTCTGCGCTGGGCGGTGGGGCTGGGCGCGAGGCATCGGGACACAGTGTATGGCGGTGGGCGGCCAACGTCGATGGGCTGGAAGCTGGCCAGCAAGCTGGTGTACTCCAAGGTTCGTGAGGCATTCGGCGGCAGGGTGAGAATTTTTGTATCAGGCGGAGCGCCGTTGGGGATTGACACGGCGCAGTGGTTTGCATCGGTGGGGATTGCGCTCTGGGAAGGGTATGGGTTGACCGAAACGTCGCCCGTGATCTCGCTGAACACGCCGAAGCATCACCGCATGGGCTCTGCGGGAATGCCTCTGCCCAATGTGGAACTGAAGCTGGCAGAAGATGGCGAACTGCTGGTGAAGGGGCCCTCTGTCTTTGCGGGCTACTGGCAGAAGCCCGCGGCGAATGCGGAGTGCTTCGACGATGAAGGCTGGTTCAAGACCGGAGACATTGCACACCTGGATGCGGATGGATTTCTATTCATCACCGACCGCAAGAAGGAGCTGTTGAAGACCTCCGGCGGCAAACTGGTGGCGCCGCAGCCGATTGAGAACAAGCTCAAGAACAATGTTCTGGTGGCGCAGGCCGCGCTGGTGGGCGATAAGCACAAGTTTGTCTCCGCGCTCATCTCGCCTAATTTTCCTGCCCTGGAAGATTGGGCAAAGCATCATGGAGTCGAAGTGAAATCGCGCGACGAGTTGGTGAAGAATGGCCGGGTGATTGCGCTCTATGGAGAGATTGTGCGCGAGGCAAACGGCGGCCTGGCGAACTTTGAGACGCTGAAGAGATTCAAGGTGGTGGCAGAGGAGTGGACCCAGGAGTCGGGCGAGCTGACGCCATCAATGAAGCTGAAGCGACGCGCGATTAACGCCCGTTACGCGGACCTGATCGCCGAACTTTACGCGGACGAAGCAACCTCACGAGGCGAACCGGGTAGGTGATGCCGCGACCAAGGTCCTTGGCCACGATTCCGCGCTTGGTCCACATGAGATGAAGGCCGCGGAAGAACGGCGCACCCCAAGCTCCGACGGCGAGCAGGCTGCCGAAGAGGATGACGGCGTCGATGCTCTCGCGTCCCGCGCTTGACCAGTAGGCGCCGGGCTCGAGGTTGAGCCAGAGGGCGAACTCGTCCAGGGTGAGCGCCGCGCCGACGCCGTAGCTGACCGACATCAGGCGGCTGAAGAAGATGGATAGCTCGGTGTGCCGTTGTCCCAGGTCGAGCAGCCAGCCATAGCCTACCAGCAGAAGAATCAGAATGCCCCACACGAGGTGATGAATGTGGTGGCCGTGCACCATGACCCAGCCAAATGGGCCCTGATTGCTGACGATGGACCTGACCAGGAGTCGTACGCCGAGGAAGGTGAAGAGGAACGAGACCGACGCGATAAACATGCGGCGGCGAGGCCGATCGGGAATGGTAGTGCGGATGAGGAAGCCCAGCCGGGTGAGCTGAAGCAGGACGAGAAGAACGATAATGACCAGGCTGGCAAACGCCAGTAGCAGCAACGCTCCGGTTCCGGGCATATCTCATTGAAACACCTCGACGCGGAGTTCCCAAAGTTGGAAATTCACAGTTAGTTCATCATCAAGGCTATTCAGGGAGGTGCGTGCGCATGGTCACGAATTTGCTTTACAGCGAAGGGGTACACTAGATAAGGCGTCGAGACCGGCGAATCGGCCGTGGCGAGGCGTACACAAACGGGAGCCAGTCCCGGCCCGGCATGCGCTGAGAATGTTTTGGACAGCCAGGCGAAACAGATCAGGAGATTGTGCAATGCGAGTTGCTTTGTTGACCGGCGGCGGCGATTGCCCCGGATTGAATGCGGTGATCTACGCGGCTGTGAAAAAGGGCATCAACCACTATGGCGATGAGTTCATCGGCTTTCTGAACGGCTGGCGCGGCGTGCTGGACAACAATTTCATCCCGCTGACGTTGGAAAGCATCGACGGTATCCAGTTGAAGGGTGGCACGATCCTTCACTCCTCGCGCACCAACGTGAAGAAGATTCCAGGCGGCATTGAAAAGGTGCAGGAAGTTTTGAAGATCAACAAGATCGACGCGCTGATTGCATTGGGCGGCGACGATACGCAGTCTGTGACGCTATTCCTGAGCGAGCACGGCGTGCCCAGCGTGGGCGTGCCCAAGACGATTGACAACGACATCAACGGAACCGACCAGACCTTTGGCTATGACACCGCGGTGATGATTGCAACCGAGGCGATCGATCGCATTCACACCACGGCGGACTCGCACAATCGCGTGATTGTGGTGGAAGTGATGGGCCGCGACGCCGGCTGGATAGCTTATGCCTCAGGCGTTGCCGGCGGGGCGCACGTGATCCTGGTTCCGGAGAAGGATATTGACATTGACCACGTTTGCGCTCTGCTCAAGTACAACTACGATCACGGCAAGCACTACGGCGTGGTGGTGGTTGCCGAGGGTTGCCATCTGCCGGAGGTTGGCCAGGTGATTGGCTCAGCGCAGGTTGATTCGTTTGGCCATGCACGGCTTTCGGGAATTGGGGAAGCGCTTGGAGAGCTGATTGAGAAGAAAACGGGCTTCGAGACACGCTCAGTGAACCTGGGCCACACGCAGCGCGGCGGCGTTCCCACCGCGTTTGACCGCGTGCTGGGACAGCGGTATGGCCTGCACGCAATCGACATGGTGCACCAGGAGAAGTGGGGCCGCATCGCCGTCCTGCAAGGCACGGATATCACCGACATTACCATCAAAGAAGCGATTGCGAACAACCGCCGTCTCGATGAGCGGTTCTTTGAGGTGATTGCGGATTTGGAAGCGAAGGTCTAACCTCGGCAGGATTTGCACCTGAGCGAGAGCCACCCTCATTGCGAGGGTGGCTTTTTGCTTTGGACTTCCAATAAAGTTGGGTTGTGCTGTATCGACCCTACATGCCGGAGGACTTTGCCGAGCTTTATGCGGTGGAGGAGGTGTGTTTTCAGCCGCCCTTCCGATTCGGGCGCGGGTATATGCGGCAGCTGGTGCGTGATCCTGATGCGGCCACATGGGTTGCGGAGGACGATGGGGGCATGGCGGGGTTTGCGATTGTGCAGTGGGGCCGGGAAACGGGCGAGGTCATTGCTTACCTGATGACCATTGAGGTCATGCCGGAGTCGCGAGAGCGCGGGGTGGGCGCGGGGCTGCTTTTGCATAGTGAGGGCTCGGCGCGAGCGGCTGGGGCTGTGCGGATCTGGCTGCATGTGGACGAAGAGAATGCGAGCGCAATCCGAATGTACCAACGGCATGGGTACGTGTTTGAGGGACGGCACGAGAACTATTACCCACGCGGGCGGGCGGCGCTGGTGGCGGAAAAACTGCTGGGCTAGGCCGTTGTGAGTGAGCTAGATCACCGGCTGGACGCGCTGATGCGCGTACGATTGACAGCACGAATATGTCCATCAGCAATCCGAATGTCCCCAAGTCCTTTCAGGCCTTTCGGTCTTACAACTCGCAGATGTTTTTGCACGATGTCTTAGCCGGGCTCACGGTGGGCCTGGTCGCCCTGCCGCTGGCGATGGCATTCGGGATCGCGTCGGGAGTGACGCCGCAGGCCGGTCTTTATACGGCAGTTGTGGCGGGGTTCCTGATCTCCGCTCTGGGCGGATCGCGCACCCAGATTGGCGGCCCGACCGGGGCATTTGTGGTGATTGTGGCGGGGATTGTGGCCCGTTTTGGCATGAGCGGGCTGGCCATGGTGACGCTGATGGCGGGGCTGCTGTTGCTGGCGATGGGCCTGACCGGGCTGGGCGCGGCGGTGCGCTTCATTCCGCGGATGGTGGTGATCGGGTTCACCAACGGCATCGCCATACTGATTGCGTCCACGCAGATAAAGGACTTCTTTGGGCTGCGCACAGGCGCTGTGCCGAGCGAGTTTCTGCCGCGGTTGAAGCTGCTGGTGGAGCATGCGGCCAGTCTCAACCTGGCGGCGCTGGGGCTGGGAATGGGGACGCTGGCGATCATTCTGATTCTGCCGCGGTTCATGAGGAAGATTCCGGCGTCGATTGTGGCGCTGCTGGTATGCACCGGCGTGAGCGTGGCGTTTCACCTGCCGGTGGAGACGATCGGCAGCAAGTTTGGCGGGATTCCGAGCGGGTTTCCGCCATTTGCAATTCCGGATTTTCACTCCGAACACATTTTGCCGTTGATTCCGTCGGCTTTTACCGTAGCACTGCTGGCGGCGCTTGAGAGCATGTTGTCGGCGGTGGTGGCGGATGGGATGACGGGCGACCGGCATAATTCCAACGTGGAACTGGCGGCGCAGGGGATTGCGAATATTGTCTCGCCGCTGTTTGGCGGGATTCCGGCGACGGGGGCGATTGCGCGGACGGCTACAAATATTCGTGCGGGCGCACGGTCGCCGGTGGCGGGCATGGTACACGCGCTGACACTGCTGCTTATCCTGCTGGTGGCTGCGCCGCTGGCAAGCTACATTCCGCTGTGCACGCTGGCCGCGGTCCTGTTTGTGGTCGCGTACAACATGGGCGAGTGGAAGGAGATTGGCGGCATTCTGCAGATGGATTTTGCGGCGATCTCGGTGTGGCTGGTGACGTTTGGACTCACGGTGTTTGCCGACTTGACGGTCGCGGTGGGCGTGGGCATGTCTTTGGCGGCGCTGGTTTACATCTATCGCGTGGCGGATACGACGACGGTTTCTCCGGTGACCGATGAGTATATCCGCGATGGCCTGCCGCATGTGCTGCAGGGGCGGATTGTGCCGCCGTATGTTTCGCTGCTGCGGATTCACGGGCCGTTTTTGTTTGGGACTACGGAAAAGCTCGTCGAGGCTACGGTGAATATCGAGGCGTTTGAGCCGGTGGTGATTCTGCGGCTGCGGAACATGACGGCTGTGGACGCGACGGGCATTCACGCGATTGAGGTATTTGCGCTGCTGTGCGGCGCGATGGAGCAGCCGTCGAAGCTGCTGCGCGGGGCGCGGTTCGTTGATACGGTGGGTCGCGAGAACATCATGCCCAATATTCAGGCGGCGCTGGATCGGGCGAAAGAAGTGCGCGAGGAGCAGCCGTTAGCTTCTAGTTTTTAGCTTTCAGCTTTGGCTCCTTGCACCCGCGCGAAGTGCCGCTCAAACAATTCGCGCGACAGGCGCTCGCCTTCTTCAGTAAACATTACCGACTTGGCCTTGCTTTTGGGATCGGAGATGTACCTTTGGCATGTAACCGGTCCAACGCGTCCCAGTCGTGACCCTTCCATGCGCGGCCATCTCCGGCAGGCGTCAGCCACAGCAGCGCCAGCACCATTTCATCCACTTTGTTTTCGTTGTAATCCATTTGAAACTCTCCGGATTTTGACTGCAGGGAATCAGTAGCGCCAGCTGGTGAGGTCGGCCCCTGCCGGCGCGGTTTTCTTGATCTGCTCGATGATCGTGGGCAGGTATTGGGTGTTGTAGTGCAGGCGCGAGTAGGCGTTGGGGAGATTGGGGTCGCCGTTCCAGCAATGTTC
>JBEKDE010000156.1:0-7462 GCA_050014515.1 Occallatibacter sp.
AATGCCCGCGCCGAGCTGGCGGATGTAGCCGGCGCGGAGAAGGAACTTGTGGCTGGCCACTTCGGCGTCTGCCGGGGCCTCGCGAAGAGTGGGAATGAAGAGCTTTGACCAGCGATGCATAGAGATGATTGAACGTGCTTTCCCGCCGGTCATCCGGCGCAAGGCAAAATTTGTGCAGAGATTATTCTAAATGGGCGAGGTAGGCATTTCGTTACATGGGAGTTCCGTTCCAGTCTCCTGTGCGACACTTTCGATATGGACCCGCAACATATTTCATGGCTTCCGTGGCGGCTTGTGCTGCCGCTTGCTTTCAAGCTTCTGGCGAAGTTTGGGCTCATTCCAGGCGCCGCCGCAGGGTACGGCGTGAGGAAGCTCTATCAGAAGTGGCGCCAGAATCGCGCCTTCGCGGGTTGGCCGTCCACAGAAGCAAGGGTGCAATACGTCAAGGTGCATACCGAGGGGCCGCGGCAGTTCTGGGTCGAAATCACGTACACCTATTTTGTGGAGGAGTATCGCTCTGGGACGCATGTCCATAGATTCCGCAAGGAAGACGAGGCTGATGAGTTTGTCAGGCAGATCAAGGATAAGCGGATTCAGGCAAGGTATAACCCAGCCAAGCCGGAAGAATCGGCGATCCTTGACCGCGACATCGAGATGGTGGCGCTGCTGGCCCCGCAGATTCGCTGACAATCGTCTTGGCAAATTCAGATCAGCTCTACTCCCCACAGATCGTGCAGATGAACCACGCCCTCCACTTTGCCTGCGCTGTCGACTACGATCAGCGAAGTGATCTTCCGGTCTTCCAGGATTGCCAGCGCCTTGGCTGCCAGTTCATCCGCGGTAATGGTTTTAGGCCGCGCGTTCATCGCTTCGCTGGCCGCTCGGCTGAGCGCTGCGCCGCCCTCCTTCTCCAGCAGCCTTCTTAGATCGCCGTCGCTGATCACGCCGCGCAACTGGCCGTCTTCCTGCACGGTGGTGATGCCGAGTTGCTTCGACGACATCTCGTAGATCACGTCGGTCATGGGCGTGGCGGGCGCCACGGTGGGTACGGCGTCACCGGAGTGCATCAGGTCGCGGACCTTGGCCAGCCGTTTGCCCAGCTTGCCGCCGGGGTGCAGGTCGGCAAAATCCTCCGCGCGAAAGCCCTTGCGCTGGCTGACGGCGATGGCCAGCGCGTCGCCGAGGGCCAGCATCGCTGTTGTGGAGGCGGTGGGCGCCAGGTTCATGCCGCAGGCCTCGCGTTCGACGCCGCAGTCGAGGGCGATGTCGCTGGCCTGGGCCAGGGTCGAGTGCAAATTGCAGGTGAAGCTGATGAGCGCGTCGCCCTTGCGCTTGAGCGTGGCCAAGAGACGCAGAATCTCCTCGGTCTCGCCGCTGCCGGAGAGCGCGACAACCACGTCGCCGCGCATGAGCACGCCGAGGTCGCCATGCACCGCTTCGGCCGGATGCAAAAACAGTGCCGGACTGCCGGTGGAGCTGAGCGTGGCGGCAATCTTCTGCGCGATGATGCCGCTTTTGCCCATGCCGGTGACCACGACGCGGCCGTTCTCGTGGCCGCAGCGCAGGATCAGCTCGACGGCGCGTTCAAACGGCTCGGCCATCGGCCCCTCAAGGCGCGCGGCCAGGGCTTCGAGCGCGGCGGCCTCGGTGCGTACCAGATTCGCGGGACTGGGCGCTACCTGCTGGGGGCAGTCTTCTTCCCGATTGGTTTCTTCGGAATCGTTCATCGGCTTTTGATGGTAACAGTCTTTGGCTAATTTCTCGTATGTGACCGGTCACCCCGAACCGTCCGAGCTAATACAATTGGAGAAGAGAGGTCCTGATCCCCGTGAAGCGCAATTCCATTGTTGTCACTGTCGTTCTGTTCCTGCTGGCTACCTTTGCCTGGGCCGGATGGGCCAACTGGGAGTATCGCAAGCAAGCTGCGGAGAAGCTGCTGGCTTCGGCGGCCAAGGGAGAGCTGGTTGCCGACCCCAACGGTGGCGCGCCGGAGTTTGTTTCGCCGCTCAAGGGCAAGGCTGCGCCGGCGTTTACGCTGGAAGACCTGAGCGGCAAAAAGGTTTCGCTGGCGAGCTACAAGGGCAAGGCGGTGTTGATCAACTTCTGGGCTACGTGGTGCGGGCCGTGCAAGATTGAGACGCCGTGGCTGGTCGAATTGCGTGATCAGTACGCGCCGAAGGGCTTTGAGATTCTCGGGGTGTCCACGGACGATCTTGATCGCGACGACACGAAGCTGTTTGCCAATGAGAAGAAGGACATTCAAAAATCCGCTGAGCAGTTGAAGATTGATTACCCGGTGCTGATTGACGGCGCTACGCTGAGCAAGCCTTACGACGGGCTGGACGCGATGCCTACTTCTTACTTTGTTGATCGCAGTGGCACCGTGGTTGCGGTGCAGCTGGGGCTCACGTCGAAGGCTGATATCGAGGGGAATATCAAGAAGGCGCTGGGGGAGTGAAAGACTTCAGAGATCAGTGATCAGTGATCAGTGATCAGGGATCAGGGGTCAGGGGGCAGGGACCAGGGATCAGGTTGTGCGGCCATTGGCGGCAGTGCCAGAAAGCGGCGAGTTTGCTGAGAAGGTTTGGGACGATGATTGGAATGAATGCTCGGGTTTGTTTTGTGGCCGGGGCGATGATTGCGACGGCTGCGCTGATGGCGCAGGGGCAGGCTGATTCGACTGGGCGGTCGATTTTGAAGGGCGCGGCGGTTGAATACCTCTACCCTGAACAGGTGACGGTGCCGGCGGGCAAGGCAAGCGACGTTCAGCTGCACTTCCGCATCGCGCAGGGGCTGCACATCAACTCGCACAAGCCCAAGGACGAGTTCCTGATTCCGACCGTCTTCTCCATTCCTGACGGCGCGGGCGTGCATTTGCAGGACACGAATTATCCGGACGGCGTGGAGATTACGCTGCCGCTGGACCCCTCGACCAAGCTCAGCGTTTATACCGGCGAATTCACCATCCAGGCGAAGATTGTGGCCGCGGCCGGCAATCACCTGGTGGAAGCCAAGCTGCACTTTCAGGCCTGCGACAAGAACGCCTGCATGCCGCCAAAGACGATTCCGGTGGCGATTGACGTGATCGGGAAGTAGCGAAAAATAGGGAAAAAGGGATTAGGGAACAGGGAACAGAAAGACCACGCGGAGAAAAATTCATTTTGGTCCGGCCAACAAATTCCCGCTGTTGGCGCGGAGCCGAACACCACGCTCTCTTGCAGGATCAGGACCAAACTCACAACTTCAATGATTGCAGCATCCTGATAGGGTGATAACTCCGGCCATTTGTGGAGCTAGCAAAAGTGTTATCACGAGTCATTCCCGACGCTGACTTTTGTCCTCTCAAAAAATCACCGAGTTACCTTTCATGGAGCCGCTCCAGCGCCGTTTTAAGGCAACCGAACCGGCCTATACTCGGCTTAAAGGAGGGCGACAATGGCCCAACAGAATAACTCCCCCGAAGCAAACAAGAAAGTCGTCCAAAGGTTCGTCGAAGAGTGCTGGAACCAGGGAAACCTGAACAAGGTCTCCGAACTCCTTACTGAGCAAGTCCATTTTCACGACGCAGTGTTTCCCAACCTCAACCCTGGAGCGCAGAACATCAGGAACCACATCGAGGGGTGCCGCAGGGCATTTCCCGATCTGAAATTCACGATTGATGACGCAATTGCCGAGCGCGACGAAGTGGTCAATCACTGGAGAGCCACCGGCACCCACAAGGGCCAGTTCCTTGGGATGCAGCCGACCAACCGCAAGGTGACGATCGACGGCACGTCCATCTACCGGATCGAGGGGGCGAAGATCGCCGAATCGCACGCCAACTGGAACCTCGCATCGATGATGCAGCAGATCGGCGTCATGGAGATTCCTGAAGAAGTGAGAGTTGGATCGAAGCACAATGGAAGGCAAGAGTCGCAATACGCTGGAAGAGAAGAAGCCAGGTCGCATGTGTGATCTGACGCAGGTCTGAGCCTGACCCATGTCTGATCTGGTCAAGGCTCTTGCCTGCCGACCGCTGCGGAGTGCGCCGGGGATCAACACAGGCCACTGGTCCCGGCGCCCCCATCCGAACCCAGAAATTCCTGTTTTGGACCGCCGTCGCGGCTGTTATTTTGCCGCGAAGGCGGGGCGGTATTGAACCGAAGGAACAGTGATCAGTACGCGACCCGGTTCCAAATCAGCCACGAAGATTCTATGCCGCACGCTTCGATTTTCAGAACCGGGAAAGCACAACTTCCATGCGACCGATTAGCGAGCGTCTGCTCCATGCAATGGCTTCTTTTCGATCTTGGCCCAGGAGTCTTTTAGCGGGAGCGTGCGGTTGAAGACTTTTTTCTCGCTGGTAGTGTCGGGGTCGAGGCAGAAGTAGCCTACGCGCTCGAACTGGTATGGGTCTCCGGCTTTTGCGTCGGCAAGCGAAGGCTCAAGGGCTGCGCCGGTGACGATTTCAAGCGAGTTGGGATTCAGGTTGCTCAGCACGTCCTGACCTCCTTCCACGTCGTTGGGGTCGGGCTTGGTGAAGAGCTTGTCGTAGAGGCGGATTTCTGCGGTGATGGCGTGGGCGGCGGAGACCCAGTGCATGGTGGACTTGACCTTGCGGCCATCGGGCGAGTTGCCGCCGCGGCTGGCGGGGTCGTAAGTGCAATGCACCTCGACAATGCGGTCATGGGAGTCTTTCACCTCGCTATGGGCGGTGATGAAGTAGGCGTTGCGCAGGCGCACTTCCTTACCCGGAGAGAGGCGGTAGTACTTGGGCGGTGGGACGGAGCGGTAGTCGTCCTGCTCAATGTAGACTTCGCGGCTGAAGGGGACCTGGCGCGTGCCTGCTGACGGATCTTCAGGGTTGTTGGCTACCTCGACGTATTCTTCCTGACCCTCGGGGTAATTGTCGATGACGAGCTTGAGCGGGCGCAGGACGGCCATTGCGCGATTAGCCCGGCGATTGAGATCGTCGCGCTGGAAATGTTCGAGCATTTCAATGTCGACGACGCCATTGGTGCGGGAGACGCCGGCAGCGGCAACGAATGCGCGAATCGCCTCGGGCGTAAAGCCGCGGCGACGGTAGCCGGAGATGGTGGGCATGCGCGGATCATCCCAGCCGTTGACGATGTTTTCGCGCACGAACTGGATGAGGCGGCGCTTGCTGAGAACGGTGTAGGTGATGTTGAGACGGTCGAACTCGGTTTGCTGCGATGGGAAGATGCCGAGCTGGTCAATGTACCAGCGATAGATGGGCTGGTGGTCAGCAAATTCGAGGGTACACATGGAGTGGGTGACGCGCTCGATGGAGTCGGACTGGCCGTGGGCGTAGTCGTACATGGGATAGATGCACCACTCGTCGCCGGTGCGGTGGTGGGTGGCGTGGAGAATGCGGTACATGACGGGGTCGCGCATGTTGAGGTTGGGCGAGGCCATGTCGATTTTTGCGCGCAGAACCCGGGTTCCGTCGGGAAACTCGCCGGCCTTCATGCGCTGGAAGAGGTCGAGATTTTCTTCGACCGACCGGTTGCGATAGGGGCTGTCTTTGCCAGGTTCGGTGAGGGTGCCGCGGTGCTGGCGGATCTCGTCGGCGGTGAGGTCGTCGACGTAGGCCTTGCCGGCCTGGATGAGCTTGACGGCCCACGCGTAGAGCTGCGGGAAGTAGTCGGAGGCGTAGCAGAGCCGGTCCCACTGGAAGCCGAGCCAGCGCACGTCGGCCTGGATGGAGTCGACGTACTCCTGCTCCTCTTTGGAGGGGTTGGTGTCGTCGAAGCGCAGGTTGGTCTTGCCGCCGAACTGGTCGGCGAGGCCGAAGTCGATGCAGATGGCCTTGGCGTGGCCGATGTGGAGGTAGCCGTTGGGCTCAGGTGGAAAGCGCGTCTGGATGACCGCGTCGCCGAACTTTTTGGTGCGCACGTCCTCAGCAATCATGTCGGCGAGGAAGGTGGTGGCGGGACGGGCTTCCTGCATGGGGGCGTCTTGAGCTTTAGCTTCGCAGTGTTCCGGATTCGAGTCGGTCATGGCTTTCATCCATTATCCCACTGGAGGGGTTTGCCAAGGCTGGGCACAATTCGGAAAAGCTTTAGTCATCTCAAACGATGGTGTAATACAGACCTGAAGTGATTCAAGAGGAGACGGGAATGAGAAGAATCCCCCGGCGTGACGCGTCAAATTATTCGGAAACAATGCTTAGAGAAAGACGGTCTGATCCTTTGTGTGCGGGTCGAGCGGATTGGCCCCGATTCCTTCATGTTTTCAGAAGGGGGTCCAATGCCACCAAGCGACTTCACGAAGGGACCAAGAGGATTCAACTTTTCGATGGAGCCGAGGAGCTTCGACCGCGAGTAAGAAGCTCTAAAGTATCTGGAGGAGAATTATCTACCAGGCCAAAGGACTAAAGGCTGGATGCTGAGAGAATCTGATTCGGGCGGC
Organism: Occallatibacter sp.; assembly: GCA_050014515.1. Classification (GTDB taxonomy): domain Bacteria; phylum Acidobacteriota; class Terriglobia; order Terriglobales; family Acidobacteriaceae; genus Telmatobacter. The sequence goes on from JBEKDE010000156.1 coordinate 6,412, forward strand.
TGCTTTGCCGGCGGGGATGGGTTGCGCCACTAGACGCACGCCGAGCGCCGCGCAGACCCGGCTGATGGTATCGAAACGCGGCGCGCTGTCGGGGCGAAGCGCTCGGTAAAGAGCTTCACGGGTAATTCCTGCGGCCTTGGCGATCTCCGTCATGCCGCGCGCGGGCAATGTCCCCGAGCGCCGAAGCCAGAAGGGCCGCGTCATTCGCTTCCAGAATTCCGGTCAGATAGACGGCGATGCTCTCTTCGTTGTCGAGGTACGTTGCGGGATCGGGTTCAGGCAGGTCATCCACGTTGATGGTCTCTTTCACCTTTGCGGAAGTGGAGTCATTCGAGTCCATACAAATCAAGCGACCAGCGGTCTCAAGGCATCCCTCAGCGGCTAAAGCCGAAACCGATTCGAATGCATGTTTGGCACGATTGAAATCGTGCCCTTTCAAAGCTGAACCGTTTGCCTCAGCCTACAATGGGAAGTCTCAGGCCAGCGATTGCAAACTGGCTTCTGCCTGGCGGATGCGGGCGAGGCATGTTTCGCGGCCGAGGATGGCCATGGTTTCAAACAGTGGTGGGGCGTTTTTTCGTCCGCAGACGGCTACGCGGATCGGCTGGAACATGGGACCCGCCTTCAGGCCGAGTTCTGAGGCTGCGGTGCGCAGCGTTTGGTCCAGCGATTCGTGATCGAAGGCGCTTGTGGCGAGGACCTCTTGCGCGTGCTCCAGGATCTTGCGCGCGAGAGCGGCATCGCCTTTTTGCGGGATCAGGTCCGCTGGATCGTACGGGGCTAGCTGATCGACAAAGAAAAAGTCGGCCGCGGCGACGGCGTCTCTCAGCAGCTTGATGCGCTCGCGGATGAGCGGGGTGACGGCCAAAAGCTTCTCCGGCGTTGCGGCGAGGCCGGCCTGGACGAAGAAGGGCGGGAGCAACTTGGCAAGCTGGTCGACGGGCAGGGCGCGGATGTGCTCGGCGTTGAGGTGGACGGCTTTGGCGTCGAAGGGGGCATCCTGAGAGAAATTGATGACGGCATTGGCGCGGTTGACGCCTTCCAGCGAGAA
>JBEKDE010000157.1:0-9314 GCA_050014515.1 Occallatibacter sp.
CTATATAGACGAAGACAGAGAAATTCAGCTTGTAAGCAATCTGCTTACTGTGCCGACGAAAGAGCGTACCGATTCTTTCGGATCTCTGGGCTGCTGTGCTGAACCCCGCGGCATGTGGATTCTTCGGATCACTTCCGACAAGGTGCAGGATCTCGGCCATCGCTTTCTTCAACCACAAATTCAATGGGCCGACCGGCTGGTGGGAGCCGCCAGAGTCAGGTCCTCAGGTGTTACAGGACTCGCTTCTCCAGCCGTCATCTCCTATTTGGAGCGCACGGAAATTGAAGCAGATTCCGTCGCCGAGTGTCGTGTGCTGAGCAGCGGAAAGAAGGGTGCCTTCTAAATCACTTTCGGCGTTGGCACAAAGCTTTGGCTGGCGTATCACCTTCGCAATGGCCAGCCGTACTTCACTCAGGTTCGGGTGGAATAGATACTACTGTTTGATCGTCGGCCGAAGCTTACGGTTGAGTTGTCGCCAATTGAGAAGTTTCGGTTGAGGTGGGTAGGCGTCGGGGCCGGGTTTTGTGGGCTTCCCACGCCGGTTTTTCGAATCGCCGCCACGCGCGTTTCCAAAGGACGCATTCAGGTCCCTGAGCGGATAAGATGGTTCCCTCGATTCGGGCTTTTCCTCCATTCCGCAGGAAGAAGCGGAATGGAGGGGGTATGCGCTCTGGTGCAAAATCAGGTGGTCTGGGGCTTAGTTGGTTGCGTCTTCAACTAGGCGCTGGGCTCGGGCCATGGCGTCGAGGCGGTGCTGCTTCTGGACCTGGAGGTCCATGCCGCCGGGACGCCACTTTTCTGCCGAATATTGAAGGATGCGCTGTTCGACTATCGAAGCAAAGGTGGAGGCGATTTCGTCCAATGCGGCCTTGGCTTTGGGCAGTGCTGCGTGAAAGTGGGCGATCTCGGTTTCTGCGGATTCGGGGTGGTAGCTCATGCGGTCGCCGGACTGCATGGCGTCGATGAGAGCGTCGGGAGCGTCGGCTGCGGGCTGGGTTTGATGCATGGCTTCGGTTGCGGCACGCAGGCGGGTCATGGCGCCGGCAAAGCCGTCGAGTTCATTGCGGCGCGCGGTCAGCCCGGCAGCGCGATGGACTTCGACGACGACCCTGGAATGGACGGATGTTGATGGGATGGGGATGACCGTGGTGAGCGTGTTGCCTTCGAAGCTCCAGCCGCCTTTGCCGGTGGGGCCTGCCTGCTTGATGGCAACGCCGTTGACCGTGATGGATGCGGGCGGCCAGTCGCCGGGAAGTCTTAGCTCAAAGCCGCGTGCCGGTCGCATGCCGGGGTAATCGCCCTCGACGGGAGCGATTTCTACGCGGAGCGTGTCGCCATTCTGCTCGGCTTTGATGGGGGTGCGGGCGAAGACGCCGTGCTGATATTCGACGGACGCGCCCGAGTCTTCATAGACCGAGTAGCTTGAGCTTGAGCCGGGAGCGAGCGGCCAGATATTAAGGATCAGCGGGTCGACGGGCTTTTCGCCTGTGTAGCGCATCGGTGGTTGCATGGGCACGATTGCGCCGTAGCGAAGATAGACGGGCACCTGGTCGATGGAGAAGCTGCGTTCGATTTTTGTTCCGCCGCTGAGATGCTTGCCGGTGGCCCATTCAATCCAGTCGCCTTTAGGCAGCCAGACGTTTTCCTTTGCCAGGCCGCTGACCTTATCGGCGGGCGCGACGATGGGGGCGGCGAGCATCTGGTCGCCGAACATATGTTCGCCCTTGCTGGTGTAAGACGCGTCGTCTTCCGGCCAGTCGTAATAGAGCGGGCGGAAGAAAGCTACGCCGGTGTCGTAGGTGCGGCGCGCTTCAGTGTAGATATAGGGCTGCAGGGCGTAGCGCATCTGGAAGGTGTCGCGCAGGACGGATGAGTATGGCTCGGGGTAGACCCAGATGCGGCGCTCGGCCTCAGGATTTTTGGTGGTGTGGGTGCGCAGGATGGGGCTGAATGCGCCGAACTCAACCCAGCGCCGAACTCAACCCAGCGGGTGAAGAGCTCGGGATCGACCGCGCCGGGAAGATGGCCTCCGATGTCGTGGCTCCAGTAGGCGTAGCCGACGTTGGCGGCGGTGGCGGTGAACCAGGGCTGAAAGGCGAGCGAATCCCACACGGAGATGGTGTCGCCGGAGAAGCCGATCTGGTAACGATGATTGCCCAGGCCGCCCCAGCGATGAAAGAGCAGCGGGCGCTTGCCCTCGCGCTGCTGATCAGTGAAGTGAACGTAGTTGAGCCACCAGGTGGGCTCGACGCCGGGGATCTTGGTTTTCTGATCCTGCTGCCAATCGAGCCACCAGAAATCGATGCCTTGCTTCTCGAGTGGATGGTGGAGCAGGTTCATGTAGTTGGTGGCGTATTTTTTGTCGGTGATGTCGAAAGGGATGTACTTCTTTGTGGCCGGATCGACGCCCATGGCTTTGGCCATGGCTGGGTACGCAGCTTCAAAGGGCTGCACGCCGGAGGCGGGATGAAGATTGAGCGTGGCCTTGAGGCCCTCGGCATGGAGTTTGTCGAGGAAGTCGGCGGGGTCAGGAAAGAGCAGCTTGTTCCAGGTGTAGCCGCTCCAGCCGAGGTCTTCACCGGACTGATCTTTCCAGCCGGCGGCCTGAAGTTGTTCATGGCTCAGGTGCCAGCCCATGTCGATGACGAGAACATCGAGCGGGACGTCGTTCTCGTGAAAGCCGCGTACGAGATCGTCGAGCTCCTGATCGCTGTAGTCCCAGTAGCGCGACCACCACGCGCCGAAGGCAAAGCGCGGCGGCAGAGGAATGCGGCCGGCGACGCGGACATAATCGCCGAGAGCTTTGCGGTAGTCGTGACCGTAGCCGAAGAAGTACAAGTCCTGACGCTCGACGGCGGGGCGTTCGATGACCCAGGGCCAGGGGCTTTTTTCGCCGTCTTTGAAAGTGAAATCGGAGGAGTCGAACAGGGGGCGGGTCGAGTCGTCGACCAGCGCCCAACCGGAGCGGGAGACCAGGCCGGGCTCGATGGGTTCGTCGGTTTTTGAGCCGAGTGCGCCGTCGAGGGTGCGGGTTGTGCCTTGCAGATTCTCCGGGTCGGTTAGACCGGGATGCCAGGTTACTTGCTTTCCATCGACTGTGAGCTCGATGGAGAGATTGTCGGCGGTAAAGCGGTTGTCTGCGCCTGGGGCATCAACCGGTGTGTAGGTGAGCTTCAGCGCTTCGGTCTGGATGCTATACCGTGTGTTTTGTCCGCCCTTGAATTTCCCGTAATTGAATTCGGGCAAGGGCAGACGGCGATTGAGGAAGACGAACGAGGCGTGATCTTCAAACTTGCCGTCGGCCGCCCACTCCATGCGGATCAACTGCGGCGTGAGTACGGTGAAGCGGGCGTGGCCGATGGTGACTACCGCCCTGGGATCTGCGACAGGGTCGGTGAGGTTTGCGTCGGCCGGGGTGTGTCGGGTAAGCGACAGAGGAGTTGGAGAAGCAGGTGCGGCGGTCTGTCCGGCGATCCGTCCGATGGATCCAACGACGAGTCCGACTGCGAGCGGAAATACGGCAAGATGTTTCAGAGCAATGCCCACACGTTCCTCCTGTTTTCACTCAAGAAGGAAGGCTACCACTGTTGAGATTGAACCGCGCAGAAAGGTGGATGATGCACGTTGATAGCAGGCAAGCATTTGTACCGAGGGATTCTGCGGAAGAGGCGATACAGGGGACGCGTTTTCCCTTTCCGGTCAGGTCTGGAGGATGATTCACGCTGGGGTAACATCCTTTCTTTTCCGTGGATTTTCAACGCTTTTGGGCGTAGAGTGGCGCAATGCGGTTCGACGAGACCGACATTGAACGTGCATTTGACAAGGACGAATTCTTTCCCTGTTTCCAGCCAGTTGTTGAGTTGAGAACCGGGCAGCTGGCCGGGTTTGAAGCGCTGGCCAGGTGGAATCACGGGAAGCTGGGTGCGATTCCGCCCGACGTGTTCATTCCTTTTGTCGAAAAGAGCGGCCTGATCAACAGGCTCACGCGGGTCATTCTGGAAAAATCTTTTGCGGTGAGCGGACAGTTCCCCCGTGGCGCCACCCTCTCTGTCAATCTTTCCCCCATTCAACTTGTTGATCTCGAGTTGCCTGAAAAGATCAAGGAGATTGCGGATCGAGGCGGGTTCGCACTCGATCGGCTGATCCTCGAGATCACGGAAAGCGCATTGGTTGACGATTTGCCGCGCGCGCAGGCGGTTGCGAGCGAATTGAAAGCCCTGGGATGCAGGCTGGCCCTGGATGACTTCGGCACCGGCTACTCCAGCCTCACGCACCTGCAGGCGCTTCCATTCGACAAATTGAAGGTGGACAGAAGCTTTGTGAGTTCGATGACGCAGGCGCGTGAAAGCAGGAAGATCGTCGCTGCGGTTGTTGGCCTGGGACACAGCCTGGGCGTGAGCACGGTGGCCGAGGGCGTGGAGACCGAGGAGCAGGCGAACATGCTCCTCTGGCTGGGATGCGATATGGGCCAGGGATGGCTGTTCGGCAAGCCGGGCATGGCTGCGGAGATTCCGCGCATGGTGGCTATGAAGCCGCGTGCCGACTTGGCTTTTCTGTCCGCGCGGGTTGAAACCAACTCCGTGATGAGCCTTGAAGCGCTGCCCGCGCAGAGGCTGGCGCAGCTGCAGGCCATCTACGACGGAGTTCCCGTGGGACTCTGCTTCCTTGATCGCAACATGCGCTACGTGAGCTTGAACCGGCGGCTTGCGGAGATGAATGGAGCGCCGATTGCGCGGCATATCGGGCACACGCCGGCAGAGGTCATACCGGCATTTTTTCCGCAGGTGGAGCCTTACATTCGGCGGGCCCTGGCGGGAATTGCGGTTAACGGGCTGGAATTGCAGAAGCCTTCCGATGACGCCGGCAGCCCTGGCGGCACGGTTCTGCTGTCGTATCAGCCGGTACGCGATGAGGCAGGCGAGGTGTTGGGCGTATCGATTGCAGTGGTCGACATTACGCAACGCAAGACTGCGGAGGAGGCGCTGCGGCGCGAGGAGGAACACTATCGCCACATGGTGGAGCTCAATCCGCATACGCCGTGGGTGCTTGACGGGCAGGGAAGGGTGATTGAAGCGAGCTCGCGATGGGAGACGCTCACCGGAATGCCCATGCCTGACTCAATGGGGAATGGATGGCTCAAGGCGCTGCACCCGGAGGATGTGGAGCGCACCGTCAAGGCGGTTCAGGAGACTTTGCGCACCGGGCAGCCGGTTGACGTGGAGTATCGTATCAAGTCGGTGGATGGTACGTGGAAATGGATGTGGGCGCGCGGTTCCGCTGTGACCGGGCCTTCGGGCGAGGTGGTTCGCGTATATGGGAGCGTGGAGGACATTGAGCTGCCGAAGACCGTAGCGCAGGCGCTGGACCGATGCCGCGCCGGATTGCAGGCCACATTCGACGCCGTTCCGGTGGGCATCATCCTGGCGGATGCGCCGGGAGGCAATATCGTGATGGCCAACCATGAGTCGCATCGCATCTTCCAGGATCGCATTCAACCTGGGCAAAAATTTGGAGATTATGGGGCGTGGGCGGCGAAACATGCGGATGGACGCCCGCTCAAACCTGGAGAGTACCCGCTTGCCGCTGCGATTCTGCGCGGCGAAACAACGCGCGCACAGATGGTGGTTTGCAATTGCAATGACGGCAAACCAATTCAAGTAGCCTTGTCAGCAGCGCCGATCTACGGGCATAAGGATGAGATTGTGGCGGGCGTGATGGTGCTGGAAGATATTGAGGACGCGAAGGAAAAGAGCTAGAGAATTTTAGAGCGAAACCAGAGTAAACATGCCCCTGCCGAGAGTACGCGAGGTGGCTTTTTCTTGAGGAAAAGCCACTTGGCATCGTGCTTCCTGGTACAGCTACTCTGGTTTCGCTATAGATTTGGCGGTTTACTGCCACCTAGACATCCGTGCTCTCCCATCCATTATGCAAAGAGCGCACAATGGATGGGGCACGGTGGGTACTGTTAGTACTTGAGTTGATAGTGCCTTAGATGTCCAGGTTCTTTACGTCGAGGGCGTTGTCTTCGATGAACTTGCGGCGTGCCTCCACGTCTTCCCCCATCAGCGTGGTGAAGATGGCCTCGGTCTCGGCGATGTCTTCGAGCTTGACCTGCAGCAGCGTACGCCGATCGGGGTCCATCGTGGTTTCCCATAGCTGCGTGCTGGTCATCTCGCCCAGGCCCTTGTAGCGCTGCACGGAGTAGTCCTTCTTGCCCTGCTCCACAATGTGCGCGAACAGCTCGCGCGCGGTCTGCTTTTCAACCGGCTCACGCGAGGCGCGTGCGGCGCGGCGAGCCTGTTTGGCCTCCGCTTGTACCTCTGCGCTCTCGGTCGCGGACTCGGCATCTTCGGCCGCTTCCGTTTCTTCCGGTGCAGCTTCTGCCGCGCCGGCCTTGGCAGCGTACTCGATGAGGAATGGCGGCTCGAGAAACTCCTTGATGAGCGAGTACTTGGCCATCATCTGGCGGAACTCGGGACTCGAAGCCAGCGTCCAGTTGATGGAACGGGGCGCACCCTGCGAATCTTTGAAGCTGATCGACCAGGTATGATGCTCTTCTTCCTCGGTCAGATCAATATCCTTGATTGCGAATTCGTCGGCCAGTTCGGTCAACTCGTCGCGCAGCGCGGCCAGCTTGGGGGGGAGATCGCTTTCGGCCTTCGATGTGAAATCGGCGCGATGCACCAGCTCGGCGCGGGCAAGGAGTTCAGTGAGCTTCTCGTTGCGGATGCGCTTGTCAACGCGTTCGACGAAGCCGAGGTACTCGTCGAGTGTGGCCATGAAACGGGTCAGGTCGGAGCCTTCGATGCGGCTGGCTTCTTCGCCGTGGCGCACGATCATGCCTTCGGAGGCGCGGTTGACCATCACCTTGACGAATTCGCGTTCATCCTTGATGTACTGCTCGAAGCGGCCCTTCTTGATCTTGAACAACGGCGGCTGCGCGATGTAGATGTTGTCGCGCTTGATGAGCTCCGTCATGTGGCGAAAGAAGAAGGTGAGCAACAGCGTGCGAATGTGCGAGCCGTCGACGTCGGCGTCGGTCATGAGGATGATTTTGCCGTAGCGGATCTTGGTGGCGTCGAAGTCGTCTTTGCCGATGCCGCAGCCGAGGGCGGTGATCATGGCGCGGATTTCCTCGTGGCCGAGCATCTTGTCGTAGCGAGCCTTTTCGACGTTGAGAATTTTTCCCTTCAGCGGCAGGATGGCCTGGAAGCGGCGATCGCGGCCCTGCTTGGCTGTGCCGCCTGCAGACTCACCCTCGACGAGGTAGAGTTCACAGCGGTCGGGATTGCGTTCGGAGCAGTCGGCCAGCTTGCCTGGCAAGCCGCCGCCGTCGAGAGCGCCCTTGCGGCGGGTGAGGTCGCGGGCCTTGCGGGCTGCCTCTCGCGCGCGGGCCGCTTCAATGGCCTTGTTGATGATCTTTTTTGCGATGGGAGGATTCTGCTCGAGGAAACCGCCCAGGCGCTCATTGACGAAGGCCTGCACGGTGCCGGCGATGTCAGAGTTGAGCTTGCCCTTGGTCTGGCCTTCGAACTGCGGCTGCGGCAGCTTGACGGAGACGACGGCCACCAGTCCCTCGCGCACGTCGTCGCCGGATAGATTCTCTTTCAGGTCCTTGAACAGGCCGAGTGACTGGCCGATGGCGTTGATGGTGCGGGTGAGCGAGGTGCGGAATCCGGAGAGGTGCGTTCCGCCGTCGACGGTGTTGATGTTGTTGGCAAAGCTGAAGACGGTCTCCGAGTAGCTGTCGTTGTACTGGAGAGCGATGTCGATTTCGACTCCGTCGCGCAGGGCTTCCATCACGATCGGCTTCTCGTGCAGGACCTGCTTGCCGCGATTGAGGTGCTTCACAAACTCGGCGATGCCGCCGGCATATTTGAATTCGGCGCGGCGCGGCTCTCCGGTTTTAGCGTCGGCGGTGCGCTCGTCGGTGAGCGTGATTTCGAGGCCCTTATTGAGGAAGGCCATCTCGCGCAGACGCTGAGCGAGGGTGTCGTAGTTGAACTCGGTGACAGTGAAGATGCTCTTGTCGGGCAGGAAGTGAACCTTGGTTCCGCGCCGCTTGCTGGTTCCGGCCTGGCGCAGCTCGCTGGTGGGGGCGCCGCAACTGAAATCCATCTCCCAGGTGTGGCCGTCGCGCCAGATCTCGACATTGAACTCCTGCGAGAGCGCATTGACGCAGCTGACGCCGACGCCGTGCAGGCCGCCGGAGACCTTGTAGGTGGAGGCGTCGAACTTGCCGCCGGCGTGGAGCTTGGTGAGCACCACTTGCACCGCGGGCATGGTCTCGCCGTTGCCGACATTCATCATGTCGACGGGAATGCCGCGTCCGTCGTCGACCACGGTGACGGAATTGTCGACATGGATGACGACATCGATCTTCTTTGCGTAGCCGGCGAGGGCCTCGTCGACGGAGTTATCGACGACCTCGTATACCAGATGGTGCAACCCCATCTCACCTGTGGAGCCGATATACATGGCTGGGCGCAGCCGGACGGCCTCCAGGCCTTCCAAAATGCGGATATTTTCGCCGGTATAGCTGCCGTTGTCGCCATTTCCGCCGTTATTGCCGTTATTTCCGGGGGGTACGTCAGTCGCCATAGGTTTTTGTCGCCACCGATTCCATTCGCAGAATATTCGCCTTTTGACCTTGAGAAAGGCGGTTTCCGGTTCCAGATTTCGAGTCGAGATCGTGGAACTAACCACTTGAAAGACAGGGGCTTTCAAGCGATTTTCTCTGTTGCTATTTTAGCATGCGGGAGGGGTGCTGGCGAGTGGGAGCAGGGCATCCTGGATACGGTTACCTCCGTTAGATTACCTAGGAGGGATATGACGTTAGTAACCTTTTGAATTACTTTTCGTTTATTTCCATGAAATAGATGGACTTGCGAGCTTTTTTGATCTACTCTTTTTGTGTTAGGGGCAGAACTAATTCCCCTCCAATCCAATCCAGAAGAGGTTACCAATCATGAAACTCGCCATCCGCATTTTCGCCCTGTCTGTCGTGTTCGCCGGCGCCGCTGCTGCAGCCCTTTCTTCGAGCGCTCCGAGTGTTCTTGCGAGCCACCAGTCGGCCACCTCGGCGTTTCCGACGCCGACGTGCGGACCTGGCGTTCCCGGATGCCCGCAAACCAAGTAGTTGCTTGGTAATGACACGAAAGTGTCAAGGCTAAAAACTTAAATTGCAGTTGAGTTTAAAGGGGTTTGGCGCTATGCTGAGAAAGTTCTCAGAATGGCGGACGGCCCTTTATGTCTTCAAGTCTCGCAATGTCGGTCATGGGTGGGTCAGAATTCGTTCTGACGACCGTGCTCGG
>JBEKDE010000158.1:0-7407 GCA_050014515.1 Occallatibacter sp.
AGATTGGTGTGATTCAGAACGTTAGTAAAAGTGCCTTCCGCGCGCAGATGCACTCTTTCAGTGATATCGAACTTCTTGTTGAGACCGAGCGACCAGTTCACAGTTCCCGGACCTTCAATGTCGCCTACGCTCTCCGTGCCGAATCGCCCGATGGGATTTGTGCCGACTCCGACAGTGCACGCATTGCCGGCATAAGAGCTTGTGGTGTATCCAGTGTTACTGGGGCACGCAAATGAGGAATCATTGAGCCACTGGGACCTTGTTCGGTTGCTCGGAACAATGCTCTGTCCCGGAACACGGTCGGGATGTTGATCGCGCCCATACACTACACCCGACCCGGTCCCTGAAGGGTCTGCGTCGTCCGATGGAATATACGCAGTCAGATAGGGGCCAGTCTCCCAAACGAAGACACTGCTGAGTTGCCAGCCGCCAACCACCGCGTCCTCAGCGCGATTCATCTTGGGCCCGAACATGCGGCCGCGTCCGAATGGCAACTCGTAGACGGCGCTGCTGACCAAGCGGTGACGGCGGGTACCATAGACATTTCCAAAATCGATCTCGCGGTTGTGGATGTAAGAAGACCCTCCTCCACTGCTCGGTCCGTTCTCGGCCGCGAAGGATGTCGACGCAGGCCCTTGATTGTCGGCAAGATTTTTTGCCCAGGTATAGGCCGTCTGAAAGGTGAGCCCCTGGCTCAGACGGCGATCAGCCTCAGCCTGAAGCGAATGATAAGTCGCCTGCGCACCGCTCAAGCGATCGTTGATCGTGGCCCAGTTGGGAAATGGACGGTCAGTGAGAGGACGCGATTGGGCCGGTGTGGTGCTCGAGTACGACATATCGTTCTCGTTGGGCTCCCAGACAAGGTCGTCTGTCTTCATCCCGATGTAGGAGATGCGCGCGCCGATATTTCCCGCAAACGCATGGTCGATTGAAAGATCCCACTGCATCGAGTAGGGATCCTTCCAGTTGATCTGGTTTGCGGTCTCGAAGTTCGCGGAGCCATACCCCGACGTGCTCGCACCCGCGCTCGTCGCAGGCCACATGTATGCGGGCGGATAATACAACGGCGGAGGGTTGGAGGGGCCGTTCAAATAAGTAAGCGTGGCCGCCTGCAACGTGTCTGTCAAAGAGAAAAAGATACTGCCGAGCAAGGTTGTGTTATAGATTCCAAAACCGGCGCGTACCGCCGTCTTATCGTCGCCGAATGGGCGCCAGGCAAGGCCAACCCGTGGCAAAATCCTATCCTTCTGCGCAGTGCGAAGGCTATCGGGAAGCCCTGCCTGGCTATTGCTGAGCACTGGCGTGCATGCTGCGTACGACGTACTGGCCGGACCATAGCCGCACGCGTCGAATGTGGATAAAAATGCTGAATCCAGCTTGTTGGAGTAGCCGTCGGGATAGATGACCGCCCCCGTCGTCCCAACAGCCGGGTTGAAGTTGCCGATAGTTCCCGTCGTGTCGTGATATCCGGGGTGATACTCCCAGCGCAGACCATATGAGAGTGTCAGGCGCGGCGTGATCCTCCACTGGTCCTGCCCGTAGAGCCCATAGTAGATCGACCTTCCGTCATCCTTCGGAATCAATGAATAGTATTGGGTCTCTACCGGCGCACCGGTCAGGAAGTCTGAAAACTCGTAGGCGTCCCCGGGAAATGTCCCAAGCAAGCTCGTCCATAGCGGTTCGAATACAAACACTTCCACAGTATTCAGTTGCGCGTTGCCAAGGGTGCTTACGGATTGAATCGTACGGATGTCTCCGCCGAACTTGGCCGTGTGCTGGCCCTTGGTCCAGGTAAGGTTATCGTTGAAATTGAAGAGATGGCTCTGCGTTGTCTGATTGAGATTGCCCGCTGCAAGCGTTGTCATGCCGCTGACAAAGTAAATCTCTGTCCCTGTGGTGTTGTTGACTGGAAGATTTGAGGCAACCGGGTCGAATCCTGCGGCGGTTGTGTAGGGTGCCCCGTTGAGCGCGTTCAGCAGGCCATTCTCCTCCTGGGTAAATCCGAAACGGAATTCGTTCAGCAAGTTCGGTGTGAAGTCGTAAATAAGCGAACTCGCAAGGATCCGGTATTTGTCGTAATCGGTAACTGAAGGCACATTCAGATCCTGTGGATCAAGAAGAGAAATGTTCTTGAATGTAAACCTCGCGAATCCCAGCATCTTCGGACTGAAGCGTCGATCGACGCGCGCGTCGAACTGGTCTGAGTTGTAATTGGATGGACGGTTGGCGGTGAAGTTGTAACCTGCCCCGGCTTCAGCATCCGCAATGGTCGCATACGGCGCGGCAACCGGAAAGTTCGCTCCGCCGGGCGGAAAAAGGGTTAAAAACGGTGTCGCCGAAGGACTGATGGGACTGATCTGGTTGTTTGGATACGCTCCACACAGAGGATTGCCCGTAGCGAGCACACACCCCGCTTCTCCGGCAGGATTGATGACCGGAGTCTCCGGAAACTCCACGCTGAAGTTTCCATTCAACATATCCTGTGTGGGAACCAGGTCCTGAATCGTAGTCTGCTTGGGAAATCGAAAACCCTCATAAGTGGAAAAGAAAAATGTCTTGTTGCGTGCATCGTAGAGGTGGGGTATCGAAGCCGGACCGCCTGCGCTCGCGCCAAAATCGTTGCCGACTTTATGCGGCTTCACCGTCTCGCCGAAAGCTCTGGCATCGAGATCGCTATTCTGAAAGTGCCAAAATGCCGCTCCGTGATACTGATTTGCTCCGCTTTTGGTGATTGTTGTAATCTCACCCGCCTGGCCGAATTCTGCATTGTTGTTTACCCCGTCCACGCGAATCTCCGCAATCGACTCCGCGGAGGGAAACGCATCGGCCAACGGTGTGTTGTAGCGTACGCTCTGAATGGAGATTCCGTCGACAGAGACTTCAGTCTGGAACGGCTGCCCACCCTGAACGGAAAAATTCACCGACACCGTTCCATTCGCGCTCGGCGAAGGAGTGCCTGAAGCCGTGTCGGACTGCACCCCGGGAACGGCCTGCAGCACATTCAGCGGACTGGTGCCGCCGCTGCCGTAATAGTTGACCGGCAGGTTCGATACGCCCTGCGCATCAAGCGTGGCGGAGATGGAAGCAGTCTCCGTTTCGATTGCTCCCACGGAGTTCCCGTTCACCTGGACTTCCTCTCGCGTCGTCCCTACTGCCAGAACCACGTCCGCCCTGAGCTGCTGGCGGGCAGTGAGTTGAATGTTTTCGATCAACCTGGTTTCAAATCCTGTCTTCGCAACTTGCACTGTGTATTTCCCAGGGATCAGTTCCAAGGCTTCATAGTTGCCCCTCGCGTCGGTTCGATAGGAGGAAGTCAAGCCCTGGTCAACATTGGTGACGACGACTTCTGCATTCGGGACGACCGCCCCGGTCGCGTCTTTCACCGTGCCAAGGATTGTGGACTGCGTGGACTGTCCCAGCATCAAAGATGGTGAGAGACAGAGCAGAAGTACCGGGGCGAAGGCGAAGAAAAAGCGCGGCAGAGAGCGCACAGTTGACCTCCGGAGTGAACTTCAAAAATGGCAGAACACCAAAATGGTGCCCCAACAATATGAGCAACGCTCGTCTTTGTCAAGTAAAAATTCCGTGATTTGAACGAGTTGGCCGAAGGTGCCCAAGGCCTCTGCCAACCAAGAGACACAAGCAGAATTGCATCTTCCCGGATCAATCAAACACCGCGGTCTGCGATCCGTCTGGACTTGCTGTTTTAGTTTGCGAACAGGCGCCAGTAGCTTAGCGAGAAGAACCCGGCTCGAGCATTGAATTCGCGCAACCCGAAGGGCCGATCAGCGGGTTGCAACCCGCCGGCAGTCCATCGGGCAAGGCGACGAAGTACCCCGACCATCTGGCGGGTTCAAACTGAGGGTAGTCGCTACTGACAATCTGGGCTCCGCTTGAGAGGACCCTGTCTCTGCGCCGAGTATCGTTGGTCCGCGCCTCAACCGTGTCGGAATCGGACTGCGTCCGAACCAGGTATCCCTGCCGGACAAGAGCGGCGATCTTAGCTGCATCGCCGTCGTTTTCCTCGACAAATGCCGCATCAGGATGGCCGGGCGTCGCGTTCGTGAACAGAATGCGCCCCCGCAGTGCTGCGTGTCCTTCCAGGTAAACCGTGTCGACAGAAGCCTGGTCCATGAGAAACATTACCTTGCCGCGTGCCTGCGCCAGGGTCGGCCAATTGCCGCTCCGTACCGCTTCATCGAGCGTTGCATAACTTCCCCGCACCTGGTCCGGAACGATCACTTCGTCGCCTGAGAAAACAGAGCGAATCTCCGCATCCAGGGCGTCGAAGGTGGCCGCGGTAAACGGCTCGGGCGTGGTCCATGGGATTTCCGAGTTCTCGGGTACGTCCTGTTTCGTCTCGACCAGGATAAAGATGGGAACATGCTGTGGATGGGCCGCAGACCATCTGCGAACGATTTGCAGACAGGCGACAAATGGCTGGCAATTGCTCACATAATCAATGTCCTGCACATGCATCACTTTGAAGCCGGGCTTCAGCATCACGCCATTTGCATACGGGTCCGGGTCGGCGGGCAGTCCTGCCTGTGCAACCAGTTCTGGACCCAGAGGATGCGCGAAGCGGCCGCCTTTGCTGTCGGCGAAGATGTCCAACTCGATCTGACGTATTCCGTGATCCAGCTGCGTGGCAAGATCAGAGTGCGAGTAGTCGAGGCTCGCGAATGCCTGTGGATTCTTCTGCTGAACCAGCTTTCCGATCCCCGGCAGGAGTCCCGCGTGATAGCTGTTATGCGTGCCGATCACCTGTATCTGATTGATACGCACCGACGCGTCAGGATCGGTGGCAGTTTTGGATTGTGCCAGGACGCATGGTGCAAGCGTTGAAAGTCCTGCTACGGCTATGGCGTGCCAGAAGTTTTTCATCGGCAATGCATCCCGCGGGGTAATATGTTCCTTGCTCATATTATCCTGAAAGCCGGCGCAAGCCAGAGGCGGAAGCTGAAATTTCACAATCTGCAAGATCTGAAGATTCTGGACTGTAAGTCGCACGCAGGCTTGCCTATGCGGGTCACGAGATCAACTCAATTACCGCGATGTATTTGAAAGCGAAGATGGGGCAAACTTCATTTTCGGATAGACAGGAGCGGGAGACTCATCTCAAATACGCGATTCATCTCCATCTCTTGCCGGAGGCAGTCTTGAGCATGCATCTCAATCGAATGGGCGAAAACTTCGCCGTCGCGCATGCAGAATGGGTGGTGCCTTGCTGACTGGCATTTTGCCGCGAAAACGGGATAGAGCGATTTTGCTCCCCGCAATCGGGTCGCAGCTCCTTGTTGCCACAAGCCTGTTCCTGATGCCGCTCCTGATTGAAACACTTGAGGTCCACACGGGGCTTTCAGGCAGGGCCGCCGGCTTCCTATTAAGCATGGAACTGGCCGTCTCGGCGCTCACCACATTGTGCCTGTCTGCGCGGGCGCGCAACCATTCGGCCCGCAACGGCGCGCTGTTTGGCGGCTTCCTCACCGTTGTAGGCACTGCGCTCACGCTTATCTCTCCTGCCCTGCCTGCACTATTCGCAACTCGATTTCTGGCTGGCGTTGGCGCAGGCATTGTCGGCGCAGAAGCCACCAGCGTGTTGTCGCGCGGGGCTGATCGGGAACGGCTGATCGCAATCGTAACTATCGCGTCCATTGTGGATGCTGCGATCTGGCTCGCCGTACTGCCGTATGCGATCGACCGATTCGGATACCGCGCCCCCTACGCTTGCCTTTTGCTGATTTGTCTGGGCGGCACTCTTCTTCTATTCCGCCTGCCGTCGCTCTCCATTCGGCAAAACACCAACAGGCCCGCGCCGCGCTCTCCCTTCGCACTGTCCGGGGTGTTTGTCGTCGTAGCCGTCTTCCTGACGCAGTTGGGGCAGGGCGCCTTCTGGAGCCTGGAAGAGAACTATGGCAGAAGCGCCGGATTCGACAGCCATGCCATCGGAATTATTCTTTCGGCGGCAACGCTGCTGTTGCTGGCCGGAGCCCTCGCGTCGGCCTGGGCTGGCAATCGATTTGGGCGCTTCACCACGCTGCTGATTCTCATCGCCATCAATGCGGTCTCAATTGTTGTGATCAGCACGGTGACGATTCACTGGGTATACGTTGCAGCCAATACTCTGCAATCAGTTACCAATCTTTCTTCCGTGATCTACCAGCTTGGGCTGGCCGCAAGCATCGACCGCTTTGGAAGAGTGGTTGCCATCAGCGCTGCATTGGTAACACTCGGCAATGGGTTGGGGCCTGGACTGTCGGCAAGTCTGAGCAGTGTTTTCGGCGCTCCTTCCGTCGGCTTGTTTGTTCTTGCGTTGAATGTTGTTGCCATCGGCTTGTTTTCGACGGTCGGGTTGCGCGGCGTTGAAGAGCAGAGGGTGCCGGCTTCCGCCGCTTGACTCTTAGCTATCGGGCACGCCTGCTCAGATCCAAGGCAGCTTAAAGCTAACGCTATGGAGTTCAAATGGAGGGTAATGTGAATCCGAATACAGATGCGATCTTCCCTGAGCGCCGTATCGAAGAACTAAGGAAATCTGTCGACGATGGAGGTTCGCGCCCTTTGCCGTGGCGCCTGGCCCAGCTCGATGGGCTGCTGCGTTTTACAGTGGATCATGAAACTGCGATGCTCGCCGCGCTGAAGGCGGATCTGGGGCGATGCACAGCGGAAGCTCAGACCGCGGACATCACGATGGTGCGAGCGGAGATCCAACTCATGCGGCGTAATCTTCGCCGATGGCTAAGCCCTCGTCGTGTTCACACGCCTCTTGCCGCGCAGCCGGGGAGAAGCTGGATACAGCAGGAGCCGTTCGGCCTTGCCCTGATTCTTGGCACATGGAATTATCCGTTTCAGCAGATTCTCATTCCACTCGCCGGCGCCCTCGCCGCGGGCAATGCCGCAGTGGTCAAGCTGTCGGAGGTTGCGCCGCATTCTGCAGCGCTAATGGCCGCGCACATTGAGCATTACGTCGATCCGGCGGCCGTCATCGTGGTTACAGGAGGACCGGAGATAGCAACGCAGCTTCTCGCCCTCCGGTTCGACAAGATATTTTTCACAGGTCAGAGCCGCATTGGCCGTGTCGTCATGACGGCAGCGGCGGCCAACCTGACACCCGTAACGCTCGAGCTTGGTGGAAAGAATCCTGCCATCGTCGCCAAGGATTCCCCTCTGGAAATAACCGCGCGGCGCATTGTCTGGGGCCGCTTCATGAATGCGGGTCAGATTTGTGTTGCTCCCGACTATGTGCTGGTGCCCGAGGATTTGCGGTTGCGCCTGATCGATGCCATCCAAAGAGCGATCACACGCTTTTACGGACCTGATCCGCAACGCAGCGAGTCCTACGGGCGTATTGTGAACCAGCGCCATTTCGCCAGGCTGCTTGCGCTCATGGGCGAAGGCCGGGTCGCGATT
>JBEKDE010000159.1:0-7134 GCA_050014515.1 Occallatibacter sp.
TGGATGCGGTGCGGACGCGACGCGAGCCGCGCGTGACGGCGCGCCAGGGACGGAATGCGCTGGCGCTGGCCCTGGAGATTCAAGCGGCGATGGAAGCTCATGCGCATCGCGCGGGGCTGGGGGATTTTTTCGCGACGGGCGCGCGACGGCGGTTAGTTGATTCCGGAGCCCTGTCCAATTGCTAGCATGACACCGATCGTCAAGCGGTTGTCGCCCTGGAGCGGTGAGTCGAAGGGGAAGCGGCGTTCGAACTCGACGTATGGCGACGAATCCTGCCACTTGGGAACCGAGAACAAAATGCAGAGCAATTTTGCGCTGGAATAGAAGCCGAATGTGCCACCTCCCGCGCGATAGCCAATTCCCGGCTCGGCATAGGTTCTGAGGAACATTTTATTTTGATTCAGCTTGGGCGGCGGGATCCTGAAGAGCGGAATAACTGCCGAGCCTGCCGTGGAGAATCCGTTCTTTCCCTGGATGCGATCGTAATCGAGGTCGAGTGCAAGCGCTCCGCCGATCTTGACGCCGGCGAAACTGGTGGGCTGGCGATTGGAATCGAGGCCTCCACCACCGCCTGCGGCGAGGATCAGATCGAGATATCCCTTCGAATCGTCGAATGCCTCAAGACGCACTTCACGGATTTCCGCGCGGTTGAAGACGAGTTCGGAAACCTTGCTTGTTACGAAGGGGAGCAGGTCAGTTGGAACGAACAGGCAGAAGAGCTTGTCGTCGTTGACAGCCTCAAAATTGCAATGGAAATGCTTTTGCGTGACGACCATGATTGGGGAGTTGGGATGGATTTGCCGGATGGTCTCCCAATCCAATTTCTGCGCTGACGCCATTGAGACAGGGAGCAGCGATACGAACAGAGCGAGAGCGAATCGTTGATTTCTCATGCCCGCATGCTAACGGCGAAGTGGAATTGGATTGCGTGCGGCTGGGACACTTTCGCAAGCGTCACAGCCGCGCGGGCAATGGGTCAGGCGATGCCGAGCACGCGATTCAGGAAGCCGACGATATACTTCCACACCAGGTAATACGCGGCCATTGCGACCAGGAAGCCGGGGGCGACGAGTGCGTAGGAGATGGTGCAGGATTGAAACCAGACGAGGCCGTGCGCGCCGATTTGCAGCACGTTGAGGCTGGTGGCGACGAGCGCACCGATGGGCGCCATCAGCAGCGGCAGCACGGCGCCGTGCAGGCCGATGGGATGATGCGTGCGCGCGTGCAGGCCGAGGTAAGCCATGTTCCAGAGGCCAAAGAGCGAGGGCACGACGGCCATGGGAAAGATCATGACCTGTTCAATGGGCGTGGAGACATGCTCGACGATGCGCGCCACGATGAATACGGTGAGAAGAATGGGCAGGACCAGCGTGGGCACGAAGATTCCTGCCAGATATGCGCGGATATAGGGATGGGGTTTCATAGCGTTCTCCTTTTGGGCGAGAGGCGCGGCGTGTGAGCGCGGGCCTTTCACAGGTAGTAAAGAAGCAGCGGGATCGACGATGGGAAAACTGCGACGACGCCGACAATGCAGGCCAGCAATGCCCAGTCAAACCAGACGGGCAGGAATTGGGCGGGCAGGAATTGCGGCTGGGTTGCGGACTTTGCATTCATGCGGCGCAGCATTGCCGGCCAGAGGTCGCGTGCTGGTTCGGCGTCTGCTGTGATGGGCGGCAGCGTTTGCTGCAGGAGGTTCTTGATGCGGTCCTGTTCCTGTTCATTCATGGCGTGATCCCCTGACGTTCGAGGTCCTTTCTCAGTAGTCGAATGGCGCGGAAGACGCGCAGTTTTTGAGCGGCGATGGAGATGCCAAGTGCTTCTGCAACTTCTTTGCCGGGCAATTGCTCGACCACGGCAAGAGTTGCAGCGATGCGCAACTTCGGCGGCAGGCGCGAGAAGGCGAGCGCGATCTTCTGGCGAATCTCCGCGCGGATGGCTGGGTCGGTAGTTGCCGCGGCAGGCAGATCGGCCGGCAACTCACATTCTGTTCGGTTGGCGCGAAGCCAATCGAGGGCCGCGCGTGTGGCGATGCGGCGCGCCCAGCCTTCAAATCCCTGCGCGGGGTTGAAGCGCGCGTGGGCCTGATGGATGCGCCAGAAGGTTTCAACGGTGAGGTCTTCGGCCGCGGCATGATTGCGCACAATGCGCAGGAGCCAGCCGTAGACGGCGTGTTGATGCATGCGGAAGAGCGCTTCAAACGCGGCCGGTTCGCCGCTTTGAAATTGCTCCAGAACGTTGGTGGGATCGTTCTGCATCCGCCCTTTCCCTTCTGTCCCTGCTTACGGGTTGAGATGGGGAAAGGTTACATTGACGGAGACGTGCCGGAGCGAAAAGAAAATGCAGGTCCTTCGACTCCGCTGAAGAACGCTTCGCTCCTCATGACAGTTTGTTGTGAGTGGTGAAAGCAAAGGCAAATACAAAAGCAACCGCAGATCCTTCGCTTACCACCCCCAGGCTGAAATACGCCTGGGGCCCCGTGCGCTCAGGATGACAGCACTTAGTAGCTGCTAATTCGTTGCGATCGGTGCGGGCTTTGCGGCGATTTCTTTCATCTTGAGATAGACGGCGTTGGTCCAGCCGAAGCCGATGGCATTTTCCTTGTAGCCGGTGGTGACCTGGACGCTGGCGTCGCCGGAGACTACGTTGTATTTTTCGCGAATGGTGCCGTCGTGGGCGAAGCCGGTATCCACGGTTGCGTCGAAGTGCTGTGCGATGCGGGCAGCGTCGGCATGATAGCCGGTAGCTTCGAGACCCGCGACGGCGATCCAGTTGGTGGGCGCCCAACCATAGGGCTCATCCCATTGCATGCCGGAGTTGAAGTTACTCATGGAAAGGCCGCCGGGGCGCTCGAACAAGTTGAGTTTCTCTTCCATCTGGCTGGCTTGCTCGCGCAGAGCTACGCCGGCCCACAGAGGATAGAGGGATGTGACATAGGCATAACTCGAAGCTTTGGCGTGGACGAAGTCCCAGTCGGCGAAGACACCCTCTTTGGGACGCCAGAGATAGCGCTGCATGGCACTGGCGCGAGCCTTGGCGCGATGATCCCAGCGGGCTGCGTCTGCCGGGTTGGCGAGCAGATGGGCGAAGTGTTCCAGGTCGCGCTCGTAGCGGTAGAGCAGGCTGTTGAGGCAGACCGGCGCGTAGTGATGCGTGGCGCCGTCGAAGGGTCCGAAGCGAAAGCTGGGATCGAAACCGGACTCGCGCATGGCGCGGTCGCCGAGATAAAAGTCGCGGCTGAGACGATAGCCCGCGGCCCATGCTTTCATGCAGACTATGCTGGCGTGCACATCGCAGCTGGTGAGCTTGAGACGCGCCGCTTCAGACGCGTCGGGATGCTCGGAGCCCTTAACCAGGTAGCCTTCGCCACCCTGTTTGGGATGAGCGACGAGCCAGCGAATGACGTCGGGATAGTAGGTGCTGTCGTCGGCCATTTCAGGCACCGGGCCGGTGCCGTAATCGAAGTAACGGGCGAGACCGGTGGTTCCAGCTTTGTGCTCGGGGCGGGTCCACGTGGAATAGTCTTTCTGGGCAAGCGCGTAGGCGCGCTGGAGCCATTCGCGGGCTTCAGCGCGGCCGGCCGGCGTGGCAGGAAAGCTGGCGGGATTTTCATAGACGGCGCGAATCATGGAAGTTAGAAAGGGCGGCTGCGAGCGGGTGAGGTAGTAAGTCCGATTGGCATTGAGGACGGCGCCATAATGCTCGATTTCAAAGAGGAAGTTATCGACCATTCCTTTGGCGAGGGCGGCGCGGTGATCGGCTTCGAGACCGATGACTATGAAGTAACTGTCCCAGCCATACATCTCATTGAAGCGGCCGCCGGGAACTACGTAGGGGTTGGGCAGATAGAGCAGGCCGGGGGTGCGTAGTTCCTCAGGACGAACGTCTGCGATTTTTTCAATGCGGCGGGGAAGTTGGACGACATGGACGTTGCATTTTTGCGCGAGAGCGGTGAGTTCGGGCGTGGGCGGCATCTCGGCGGGGAGATAAAGGACTGGGTTGGTGGTGATTTTGATGTCGACGAGCGAGTGACAGTCGGACATGTTGCGGGTGAGTGTGTCCCATGCGCCGTGAATGTAGGCGAGGGTGGCGGCGGGGTCGGGCTTGGGCGATTGTGGGGCCGCGGCGTCGGACTGCTGGGCGCGGAAGGATGGAGTGATCAGTAAGGCGAAAAACAAGGGGCAAAACAGCTTCATGAATGCTCCGACGCGGGGTGTTGCGAATGCATGGAGTGTAACGCACGGCACCATTGCGTGGAACCGATGTTCGCGGGAGGCTCGTTCGATTGCATGGATGGTTCAAGACTTCATCGCGTCCCTACAGGACGCGGATGGGTTCCTGGGGCGCTTTCCCCGGGTTCCGCTTCGCTCCACCCGGGGCTATTCTCATTCGGTCCCTTCGGGACGGGCACAACCGGTGCGGCAGACGGTCGCACGGAATTTGTCCTGGGGCGGGAACAGTTCTTCCGTGTGCGGTGTCTACAGAGAACACAGTGGTTCTGATTGGGAAAGCCGGTGTGTTGACGCACCGCTCCCGCGGGCTTTCTCTAACAAGGAGGCGCGCGGAGCGGCACGGCCCTCTGCGCACTTGAACAACTCACTGCTTCCCGGTTGGCACAACTGAAATTTCTCCGGGAGGCGGGCCATGTTTGAAGACTCGGTTTTTGAATCCGCGGGCAGAATCCGCACACGCAGCCGCCAATGGATGATGGCGGCATTCACGTTCAACGCCTCGATTTTGACGGCGTTGGTTCTGATTCCACTGATTCATCCGGCGGCTTTGCCGGTGTCAATGCTACCGATGATCCTGGAAGCACCGGCGCCGCCGGCTGCGCCTGATCAACTGCCGCCGCAACAGACGCATGCCGCATCGGGGGCGAACAGCTTTACGCCGATTTCGCTGATGCCGCCGCGGCTGATGCCGAACCACATCGACATTGGGAACGATCCGACGCCGATTACAGGTAGCGGAGATAACATCAGTTTCGATCAAGGGCCTAACGTTCCGGGCGGCATTGGCAATGGCACTTCCACTCAGCGCAGCACGCCGGTTGTGAGGCTGGTGCAAAAAGGGCCGGTACGGCTCTCTTCCGGGGTGGTTGAAGGGATGATCCTTCGCAAGACGATTCCGGTTTATCCATCGATCGCCGCCACGATTCATCAGGAGGGAACGGTGGTGTTGCAGGCGACTATCTCGAAGACGGGGACGATTGAGAATCTGCGCGTGGTGAGCGGGCCGCCGCTGCTGCAACAGGCGGCGATGGATGCGGTGAAGACGTGGCAGTACAAGCCGTACCTGCTGAACGATCAGCCGGTGGAGGTGGAGACTACGGTGAATGTGGTGTTCACGATGAATCGGTGAGTGATGGATGGTCGTTGGGTTGTGGTTTGGACGAGGGTTGGGGAGATGCGGCGCGCGGATTTCGTAGCGGCCCTACGGGACGCAAGAGCGAGTTTGGACCGTGTACCCAGGGCGTCCCCTTCGCGATGCTCGGGTCCGGCCTGGGCTATTCTCGTGCGCTCCCTACGGGAGGCTTTTAGCCGGCGGCGAGTTTTTCGCGGGTGAGGTCGTTCCAGGTGGCGATGGATTCGGGCATGGGCGGGCTGACTGCGTTGGGAGCGATGGTCTCGATGACCTGCTGCGGGGCGACTACGCCGCTCTTGTCGCGCAGGGCGCCTTTGACCCAGCCGATAGCTGCGAGGCCTTCCGCGCCGATGAAGGATTGTTCCATGTAGAACCAGCGCTCGTCCCAGCAGACCAGGCGGGAGGCGAGTGTGAAGGCGGCGAAGAGCGGGAGGGAGCGGCGGTAGGTGATCCAGACGGCGCCGACGAGCGGCTGCCAGCGCTTGCGGATGACGTGGGTGAGGATGCCGGTGCGGGCGAGGAGGTGGGTGCGCGCGTAGTCCATCTGGCTGAGGTAGCGGGCGTTGTTGAGGTGCAGGTTGAGGTCGATGTCGTTGGGCCAGACGCGCATGTGGATGCGGTCTTCATCGAGCACGCCGAGCGGAGGGAGCGGGCGCAGGTGCTGGCGGATGGCGAGGGCCGGAATGCGGACGAAGCTGATGAAGTGCGACAGGAGGAGCCTCGCTTGGTGCTGGAGTTAGTTTAGTGGAGGGGATGGTGGGGGTGATAAGTACGGCTCCTGGGCCTGTACGATATTTCCAGAATGCCGGCAATGCGACAACTGCGCGTCACAGGATCAGATAAACGAACAATTAAGCACCGAAATGCCGTTGCATGCTTCGATTTCGATCTAACCTGTTATGGGGAAGAAGTGGATGAAAAGATGGTTGAGAATTCTGTGGTTGGCTCTCGCTAGTGCATGTTGGGCGATTCTGTTTGTCCGAGCGTGGATACGGGAGAGCAGTCACGGTACATACCTAATGACCTCGTTGTGGGGAATTTGCTTTCTGCTATCGCTTTTCAGTCTTACCTTGTGGATACAGCAGAAAGAAAAATGATGCCCCAGCATAATCTTCACAGGGATGATCTGCGGTCCGGACTAGCCCGATTTGACTCCTACGGTCGAACGGCTGCCTACCCGGACATAACAGTGCCTCCGCTCCTGGCGCGCAAGCGCCGTCTGCTCAACGCAGTTGTGGCGCGGGGTTGGGTTTATCGGTGACAATCGTTTGTGATGAAAACACTTTCCCGCCGCTCGTTTCTTGTCTCCGCCTCCGCTGCTACACTCGCCGCCGCTGCTGCTCCTCACCTTGCTGCTGGCGCTCCCGCAAAAGTTCGCTCGCGCGTCTTTGTTGGCTCGGGCGGGAACGATGGAATTCTGGCTTTTGACTGGGATTCGGCAACGGGTGAGCTAACTCCCGCCGGGGTTGCCGCAAAGCTCTCTACGGTGGATTGGATTACTTATTCGCCAAGGCGGGAGTTTATTTATGCCGCTGCGGAACTGGACAGCTTCAATGGCAAGCCTACGGGCGCGGTGGCCAGTTTTGGCGTTCACCACGGCGAACTGACGCCGCTGTCGGCGCAGAACTCGGCGAGCAAGGGGACGTGCCACGTGGCGCTGGACCATACGGGGCGCGTGCTGCTGGCGGCGGATTACGGCGGCGGCACTGCTTCAAGCTACCTGGTGACGGATGGCAAGCTGAGTCCGGTGGTTTGGAGCGAGCACTACACCGT
>JBEKDE010000160.1:0-7102 GCA_050014515.1 Occallatibacter sp.
CTGTGCTTGTACCATTCCAGCGTTGAAGGCGAGACGTTGGTGAGGAATTGGCGTTCACGAATAAACTCAGAAAATCCCATGGTATTGTCTCCGAAGCGAGGGGTAAAATTCGGAGGAGAATTCTGTAAGTTATTGACTAATAAATGGTTATTCTCAGCCTGGTAGAGCACTCGCTTGGGGTGCGAGGGGTCGGCAGTTCAAATCTGCCCGTCCCGACCATTGCATTGCATGCAGCAGATGCGGCCTGATGGCCGCGTTTCTGTTTGTGGCCGGCCCGCGAATCTGCTCGTCCCGAACGCTTGCTCCGAGGGACATGCACGAAAATTGTCTGGATTTCGTGATCGGCTTTGCGGTGTGCAGGTCCAGCCTTGCGGGCTACGGCTAGAGCGAAACCAGAGTAAACGTGCCCCTGCCGAGAGTACGCGAGGTGGCTTTTTCCTGAGGAAAAAGCCACTTGGCATCGTGCTTCCTGGGTACAGCTACTCTGGTTTCGCTATAGGTGCGAGTAAATGGGTTGAAATGCATAAAAAGGCATTAGCCGGCCGTGCTGTGGCCGTTTTTTCTGGGGCCGCGCTCATCGCGCAGGCGGCCTTTTTCAGTCTTGCGAAGGCTGAGGACGGTCGATAGACCTGCATATCCCCGTGAAAGGCATTCGCGGCAACGCACGGGAAGTTGCAGGATAAAGAGGTGCAGGATGTCCGATCTGCGAAATCGTGAGGTATGAATTCTTTGCGAACCGCAAAGAGAGCACTTCATATGATTAGGCCCCGTATGGAAGAAATCAGTTGTCGTGAGGTAAGGGAAGAGCCGCGCTGCGATGTACAAGGGCAGCTGTAGATCGAACGGTGTAATTAAATTAGCACGGATTTGGATTGCCGCAGGGATTTGGGATTAGCAGGCGGAACATTCGCGAAGTATTCTTCTCATCATTCAAGACGAAAAGAGGGAGCCGGAAGAATTGGAGAGCGCGGTCAGGCGCGGGCTGCGGCGGGTGGGTTGGAGAACCGGAGATGCGAGGATGCCGGCGATCTCGCGGAGTTCGACGCGAGCGTGGTGAAGGATGGCGGCAATGGCATCGGGTCGCGCGATGGTGGTGGGGGCGATGAGCGGCAGGCGGGACTGTGGCTCGGTCTGGCTTTCACGCTGCGAGGTCGCGAGAGCGATTTTTGGCGTTTCGGTCTTCGGTGCATCAAAGGACTGGAGTTCCGGGCGAGTGGGCTGTGCGCGGCGGTTCTCGTCGAGTGCCTGGCGGGCGCCGGCGAGCGTATATCCCTGCGTATGCACCAGGCGCTTGATCTCGAGCGCCAGTTCGACCTCGCGGCGGCGGTACAGGCGCTGGCCGGTCCCGCTCTTATTGGGCTTCAGCTTGGGAAACTGCGACTCCCAGAAACGCAGGACGTAGGTCTCGACGCCGCAGATTTTTGCCACGTCACCGATCTTGAAGTACAGGCGGTCGGGAATGGTAGGCGTCGCGTTGAATGTGCGCTTGCGAGCGAGTTGTGTGGCCATAGGGGACAACGAGGAGCGAAGCCCGCAAAACGAAAAGCCGCGCTCAATCTAAGCGCAGTATAGGACACAAGCTGAGCGGAAAGTGGGGCAAAATCCAACGAAGGTAACAAAGGTAACCGAGAAAGGCAACAGGGCAATTGCCATGCAGGCAGACGCTCGCTGTTCGCTCGCACGGGGCTTGTTGCTCCCCCGCCCTTTCGCGAGGAAGAAGGCGAAAGGATGGGCACGGTACTGGTACAAGAGCAGGCGTTCAGAGACCTGGCCCACACGACAGCCGGCAGGGAGACCGGTGCTACTATGCCGACTCGGGGCGGGTGACTGGGGTGCGCGCGGGGGATTGTTGAGGCGAGGCACGGAGATACTGCGGTGGCCAGCTGGCTGGTTCGCCGAGCGCGGCGGCTGCGTGGACGGGCCAGTAGGGATCGCGAAGCATTTCGCGGGCGAGGAGGACGATATCGGCTTCGCCGTTTGCGATGATGGCGTTGGCCTGCGCGGGATCGGTGATGAGGCCGACGGCGGCGGTGGGGATTTCCGCCTCGCGGCGGATGCGGGCGGCGAATTCAACCTGGAAGCCGGGGCCAATGGGGATTTTTGCATTGGGAATCATGCCGCCGGAGGAGGCATCGACCAGATCGACGCCGCGCTGGCGAAAGAGCTTTGCGAGTTGGACGGTTTCATCGATGGTCCAGCCCCCATGCCACCCCAGCGACGAAGACCTGTCGCCGGTGGCGCCGGTCGTTTCAGCCCAATCTGTTGATGATATGCGGACGGAGAGCGGCAGATGAGCGGGCCATTCGGCGCGCACCGCTTCGACTACCTGGAGTGCGAGGCGGGTGCGGTTTTCAAAGCTTCCGCCGTAGTTGTCAGTGCGCTGATTGGCGAGCGGGGAGAGGAACTGGTGGAGCAGGTAGCCGTGTGCGGAGTGGATCTCGACGAGGTCGAAGCCGGCTTTGAAAGCGCGGCGCGCGGCCAGGCGAAAGGCTTCGATTACGGCGTTGATGCCGGATTGATCGAGAGCCGCGGGGACGGCGTAGGTGGGGGAAAACGCGATGGCGCTGGGCGCGACGGGTTGCCAGCCGCCTTCGGAGGGGTCGAGCAGGCGTTCGCCGGTGAAGGGTGCGGACATGCTGCCCTTGCGGCCGGCGTGGGCCAATTGGATGCCGGCACGCGCGCCCTGCGTGTGGATGAAGGCCGCGATGCGCTGAAGGTTGGGGATGTGCTCGTCTTTCCATATGCCGAGGTCGGCGGAGGAGATGCGGCCTTCTGGAGTGACCGCTGACGCTTCAAGAATGACGAGGCCGGCGCCACCCTGGGCGCGTGCGCCGAGATGGACAAGGTGCCAGTCGTTGGCGAAGCCGTCTGCGGACGAGTATTCGCACATGGGCGAGACACCGATGCGGTTGGAGAAAGAGACGGAGCGAAGTTGAAAGGGGGAGAAAAGGGGGTGGCTCATCTATTGAAAGGATGATTGAGAATTCAAACGGATGCAAGCACTTGTGGTGCCACCGCTGTTTGCTCGCACGGGCCTGGTTGCTTTCCCATCGATGCGCTGAAAGATGCGCATGGATGGGGCAAATCAAGTCCGTGCAGGCTTACTGTTTTTTGAGGACGGCGTTGCCTTTTTCGTCGGCAAGGATCATGCCTTCAAGATGACGGAATGAGGAGGCCTGAGTGGAAGGAAGCTCGACCTTGCGAATGACGAACTCGCGCTGGTAGTGAAGCAGGTTGCCTTTGGCGGTGATGGAGGAGTGGTAGCTGGCGAAGTCGAGGTCGATGTCGACGGGGTCAGGGGTTTCGTCGACGGAGTAGCCGGGGGGCAGAGTGATGTCGAAGCTGTCGCGCCAGCTACCGGTGGCATTGAGGTCGATGGGGACGGTGCGCGGCTTGTCATTGAAGGGAATGACGTCTGTGCCGACGACGCGGGGGCGAATGAGGAGGAGCGTGCCGGCCTGGTGAGCGTAGTGCGCGGCGGTCAGCTTGTAGTGGACCTCAATCGGCTTGTCGAGTTCGCTGGGCTGGACAAATTGAAGCGAGTCGAGAGCGGCGCCGGGCACGTCGGAGGCCACCGCCGTTTCAAAGCCCTCACGGCGCTCCTTCTCGTCGGCCATTTTCAGGATATTGCGCAACTCGCCGCCACCGCTGCCCGAGCGAATCGCGTCTACAGAGCCGGTCAGGGTGCCATCCGCCGCGAGAGTAAAGGAGCCTTTGCGTTCATTGGGATTGGCTTCAGGCGGAAGCACGGGGAGAGCGATGATCTGGCTGGAATCACCGGCGGCAAGAATGGCGTAGGTGCCCTGTTCATAGGAAGGGAGATTACCCACGGGAATGCGTTCGTTGGTGGGATCGAAGATGAGATAGCGCTTGCCGTCTTTGGCTTTAACGATGGCCTGCAGGCGCGGGTCCTGCACGTCCGCTGGAATCTCGATTGCGGTGATCATGTGGTTGCCGATGAGGGAGGGAAAGTCGGGATCGATGATGCCGCGGCGGTCGTCGACGGGCACGTAGAAGGCATGGATGCCGGCGACCTGGAGCATGGAGATGAGCAAGGTGGTCTTGTCTTTGCAGTCGCCGTATTTGTTGCGATAGATGTCAGCGGCGTGATTGGCTTGCAATCCGCCAATGCCTCGCGCCACGATGAAGTAGCGGATGTTTTTCTGGATGGAATCGGTGATGCGGCTGAGCCTGGTGTAGAAGTCGGGTGCGCCGGCAATGAGGGACTGAACCTGGGCGGTGATTTCAGGAGAAGGATTGGGACGATCGGATTCAAGCGTGGTGACCCACTTGCCGAGGGCGCGCCACTGATTGTCTTTGCCGTCGACAGCGGCGTCGCCCCATTGGATGGACACGCGCGCGGCGAGGGCCAGCCACTCAGGTCCGGAGGGAACATCCCGAAGAATGAGCGCGGGCATATCCTTGAGTTCCCAGCGCCAGTGGTTGGGAGCGATTTCAACGGGCTTTACGGGCTCGTGACCATGCCAGGACTCGGTGTGGGCACGGCCGGCGGGGAGATCGACCTCGAGAGCCTGGAAGACTATAGGAATGCCGCTCTGGACCTGCCAGATTTTTTCCTGACTATAGGATTCAAGCAGCTCTTCTGATTCGCAAAGGATGGTAGCGCCGACATCGGCCGCCGGTGGGTGCGCAACGCGATATTTGCGCGTGGAGAGCATGATGGGGACATCGGTGTCCCCCTGTTCGACGAAGTCAGTTTCTTTGGCGGGGTACTGCTTCTCGTCGGCGGCAATGGTCCACACGCGAAAGTAGTTTACCTTCTCGTCTACGTCGTAGTTGACCTCGCAGGTATTGCCTCGACCCTGGGGTTTCAGGATGCGGATGGCCTCGCGCTCTCGTTCCACGGCGCGGCCCTGCCCGTCGACGGTCTCGACGTACTCGTCGAAGAGAATGACGGCGGGCGAATCTTTGGCGTAATCCGGGGTTTTGGTTTTGGCGGCTTCGAGGCCCCAATCGGGGATCTGCTTATCCTTGCCGAACCAATCGGCATGAAGGGGTAGGGCGGCAACGAAAAGCAAAGCGGCAAACGAAATAAGGCAGGGCCGAAAGGTTGGGGCGAGCGGCTTGCTCATGATCAGTTTCCTTTTGCTGCGGAAGCGCGCGTGAGGACGAGCGGTTGTTGATCAGCGAGGGCGATCTTCTGGTAGTAGTCGTGCAGATCGGCGTATTCCTTTGAATCGAGGATGGCGTAGTTATGGGCGAAGTTGCGTACCACCGTGACATCGTTGCCCTTTGTTGCGGAACCGATTTTGAGCATGGCGTGATCGGGCCAGGTGAGTGCGGTGGTCTGCGGAGCGCTCTCGACGGTAAATCCAGCGGGAAGATGGTAGACGACTTCATCCATTTCCATGCTGGCGTAGTGCACATCGACGGGCACGGAGCGCTTGTCCTGTGCGACGAAAGGGTGCGTGGCGTGAGATTCAAAGAACAGGCCGGGCAGGAAGAAGTGCTTGCCGGTAGCAGTAGCGATGGTGCCGGTGACCTTGACGATGGCCATGAGGTTTGATTCGTAGTCGTCCAGGGCGAGGAAGTGATCGAAGTCGACTTCAACGCCATCGGGCATTTCGCCGCGGATGGATTCGTTGAACTGCTTCTTCACTTCTTCCTCGTCATTTTGAAGTGCGACCTGGCGCCAATGGAGGGCCTCAGGGCCGGTCATCACATAGCGGATGGTTCCTTCCAAATTGCCCTCAGCGGTGACGGTCAGATCCGCTCCGCGGTGCAAGACCGCAGTCTTGTACGTGCTCTGAGGTGTTGTGGCGAGGGTGGCGCCCTTGTCTGAAAGCCGGAAACCGGAGGCGATGGTGTGCTTCCAACTCATAATGCCAAACGGGCACATTTTCTGTCCCGGATCAAGGAACACATCTTTTCCATCGAGCTCGAGAACCGCAATGTAGTCGTCCAGCTGGCCTGCGTAAAGGTAGCGCGGATCGAAGAAGGCTCTGCTGCGGTCGACTACTTCCATCGGCCAGACCTTGAGTCCGGCGGCGCGCCCGAGGGCGACAAAGAGCAGGGCCATGTCGTCGTCACTGCCGCTTTGCTGTTTCCAGACGTCTTCAGCTCCTTTGATGGCCTTGAGCTTCTCGGCCTTGCGCTCGGCCTCTGATTTTGTGCGGCTGAAGCGGGTGTTATCGAGTTTCATGACGGCGGCATAGATTTTGCGAGCCTTTTGTTCTTCAGTGTCGGAAGGCGCAACGATCTGGGAGACCGCCTGTTTGAGCTGGCCTGAGGGATTGGTGAAGCGCTCCGCGTTCTTGGCCCAGAGCTTAGTCTCGTTATCCCAGAACTCCTTGCCACTGTGGGCGTAGGTGTAGTAGAACTCGACTTTCCATTTGAGCGTATTGAGGGGCGGCATCCAATCGTCGCTGGGAATGGCCGCGATGTCTGTGACGTCGAGGCTGAATCGGCCCATGGCGTCGCGTTTCACCAGGTCCTGCGAGACTCCGGTCACGGAGTACATGAGCTGTCCGAGGATATCGCCGCGCGCATTGCTGAGGTAGCCGGACTTGGAGGGGACGAAATAGTAATGGGCCTTGCGGACGTATAGAGGCTGCTGAACCTCCCATGTGGGTGAAGAGACAAGATCGTCGTCGTAATGGATCTCCAGACGGTATTCCAGAATGCTGCCGACCTCTGCGCTGGGGAGCGTGAAGACCATCTCATTGACCTGAATGTTCTTTGTTTTGAAGTCCATCAGGTCACTGGGCTTGGCAGTGAGCGGGATGACAGTTCCGTCTGCGTGGATGGTGCGACCCTTGATGTCGGAGATTTTGAAGTCAGTCCGGTAGTAGGGGATGTGAATGGTGGCCTGTTCTTTTCCCTTCTCGGTTAGAACCTTGATGCGCTCATAGTAGCTCTGGTAGTGGAGCGAATCGTTCGAAGTTTCTTCGCGGTAGAGGTAGACGGCGGCGGCGCCCGGCGCTTTGGGGTCGGCGGTCATCTTGAGCTCATCATCGGTGGGCTGCTGGAACTGGGCGAACACCAGGGCCGGCATCGCCAGCGCGAGGAGCATGAACGAAGAACGCATGAAGACGGAGATCCGCATGAAGGTTTCCTTTGTTTGTGAGGACAGGGGAAGTGT
>JBEKDE010000161.1:0-7065 GCA_050014515.1 Occallatibacter sp.
GCGCGGCACACGCACATCCCTACGTACCATGCGGGATGACCGTAGATATATGCCTTAGCCTGCTGCATTTTGTAGTCCATATAAGCCAGCTCGCCCATGCGGTCGTAGTCGGCCAACTCCTGCGCGTTATGCTGCGGACTCAGGTCTTCGTTGGTCCAGCGCACGGAATGGCCGTTATTGCCCAACCACAATTCCAGACCCATGCTGTCGCGCATTGGAATGAAACGATGAAAGACCATCGCGTTGCGGATGATCCACGGAGAAATGGCGGCGGCCATCACTGTGCAGGCAATCAGTCCGGGCAACAACCAGCGCTTTCTCTCAACCCTCAATCGCCAGCACGCGAGCGCCAGCAAGAACGGGACGATCACTAGCACCGATGGCTCGACAAGGCCGGCAAAGCCGGCGAGAAGACCGAAACCGGCCCACAAACCGAGCCGCGGAGAGTGCTCCAATTGCTGCGCCAGCACGATCAACCAGCACAGGCAGAGCAGCTGCAGGTGCGTAGACCAGGCCCAGGTCGCGGCAAAGTAGATGCCGTAGGGTGAAAACGCCCATCCCCAGGCCGCCCACCACGCCACGCGATCGCCAAAGCTGCGTCGCGCCATGAGAAAGACGGGGATGCAGGCCAGCGTAGACAACGCACAATCGAACGCATGAACGGCAAGGATCGATGTGGCCGTACGAACGCCCAAGACCTTAAAGAAAACGGCGACGATCAGCGGATAGACCGGCGGCATGATGGCCGAAACCTGGTTTGAGTGGAAGGGGCTGCCAAAGCCGCGGCCAGCCAGCAATGCCTCTGCAACTCTGTCCTGCTGCCGGATATGCATCTGGTCGCCGCCCATGGGGAGCAGAGTGACAGCAAGGCGCAGCGCCAGAGCCACCAGGACGACCACGATCAGCACGCGACACATTTTCCGTTCTTCTGCCGGGCAGCGGCCCGCAGCGCTCTGCATTAAAGTTTTTTCTTCCTCGA
Organism: Occallatibacter sp.; assembly: GCA_050014515.1. Lineage (GTDB taxonomy): Bacteria > Acidobacteriota > Terriglobia > Terriglobales > Acidobacteriaceae > Telmatobacter. The sequence continues at coordinate 980 of JBEKDE010000161.1, forward strand.
TGATTTCTATGTATGGATGACGGACCGGCGTTGAACTCAGAATTTCCAATGTGGCTTTACCTCTCAAAGGCTTGTATTGCAGACAAAGCGCACAAAACACCCCGCGAACGGCCATCCAGATATCGGTCGCACGCAACCAGGCAATCAAAGTGCTCACTAGATAAAGGGAAAGATCGAAGCGACATCTACCCCAGAGAAGAAATAAAAATGAGCATCTAATGGGCGCGAGTATGAATACACGATTTCCCAATCGTGTCATCTCCAGCACTTCGCCGGATCGTTTTTGTCAGCGAGTGTGTTTAGAAGTGCAGCCTGAAAGAGACTTGCAGCGAGCGTGGCGAGCCGGGTTCATAGAGTGAGCCCGAGGGTCCGAAGCTTTGATTCAACATCAGCGTGGATTGCCCAAATAGCGCGTCCGTCAGCGATGGATCGATATATCCGAAGTTAGGATGGTTGAATAGGTTATACGCCTCAGCGCGGAGCTGAACAGCAAATCCGTAGGCCAAGGGGATCTCGCGCCGCACTGCAATATTGATCTGATTGTCGCCAAATCCTCTGAGCATGTTGCGCGGAGCATTGCCGGCCGATCCAATGTCAGGCAGAACGAATGCTGGATTAGGAGCGTACGGTCCGCCATTCAGCGTGCGCCCGCCTGGATATTGCGATCCATAGAGGTAGAGCGGCCGATTGGGAATCCGATCCACGCCGCTGAAATAACGATTCCCTGTGGCCGGATCGGAGAACAGGTTTCCCAGAGGGGTCACAGGGAAGCCTGTCCGCGCGGTGATTCGCCCGTCCGCGCCCCAGCCGCCGAGAAAATATCGGCGAAGCCGGCTGCCGGAGATGCTGCGTTCTTCCCATGAGATCGCTGCTTCAATGTTATGCCTGAGATCCAGGTTGGAGTTGCCGCGTGTAGCAGGCCAGGCCGGATCGGTTGAGCCGAAATCCAGCGTATGCGACCAGACATACGAGGCGAGCATCTGTATGCCGGGTGAAATGGAGCGCTGGAATTCCAATTGCAATGCCTCATAGCTGGACGTGAAGCCAGGCGGAAACCAGATAATCTCGCCGAAATCCGGACTCTGAGCATTCACATTCGTGCGGTGTTCCTCAAGAAGCCGACGGCCATTTGTTGCTACATAAGAAGCCGTGAAGGCTTGGCTCCTCCCGAGAGATTTTTCGACGGCCACATTCCATTGCAGTGCGTAGGGCAACTGAAGATGCCGTGGGAACGCAAACACCGGAGCACTGGTGTAGGGCAGCGAGACAGCCGTCGAGAAATCGAGCTGCGTCGGGGTTACGGGAACGGGCACGTTGTCGGGGTGCATGGTTGTAGAGAAGCCGAGCGCGCTGAAAGCGGGTGCGGCAGCGCGATTGTCTGTGTCGAAGAAGACGCCGCCTCCCGCGCGCACAACCAGTTCGCGGCCAGCATGACGGTCCGCTATCCAAGCGGCGCCCAAACGGGGCGCAACGTTGAGCCAGCCTGTTCGCCAAAGTGGCGTGCCACGAGGAGCCAGCGCGAGGCTTGCCGGAGAGGCAATATCTCCGAGCGCGGTGTAGGCGTCACCGCCGCGCTCCGCATGAGGCGGCGGATCGACGTCCCAACGCAGCCCCTGGGAGAGCGTCAGCGATTTCGAGATTCGCCATTCATCCTGGAGAAATGCGGAGAACTCGTTGAACGTCGGGGTTGCCGGCTGGCTCATGGTAATGGCGATATCGGATGCGCTGTCACTCAGGATCGACTGGAGATTAAAGAAATCGGCCTCAACGGTTAATGGAGGCGGATGAATGGAGGAGACAAGATGCCGCTCGTCGATTCCAAATTGCAGAAGGTGATGGCCGGCCTGAACAGCAAGCGTGTCGCGCAGGTTCCACTGGTGAACGGAGGCGAAGGCAGCATCCGTCTTGACCTCCGCATCGCCTGCGCCCGCGGAGTGGATGAAGACGTCTGCCGAGGCCGACGGAAAGGATTCCGGTATGCCAAGTTGTGTATTCAGGTTGTAAACTACGGCAACCCTAGAATCAATGCCACTGCCACTCAATATGGTGCTTAGAAGAGATGTGCTCGCTCCGTAACCAACCCTGAGTTCATTCGTTTTTGTCGACGAGAGCTGGAATGTAGTTCCTAATGTCGATGTTTGCGTATCGAGTTGTTCGAAAGGTACTGAGGTGAAATCAAAGCCTTCACTTTTGCTCGGCGTATCGTCGTAGCGAAAGAACGCCGACAGCTTTGGAGAAAACGTATGGTCCAGGCGTATGCTTCCCGCGTTGATTGACCCCGGCTCGGAGATGGAAAAGGCAACAACGGGACCGAGGCCGGAATCTCCCAGCTCAGATGCGGCTCCGGGTTCGCCGAAGTCATCCAGCAAGGACTGAAGCGGCTGTGGCGTTTCTTGGACCGTCTGAGCAGAAGGCACATACTCGACGAGTGGGGCCGTTGGTTCGGTCACGTGAAGTCCCTCATAAGAAGCGAAGAAGAATGTCCTGCCGTGGCCGTCGTAAATATGGGGAAGCGTGAACGGACCGCCAAGAGTGCCACCAAAATCATTTTGCTCATAAGGGATGGGAGGGGATGTCGCATTGAACTTGGTAAACCAATCGGCGGCATTGGCACTGTAGTTGCGCAGGTAGTCATAGCCACTGCCGTGAAACCTGTCTGTGCCGGAACGCGTGAGGAGCGTGAACTGCCCTCCAGTGGTGCGGCCGTATTCGGCGGAATACGTCGAGGTGAGTACCCGGAACTCCTGGAGATCGTCGATAGACACCAGGCTCTGTGTGGTCCCCAGCGCCGTGGTTCCGGCGGCGCTTCCGCTGCTTGCTAACTTCTGGTGGCCTGTCAGCAGCCCCGCACCGATATCGGCCGAAACTCCATCCACCGTGTAGGAATTGTCATCGGGTTGCTGCCCATTGACGCTGAAGTCTCCGTGTGCGCTGAAGCTTACGTCCGCAGCCTGGGGACTCTGTATGTTCACTCCAGGCGTCATCGAGATCAGATCCTGAAAGCTTCGCCCATTCAGCGGAATGTTAGCAACAAACTTTCGGTTGATGACGGTGCTTACAGAAGCGCCGGTCGCGGTGGACGGAAGATCGGAGGCATCGATCTTTACCGTTTGTGTTACCGGACCAATCTCCATGCGGATGAGTAAACTCTTGATGTCGCCCACGTTGAGAATTAGCCCCATAATCTGCGCGGTCGCAAATCCATCCCGCCCGATCTGCAGCGTATAAGCTCCTGGAATGACACCGGGCAACAGAAAAATTCCGTTCCGATTGGTGGTTGCGTCGTTCTCTGTCCCGGTCTGACTGTTGACAAGTTTGACGGCTGCTCCCGGAATGCGCGCGCCCGTCGAATCTTCCACGACGCCAGTCACGTTCGCGGTGCTGACCTGAGGAAGAACCTGCGTCACGGGACAGAGGATCAGGCACCCGATCCATCGCAAAGAGATTTTTGAAATACCACGAAGCATCTTCGTTCTTTGACTCACCGTGGCAGCCGGGGGTACTGCTCGACGGAACGTTTTGCCGCGTCTTTTGCACTTTCCAGTCGTGATGCGAATACGGTGAGCTGTTCCAACTCGTTGAATGGGATCGATTCCCTCACGGCATCAATCGACGATTCTGCGGTCCCTGCGCTCCGGTCGAACGCGCCAGTAGAGAAAGCGATTCCTGCTGCGCGATTCAGATCCTGCGTTTCGAAAAGAAGCTTTCGAGCCGCGCCTGCAAAATCTTGAGGCGTGTAGATTGACGAAGGCCCGCGCGCCGGCGACAGTAGACTGCGTTCAGGGGCGAGTTGAGCGAGTTGCTGCTGCAATTCATTCAGTTCTCTCTCCAGCGCGGACGAATGTTGCGCTACCATCTCCGACCATTGCTGTTGCGCAATAGCGCCCATGGCCCGTAGTTCGGTCGGACTGAATGAACTGCCCAGTCGGTCCAGCGCATATGCGTTTTGCAAGGCGCGCTGTGCATGATCGAGTGTTTCACTCGAGAAATGCGTGACCGCCGGGTCGATCTGGTCTCCGCTTAGCCCTTTCCCGGCAAAAAACTTGCGGAGAACGGGGTCCGCCACTGGGCCTGTGTGCGCCACGTCATACACATTGGTTGCGGGCACGGCCGAGCGCGAGGACGGGATGGGCACGCGCAAATTTCCGTGCGTTGCCAGGTCGACTTCGAGCAACTGGCGATCGGGAGTGTTTTCCAATGCAGTGACGATTTGTCTTTTGCGAGCCTCGTTGGCGACCGTTCCTGCGACACGGATCTGGCCGCCCGGCGTTCGTACAATCTCAATCGGCTCCCCTACATCCGCGCCCAGCTCACTGAGCCGATAGAGCGCGGCAACTTCGGTTTGAACGAGTCTCGTAGGAGTGCCACCGGGATGTTCGCCAATTCCATGCTGAACAAAAGTGCTACCTGAATTGGTGTTCATTTTGGATTCCAGATCGGTGGGGTCAAAAACTGACTCGGGAACTGAAGCGGCGGGTAAATGCTCATCGCTCGCCTCAACAAAGCGGACCTCAGTAAACTCATAGCCGCCGCTTATGTGCAGCGTTTCACGCACAAGCTGCAAGTGATGGTCAAGAACCAGTCTTGCGGAAACGAGATGCGGCGGCCCACTTGAGAGGTCCGAGCCTGTAAGTTCATAATCGCCTCCCGCGTTCCGGATTTCCAGGTGTTGTGCGGCCATCGTCTGGAATTCGTGGGCCGAGATGTCGAGCTTCCAGAACGCACTTTCAGCAACTCTGCGATCGGCCTCGCCTCCCGCGCGGCCAGAGGACGCTTCGAATGATCCGTTTTCGCCATTCGTCCCGCGCCAGTCTGCCGCAACAAGCCGGTGCTGCACATTGTAGAGTCGCCGCGTAAATCTCCCACTGGCGGACTCCCGCCATACATCCACAGTTCCTTGCCACACCGTCCGACCGCCCGTACCGAGCGTGTCGAGGCGCAATACCTGGTGTTCGGCCTGTCCTTTCATGTTGGCCGCTTCCATCTTTACGGAATCATTCAGGACGATGCGCGCGTCGAGCGAAGAGTGTCCGTATTGGTATGCGAAATAGCCAGCCCCGCCCAACACCGCGACGAGAATCATAGCCCAGGCAAGCGCGAACTGCGGCGTAATGCTGCGAATGGAACGGCTGACCCAGCTTGCTATAGCTTTGGATCTTGTATTTGTTTCGCGAACCGGCAGCGAGAAGACTGAAGCAGGCGCGGCGGCGATTCGCGTGTCGTCCGGGACTTCGTCTGCCGATTCCGCCGCAAGGGCAGGATCCAGGTAGGTTACCTCACTATGCAAACCTTGTCCGTCAAAGCTAACCGTCAGCTTAAGCTGACGGCCATCGCTCAATGCCACCGCCTGGGTATGGAGGTGCAACCCTCCGGGCGGAAGATCCTCAATCGGCAACAACGCGAGGCGGATTTGCTGATCGGTAAAAACCTCAACGAACTGGACCGTTTCCGGATGCTCGGTGCGTGAGGCAAGTGTGCTGCGTTCGCTCTGCACATCATGGAAGGCCACGATCCTGCCGTTGACCGCAATCGAGAGGGTCCGCGGCCGGAGTTCATAGATTCTGTCTCTTTGCCGTCGTACCGATCTCATCATCGCGTGATAGTTGGGCCCGCGATGCGTCGGCGACCCGCTGTCGTCTCCATCTTTGAGGTTCCAGGAGCTGCCCGGAGGCTCGCGATCTTGCCATGCCGGCCGCTCGAAGTGCCGGTCTAGCAGCGAAAGGCAACGTTCGCAACTCACAATGTGCGAGAGCAAGCCGCACGAAATCGGCATCGGGATCGCGGTACGATACTGAGCCAGCAGGTTCTCCTCGGAAAGGCACTCGGAGGGCCTTGCCTCGAAGATTGTCTGACGCAGTTCCTGAAAGAGCTCGGCCGAGGATACGGCGCTCACACGCAGTGCCGGATTCGGCGGCGCGTCGTGGCTCGCTATCCGCAACTTCCCGAATGCTTCCAAAGAAGAAGCTATTTCCGCACGGGCGATCTTCAGCTTGTTATAGATCGCGGCAATCGGGAGACGGGCGATTTCAGACACTTCGCGCCGGGCGTACTCATGGAAGAAAAGAAGAAGGAAATAGCTGGCGCAC
>JBEKDE010000162.1:0-7014 GCA_050014515.1 Occallatibacter sp.
ATTGCTGAGCGGAGTTGAACAAATAGCCCTTGGGAATGATTCTCCGCTGACAGCCGAGGGTGACCTGTTGGATGAAATCCGTTTTGCGATGCGCCGTTGCACGATTTCGCCTTCGCGCGCCTATCAAATGGTGACCGCAATTCCTGCTTCCATTCTTAGGCTCCCGGATGCGGAAGGTTCCATAAGCGAGTCCGGGTTTGCAGATGCGATTGCGGTTCGAGACATCGGCGGTAGTCCGGCGGAGAGACTGGGAACGATGTCGATGGCTGACGTAGAGTTTGTGATGATTGGAGGGCGTGTACAGCTGGTCTCGGAAGCGCTCATGAAACGGCTTCCGTTCTCACAAACTCAAGGCCTGGAGCCCCTTCTGTTCGACGGAACGACCCGCTGGCTGCGCGCGCCGGTGTCGGCGTTGCTCGAGAAGACAGAAGAAGTATTGGGAAAGGGCGAGGTGCGGCTGGGGAGAAGAGGAGTTCTCCTCCCGGCAAGCGCGGAGGTTGCACATGCCCTCTGAACGGAGAAGTTGGCACTTCGGTGTGCTCTCATTCACTGGTACGGGGCACCTGAATTCGCTGATCGCGCTGTCTCAGAGCTTGAAAGACCGAGGTCATAGGATCACATTTTTCGAGAAGCCCAAAATAGAAGATCGAGTGCGGCAGGCTGGACTCGATTTCATTCCGCTCGGGAATGGCGGCTCCTCTTCCAAAGATCAGATGAATCGAAATACTTCGGGTCGACGCTCCAAGCTTTCTGACATTCGATTCAATTTAGAACGGATCGAGCGCGACTTGAAAATGTATCTCGATGAGACGCCACCTGCACTCATCGAGGCGGGCGTAGACGCGCTGCTGGTCAACGAGATAGCGCTGACCGGACCAACGGTCGCCCAGATTGCGCACCTGCCGTATTTCATCATCTCTACGTCTGTCCCTCATCATTTTGGGTGGAATGCCTATCCCTGGTATTCGGGATACAAGTATTCTGCCTCGTGGCATTCGTTGATTGAGACTGCGTTCTTCGAGGTCTCCGCGCTGCGCATGCGGGGACCGATTCGACGAGTTCTCGACGACTACCGGCGGCAGGTTGGATTAGAACCAATCAAACAAGCCCGGCAGTCGCGTCCTGAACTCGCACATATTACGCAGCTTCCACAATGTTTCGACTCGCCACGCGCTGGGCTGCCCGGCAATTTTCACTTTACCGGCCCGTTTGCGAATCGTGTCGCGAGGCCGCACGTGGAGTTTCCCTGGGATCGCCTTGACGGCCGGCCAGTCATCTACATGTCTTTGGGCACTACGCGCAATGTGCAGGCCTTTGTGTTCCGACTCGTCTCAGAGGCCTGCCGGGATCTTGACCTTCAGTTAGTGATTTCCCTGGGTGGCCGCTTCGATCCGGACATGTTCTCTGATTTGCCCGGCAACCCGTTGGTGACGAGGTATGCTCCTCAACTCGAACTTGTGAGGCTCGCAACAATAGTCATCACGCATGGTGGACCAAACACCGTGTTTGAGACGCTGATGGAAGGCAAGCCGATGTTGGCCATCCCGCTCGCACATGATCAACCGGCTATCGCAGCCCGTCTGGAACGCCTGGGAATTGCTGAGGTGCTTCCTGTTATGCGGCTTACGGTCAGTAAGATTCACAGAGCTGTGACAAAGCTTTTGAATGATCCAACCTATCGCGATGCAGCCGTGAAGATGCAAGCCGGGCTTCACTCTCTCTGCGGATCGCAGCGGGCCGTCGATGTGATCGAAGAAGCCATTGAAGAGTGTCCCGCCAATCAGCGACATGGTTCAACCGCTCACCATGCTGAAAAAGCAAAGGGCTTTGCGAGTGTTTCAATCACTTCTCGATAAACGGTCAAGGAGAAGGATGCCTTGGCTGAGATCGCTATACTGAAGCTCGTAGGTCGGGACATCGGAAAGAATCTGAAGAATCTCCTCATGCTTCGCGCGTATCTCTCCGGCAGAGTAGAGATCGCCGCACGTGCGCTCTGTGGCAGTTCCATGCGGCAGACGAATGAGGCTTCCCGCAGCCGAAGGGCTCCGATTCAAATAGACAATAAAATCCACGTTTGCCTCGGCCGCCGTCTTTTCGACTGGAAGTTTTGATACTGGAACCTCAATCGACGGCTTCCCCTCGATGCGCGGGGTCAACCCAAAGCGCTGAAGTTCGGGAAAGAGTTCCTTTGCTGAAGGCCGGAAGCGTGCGCGGTGCGAATGCCCTATCACACGCGGTACTTTGGAGTCGTTGATGAGATAACTTGTGTCGTCCGAAGTAAAGGTCCATCCGGCTCGCGCACATGCATAGGCGAGTGTCGACTTGCCCGCGCCGGAGTCTCCAATAAGTAAAATGCCTTTCCCGTTCTTGCTGACGCAGGCAGCATGAATGTCGGTGACGGCGGATGCTCCAAGCAATAAATAAACGGCTTTCTCGATGAAGTTATACCTGAGATAGAGACTGTTATTCACAGCCGCCTTTGTCACCCATGTGAAGTTGATCAGAGATCTGAGGTCAAGGAGAGATTGATTTTGCACATCGGCAACGAGCGAATATAAATGATCGTATTCACGCCGGGTGGGCGCCGGAGGGCATTCTGAACTCCCTTCTTGACTGACTCCAATGCGTATCTGCAATTGGGTGCTGTCTCTTGAGAAGCGCGCATGTCCAAAGCTCTCTTCAGCTGCTTCCAATACTGCGGTGTCGTTCGTGATGATATCGACAGGATAGCCAAGGGGGTAGAACATCTCTCTGTACGGCAACTCCATATTGCAAAGAAGCACATCCTGGTGGCGGGGAGATGAACCGCAACCGGCTACCCATAAGTGCGTTTGTTGAACTGAATCTCGAATCATAATTGGCGCCTTCTGTTCCAGTGCTTCAGTGGGATGGACCATGGGCTGGGTGGCTGCGAAGTTTCTCCACCATCCGCGATGGCTTAACCGGGGCAGGCAATCGAATGAAGGACTGAGTCCGCTACTCACGCCTCTTCAATCCAGGTCTACATGCTGACAGGTTCTGTCGAACTGCTTTGCGTTCACTTGGATGATCCCCGGCAAGGAGAGCCTAGCAGCTGATCTTCTCCATAATGTCAAGCAAAGGTATTCGCTTTGTCACTTTCCTGACAGTTTCGTTCCATCTGTGCCCCGGTTGCATTCATCGCTGACCTTCCAGTAGTCTTCACCGCCCTGAAACACCTTGCATGACGCACATTCTCTGACGATTGAGCGAACAACAAAGGAATGACAATTCACTGACGACCGCATGACACGGCTACCGGCGCTCTTCTTTACGGTCAAACGTGAAGAGAAACGTGCCTATGCCGCAGTCGGTCGATCATGTTCACTTGGAAACGGTGAACTCGAGTCACAGTTCGCGCATGACCGCCTATGGCGCGTGGCCATCTCGAATTGCGTACCCCTTGGCCTCATGCATAGTCACCGTCCTTGCGCTTGCAGGATTCCGCGCAGACGCCCAGATGCCCTCCGCCCCAACGACGATGCAGAGCACGACAGGATCAACCGCAGGGGATGATGGTAGCGGGTCAATCGGACCTTCCCTATTCGGCCCGGATGCGGGCACGGATCAAGATAGTTCCAATCAACAGAGTTCTATCGGTTCGAACGCGATGCAAGGACACGGAGCGCTCTCCGCAGAACAGATCACAGCCATTCTCGAACAGAACCCCGATCTCGTAGTGGAGTTGAAGTCCCAGTTGGCTGATCGAATGCAGCTGCAAGGCGTCCAGATCGATCCGAATGACATCTCCGATCAGATGCTCTACAGCCAGATTGCGGCAAACCCGGATCTGCAGGCAAGCATTACAACCGTGCTACGCGCCCGTGGATATTTGGCCCAGAGCGATCTTCAGTCTGAAGGCGCAACCGGCACAGAAACCGACGAGGTCAATCCAGACTCCCCGTCTCAGCGCCTTCTCGCGCAAACTGGCACCGGGAGTGCAGGTAACGTTGAACGAGATTTTGCCGTAGGCGAGGGGTTGGCGGCAACCGGAGCAGCAGGTACGCAGGCGGCGAAACGGGGATCATTGCGTTCAAATGACAGCCGCCAGCTTCAGGCGAACAGCCCTCGAGCGCAGGAATCGGCGAACGCGTCGACTGACATGCCCAGGGTCCTGCGAGAGACCGCGCCGTACGATCTTCAGTCCATGCGCGACCTCTATACACAGATCCCCGACGAGAGTGATCGGTTGAAGCGGTTTGGTTCGGCCGTCTTTGTCAATCGCGATGCATCTGGAGCGGCGCGCGGAATATCTGGCCAGAACACGCCGCTCGACGTGCCTTTGGGGCCGGATTATGTTCTCGGCCCTGGGGATGCATTGACGATTCATCTTTGGGGGGGCACCACACAGAGCATTGCACGGACGATCGATCGCGACGGGAGCATTTTTCTTCCAGAAGCGGGATCTATCGATGTCGCCGGGCTGTCGCTTGGTAGGGCGCAAGCCGCGATTGAAGGCATACTCAAGCAGCAATTCCGCAACGCCCAAATCGCCGTGACCGTCTCGCGACTCCGTTCCGTACGTGTATATGTAGTCGGCGATGTGCAACGGCCTGGCGGGTATGACATCAGTTCCCTTTCAACTCCTGTGAGCGCTCTGTACGTTGCGGGCGGCCCCACCGCTGCTGGATCGCTGCGCACCCTGCGCCACTACCGAGGCAAACAGCTCATCGACGAAGTCGATCTGTACGACTTTCTGCTTCATGGCATCCGCAATGGAAGTGCTCCATTTGAAAGCGGAGACACGCTTCTTATTCCGCCGGCGGGTCCGTTGGTTGCGGTGTCGGGCGCTGTCAAGCGGCCGGCGATCTACGAGCTCACAAGTGGCGAGACGATGCTCTCCACGGTGATTGAAGACGCCGGCGGACTCACCGCCGCAGCATCCCTCAGCCATATCAGAATCGAACGCATCGGCGCCAATCATCAGCGAGAGACGATGACCCTCGCCGGTGTCGACGATAAGAGTGTCTCCCCGGATCAAAGCGCCATTGCTGCATTCCCGATGAAGGATGGGGACCGAGTTCGCGTTGAACCCATCATGCCCTATAGCCAGCGCGCGATCTATCTTGCAGGACACGTTCTGCGTCCAGGTCGCATGGCGTACAGCGACGGAATGCGCCTCAGCGATGTGATTCAAAGCTATCAGGACATGTTGCCCGAGCCCGCTGCGCGTGGAGAGATTGTCCGCCTGATTGCACCCGATTTGCATGCCGAGACGATCGACTTCAATGTTCCGGATGTGGTAATCGGAAATACGAATGTCGACCTGCAGCCCTTTGACACCATTCGCGTCTTCGGGCGCTACCAGGTGGATGCGCCTATCGTGACGATCCGCGGTGAAGTGATGCGCCCCGGCAAATATCCCATGTCACAGGGCATGACTGCCGCGCAATTGGTACGCATGGCTGGAGGTTTCAAACGCGACGCCCTGACCGAGAGCGCCGATCTCACCAGCTATGACGTGAAAAACGGGAATGGAATCGTCGAAAACCTGGCGACCGTGCGGATCGGAGCTGCAGTGACAGAAGCCGACCCACACGCCGACGTTCCGCTCAAACCCGGCGATATTCTTGCTGTTCATCAAATCACCAACTGGGCGGACATCGGAGAGTCCGTAACGATCAATGGCCAGGTGAGATATCCGGGCAATTATGGTTTCCGCGACGGCGAACGCCTTAGTTCGGTTTTGCGAAGAGCCGGGGACCTTCTCCCAACCGCCTATCCGGGGGGCGCGGTGCTTGTTCGCGAGCAGGTGAAAGACCTTGAGCAAAAGAGCCGCGATGAAGTAATTCGCCAGATCGAGACAAATTCCGCGGCGGCCAGGCTCTCGCCAGGCTTAGCAGCGGCTGGAGGGGCCGGGGAACTGCAGGCCATCAAAGAGCAACAAGCCCAGGTGATCACCGATCTGAAGAGTCACCCTCCGACCGGCCGCATGGTCATTCACATCAGCGCCGATATCGACAGTTGGGCGAACACTCCTGCCGATATCGAACTGCGCCGAGGTGACGTACTGACGATTCCAAAGCGGCCTGGATTCGTGCTTGTCAGCGGCCAGGTCTATAACCCAACAGCGCTCACGTTCACTCCTGGAAAAACTGCCGCCTGGTACCTCAGCCGCGCAGGCGGTACAAACGGCACCGCGGATCGGAAACAGATATTCATCATTCGCGCGAATGGCTCCGTCGTGGGACGCCACTCGGGAGGGTGGTTTGACGCCGATGTGCTTTCCACCAGGCTTGACCCTGGCGATGTTGTTGTCGTGCCTCAGAAGATCATCGGTGGTTCGTTGTTCTGGAGAAATCTGCTGGCAGCGGGCCAGTTTGCTTCCTCCATCGCTATCAATTCCGGCTTGGCCTTAGCGGCGTTCTAGAGGAGCCATTTCAATGCTGAAATCTCTCGCGCTGCTTGTCACGTGCAGGATGATCATGCCGAGCCAACTCTCGTACAACCCGCAGCGGAGGACGTGATGAGTACGATTCACGCTGCTATTCCGACCCCGGAACACGATCAGGCGATGTCTTCTGTGTACCAGCCGCAGTGGGCCACACGCGCCCTGCTGCTCTGGCAGCACCGCCGCATGCTTCTGCGGCTCGCGGCAATCTCTCTGCTAGTAAGCCTCGGCATTTCTTTTGCAATTCCCAAGCAGTACAAATCCAGCACAAGTATTATGCCGCCGGAACCGCAAGGTTCAGGTGCAATGCTGTTGGCAGCGCTGTCCTCCCGCGCGGGAGGCCTGGGAGCACTGGGAGGTCTCGCAGGCGGACTGCTGGGCGGACACTCCTCTACCGCCTTGTTTATTGACCTGCTCCACAGCTCATCCGTCAGCGGTCATCTGATTGACCGATTCAATCTGCAGCAGGTTTACGGCAAGAAGTATCGCATTGACACAGCCAAGCGTCTTGCGCGGCGCACAAAGATTACCGAAGACAAAAAGAGCGGCGTTATCACGATCGAGGTAGAGGACACAGACCGCGTGCGAGCGCGCGACCTGGCACA
>JBEKDE010000163.1:0-7267 GCA_050014515.1 Occallatibacter sp.
TCGACGATCCAGATGGGGTTGAATGCAGCCGCGCCGTCCACTGTGACGCCGCCCTTGGGATCTGCCTCCCGCACAGCCGCTTCCGTCACACCAAAGGCTCCGTGCCGGTCGGCGTACTTCTTCGCCAGCTCAGTGCGGAAGTTGCCGGCGGCCGAGTAGACGTTGATCTCGCGCTCGCTCAGGCGGCCCTCAAACTTGGTGTCGCTGGCCTTGACCGGGTGCGCCGGGTCTCCGGCCACCACGATGACAAAGTCTTCGTCAGCCGCGCCTGCAAGTTCGCGCACCCTGGCGGCGGACTCGGGGAAGCTCTTGGCCAGGCGCTTGAAGTCGTCAATGAACTTGGCGCCTTTCTTCTGGTCGAACATGGGGTGGTTGTCTTCGCGTTCCTTGCGGCTCAGCTCGCCCACCTTGGGAATGCGCAGCCCACCTTGGGAATGCGCAGCGCCACCACAGGCAGCGCGGGATCGATTTGCAGCGTAGCCAGGGCCTCATCAGGAAATGCAGCCCGCACGTCGGTAAGCCCAGGCAGGCGCAGGTCCGGCTTGTCACTGCCAAACTTGCGCATGGAGTCGTCATAGGTGATGCGCGGAAATGGCGTGGGCAACGTGACGCCCGCCGCGCCAAATGCTGCAGCCATAAACTGTTCGACCACGCTGAAGACCGTCTCCTGGTGCGGGAAGCTCATCTCCAGATCGACTTGCGTGAACTCAAGCTGGCGATCGGCGCGCAGATCCTCGTCGCGGAAGCAGCGGGCGATCTGGAAGTAGCGGTCAAAGCCGGAGATCATCAGAATCTGCTTGAAGATTTGCGGCGACTGAGGCAGGGCATAGAACTCGCCCGGATGCACGCGGCTTGGCACGAGAAAATCGCGCGCGCCCTCGGGCGTGCTCTTGGTCAGGATGGGCGTTTCAATCTCCAGAAATCCCTGCTTGCTCAGGCTCTCGCGAATGGCCAGCGTAATCTCATGGCGTAGCCAGAAATTGCGCTGCATCTCCGGGCGACGCAAATCAACGTAGCGGTATTTAAGCCGCGTCTCTTCGTTCTGGATGGCTTCTTCGGAGGGCGAAAACGGCGCCAGGCGCGTGTCATTCAAAACCAGCAACTGCGTGGCCTCAATCTCGATCTCGCCGGTGGGCATCTTGGGATTGATGGCGTCGGCGTCGCGCAGACTCACCGTGCCGACCGCCGCAACAACGTACTCCGGCCGCACCTGCTCGCCCTTCAAATGGCCGTCGGGGGTCAGCTCTTTGTCCAGAACAATCTGGCAGATGCCGGTGCGGTCGCGCAGGTCGAGAAAGATGAGGTTGCCGTGGTCGCGGCGCCGGTTGACCCAGCCCATCACCACCACCTGCTGGCCGGCGTTGGCGGCACGCAATTCACCGCAAAGATGCGTTCGTTCGAGGCTTCCTAGAAAATCGAGCACAACATGTCCTTCCGATTATTTTGGGGGCTTGGGAAGCAAAATACATTGTCCAGCAAACTCTTCGGTTGAGGTTGATTTGGAGAAGACGGATGCCGTCTCTGTGCTCCACCTTGATGTAAATTTTCCGCTTGAAAGTCGCATTTCAAGGTGAAAATGGACGTTGGCGTTTGTCGTATCTTTGTAGTTAGCGTCCGTCATGAGCGCTACGCCTGTCTTCGTAACGTCGAGCGATGAAGGACTACCGTCTGGCCTCCAATGGGCAATTCCGTCACGAAAGTAGTCGGAGGAAGCGTTGAGCGCAAGCCGTTCGGTCCCGTCGACGAAGCGATGTATCTCAAACACTGATATTCCGTCCCTTAGCAGGAGCATTTCGTCCGTGTCCCATGTGCTGTAGGCGGGAATCATCTCGAGATTATTCTGAACAAAACATGCCCACGTTGCCGAACGAACTGTGCTGTCCCCGCCGTTCCACATTTGTTTGAAGGTCTCGCAACCCTTCCCGGATGGGCAGGCAGGCACCGCCGGTTTCTGCCCTTGAGACGAAGGCGAAACACGTGAACTCTGGGACAGAGACAGAATTACAGTCAACATCGCGACTCCCAAAATGAAGGCTGCTCTCATGGTCCCCCTCCGGCCGGAACGATCCCTCAGCCAGAATCATTGGCTGAGATATGCCGCCAGCTCCCCGCGATTGACCTTGGTCTGCATTCCTGTTGCGAAGGTCTTCACCGTCAGAATACCGGATTGAAGCTCATCCTCGCCCAGGATGACGATCCGCCGCGCCGTCTTATCGGCCGCTTCAAACGATTTCTTGAGCCGAAAACCGCCTTCGCCTAGCTCAATGCGCAGTCCAGCCCGGCGCAACTCGCGCGCCAGGGCGAGCCCCGCGGCATTCAGTCCCTCGCCGAGCGGTGCAATGAACGCATCTATCTTCTCCGGCTCTCGCTTTTCCGGCTCTCGCGCGGTCTCAAGAGCTTGCAGCGTGAGCACCAGCCGGTCCTCGCCCATGGCAAAGCCGATGCCCGGCGCGCGCGGGCCGCCGATGGCCTCGCTCAGGCCGTCATAGCGGCCGCCGCCCAGCAAGGCGTTCTGTGCGCCCAGGCCGCCATGCGTGAACTCGAATGTCGTGCGCGTGTAGTAGTCCAGGCCGCGCACCAGGCGGTGATTGCGTGTGTAGGGCACTCCAGCTGCGTCGAGCGCTGCGGTGACCGCGGCGAAGTGCTTTTTTGAGTCTTCGTCAAGAGAATCCGCCATCTTCGGGAGCGTGTCGATGATGGGCTGATCCGCGGGCACCTTGCAGTCCAGCACACGCAGCGGATTGGTTACCGCGCGCCGCTGGCAGTCTTCACACATCTGAGGAGCCAGCGGAACCAGAGCAGCACGCAGCACCTCGTTATAACGAGCGCGATCGCCCGGGGAGCCCACAGAGTTCAGCTCCAGGGTCCAGCCGGTGATGCCCAGCTCGTCGAGCAGCGTGGCGAGCATCTCCAGCACCTCGGCGTCGCGCAGCGGGCTTTCGCTGCCCGCCGACGGCGGCCCAATCACCTCTGCGCCGATCTGCGAGAACTGGCGGTAGCGGCCCTTCTGCGGACGCTCGCGACGGAACTGCGGGCCGACGTAATAGAGCTTCTGCAAATGGCCGCTCTCGCCCAACTGGTGCTCGATGTAGGCGCGCACCACGCCGGCGGTATTCTCCGGCCGCAGAGTCAGCGACTGTGTCTTTTCTGACTGCGCCCGCGCCCGGTCCTCCCACGTGTACATCTCCTTGGAGACAATGTCGGTTTCCTCGCCCACGCCGCGCGCAAACAGCGTCGTGTCTTCGAAGATGGGGGTGCGAATCTCGCCGAAGTTGTAGCGGGTAAAGACCTGGCGCGCGGTCTTCTCGATGCGGTTCCAGAGCGCCGTTTCCGGCGGCAGCAAGTCGCGTGTGCCGCGGACGGCTTTCAATGTGCTCATAGCTCTTCTAGTCTAAATGGAACACGCCTTCTGCATCCTCGCCACCACTGCCGCATCCAAACCAGCATGGAATATCGTCTTCTTGGAGGCTCAGGCCTCAAAGTTCCTGCGCTCAGCTTTGGCACCGGTACGTTTGGCGGCGCTACCGAGTTTTTTAAGGAATGGGGCTCGACCCAGGCAGCCGAGGCCAGGCGCCTGATCGACATCTGCTTCGAGGCCGGCGTCAACCTCTTCGATACCGCCGACATCTACTCCAACGGCAAATCGGAGGAAGTGCTGGGCAAGGCCCTCAAGGGCAAGCGCGACCAGGCACTCATCTCCACCAAGGCCACCTTCCGCTTCGGCCCCGGGCCCAATGACGTCGGATCGTCGCGCTACCACTTACGCAGCTCGCTGGAGGCCAGCCTGCGCCGGCTCGGCACCGAGTACATCGACATCTACCACCTGCACGGCTTTGACGCGCTCACGCCGGTTGAAGAAGTCCAGGACACATTGAACACATTTGTTCGCGAGGGCAAGGTGCGCTACATCGCCTGCTCCAACTTCTCCGGCTGGCACCTGATGAAGTCGCTGGCCGTGGCCGAGCGCTACGGGTGGACCCGCTTTGTGGGGCATCAAGTTTATTATTCGCTGATCGGCCGCGAGTACGAGTGGGAGCTGATGCCGCTCGGCCTCGACCAGAAGGTCGGCGCGCTGGTATGGAGCCCGCTGGGCTGGGGAAGGCTGACAGGAAAAGTGCGCCGCGGCCAGCCACTCCCCAAAGTGAGCCGCCTGCACAAGACCGGCGACATGGGCCCGCAAGTTTCAGACGACTATCTCTACACGGTGGTCGATGCGCTGGATAAAGTGGCTGCCGAAACCGGCAAGTCCGTTGCGCAGGTTGCGCTGAACTGGCTTTTGCAGCGGCCTACGGTCTCCTCAGTTATCATTGGCGCGCGCAACGAGCAGCAGTTGCGGCAAAACCTTGCCGCAGAAGGCTGGAACCTGACCGCGGAGCAGGTCGCCGAGCTCGACAAGGCGAGCGCGCAGCCCGCTATCTACCCCTATTGGCACCAGCACCAGTTCGCCGAGCGCAACCCGCTGCCGGTCTAAAGGCGGGGATCAGGGAACACTGATCAAACGCCCGCCTTATTCCTCGCGGAGGATGCGCATGGGGTCAACGTTGGCCACGCGCACTGCGGGCAGCAGCGATGCAAGCGCGGCCACCAGCAGTATGACCAGGGTGACGCCGCAGTACGTTGCGGGATCGAGCGCGGAAACACCGTAAAGCATCCCGGCCAGGAAGCGGGTCAATCCCAGACCCAGAGCCAGGCCGGCGACGCAGCCAAAAGCTGCCACGCGCAGACCCTGCAAGAGAAACCGCGACACGATCTGGCTTCGTGACGATCCCAGCGCCAGGCGCACGCCCACTTCGCGCAGCCGCAGTCGCGCCAGGTAGCTCAGAGTCCCATAGATGCCGATGCAGGCCAGCGACACGGCCGTCACGGCGAAGAACGTCAGCAACATGGTGCGCAGGCGGTTTTGCAGGAAGGCGTCATCGAGATGTTCCTGCAAGGGCATCAGGCCGTAGACCGACCTGGCCGGCGAAACCTCATGAATCCTGCGGCGAATGCTCTCTGCCATCGCCATCGGGTCGCCATGCGTTCGGACAAGGAAATTCGGGAATGGGTTGGGCGCGCTGGAGCACCAGTAGACGATCGGGACGGGCGGCGCATTCATGCCCTGCTCCCGTGCGTCCCCCACAATCCCCACAACGCGGCCGGGCACAGCGGAGGTCATTGCAGTCTGCGTCAGCAGGTGGCCGAGCAGCGACGTGGCACTGAGGTAAAGATTCGCAAAGCTGCGATTCACAACGATGTCAGGGGTAGACGAAGCCTGTGGGCAAGTGGCGCCGTCAAGCAGAGGAATCCGCATGGTTTCGAAGTAGGAGCCGGAGACAACCCGGGTGTCGGCAAAGATATGCCGGTCAGTGTTCTGCTGTCCGTCGATGTTGAACTCCAATTGATAGAGAAATGAAACGCCAGGAAGCGTACCGGAGGTTGCCGCAGCTTCCACCCCGGGCAAAGACCGCAAGCCGCCGAGGGTGCGATTGATGCGCTGGGTGACGGCGTTCATGTCAGTGGTTTCTCCCCAGGAACCGCTGATCTGCAGCGTCAGGATGTGGCTGGGGTCAAACCCCGGCGAAACGCGGCCAAGTTTCTGAAAGCTCCGCAGCAACAGCCCCGCACCCACCAGCAGAGTGACGGCGAGCGCCACCTGCACCCCTACCAGTCCCCATTGCAAGGGGCTCCGCGCCGACGCCTGCGTCCTTCCGGAGCGAGCAAGCGAGCGGGCCAGTCCGCGCCGCGCGCCGCGCAGAGCGGGAAACAATCCGCAGACCAGGGTCGTAGCCACGGCGCAGGCCAGCGCATACAGCGCGACGCGCCAGTTCAGCGTGATCTCCTCCGCGCGGGGCAGAGTTGCAGACAGGCGATGCAACCCCTCCGCGGCGGCCGCGGCCACCGCAAGCCCCGCAAGTGATCCAGCCAGCGCCAGCACAAACACTTCGGTCAGCAACTGCGCCACGATCGTCTTGCGTGCCGCACCAAGAGAGAAGCGGATGGCAATCTCGTGTTCACGGTCCGTCGTGCGTGCCAGCAGCAGCGCCGCGATGTTCAGGCAGGCAATCAGGAGCAGCACGGTGACAGAGCCGTAAAGCAGCCATAGAGAACTGCGTACGCCACCGACAATCACTTCCTTCAACGGCGTTGCCTGCACCTCAAGATCGTCATCCGTCTTCGAAAATTGCTTGCCGAGTTGGCCTTGCACAGTGGACAGGTCGGCAAGCGCCTGCTTCACCGTCACGCCAGGTTTCATGCGGCCAACCACCGTGAACCAGGTGGACGCGCGGCTCTGCGCGTAAGGTGCATCTGGCGGGCTTGGCGCCCACAGATCCACTTGGCGATTGGGAAACTTGAACGACGCCGGCATGACTCCGATGATGGAGTAATCGAAGCTGCCGATGTGCAAAGTCTGACCCACGGCCGCGGGGTCGCCATGAAACCTCCGCTGCCAGAATCCGTAGCTGATCAGTGCGGCGTCGGGACCCCCAAAGTGTTCCTCCTGCGGCGTGAACCCGCGGCCCAGCGCAGGAGCCGTGCCCATCACTTGAAGGAAACGCGGCGCCACCAGGGCCTCGGTCACTCTTTCAGGAAGCGGTCCGGAGGTCTCAGACAGGTCGTCGGAGTAGTAGCCGCTGATCGCCTGAAATGTCGAATTCAAACGGTTCCAGTCTTCCAGGCGCACAGGCGCGACAAAGTGGTTGGCGTCTCTGCCTTTGGCATCGTGCTGGTAGAGCGTCACAAGCTGGTCACCTCCGGGAAAGGGAAGCGGGCGCAGCACCACTGCATCGATGGCCGAAAACATGGCGCTGTTCACGCCAATTCCGATGGCCAGCGTGACAATCACGGTGATCGAAAATGTCGGCGACTTACGGATGAAACGAATCGCGGTCTTCAAATTGGTTGTGCAGGCTTCCGCCAGAATCGAGACATCAACCTCACGCACGTTCTGCTTCACCTGCTCGGCTCCGCCAAAATCAATCAGTGCCCTGCGGCGTGCCTCTTCGGGAGACATGCCGCGCGCAATATTCGCCTCGGTCAGCACTTCAATATGGAAGTTGAGCTCCTGATCGAGCGCGTCAGGAGAATTCCGCCTCCGGAAAATCCGCCAAACACTTTTCATGCGCGTCTCCTAGTGGGCAGTTTGCAGAATGGTGGCGACCGCTCGCGAGAGCCGGTTCCAGCTCTGTTCTTCTTCTTCCAGCTGCCTGCGGCCCTCTGCCGACAGGCGATAAAACTTCGCCTGTCGCCCGTTCTCTGACTCGCCCCAATCGGATTCCAGCCAGCC
>JBEKDE010000164.1:0-7328 GCA_050014515.1 Occallatibacter sp.
CTACGCGTTGATGGCCATGCCTTCGACAGCGCCGTAAGCGTCAAGCAGCGACTCGGCCAGCGTGGGGTGGGCGTGGATGGTGCTCATCAGCTCTTCCACAGTGCCTTCGAGTTCCATCACCGCGACAGCTTCTGCGATCAGCTCGGTTGCTTGCGGTCCGATGATATGCACACCGAGAATCTCGCCGTACTTGGCGTCGGAGACAATCTTCACGAAGCCGTCGTGATTGCCAAGGATGGTGGCCTTGGAGTTGCCCGCGAAGGGGAACTTGCCGACTTTCACCTCGTAGCCTTTTTCCTTGGCCTGCGTCTCCGTTAGACCCGCTGAACCGATCTGGGGCTCGGTGTAAGTGCAGCTGGGAATGCGGTCGCGGCGAATGGGACGGAACTTGCGGCCTGCGATTTTGGCAACGGCGATCATCCCGGCCATGGAGCCTACGTGCGCCAGCTGCGGCAGGCCGAGGACGATGTCGCCAATGGCGAAGATGCCCGGTTCGGCAGTCTCGAATGCTTCATTCACCTTGACCAGGCCGCGTTCGAGCTCGATCTTGGTCTTCTCCACGCCCACGTTGGCGGTGAGGCCCGCGCGGCCCACGCCCACCAGCACTTTCTCAGCCTCTTTCACCTGCGGCTTGCCGTTGGCGTCGGTGAAGCTGACCTTCACGCCGGTCTCAGTCTTCTCCACCTTCTCAACCTTGGCGCCGGTGTTGACGTCGATGCCGCGCTTCTTGAACAGGCGCGTGATCTCCTTCGAAATTTCTTCATCCTCGACGGGAACGACGCGGGAAAGGAATTCGAGGATGGTCACTTCAGTGCCGAAGCTGCGGAAGATGGAGCTGAACTCCATGCCCACCGCGCCCGCGCCGATGACAATCAGCGATTTCGGAACGCGTTCCATCATGAGGATTTCGACATTGGTGAGGATGCTTGCGTCGGGCTGAAGGCCGGGTAGCATTTTGGCAGAGGAGCCGGTGGCGAGGATCACCTGCTTCGCCTTGACTTGAGTGGTTTCGCCTGCAGAGGACGACACATCCACGGTATGGATGCCGTTCTGCGCAGGACCGGTGAGGCGACCGTAGCCGACAATCGTCGTGATTTTGTGCTTCTTCATCAGGAACTCGAGTCCCTTGACGTGTTTGGCGATGATGCTGTCCTTGCGCTTGAGCACGGTTGTCCAATCGAGGGTTGGCTCAGCGGCAACGCCGCCTATGCCGAAGTCGGCGGCGTGCTTGAGGTGGTCCCAGATTTCGGCATTGAAGAGGAGCGCCTTGGTGGGAATGCAGCCGACGTGCAGGCAGGTCCCGCCCAGCTTGGGGGTCATCTCAATCAATGCGACTTTGAGGCCGTATTCCGCGCCGCGGATGGCCGCGGTATAGCCGGCGGGGCCGGCGCCGATGATTGCTACGTCGAAGACTATGTCTGCCAAGAGAGCTCCGTTCCGGTGCGATGCTTATGTGCAGAAAGCGCCGCGATACCCCACCCAGTTTAATGGATGCCCGTAAGTGCTGTTTGGGCGCGTATGGATTCAGTGCGAGGGTTAGCGGTTGGCGCGAACCAGCGCGGCGGCCAGTTGCCGCGTCCCGGGCTGGTCGCCGAATGCTTCAATCCAGAGCACGCGCGGCTCGCGGCGAAACCAGGTGAGCTGACGCTTGGCGTAGTTGCGATGGCCCTGCTGCGCGGCTTCGATAGCGGCTTCGAGGGTCATGGTTCCGTCGAGCACGGCCGCGGCCTGGCGGTAGCCGAGCGATTCAAGCGCCTTGACCGGACCGTAGCAAGTAAGCAAGGCACCGGTCTCCTCCACCAGGCCGGCGGAGAACATGGTGGCGGCGCGGTGGTTGAGGCGCTCGTAAAGAGCTTTGCGGGGCGGGTTAAGGCCAATGCGCAGGAGGCGAAAGCCGGTGAGCGGGTCACGGGCGGTTTCTGCGTCGTCGAGAAGCTGCGAGAGCGGCTTGCGTGCAGCGAGGCAGACTTCAATGGCGCGCAACAGCTTTGACGCGTCGTTGGCGTGGATGCGGGCGGCAGACGCTGAGTCAAGACGGTTGAGGAGGCGGTGCAGCCAGGCGTCGCCGTGGCGCTGCCGGCTGCGCTCCAGACGGGCACGGAGGCCGGCCTGGCGCGCGGGGCCGGGGAAAAGGCCTTCCGTCAACGCGCGGAGGTAGAGGCCAGTTCCGCCGGTGACGATGGGCAGACGGCCTCTCTGGGTGATGGATTGGAGCGCGGCGCGCGCCTGGCGGCTATACTCGCCCGCGGTAAAGGGCTGGGCGGGATCGGCTACGTCGATCAAGTGATGGGGCAGGAGGGCGCGCTCTTCAGCAGTGGGCTTGGCCGTGCCCAGGTCCATGCCGCGATAGACAGCCACCGAGTCGCAACTGACGATCTCGCCACTGAACTGCTCGCCGAGGGCGAGGGAGAGAGCGGTCTTGCCGCTGCCGGTGGGGCCGAGGAGCAGAACGGCTAGAGGAGACTTGCTCTCGTCCGAAGGGCTGCTGCATGCAATGCCCGTCCGCGCAGCGCTCATGGGCGCCACCAACCGGGCGGGAAGATCCACTTTGGATTTGTGTGGAGGAGCGCCCACAGCAGGATCACGGCGGCGACTATCAGCAGGCCGAGGACCTGGTTGCGGCGGTAGGCGCGGGTTTGTTCCGCCCGGCGCGCTTTCTCGGCCACTTGCTCAAGGTAGGGCTTGATGCGGGTTTGAACCATCGCTCGGGCCTTTGCTGGGGTGCCGGGCGGAAAGCCACACACCACGGATTAGTATAGGCGAGCGGCAGTTCTGCCCATTTCCCGCGCCGGTTTGACTTCCCCCGCCTCCATTGCCGACCATAGCCTGTCGGGGGATTCAGCAAGCAATGAAAGTTCTCATTCTGGGTTCGGGGGGCCGCGAGCATGCGCTGGCCTGGGCGGTTCAGCGGAGCAGTCGAGTCAAAGAGGTGGTTTGTGCGCCGGGGAATGGTGGAATGGCCCAGATTGCGCGCTGCGTTCCGGTCAGCTTGAAAGACCTGGACGCGATGGTGCATGTGGTGGAAGCAGAGCGGCCGGACCTGACCATTGTGGGGCCAGAACTGCCGCTTTCCCTGGGCATTGTGGATGTGCTGCAGCAGCGGGGTTTCCGGGTCTTCGGGCCGACGCGCGCCGCGGCCATGCTGGAGAGCAGCAAGGGGTTTGCCAAGCGCTTCTTGCAGCGGCACAACATTCCCACAGCCAGGTATGCGGTGTGCACCACGGAGGCAGAGCTCGAAAAGGCGATTGAGATTTTTCATGCGCCGATCGTGGTGAAGGCCGATGGGCTTGCGGCAGGCAAGGGCGTGATTATCTGCCAATCGCGACAGACTGCGCTGGAGGCAGCGCATGGGCTCTTCAGCGGTAAGCTGCTGGGCGAGGCAGAGCAGCAGGTGGTGCTGGAAGAGTTTCTCGAAGGCGATGAGATCAGCTTCCTGTGTCTGAGCGACGGCAAGCACGTGGCCCCCCTTGCGCCGGCACAGGACCACAAGCGCATCGGCGAGGGCGACACTGGGCCGAACACCGGCGGCATGGGCGTCTACTCCACTGATTCCATGATGGATGAGGGCATGAAGGAGTGGATTTTGCGCCACATTGCCGAGCCGACCGTGAAGGGCATGGCCGAGGAAGGCACCCCGTTTGTGGGCGTGCTCTATGTGGGGCTGATGATGACCGCGCGCGGCCCGCAGGTTCTCGAGTTCAATGCAAGGTTCGGCGATCCTGAAACGCAGGCGATCCTGATGCGCCTGGAAAGCGACCTGGTGGACGCGCTGGAAGCCTGCATTGACGGCCGGTTGGCGGAGATTGAGTTCCGCTGGCGCCCCGGCGCCTCGGCATGTGTGATGGCCAGCTCGTCGGGCTATCCCGGTAGCTATCAGACAGGATTTCCGATCACCGGCCTGAGCGCAGCGGCCCAGGTTCAGGGTGTACAGGTCTTTCACTCTGGCTCAACCCAGATGGGCAGCCAGATTCTCACGGCCGGCGGCCGCGTGCTGGGTGTTACCGCCGCTGCACCAACGCTGGAAGAAGCATTGGCACACGCCTACCAGGCGATGGCGCTGATTGATTTTGAGGGAATCTACTATCGAAGTGACATTGGCCATCGGGCCTTGAAGAGGAAGCTCTGAAGAGGAATTCGTGAGGAGGAAACCATGACAGCTGCCGTTACACTCGCTGAGCTTCTGGCCTGGAACCAGGAGTCCTCGAATTACTGGAAAGCACATCTTGAAGCCAACCCGGCCCTGCTGGAGCTGCCGTGTGGGATTGGTGGAACCGTCAACGTTCAGGAGTTTGTGCGCCACATCTGGGGAGTCGAACTGATCTGGTCGCAGCGCGTTGCGCGCCTCCCCGAGACCGACCGGAAAACGATGCCTGCGGGTCCCCTGGATGCGCTCTTCGATTTCCACCTGAAAGCGGTCGAGATCTTCCGCGGACTCATTGACGACCCGGCCAAGAACTGGGATGAAACGTTGACACTTGATTTCGCCTGGCTGCCCCCGGAGGCGCGCACATTTTCACACCGCAAAGGTGCGGCTCACGCGCTGTTTCATAGCCAGCGCCACTGGGCGCAACTGGCAACGCTGGTGCGTACAGCCGGCTTCCCTTCGGGATTCAAGGGCGACCTCCTCCTCAGCACGGCGCTTAGCTAGGAAGATTCAAGCCTGCGACTTTTGAAAGCAGGAGCGGCATAGCACCGGTCTGCCCTGGGTGGGCTTGAAAGGTACCGTCGTCTCCGTGCCGCACTCTGAACAGGTGGTGCGCGTTTCAGATCGAACCCTGGAGCCGCCGCGGGCGCGCTTTGCCTTGCACTGCTTGCAGTGTTTGGGGTCGTTGGTGAACTGTTTGTCGTGGAAGAAAAGTTGTTCGCCTGCCGTAAAGATAAACTCGGCGCCGCAATCAACGCACTTCAATACTCTGTCGGTGAATTCCATGGCCGGCTTCCCCAAGGACGGGGAGGTACTGAATCGGCCATGACCCCCGAACTACTCGCCGGTTCCGTTTCCCTGTCTTTGTGCTTCTTTCACAACAAGGGCCCGGACCGCACAATTTCGCGGCGAATACCAAAGCCTGCCAGGGGGAACCGGAAGACCTGGTGAAAACCATTACAGACGCACGTACAACACAGATGAAGTCAAATACACAAATCGTGACCCGCCGCCCTGTCTTATCTGGGTTATGGGGTGTCTCCCCAATCAAACTTTGAGGAGAGTCCCCTGGACGGCCCGGGCCACGACTCTGTTTCTGTTAGTCCTGCTCTTTACGAGCCTTCTTACGATTCCGCTTACGAGCTAAAGCCGCCTTGACGCGCTTCTTTTCGCCTGGCTTCAGGTAGTAGGAGTGACGCTTGACTTCCTTGATGATGTCCTCCTGCTGTACCTTCCGCTTAAACCGGCGCAGCGCATTTTCGAGCGGTTCGCCTTCTTGAATACGAACCTCTGCCAAAAAATCCCACCTCCAAACCTGCCATGGGGCCTTTCTAGAATACTGTAAACACACCTGTTTTGGGAAACTACAGCGGCTGAATCGCAGGGGATTGCGCCGCTTTGCAGTGGTTTGCGGCCTTTTCCGAAATGGTGTGGCCCTTGCCAGCGCGTACAGACTGTCGTTTCTTGGAGTCGCTCGGACTTGAGAGGGTTGCTTTCGGTTTAGATCGTTTCGAAAAACACCAGGGGACCGGAAGACATCGTTTCCGGCGTCGACAGGGTCACCGGGTTCTCTTTTACACTCACTGCTGGGGCCGGCCGGGCTCCTACAGGAGGGTTCACCAAAATGATCCGCAGCTACCGGGGCCAACTGCCCAAAATTGCCGATGGTTGCTACGTCGATATTTCCGCGCAGGTGCTGGGAGATGTCACCCTTGGCGAACACTCTTCGGTGTGGATGAACGCTGTGCTGCGGGGCGATGTGAACTCCATCCGCGTAGGCGCCAACTCCAACGTGCAGGACTGCGCCGTGCTGCACGGCCAGCGCAATCTCTATCCGGTCGTTGTTGGCGACTGGGTCACCATCGGCCACAATGCCACCGTCCACGGCTGTGTGGTGGAGGACGCCGTGCTCATCGGCATGGGTGTCACCGTACTGAACAACGCGCGCATCGGCGAGGGGTCGATTATTGCGGCCGGCGCGGTGGTTCCCGAGCACACCGTGGTGCCGCCGCGGACCCTCTGGGCAGGCGTTCCTGCAAAAATGAGGCGCGAACTGGGCGACAAGGATCGCGCCCTGATTCTCGAATACGCCCAAAACTACCTGGACTACGTACAGATCTACCTCAAGGAATCTCCGCAATAAGTTATTGATTCAAGGTATCTTAGATTTAACAGAGGGGAACGGCTCACACAGCTGTTGCGCGCTCTCTCCTTGACAATCTACCTATCCGTTGCATATAGGTAGATTGTCTAGGAGAGAAACCGATGGCCCCTCTCGAAAAATCCGACCTCTTGCAGGGCACACTCGACCTGCTGATCCTCAAAGTCGTCGCACTCGCTCCCGTTCACGGCTATGGCATCTCGCAGCGCATTCGGCAAATTTCAGAAGAAGTTTTGCAGGTGCAGCAGGGTTCCCTTTACCCGGCGCTGCATCGGCTGGAGAAGCGCGGCTGGCTGGAATCCGATTGGGGCGAGTCAGAGAACGGGCGACAGGCGAAGTTTTATCGCCTGTCGGCAGAGGGCCGCAGGCAGCTGGAAGAAGAAGAACAGAGCTGGAACCGGCTCTCGCGAAGAACAGAGCTGGAACCGGCTCTCGCGGGCGGTCACAAACATTCTGCAGACAGCTCAATAGGAGGTGCCGGTGAAACGTCAGTGGCAGGTTTTCAGGCGGATGCGACCCGATGATGCGCTGGAGCAGGAGCTCAACTTCCACATCGAAGAACTTACCCAGGCAAACATCGCCGCGGGCATGACTCCGGAGAACGC
Source organism: Occallatibacter sp. (assembly GCA_050014515.1). Taxonomy (GTDB): domain Bacteria; phylum Acidobacteriota; class Terriglobia; order Terriglobales; family Acidobacteriaceae; genus Telmatobacter. The sequence goes on from JBEKDE010000164.1 coordinate 6,911, forward strand.
GCACCGCCAGGCCCTGCTCGATTTCGGCGGCCGCGAGCAGGTGAGGCAGACGGTGCGCGAGGTGCATGTTTCGCTTTTCGCTGAAGCTCTGCTGGCCAACTTCAAATCTGCCTTTCGCTTCATCCGCAAGTCGCCGACCTTCTCGCTCACCGTGATTGTCACGCTGGCCATCGGCATTGGCGTGAACAGCGCCATGTTTTCGGCCATCGATGCAGTGGTGCTGCGCCCGCTTCCCTTTCCCGGCGGTGACCAGCTTGTGACGCTTTACCAGCACGATGCCAAAGGCAGAGACGCCAACCACTTTGTCGCGCCTGTGCGCCTGGAAGACTGGAACCGTTTGACTTCGACATTTCAGGCCATCAGCGGCTACTACTCCGACGACCTGTCTGAGACCTCCGGACCGCTTCCTGAAAGAGTG
>JBEKDE010000165.1:0-6668 GCA_050014515.1 Occallatibacter sp.
GCTTCCACCACGAACTCCACGATTGCTTCGTCGTTCTCGCTGCGCCGCGTTTCCACGCTGCGAATGTTGGTGTTGTTGTCGGCGATCAACGCCGTCATTTCCTTCAACATGCCGGTGCGGTCGTCGCAGAAGACAGTGATCTTCACCGGGTAGCGTTGCGGCCGTCCGGTCGACTGGTCGCCCACGCGTCCCCACTCCACGTTGATGCGCCGGTCGCTCTCGTACAGCAGATTCTGAACGTTGGGACAACTCCGCGCATGCACTGCGACTCCCTTGCCGCGCGTAACGTAGCCGATAATCTCTTCGCCACGAATCGGATTACAACAGCGCGCCCGGTACACCAGCAGATCGTTCTGGCCTTCGACTTGGAGCGAGTCGGAACCGGTGAGGTGCAGCTTGCGCACCGCATCGGACATTCCCCCGTCGCCCGGCTTAGCCTCTGGAACGCCCTCGGCGTCGCCGGCGCCATCGAAGCCCGGCGCCAGCTTGGTCAGCACCTGGTGCGCGGAGTGCTTGCCCTGGCCGAGCGTGGCCAGCAGATCGGCGGCCGTGGCTACACCGTATTCGCCGGCTATGCGGCCCAGGTCCTGATCGGTGACCTGGCTCATCGGCACCTTGAACTTCTTCGCTTCGCGCTCCAGCAGCTTGCGCCCAATTTCCACCGCGCGGGCACGCTGGTCTTCATTGAGCCAGTGCTTGATCTTGTTGCGCGCCCTTGGGCTTTTGACAAACGTGAGCCAGTCGCGGCTGGGCTTGTGATCTTTCTGCGTAACGATCTCGACGATGTCGCCGGTGCGCAGCTTCGAGCGCAGCGGCACCATGCGCCCATTCACCTTGGCGCCGACGCACGTGTGCCCCACCTCCGTGTGAATGGTGTACGCAAAATCCACCGGCGTGGCGTCCGCCGGCACCACAACAACCTTCCCCTTCGGCGTGAAGGTGTAAACCTCGTCGGGGTAGAGGTCCATCTTTAAGCTGGAGAGGAATTCGTTGGGGTCGGTCATCTCCTTTTGCCACTCGACCAGCTGGCGAATCCAGTTGAGCCGTTCTTCATCACGCGCGGTGACCACGGAGCCAACCGTCTTGTACTTCCAGTGCGCCGCAATGCCTTCCTCGGCGATGCGGTGCATCTCTTCAGTGCGGATCTGGACCTCAAACTGGTGGCCACCGTCGCCCATCACCGTGGTGTGCAGCGATTGGTAGCGATTGGCGCGCGGAATGGCGATGAAATCCTTGATGCGCCCCGGCACCGGCCGCCACAGCGTGTGAATGAGGCCGAAAACCGCATAGCAGGCCGCCACGTCCTGGGTTATGACGCGCACCGCCAGCAGGTCGTACACCTGGTCGAATGAAACCTTTGACCGCTCAATCTTCTGGTGGATGGAATAGAGGCGCTTGATTCGCCACTCCACGCGGGCGTCAATGTTGTTCTCGCGCAACTGCTCCACCAGCGTGTCTTCCACGCTGCGCAGAAACTGTTCGCCCTCCACGCGCCGCGCCTCCACCTGCGCCGACAACTGCTCGTAGCTCACCGGGTCGGTGTAGCGGAAGGCCAGGTCCTCAAGCTCGCCGCGTACTTTGCCCATGCCCAGCCGGTGCGCCAGCGGAGCGTAAATCTCCTGCGTCTCTCGTGCAATTGCCTCCTGGCGATCGGGCTTCAGGTGCTCGAGGGTGCGCATGTTGTGCAGACGGTCTGCCAGTTTGATCAGGACTACACGCACATCGGAGACCATGGCCAGCAGCATTTTGCGCACGTTCTCAGCCTGGCGGTCTTCGCGGTTGGCAAACTGGATTTTGTCGATCTTGGTAACGCCCTCGACAATGTGCGCCACCTGGTCGCCAAACTCGGTTTCAATCTCCTCGTTGGTAGCCGGCGTATCTTCGACCGCATCGTGCAGCAGGCCAGCGGCAATGGCCGTCGCGTCCATCTTCATCTCCGCCAGCACCTCGGCCACTTCAAGCGGGTGAATGATGTACGGCTCGCCGGAGGCGCGCATCTGCCCTTCGTGGTGCTTGACGCAGAACTCCCACGCCTTGCGAATCAGGGAAACATCTTCGCTGGGACGGTTGGCCTGGACCTGCCGGAGCAGCCCTTCAAAGCGCTCGTTGATCTGGATCTGGCGGGTGGCGGTTTCGGCGTTGCGCGCAGAAACATGCGCTTCCCCCTGAGAAGTCGGGGGCTCGCCCTGAACATCTGCCGGAATGGCTTGCCGGACAGTCGCCATGCTTCATTATAGGCTGGATGTGTTCAGCAGCCATCAACGCGGGCTCGTCGCTTCCTGCAAATGGTCCGCAGAGGATGAACAGAAACTCTTGAAGCCGCCGCAAGCTTCCTTCAAGTTCGTGACTCCAATCGAATAGCTCGTCAAGGATATTCAACCTATTCACAGTAGATTCATATGAATACTCAGTTCGAAACTCGGATGCGGAAAGCATAACAACGAACGATTTCTTCCTATCTAGACAGAGGCGCTTTGTAAAATCCACAATTGCCACAAAAACTAGGTTGCATGTAATAGAAATGGACGGGCTGATTACAAGCATTAACAATACGATCAATGCCTTTCAATCTTAGCCTTTCCTGTATTGGTTCGTCGGTGTTTACGGGCCTGATCGAGTGTGCTGGCCATCACATCCGGACTACTACAGAGGAGGCGTAAAGTCCCCTTCGGACTCGAACGTTTCTCCAATCTGCGTGGACGGAAGTCATACGGTGAGTCGCCCGTTAAGTCATGCGAATTGGAGAACTGCTCTGGAGGTCCAGAACCGAGGAACTTGTGATGAGACGCCTATTAGTGATCGCCATGACTGCTGCATTGGCAACAGGCATGGCTTATGCCAACCAACCTACCGCCAAAGTAACCATTCCGGTAAACAGAACCACAGCCACCAGCGGCAAGCAAATGTATACCAGTTATTGCGCGCCATGCCATGGCGTGGATGGCCGCGGAAATGGCAGCTATGCCCCCGTGCTCAAGGTGCCACCGACCGATTTGACCGTGCTTACGAAGAACAACCACGGCAAATACCCTGACTCCCATGTCGCGGCTGTGCTTCTGAACGGGATTGAAATCCCGTCACACGGAACCGCTCAAATGCCCGTTTGGGGACCGATCCTTGGTAAGATGAGCCAGGGCAACACCCAGGACAGGCTGCTCAGAATCAGCAATTTGAGCCGCTACGTAGAATCTTTGCAGGTGAAATAGGGGCCGGCGGCCCATTCGCTCCCGGCTGGAAAAGTAAGGGAGCACTGAATGAAGCCGCGCAAACCCCAACCCGTTTCAAGCCAGAAGGCGCCCTGGGGCTCAAAACCCGCGGCGCCTTTCGCGCGGAATCACGAGAACCCTCCTCCGGCCCAGCGCCGAGAAGCCCGCGACTCCGAGCCGCCGTTGTCTTCGAAAGGCGAGGCCGGACCACGAAAGCACAGCGGCCCCAAAGCTTCCGGACCAAGACTATCTGGACCGAAGCGAGCTGATGTCCGACCGTCGAGTCAGAAGCCAGCCGTTTCGGGCAGTTTGGTCACTGGCGCCTTGATCAGGGGCCGCGCCGCCGACCGGCTGCGCAATGGCTATCTCTGGGTGTACGCCTCCGACATCGAATCGGTGAATCTGCCCAACTCCAGCAATCCGCCGGCCCTTCTACCTGTGGCCGACAACCGCGGCCTGCTGCTGGGCACGGCTCTCTACAGCCCTTCCTCGCAGATCGCTCTGCGGATGGTTTCGCGGGAAGCCATCGATGAAGATGTGTGGTTGGAATTGATCGAATCGCGCCTCCGCGAATCCATCGAACGGCGCATTCCCCGGCTCAAGGCCAAGAATAATGAAACTGATTCCTGCCGTCTTTGCTTTAGCGAGGCCGACGAGTTGCCCGGCCTGGTCATCGATAAATACAGTGACTTGATCATCGTGCAGAGGCTGGCCAGGGGTTTGTATGCACCGGGTGTGGCTGAAGCTTGCGTACGGGTTCTGCGCGATTTGTTGAAGCCGGTAACGATTCTTGAGCGCCCCGATCCGCGCATCCGCGAACTTGAAAACCTGCCCGCGGTGGATGCGGCGCCGCTTTGGGCAGAGAATCAAGCCGAACCGCTCACCAGCACGCAGTTTCACATCAACGGCTTGAGCTTCCATTGCGACGCAAATTCCGGCCAGAAGACCGGCGCCTTCCTTGACCAGCGCGGCAACTACGCAGCCGCAACCGAATGGGCACACAGTTTCGGCACCACAACGCGAGCGCTTGACGTCTGCACCTACCAGGGTGGATTCGCGCTGCACCTGGCCCGAGTTTGCAAGCGTGTAACTGGAATTGATGCGTCGCACGCCTCGCTCGAAGTGGCCGAGCGCAACCTCGAAGCCAACCGCGATCAGCTCAGCGCCGAGGTCGATTGGATCGCGGCTGATGCCTTCCAGATCCTGCGCGACTGGTCTGACTCCGGCGAAAAATTCGACACCATCGTGCTTGATCCGCCCGCCTTCGCCAAGAGCCAACGCGCCGTTGAAGGCGCACTGCGCGGCTACAAGGAGCTGAACCTGCGCGCCCTCAAGATGCTCACTCCAGGCGGGCTGCTGGTGACCTGCTCCTGCTCGCACCACGTGAGTTGGACTGATCTCGAAGGGGCAGTCGCTTCAGCCGCCGCAGATGCCGGCCGCCGCGTGCGATTGCTGGCACGGCGCGGCGCAGCGCCCGATCACCCTGTTGTGCTCAATCTGCCAGAGACCGAATATCTGAAATGCCTGATCCTGCAAGCTGACTAAAGACTGAGCGCGTCATGCTTCGGCTGTGTGCTCGTTTCTGTGCCAAAAAAGAAAAGACCGCAGAAACCGCCGAGACAGGGTCAGCCTCACTGGCTTCAAGGCAGTCTCAATTGGCTTTGATCCGGCAGCACGCAACTCCGCCAGCGCCTCCTTCACCTGCGCTCGCAACGCGTCTACCTCAAACGTGCACGAGCGCAGATAAGCTGACACCGTGAGGCCTGCCTCACCGGCCCGCTTGCGCAGCTGAGCGCTCTCGTCTTCACTCAATCGCACCGTCACACTGGCTCGCTTTCGATTCCATTCCACCGCCTCCCTCGCAGGGCGGGCGGCCTGGGTTTCGTCGTCTGCTTCGGGCTGGATCACCTCTCGGCTGCAAGCAGCCTCAGCCGCCAAAGCCGGAGGCGCGAGAGAGTGGGGCGGGAGAGCGGAGGGATGATCCTCACCGTCCGCTGGACGGTATCGCGCATGGGTGCGCAAAGCGCGCTCATAGCTCAAAGTGGCTACGTCTTCCTGGAGGCCTTCATCGTTCCACGCTGGCATATTCTTCAGCGCCGGCCCCGATAAAGCCGCCAGAATGCCCGCAAATCCACCCGGGATGGACGGAGCGACGGTTTGTGCCGCCTGTTGCATGCCAAGGAGCATACCGCGCCTATCGGCGAGCGGCCCGCGCAATTGCCGCCACAGACGCCTCTGCAATTCCAAAAAGAGCGAAGTCTCCGCGCTTCTCCCAATTTGGAACCGGCGATGCATTATTCGATACGCAAGCCGGACCCATCAGCCGGCAATCGCCTCCTCGAGTTCCGGGTCGGGCAGGATCCGGCCAGGCAGCCGCAACAGCTCGCTCGCCGCCTCGACACTCAGGGGCCGCGCAAACAGAAACCCCTGGCCGAAGCGGCAGCCCATCTGCCGAAGCAGCCGATACTGCTCCGGCGTTTCAATTCCCTCTGCCACCACGTCCATCCCCATGACCCGCGCCAGCTCGATGATGGTGCGCACAATCTGCAGCGGCTGGTCGCCTTCCGTCATCCGGCCTACAAACGACCGGTCTATCTTGAGCACGTCGAAGGGGAACGAATGCAGATGATTGAGCGAACTGTAGCCGGTGCCGAAATCGTCCACCAACAGCGAAACGCCCAGCTTGCGCAGGCTGCCGAGCACGCGAATCGCGGTGCGCAGGTTAGGAATCAGGCTGGACTCGGTCATTTCGAGCCCCAGCTGGCGGCTTGAAATTCCAGATTGCACCAGCAGCGCCTCCACATGATCGGCCAACCCCTCGCGTGAAAACTGCCGCGCGGAAAGGTTCACGCACACCCGCAGCGAACCATTGGCCGGGTCCTCGCTGCACCACTTTTGAATCTGGTTGCAGGTCTCGGCCATTCCCCAGTCGCCGATAGGCAGAATGAGCCCGCACCTCTCCGCCAGAGGAATAAAGTCCATTGGCGGAATCAGCCCGCGCTCCGGGTGATTCCAGCGGATCAACGCCTCCAGCCCCACGATCTTGCGAGTAGCCAATTCAACCTCGGGCTGATAATGCAGAACAAACTGGTTCTGGTCCAGCGCGCGGCGCAGATCTTTGCGGCTCGGCCAGCTTACCTGCTTGCCCGCGGGCCTGGTCCGCTGCTGCCGGGTCTTCGCAAAACTCCCACGCATCCGGCGCAGTTCCAATTGGCTGGCCACCATGTCGGCAAGGCTCTCCAGCATGCGCAACTCGTCCGCCGTCAACACGGAACGATGGGCACGGCTGAAGATGGTCAACACTCCCAGAATCTGTCCGTCGAATGAGCGGACCGGAACGCCTGCGAAGAAATCGGCGTCGACCACCCGGAAGAAGAGCCTGCTGTCTTTGAAATGTGGAATTCCAGAGACGCCGGCGACCACAACCGGCCCGTCCTCCGCGAGCACCATCTCGAAGATCGA
>JBEKDE010000166.1:0-6611 GCA_050014515.1 Occallatibacter sp.
GTGAATCCACAACCACTGGTCAGGATATCTCCGAATCCATCCCTCAATCGCCGCCGTATACAACTGCGTCCCCGCCAAGATATCCGCCTGTGCATCCTTCGTATGCGGAATCGCAATCTCCGGCCCAAAGTGCAGCACGTATTTCTGCTCTTGCGGTTCCCACACCATGAATCCCGGCAGCACCGCCGCGCCCGTCTTGCGCGCCACATGCGCAAGGCCAGTCGCCGTGCAGGCATCAACGCCGAAGAACTTCACAAACGCGCCCTGGGGCGGCGTCATGTTCGTATCCATCAGGATCCCGACCGTCTTTCCCGCATGCATCGCCGTCAGCAGACCGCGCCCGAAGTCGTCCTTGTGCAGCACCCAGTTCCCATGCAGGCAGCGGATACCGTTCACAAAATCGTCCAGCCGCCGGTTGTCCAGCCGCCGAATCACCATCCCCATCGGATGCCCCATCAGCGAGTGGTAAAAGCTCGACAGCTCCCAGGCCCCCAGATGCCCCGTCACCACCAGCACGCCTTTTCCGCGCGCCTGCGCCGCCAGGTAGTTTTCCAATCCCTCAGTCCGAATCCAATCCCGTGTGTTCTGTGCCGTATACCGCGTCATGCGGCAGAACTCAACCAGCTGCCAGCCCAGGTGAATGTAGACGCGCCGGAGAATCTTCTTTCTTGCATCGGATGAAGGCTCCGGCAGCGCCAGTTCCAGGTTCCGCACCCCCACCCCGCGCAGCCGCCCGAATCCCCAGTAAACCCCAAACGCAATCAGCCCCGCCAGCCATCGCGCAACGGCCCGCGGCATCCGGCCCAGGCAGCGCGCCACGGCCACAACCAGCCAGTATTCGAGATTTTCCCGCATGATTGAAGGCAAATACCAGTTTAGACTCTCCGGCGCACACGCCGGCCTGAGGGCCAAGTCCAAACGGGAGGAGAAGGCAGTTTGATGGGACGGAATCGGCGATATCAACGGCGGGAGGCCGGTGGCCCACCTTCGCCACGCTTCCTTTTTTGTGTCCAGGGTGAGAGAAGAACCTCCACGTCCCATCCATGCAACTTTCTCCGGTCGCATGGATGGAAAGCAATACGCCCTTGCGAGCGACTAGCGAGCGCCCGCCCCACCGCAAGTGGTTACTGGTTCTTCGCCTCAACAAAATAATGCGCCACCGTCTTCACAAACGGAATTGCCCCCTCGGGCACGGCAACATCGCCCTTCAGCACAGTTTGGAACGTGTGCGGCGCGCCAAAGTAGAGCTCTGTATCTTCCTTGTTCTGGCTCACGCTGGTTCCGTCCAGATCAATCCCCGCAAACAGCCCCTTGCTGCGCGAATAAGTCAGCAGCTCCGCGCTCATCTTCCAGTCCGTCGCCGCCTGGGTGTTGCGTCCCACCGGGCCGGCCGTGGCCGCCGCGTCGCCGCCAATCTTGAACTTGCTCTTCAGCAGGTCCTGAAAGCCGCGATCGTTCACTGCAACCAGTACCAGGTCCGTCGACTGCCCGCCAATCTGAAAGCCAAACGACCCGCCCGCCATGCGGATAAACACCGGCGCGCTCCATCCGTGCCCAGTGCGGCATGTCACCACGCCCTGCCCGTACTGGCCGCCCCACACAAACGCACCCTTGATGAGACCGGGAACCACGCCCACGCACGTTGCCTGCTTCAGAATGTTCAACGGGATGCTGTTGTCCTGGGCACCCATGATCTGGTCCAGCACCAGCTTGGCAGCGTCCAGCCGCGCCTGCAGATCGTCGCGACTCGAGGCCGCCCGGGCAGATCCGGCCATCATCAGGCTTAAACAAATTGCAGCGATTGTCTTCTTCATTTGCTTCATCCTTTCCATTCCGCGGCGCAAAGCCGTAGAGGATGTTTGAATTCCGCATTCGAATCGATCGGCCCGGCTCAGTTCTTCCAGCCGGCGCCAATCCCGTCGTAACGTTGGCCGCCTTCGCGGTCGCGGCCAGGGGAGGAATGCAAGGGAACCAGGGTGCTTCCGGGAAGGCCCGCAATCGCGGCACTCCTCGACCAGCCTACAGCATTTACCACCCAAAAGAGCGCGCGCATGCGTTTGCATTCCTGATTCCGTCCAGGCAAAGCCACGCCGCGGGCGGTTCACAATCTTGATTCAGTTGGACGCAAGAGAGGATTGAAACGGGAGGCTACAGCAAATCCTGAGATGCTGTAACCCGAAACCACAATACTGAAGTTGACGCGACCATCAGGGAGAGGCAACCTTGCACAACGCCCCAAAGGATACACCTTCTCAGGATTTGCTCTGATATCTCAAGAAGCTGTCGTGAAACCCAAAAAATGGAGGAGGCGCCAAGGGGGTCCTGAAAACCCAGCGTCATGGAGACTACTCCAGTAAAACGGTTCTCCGATTGCCGCACACCGAGAGCAAGCGCTCAAGTGGCTTTTTTCTCGAGAAAAAGCCACCTTGCACTCCGCCGGACAGCGCGCCTCTATTGGAGAACCGCTCTACAGTTGCTTTGGTTCTGTCGGAGAGTCTGGCGCAACGGCCGATCGAATGCTGATAAGACTGCTCACGATCAATAAATGCCGAGGATTGGCCGGTTGGGAGTTCGCAGGGAGGACAAAAATCGAGAGGCTGCAAGCCAGGCGATTGGGCTGCGTCCAGCTCAAAAAAGAGGAGTTCCCTGGGAACATAAGAATGCTCCCCTGGAACCCCTTTCCCCAGATCTGCGTTAGTTCAGAAACGCATTCTGACAAAGTCATTGAGGGCAAACCGTTCAATACTGCACAGTTTTCCTGTTACGAAAGTATTAAGCACCAGGTTTTCTAAGGAGATCGAAGCGGAGGGCCGCGGAAGAGGTCGTCAAGGCTCAAAAACTCAAAAAAAGAGGAGTTCCCAGGAGACATGGAAAGCATGCTTCCTGGGAACTCCTTTCCCCAGATCTGCGTTGTTTCTGGAAAGAAGTATGTGGAAAACCGATGAATCCAACAAGAGTACAGAAGGAGTAGGGATTAAAGTAACCTACCATGTTTACTCAAGAGAACAATTATCCCTTTGATTGAGGATGGATATTTGATATTGATATATTGAACAATTAGAGACAGCTATGGTCGATTAGCGCCACGGGGGAACGCTATGGACAGTAAGGATATGGCAGCACAAATCGCAGATCGTGTGCTGTATTTAGAAGAGCGCGTTAAGTTGTGGAAGTCTCTGATGATTCAGAAGCTCGGGAAACCGATTCAGGAAGTGGAATTGGCTTTTGAAGATCGTTTGGGAGAGATTCAAGCAACTTCAAAAGATCGGGAGTGGCACGCTCAATTTCTAAAAGCCATTCATGCTTCCACTGATGATACTGTTTTGGTGACCACGTTGTACGAGGGGATTTTTCAGAGAGCGACGGCTGGCGACTTTCATTCGGATTCATAGACGCACCTGTGCTAAGATTGGCATAGGACTGCGTCCACAGAACGGGACCGTTCCGCAAAATGATGGGTTGAAGATCGGCTGGAGTCTTCCGCAACATTCTGCCAGAGTGACGGGAAGATTCGCCGCGAGTGATCCTCAGAAATGAGGATAGGGTAATGGTGTGTTCCTGTCAAATCTGTACGTCTAATTTCCAAAAGAATATTTGCCGCACATTTTCTCTCCCGTCAAAGCGCGCCCCGGTGAGAGGATTGATTCAAGATGCCCAACTTCGATACTTGGCTCTGGATATTGGCGGCTGCGATACCTTTTGGTATGGCAGCGTTGGGAGGCTATGTGTCCACCAATAAGCCTGTGATCAGGTCGATATTTTGGATAGCTGGCCTAGTTGGAATGAGCGTAGTCATAGTGTCTGCGATGCGGAACCAAAACGCACAGGCAGCGTTGCAGAGCCAGCTTGACCGGATTGAGAATGCCAAACCAACAATCAACGTTCTCCCCGCGTCTCCGACTATTCAAGTGGTTCCGGCGAACGGTGCGTTTCCAACTTCAAAGCAGGAGATTTCATTCGTACAAAATCCACTATCTCCGCAGGCAATTCAGTATCCATGGCAGAAAGCCAAGAATTACGATAAGCCGGGTATGAGCGCCATTTTGACCGCGAGCGGGGAAATCAAACATCCTTTATTTATTTTCAAGTGCAACGTTCCGTGTATTTTTACTGATGGGAGCGGGATTTCCACCTCATTTTTGATTCATTTAGTTAAAGAGAAATCCACCGATGTTCGTCTGGTCCTGCAACTAGATGTTCCGGGGAAGCTAACAGATGGAGAGCAAATAGAGATGGATTTCAGGTCGCAGAACGACAAGCAACTAAGAATCGAATCCGTGCAACTCGCGCAGCAGTGAGTCGCTTGTATTTTAGTCATATCTTCAACCGCAAAATGCTAGGATAACTCTATGGATAAAGACTCTCCAGCCCCTCAAGAAATAATGGTAGATAAAGACAGGTTTGACGCTGTGCTCCGCAAGATGATTAATACCAAACCTATGCCGATGAAAGACGTAATCGGCACATCTGCGCCACGCGCACCCCGAAAAGACAGGCACCCCGCCAGCGACTAGAACGGATTATCTCCGCCTTTCAGCTTGGCATAGGGAAGCGGTTTGCGGGTCATATTGGACAGAGCCGAGTCAAACATCTCCGCTTGCTGTCTACGGCGGTTGTAGCGCCAGCAGAACTCGCCCAGGTATGCGTCCATGTGCTCTACGCCTAGTTTGTGGTAGCTGCCGACTACGCCCCGCTTGAAAAGGGAAAATGCCCCTTCGATGGTCTGGTTAGAGATCGGCTGGTTAGCCTTCATTTCCTTAGCGTGGTCGCCTCTAACGTGCTTGCCGGTTGGGATTATATTCTTGTACCGAGTGGACCCATCCGTGTGGATCGCTGCGGCGTTAGGACTAATGTTCGCGTCGAGAATTGGCGCTATAGTTTCCGGCTTGAGGTTCTGAATTTTCCTCAGATGCACTCTGCCGCCCCGCTCCGCAATGCCAAGTACCTTAACCTTCCGCCGTTTGGCTTCCCTAACCGTGGTGCCCGTAATCTTGCCGCCCACAAACGATTCGTCAATCTCGACTACCTGCCCCTCAGAGCCGAGAGGATCAATGGAATCGTCCGACATGGCTTTTCTAATTCTGTGACAGAGAAACCAAGCGGTTTTGTACGTCACTCCTAGATGCCGTTTCATCTGGTTCGCGCTGATTCCCTTTTTTCCCTCGCACATCAGAGCAATGGCCGCAAACCATTTTTGCAGGGGTAAGTGGGAATCGTGAAAAAGGGTGCCAGCGGTAGGAGAGAAATGGAGAGCGCATTTCCCGCACTCAAAGATCAGTGATGGCTTGCCCGTCTTGCCGATGGTCTGAATCCGGTAGACAGTGGAGTGATCGCACCTTACACACCTAACGCCGTCCGGCCAGCGCGTAGCAATCCAGTACTCGATTGCCGCATCTTCTGTAGGGAATTGCTTTGCGAGTGAGAAGAGATTCATACAAATACCCCTACAGATATATTTTCACTTCTCTTCTCCTATGTCAAGGGGATAATTGTTCTCAAGAGTAAATGGGTCCGCCGCATCCGGTTGACGCCGTTCGCCCAGGCGTCGGTCTCCCTGACGCCGGTCAGCCGCGGAATCGCCTTTGGCGGCGTTCAGCGCCCGCAATGACAGCTCGATCCGGTTTTCGGAACCTGTCTTGCGCATGAGCCGGCCCACATGCGCCTTCACCGTGCGTTCCTCGATTCCCAGGTGCCTGGCAATTTCACGATTGGAGCGAGCCAGCAGAATCAGGTCCAGCACCTCACGCTCGCGGTCGGTCAGGCGGGGGTTGCCGGAAGGAACCATTGACTCGGGAGCCTTCAGCAGCCGGTCTATCAGTTTGGAAAGTACGCGCCGCGGAGCCCATATCGAACCTTTTGTTACCTCGTCAATGGCTGACCGAACCGTCGCAGGCCCTGCGTTCAGGTCCAGGTAGGCCCGCGCGCCCGCAATGATGGTCTCCTGGATCATCTCTTCGTTGCCCATCGGCCCAATAACAATCTGGCGGACGGCAGGCCGCGCGCGCCGAATCGCATCCAGCGTTTCCAGGCCGCTTGTGGAACAGCTCAGGTCAATCACCACGTAGAGCAAATCGGGATTGCTCAGCAGATCGCCCAAGGTCCCGGAAATCGGAACAAGCTCGGGCTGGCCTTCTTGCGCTGGCTGATCGAAAATGCTGGCAAGTCCGGCCAGACGGATCGGCTCGTCGGAAATCAAGCCGATGTAGATTGGGCCCGTACTACGATTTGAAGCCACGTTGCAAACCCCAAGATCCTGGACAGCAGAGCTTGCCATGAACCCCGCGAAGTCCAGCAAAGGACTGAGCGCAGCACATACTTGTGCGCCCACCAACCACCTCAGGAGCTTGCGTACCCTCAGCTTTTAGAGCTTGGGCAGCACAATTCCCTGCTGGTTCTGGTATTTGCCTTTGCGATCGGCGTAGCTGATCTCGCAAGCCTCGTCGCCGCGGAAAAACAGAATCTGGCACAGCCCTTCGTTGGCGTATACCCTGGCCGGTAATGGGGTGGTGTTGGAGATTTCCAAAGTTACAAATCCCTCCCACTCCGGCTCGAATGGCGTCACGTTCACAATGATTCCGCAACGCGCATAGGTTGATTTTCCAACGCAGATC
>JBEKDE010000167.1:0-6577 GCA_050014515.1 Occallatibacter sp.
ATCGTCCCAGACAATGCGACAACCAAACCAAGATACAGAGCGCCTCTCATGCAATCTCCCGTCCTATAGTACGGCACAAACAACAAGAGCCACCCGAAGGCGGCTCATTCTAAATCGCTTAAAAATCCTTGGTGCCGAAGAAGGGACTCGAACCCCCACACCCTTGCGAGTACGTGGACCTGAACCACGCGCGTCTGCCAATTCCGCCACTTCGGCACGGTACATCAGTTCAGCGGCTTTCAGCTGAACCGGCAGCATCTCTGAGTCTCGCAAATGCGGCCTGCCGTGTCAAATTGTCTATCCTCGATTCAACATCAAAAGGCCGGCACTGGCAGCCGGCCTTTTTGATGATTCAGCGCCTTCATTCCACAAGTTTTGCCTACACCAGCTTCGCGTCCAACACGATCTCCGTGTTGTTCGCAAACAGCTTCGAGATCGGGCATCCCCCCTTGGCGTCGGCCGCGGCCTTGTCGAACGCTTCCTTGCTCGCGCCGGGAACCTTGGCCGTGGTGGTCAGCGTGATCTTGGTAATGGCGAAGCCCGCATCCGTCTTGGCCAGGGTGACGGCCGCGGCGGTCTCAATCTTCTCCGGCGTCAGGCCGGCCCCGCCCAACTGCGCACCCAGTGCCATTGAGAAGCAGCTCGCATGAGCCGCTGCAATCAGTTCCTCAGGAGTCGTGCCCGAGTCTGCGCCTTCAAAACGCGTCGCAAATGAGTAGTTGGCGTCCTTCAGCACGCCCGTCGCCGTCGAAATGGTGCCCTTGCCCTCTTTCAGTGAACCTGTCCAAACCGCACTTGCCTTGCTTGCCATAGTCCCTCCTTGGGGAATCCGATTGCCGGATGTTGTTGGGGTTTCAAATCTCTTTGACCGGTGCGCCAATACGGGGAAGTCTCCGCGCCACCAGAACGTTGATGCATCCGGCACCTGCGGGGATGCCGCGGCGCAGAATGACTCTCCTCTTATGCTAATCTGTCGGGCATGCTACCGCAGCGTCCCAGCGCCCTCGATCCCGATTTTGCTGCCAGAATTTCACAGATTGACACGGCCGCCCGCCGCGTAGACCACCACTGCCAGATCTGCCCCAACTGCAGCCACCAGCTCTCCGGCCACCACTGCAAGCTGGTCTGCACCCAGTGCGGCTACTACCTGAGCTGCGCCGATTATTTTTGAGCCTCGCTCGCATTCCGCGCCGCCTCGAACTCGTCCCCCGGCAGCCACTCCACCGGCTTTGCCTGCTCGCTTGCCAGCCAGCCCAGCACAAACCCAAACCGCGCCAGCTTCGCGTTGCCCCTGAAATCCCAATCCGCGTGGTACTCGTCCGACGGCTGGTGGTAGTGGTGCGCCACAAAGTCCTCATCCTGGGCTCGTCCCCACGCCTCGTCGTGTCCTTCAAACAGCTCGCCCTGGTCCACTGAAAACGCCGGAATCCCCACCCGTGCCAGCGAAAAATGGTCAGAGCGGTAGTAATGCCCCGCTCCCGGCGTCGGATCGGGCAGTAACTCCAGATCGAACGCCTTGGCCACCGTCTGCACCTCGGGCCAGAAGTCGATTCGCTCCGCCCCGCCCAGGCTCACCGACCGTGGAACCCCTATCGGCAGCAGCATGTCGTAGTTCAGGTCCAGTGTGATTTGTCTAGCCGGAACCGGCGGGTGCATGCCCAGGTACTGCGAACCAAGCAGTCCCTGCTCCTCCGCCGTCACGGCTGCGAAATACATCGCATGCGGCGGCCGCACCGGCGACTGCGCAAAGGCCCGCGCCATCTCGATCAGAATGCCGCATCCCGTGCCATTATCTGCAGCGCCGTTGTAAATGTTATCGCCCTTTGCATCCGGATCGATGCCCAGGTGGTCGTAGTGCGCCGTGTAAAGCACAGCGTTTCCGCCGGCCTGTGCCCCGGCCACCCGTCCCACCACATTCGTGCTCACGTAACGCCGCACACGGCTCTCAATATGCGCGCGCAATCTCACCGGCAACTCCGTCGGATGGAACCCACGCTTTCCGGCTGCATCAATGGCCTGATCCAAGTCGCCCAACCCGGCAAGCGTGAACAACCGCTGCGCCACCGGATGCTGAATCCACGCAGCCGCGCGCAGCGTCGCCAGCGGATCGCCCTGCAGGTAGCTCTTCTCCACGGCCTGCGAGTTGCGCACCACTTCCCAGCCGTAACTCGCCAGATCCGTCCGGTGAATGATCAGCACTCCGACAGCCCCGCGACGCGCGGCCTCCTCATACTTGTAGGTCCAGCGGCCGTAGTAGGTCAGCGCCTTGCCCTTGAAAAACTTCACATCGTCTGAAGGCGGCTCGTTCACAATCACCAGCGCGATCTTGCCCTTCAGGTCAATCTCTTTTCCATCCGCGCCCGCGTAGTCGTCCCACTGGTACTCCGGCGCGTGAATGCCGTAGCCCACATACACAATCGGCGCATCGAAGTCAGCCGTCGCCTGCCCGGTCTCATCCTTCGACACGATGTCCGAGCCGTAGCTGAGCTCGATAGACTGTCCACTCGCCGGCGTCAGCGAAAACTTCGTCTTGTCCTCAATCGTGTGCACCGCCAGAAGCGGAACTTTTTGAAAGTAGCTGCCGTCATCGCCCGCCGGCTCCACACCATTCAGTGCAAACTGCGTGGCAATGTATTCGGCCGCCAGCTCCGCGCCGCGCGTTCCCGGCCCACGTCCCTCCAGCAGGTCAAGTGACAGAAACCGCACGTGGGCGCGCATGTGTTCTCCATCAATGGAGTCAGCCGCAGTCTGCGCTCCCGCAGGCAGGCCATGAATTTCAGGAACAGGGTTCGCGGGCTGCTGACCACGGGCGAATGTTGCGGCTAGAAGGCAAGCTGTCAGAACTGCAAGCGTCTTTTCACGATGCATCAGAATCTCCGGGATGAGGCTATTGGATTCACTGGTTGGGAACATAGGGAATGCGCTTTAAGGACAACATGATTCTACCCGGGAGCCGCGCCAACCTTGAAGAGTCGCTCATAAATGCGAGTCCCGCACGCCTATGGCATCGCAAACCGCGCCGTCCTCAGCATCTCTGCAACCCAATCCCCATGAGGCAGCCCGCAATCCTTCAACGCCTTCACCTCTGCCTCAACGTCATACGCAACCCGCCGGATCTGGATTTCGATCCTGGGCCCGATCTCATCCACCAACAAATACGCGGCCCTGCAGTCGCCGTCATACGAGAGGCTCACGCTCCCGGTGTTGGCCACAGTCATTCCCCCAAGCTTCCTGACATACGACCGGTGGATGTGCGCATAAACCGCAATCGGTCGCCCAAGCCCTGCGTAGGCCTTCTCCACTTCCGCATCGCCCGCCTCCGGCGCAGGCGCCCGCCAAAGGCTCTCCGGGCTGGCGTGAACCAATGCAAGCTCGTCGAACAATTGCGTTCGCGGCAGGGTGCGTAGCCAATCGAGCCGCTCTTCTCCTAGCATCTCGCGCGTCGCCGCAGCTCTCTCCGCAATAGCCGCGAACAGCGGCCGCAGCTTCTCCGGCGCGTGGCTCGCAAACTCCGTCAGCGAAGCCGGATCAAACAGCAGTTCATCTGTATTGCCCAACACCCCGGCCCAGCCCAGTGCGCGAATCCGGTCGACAATATCCGCAGGCCGCGATCCTCCATCCGCCAGATCGCCTCCGTGCCATACAAGGTCAGGCGCAGTCTCCCGCAGGTCCTTGAGGACCGCTTCAAATGCAGTCAGGTTGCCGTGAATGTCCGATAGGATCGCGATGCGCATAAACAGCCTTCAAGTCAGGTCAGCCAATGCCTCTCGAGTACTTCCGGCGCCTTGCGCGGCGTCCAGCAGGTGCGCCCGCGTCAGCACCTTGCGCGCCAGCCCCGTCAGCGCCATCTGGCCCGCTTCATTCAGCTTCACCCAGCGCCGTTCGCCCGCAACCACCGTCAGTGCGTCCACATCGTGCTCAAGCACCGTACGGATCCGCACATAGTAATTAACCTGCATAATGGCATGGCGAACGGCCATGCGCAGGTCTTCCGCGGCCACGCATGGATCCAACAACGCCGGCAACTCCCACAGCCCGGGCATGACAGACTGTGTGGCAGGCCGCTGTTCCAGCAGTACCTCGCGCCCTGCCAACCCAGCGTCTTTGCGCGCTTTTCGACTTTGGCGGACAATCAGCGCCTGGCCCACTTCCCGGCTGAGCATGCGTGGCCGCGGCTGTGTCTTGTGCTCTCCGCGTGTAGCGCAGTGCGAAGCCAGCGGGCAGATCAGGCACTGCGGCTTGCGAGGCGTGCACACCGTGGCCCCCAACTCCATCATGGCCTGGTTAAAGTCGCCGGGATGTGTTGGATCCACAAGCTGGGCGGCCTGTGTCTCAACCCTGCGCCGCAATGCCGCGCCTCCACTGCGGCCTGCCGCATCCCAGCCTTCCAGCCGGCACAGAACCCGCTCGACGTTTCCATCCACCACCGCCACTCGCTCGTTGTGTGCAATGCTGGCAATGGCCGCAGCGGTATACACGCCAATCCCTGGCAGCGTCCGCAACTCTTCCGCCGTCACCGGAATCCTGCCCATTAGCTGGCCACTCACAAACTGCGCGGCCTTGTGCAGCATCCGCGCCCGCCTGTAGTAACCGAGGCCGCTCCACAGCGCCAGCACCTCCTGCTCCGCCGCCTCGGCCAGTGACAGAAGCGTAGGAAACCGCTCAAGAAACGCCTGGTAGCGCTCCACCACAACCGCCACCCGCGTCTGCTGCAGCATGATCTCAGACACCCAGATTGCATAGGGATCGCTGCTTTGCCGCCAGGGCAGATCGCGCTGGTTGCGCGCATACCAGCTCAACAGCTGGCGGCGCAGTCTCGCCACCCGCGGCTCCTCAGTCTCCGGCTTTACCAACTTCGCCATGGCCACAGCTTACGGCATCGGACGGGAACTCATCTTTGTCCAATTTTGAGCAGGATGGCTCAGACTTCCACTCTGCCTTAAGTTCAAAATCCGTTCATTGCAGTATTTGCAAATTAACGTCCCAGCGAGAGATTTCGACGGCTTGTCTGAATCATAATCAGGATCATGGCTGTCTCACTGAAATCATCCCGTCGTCGGCAGCATTTACCCGCCGCCGGTGAGGTGTACGAAGTGCATCCGGCGTCTCTGCCAGTCACTTCGGTGATCTGGCGAGTTTAGCCCTACCCCGGTGAAATAGAGGGAACCGTAGCCGTCAGGCGGTTTTCCCCAATCCGATCCCTCCCAAGGGGCCCTCGTTGACGGAGTCGAATGTAAGCCCCCGGGAGGATGTTGACTACATTCTAGAAACCCGAGAATGGCGCCAAACGCTTAAGAATTCAATTTTGATATGGAGGCGAAAATCATGAGTGTTCCCCCGCTGTTCCTCTCTCTTGCCTTGTTGGCAGCGCCTTGCGTGCTGATAGCCCAAACCACTAACCCTTCCTTCGATCTGGTCAACGAGGACTCTGCACCGGAAGGCATGGGCGCTCAGGTTGCTTCGCCCATCCGGGATGCGGCCGTTTCCGCTGGGCCATTTTCGCGGATCGCCATTGGCGGTGGCATCTCTCCACTCGGCATCGGCGTGCAATTAACCACGAATATCAACGCACATTTCAACGTGCGCGGCACCGGAAACATCTTCCAGTACTCCAACACCTTCAATACCAACGGACTCAATCTCAACGCGAAGTTGAATATGGCTTCGGCGGGCGCGTCAGTTGACATCTACCCCTTCCGCGCCGGATTCCGCATCAGCCCCGGCGTCCTGTTCTACAACGGCAACCAGGTCACTGCCACAGACACAGTAGCCGGTGGAACCAGCTTCACGCTGAACAACCAGACGTTCTATTCCGCCACCGCAAACACCGTTACTGGAGCCACGCCCGTATTCGGAAATGCGGCCCTCGGTTTGAACACCACCAAGCCGGCATTCACCATCACTACCGGCTGGGGCAACACCATTCCGCACAAAGGCGGGCACTGGTCCTTCCCATTTGAAATTGGCGTTGCCTTGACCGGAGCGCCTTCCCTCACAGCCAACCTTGGTGGGTGGGCCTGCTACGACCAGGCGCAGACCGAATGCACAAATATTGCCAGCACCACGAATCCCATCGCCATCGCTGTGCAGTCTGATCTCCAGGCGCAACTTGCCACCTGGAAAAACGATCTGAATCCGCTGAAGACCTACCCCATAGTCTCCTTCGGAGTTGCCTACGCCTTCCGCATCCGCTAGCGCCGTCGCGACTTCAAACAGAAATGTCCAGGAAAAAGAATACCCATTGCCCATCCATTCGCGGTTTTCAGCGAATGGATGGAAGGCAATGCGCCCCTGCGAGCCTCCCGCGAGCGCCCACCCCACAAAGTGGTCCGCCACACCGCAGATGCTTATAGCGAAACCAGAGTAGCTGTACCCAGGAAGCACGATGCCAAGTGGCCTTTTCCTCAAGAAAAAGCCGCCTCGCGCACTCTCGGCAAGGGCACGTTTACTCTGGCTTCGCTCTAGTCGTCCACCGGCTTTCGCCGACCCACGGTTGGATGAAACGGGCGGAGGGAGCAGGGGCCTTCAGGCCCCTGAATGCGGCAATAGGCTACGATGGCCTTTAGGCCCGGGCATC
>JBEKDE010000168.1:0-6402 GCA_050014515.1 Occallatibacter sp.
TCTCATTCGATTGATGACGGCTCGTATGGGGTTTACCAAGGCTACGGCGGCCTGCAGGATACCAGCTCCAATCGTGGCAATTCGGATTACGATGTTCGCAATGCCTTTACCGCCGCAGTGACTTATCAGCCTCCAATACTGAAGAACAATTTCCTCACCCGCGCGATCACCGGCGGCTGGTCCACGGACGACATTGTGCAGATTCGTTCCGCACCACCAGTTGATGTGCTCGACGCAAACTTCAGCGATATCGACATCGCAAACGCTCCGAGCATCCAACTTCGTCCCGATGTGGTTCCGGGAGTGCCGCAGTATCTGACCGGATCCCAGTACCCGGGAGGCAAAGCCCTCAATCCTGCTGCCTTCACCGATCCGCCGACCGTTTATAGTGCGGCTTTCAACGCTCAGGTGCCGGCACGGCAGGGTGATCTTGGGCGGAATGCGCTGCGGGGCTTCGGCGTAGCGCAATGGGATTTTGGTGCGCATCGCGACTTTTTAATCAAGGACGGGATCAAGCTGGAATTTCGAGGAGAGTTGTTCAACATCCTGAACCATCCTAATTTCGGGCCCTTCAACAACAACTTCCAAACGGGCAACGTCTACTTCGGGCAGTCAACCGAGATGCTTGGTCAGTACCTCGGTGGCCATGCCGGTTCAGGAAGTCAGAGCCCCCTCTATACGCCAGGAACGCCACGCTCGGGCGAGTTGGCGCTGAAATTGAGCTTCTAAGTCTCTGAGGTTCCGCGGGGCAGACCAGCTCCGATTTCAGCTTCACGAAGAGGCCTGGAATCGGAGCCTCACCCGGAGTTGGCAAGCTGGATGCAGGCGTGATTCTCTTGCTGCGCGCTTCCAGTCCAGGTGAGGGAACTCAAGCAATCGAACCATCCGGGCGCGCTCATTTTCAGAGCGTTCCACTGCCGGCATCCGTCCTAATCCTGGTGGTCACAGCAGTGCTATTGGTTTGTGAACGCTAAGGAATGTAAGCAACTGGAAGAAGGATAGGGAATCGGGACAAAGTGCAAGGCAGGAGCGTATGGCGTCGATGGCCGGGATTTGCTGCAGCAGCTCTCGCATTTTGCGTGGGCGCGAACTTGTGCGGAGCTCAGAGCCCGGATCTGCTCAAGCAGGGATTTGAGAACCCGCCTGAAAGTGCACGTCCACGCGTGTGGTGGCATTGGATGAATGGCAACATCACGAAGGAAGGCATCAAGCTGGACCTCGAATGGATGGAGCGGGTGGGTCTGGGCGGATTTGAGATTATAGACGCTTCTCTCACTACTCCGCAGTGCGTGGACAAGCGGTTGGTGTACATGTCTCCTGGCTGGAGGGATGCATTCAAATACGCGACGACCCTCGGCCATCAAATGGGAATGGAAGAGACTATTCCGAGTTCCCCTGGCTGGAGCGAAACCGGAGGGCCCTGGGTCCCCCCATCCCAGGCGATGAAGAAATATGTCTGGAGCGAGACATACGTCAAAGGCGGACAACCGTTCACGGGCAAGCTCCTGCACCCACCGGCGAATACCGGTGCATTTCAAGACATGCGCATTCTCGATGATATGGCCAGCCCGGGGGATGCTTCGAGAATTCCGCACTTCTATAGTGATACCGCAGTCATCGCATACCGCAGGCCAGCGAGCGACCTGCCGTTTGAAGCATTGCACCCAAAGGTGACGGCGAGTGCAGGGACGCCTGATGTTACGATACTGAACGACGGGGACCTGAAGAAATCGGTTAAGCTTCCGATTCCAAAAGTCGGCGAAAGCGCGTGGATAGAGTACCAATTTCCAGGGCCGCATGAGATTCGCTCTGTGACCATCGCGATGAAAGAGGTTGATTGGTTTTCAGCGATTGTGACCAGGGTCAACAATCCCGAGATAACTCTTGAGGCCAGCGACGATGGGCTGCACTTCCGCGCGGTCGCGGAGTTGCCTGACGGTGGCGCTCCCGAACACACTGCTTCGTTTCCGCCCGTCAATGCGAAATTCTTCCGCGTCACTTTCAAACGAATTCCCGTTCCACCCGCGCCAACCTGGTTGGCCGGCCTTGATCCATCGGCGCTTGGCCTCAGCGGCGAGGCGCCGACTGACTACGAGATTGCCGAACTGGAATTGCGCTCCGGAGCAAGGGTAAACAGGTATGAAGATAAGGCCGGCTTCGCCCCTATCAAGGCTCTGCCCAATCTCTATGAATTTGCAACGCCCGCGTTTGCCACCTCCGATGTGATTCCGAAATCAGGTGTGATTGATCTGACGTCCAAACTCCGCAAGGATGGCAGCCTGGACTGGACACCGCCTTCGGGTGATTGGGTGGTGCTCTGGTTCGGCTATTCGCTGCTGGGGATCACAAACCATCCCGCGATGGAGGAAGCGACCGGGCTGGAAGTCGATAAGCTGAACGCGACTTCTGTGAAGAGTTACATGAACACCTATCTGGAAAGCTTTGAGAAAACCGTCGGTGCAGATTGGATGGGCAAACGCGGCATTCAATCGATGACTACCGATAGTTGGGAGGCCGGATCCCAAAACTGGACTGACGATATGATCGCTCAATTCACAAAGCGGCGGGGTTACGATCCTCTTCCCTGGCTGCCGGTGTTAGCTGGGCATGTGGTCGAGAGTGCCGAAGCCAGCGACAGGTTTCTTTGGGACTTTCGCAAAACCATTTCCGATTTGATTGCGGACGAGCACTACGGCGGGGAAGAGGAGTCGCTCAAGAAGCGGGGACTCAGTCAATACGTCGAATCGCACGAATACGGACGGGCATTCATTGGCGATGGCATGGAGGTAAAGAAGTTCAGCGATATTCCCATGGGGGCGATGTGGACGCAGGTGCCAGGGGTAAACGAGGAAAGCTACGATAACAACGCCGATGACCGTGAAACTGCGTCCGTGGCGCATATTTACGGAAAGACCATTGCAGCGGCGGAGTCGATGACCGCGGCAACCGCGGCCTGGGCATGGTCGCCCGGAACGCTGAAACCAACTGCGGACATGGAATTAGCGAATGGAATCAACCGCTTTGTAATTCATGAGTCGACCCATCAGCCACTCACGGGCAAGGCACCGGGGCTCACGCTTGGTCCGTTTGGGCAATGGTTCAATCGCAATGAGACCTGGGCTGAACAAGCAGGTCCATGGATCGACTACCTGACGCGTTCGAGTTACATGCTGCAGCAGGGGCGCTTCGATGCTGACCTTGTTTACTTTTACGGCGAAGATTCGAACCTGACCGCAATCTTCAGTAGCAAAGCTCCGGAAATACCTGAGGGGTATGGGTTCGACTACATCAATGCCGACGGGCTGATCCACGAACTAGCTGTTTCCGACCGGATGATACGGACGAAGAGTGGAATGAGCTATCGCGTGCTCGGCCTTGATTCATACAGCCGACATATGTCACTGCCAGTATTACGCGCCATTTACGAACTCGTGGTTGACGGCGCAATTGTTGCCGGATCGAAACCCATTGACGATCCAAGTCTCGCTGATGATCCGACCGAGTTCAAAGAGCTGAGTGACGAACTGTTTGGAGATGGCACGGGAGTACACAAGCTTGGGAAAGGCGCGGTGTATGCGGGATACACGGGCCAGAGACTGAGTGAGGTCTTCAATGCGTTGGGAGTGGCGCCGGACTTTGAATATGTGAAACCGAAGCGCGACACCCGTCTTCTTTTTGCCCATCGCAAGCTCGCGGATGGTGATCTCTACTTCGTCGACAACCGAAGCAACCGCGATGAGCAGGTGGACGCAACGTTTCGCTTAGCCGGCAAGGCACCAGAACTGTGGCATGCGGATACAGGGAAGTCGGAGCCCGCATCATTCAAGATCGCAGAGGGCCGAACCACGATTCCGTTGCATCTGGAACCGTGGGGTGCGCTCTTTGTGTTGTTCCGTGAGGCAACAACGGAAACATCGCGCAGCCTGCCTGCATCGAGGAAGACTGAATTGGAGACCTTACAGGGCCCGTGGCGGGTGAGCTTTCAACCCGGCCGCGGGGCGCCGGCGTCCATCACGCTGGAAAAGCTTAGGTCCTGGACTGAAAGCAATGACCCAGGGGTGAAGTACTTCTCCGGCACCGGTACCTACACCACAACCATCGCTGTTAGGGCAGATTGGCTCAAGAACCATGCCCGCCTCTGGATTGATCTGGGGGATGTGAAGAACCTGGCGGAAGTGACGGTCAACGGCAAGTCACTGGGGGTTCTCTGGCACGCTCCGTATAGAGTTGACGCAACGCTTGCCCTCAAGCCTGGTGCAAACCAGATATCAATCAGGATTACGAACGCTTGGGTGAACCGGCTGATCGGCGATCAACAGCCGAATGCAACAACGAAGTTTACTTTCACGACCTTCAAACCATACGCTGCAACCTCGCCCTTGCAGCCATCAGGACTGCTCGGCCCTGTGCGGCTCTATTCCACAGCCACGCAATCTGAAAATCGAGCCGCAGGTCACGAACCCATCGCCCCATACGATCGCATGTATGTCTTCGGCGATAGCTATTCGGATATTGGAGAGGGTTACCTCGACTCGAATGGACCGACGGCGGTGGCATATCTGGCAGAGCGGCTTGGGTTCAAACTATGGCCATCCAATGCTTCTAACGTACGCGACAAGAGCTTGGACTTTGCCGTGAGCGGAGCGCAATCGGGCTCCGGCAGCGGGAGTGCGATCAAGGGAGCGTTGGTTGGATATGGGATGCAAAATCAGGTAGGCGACTTTGCTAGGAAGGTACGGCAGGACTCAATTAAGTTTAATCCCGACCGCACTCTCTTTTTTATCGCCGGAGGGCTGAACGATGGTGAATCCCCAGGTGGCACAACGGAGACGAATGAGAAGGACGAAATCAGGACGCTCTATAAATTGGGTGCGCGACACTTCGAAGTAGCGTTGCTTCCAGCTGAGATACCGGAGTTCAGCGCGACGGCCAAGCGAGTGAATCCAGAATTGGCCTTGATTCCCGATCAGATGAAGACCGAACTTCAAGATGCGGATATAAAGCTGAGCAACTGGGGACTGTTCTTTGACGATGTGCTTCTGCACGCGCAGTTCTACGGGATCACCAACTCCACAGACGCATGTGCGGGACGAGAAATCTTCGACGAGAACCGCGCTCCTTGCGCTATGCCGGAGACCTATTTCTATTACCACGCGGGCCACCCGTCGACGGCAACTCACAGAGTAGTTGGAGATAAGCTATACACAGAAATTATGAAGGCGAATCAGCCTGATACAAAATAAACTCGCGAGAGCGCGTCCATTGACTGAATACGGGAAGAGCGGCTGTGAGTCGCCGCACATTGCAGCTACAAGACATGTGGACACTGGATAGCACACATTCGCTCTCGCCAAGAAGCGCTGGTCGCACGCTTAAAGTGGAGTCCCTGGCGCTTCAACTATTGTTCTACGGCTTGCCGAATGGGCGGTTCAGTAATAAGCATTTCCATAGCTTCCAAGGCTCGCGGCTTCTGTTCCTCTGACATCGTCAGATAACGGTGCAGACCTCCTTGATCGGGATCAAAGCGTGTACTCCCGTTATCCAATACAATGACTTTCCCGGGCGGAGAAACTCCGAAATAGTTGTCATCCGATCTCACGCCAAACAAGACTGCTGTCACATCCCACAAGGGGTGGTTATGGGGTGCCGAAGGGCTGCCCGAGGCCGCCTTGTAAAAGGGGGCAAGGTAACGATATGTATCGGCAATCGGGTTTCCATGGGTGTATCGGAAGTGAGTGTAGATGCTCTTCTCCGGAAAAAGGAGTTTTGCTCCGATCTCGTATCCGCTGATAACAATCGGACTCGGCCAGTTCTCGAACAATTCCTGTGACGAGGGTATGTCCATTGATACATTGAACTCTATTTGTGAATCTCCGGCCGGATTTCCGTCCGCCTTTGCGAAGTTGCCCCCCATGAGTGAAAGAAGCCGAACCTTTTTCTTGACAAGCGTCTTTCCGTCCCGCTGACTGAATTGGTCGGCTGAACTTCTTAGAAGATGCGCCATGTTCGTGCTGAACCCAACTTGAATGATGATTACACTCTGATCTGGCTGGCCCGCGAGCAGTCGGCGCAAAAGCCGGACCGAGTCCTCTGCCTTGCGCCCATCTACGAGTTTGTGGGGATAGGCCAGATCTCCATTTTTCTTACGAAGCCGAGAGAAATACTGCGTGTAGTTCATCCCATTCGGCATCCACGGCCGCGGCCCGTCTGTGAACGGCTTCCGGTTATACGTATTTGCTGTAATTCCGCCATGGATCATGCCGATGGGCACATTGGGATGCCCATAATAGGTGTTGATTAGATCGACGTAGGAGGGAATGGACTCAGCGTCAGAGCTGATGGTAACGCCAATCAGCCTAGCCTCTCCGCGGTCCTGAAGTGTATTGAGAGCTGCAAGCGCAA
>JBEKDE010000169.1:0-6208 GCA_050014515.1 Occallatibacter sp.
AGTTGAAATAGAGCACCTCCCACGTGGCGACGTAGAAGACGCAGGTAATGAGCGTGATCAGGATGCCGCACGCAAAGCCGCGACCGAAGGAGATTTGGCCGCCCAGGTTGTTGTCGCGGTAGCTGCGTATCCCGAAGTAGACCAGCAGAAACGACGCCACCATCATGGTGTAGCCGAGCAGCATGCTGTTGTGGCCGGAGCCGATCTTGTTGGCCAGCAGTAGCGACCCGTCCATCAGAACGGAGATGATGACCCCGGCGATCACGCCGAAGGTGAGAACGGTTTTTTTCATGTGAGGCTCCTTTTGCGAGTCAAGATGCAGTCACCATGCGGTGCAGCGGGGCCGGGTGTCGTCATCCTTTCGAATGATTTTTGCGGAGCGGACCAAAAATCGTGCTTTCGGGTGACGCGGTCACGGCAACAGCCCAAGTTCTTTGCCCCTCTGGACGGCCTGTGTGCGGCGGGCGGCTCCGAGCTTGTCGAAGGCCCGGGCGCAGTGTGTCTTGACGGTGTTCTCTGAAACAAAAAGCTGTGTGGCGATCTCGCGATTGCTCAAGCCGAGGGCGACCAGGCTTAGAATTTCAAGCTCGCGGGCCGTGATGCCCAGGGCCTGCTGCTTGGCCGTATCGCGCTCGAAGGGGGCGGGCGCTTCCGTCGGGACAAGCACTTCCTTCACCACTACCGTTTCGCGGATGATTTCGCGGCGCCGCGTGATGCGCAGCCCGAGCCAGATGCCAAAAGCCGCAAAGAGGATAGCGACCAGCGCGCTGTAGATTTCGACGGAATGTTCGATAACGACGAATCGGTATTCGGTGTATTGGAGCGTGGCGATGAGGATGCCGCCGACGAGA
This sequence comes from Occallatibacter sp., assembly GCA_050014515.1. Classification (GTDB taxonomy): domain Bacteria; phylum Acidobacteriota; class Terriglobia; order Terriglobales; family Acidobacteriaceae; genus Telmatobacter. The sequence goes on from JBEKDE010000169.1 coordinate 852, forward strand.
CCGAAGATGAGCACGTGGCGCTTCATGATGGGGTTGTGAAGAAGTATAACGGAGACGGCGACGAAGCGGCTTCGCCTGCGAAGAAAACAAAACCACCAAAGTGTGATGCCCCGGCCCTTTCAGAAAGCGCGACTCGATTCACCATACCCGCGCCAACGGTACGCAGACTTCAGCTCCATCCCCGCCCAGTGACCAACTAAGCCTTAGGCCTCGGCCACTTCGCCTCAACCGTCGTCCCAATCCCGCCGCGCGGCCTGAACACCCCATGCACCACCGCCCACACCGGATCGGTAGCCTTCACCACGTCCTCCAGCACCTGGTTCACGATATTCTCCTGAAAAATCCCCAGGTTGCGGTAACTGAAGAGATACTCTTTCAGCGATTTCAGCTCCAGGCACCGCTCCTTCGGCATGTAGCGAATCGTCAGCACACCAAAGTCGGGCAACCCGGTCTTGGGGCATACGGAAGTCAGCTCCGGGTCGTCAATCAGGATCTCGTAGCCGGGAAACTGGTTTTGCCAGGTTTCGATCGCGGGAAAGGGGAAATCAAGTCCCGCCTTGGCGTGTTCGTCGGTATAGCGCGGTTCCAAAGCCATATTGACATTATTGTACGGGGCCTGCGGTTGCCGCTCGCTGCCGCGTACAATTTTCCGCTTCCAAAGGCTTGATTCCGCGTCCTATATACTGACCTTGGTTAAGTGAATGGCAGAACCTAAAACGCAAGCAAGCCGCACGGTGCTTTGGATCGGTGCGGTCGTGGTGCTCATCCTCGTTTTTTTCGGCGCGCGCTCTCTGCTCAGGGGGCGTCTGTCCATCCGTGAAGTCCGTGTAAGCCATCAGGAACTGGTGAATACGGTGCCCACCAACGGACGCGTGGAACCCGAAGTGAACTACGAGTACACCAGCCCCCTCGCCACCACAATCAAGGCCGTCTATGTGCAGCCCGGAGACCATGTTCCCGCCGGCAAACTCCTCATTCAACTGGATGATGTGCAGGCCCGCGCCCGCGTCGCCTCCGCCGAAAGCGGCGTCAGGACTGCCCAGGCCTCTCTGGAAGCAGCCACCCACAACGGAACCCTTCAGGAGCGCCAGGCGGCGGCCGCAGATGTTGCCCGCAGCCAACTGGAGCGCGATCAAGCCCGTTCAAACCTGGATGCGGTCACCAGGCTGAACGCCACTGGCGCAGCCTCCGCCAATGAAGTCACTGCCGCCAGGCAGCGCCTGGAGTCGGCCGATGCAAGCCTCAGCGCTGCCCAGCAGAGTTCAACCAGCCGCTACTCTCCCGCAGAGGTCGAACGTGCCAGGGCAGCCCTCGCCGATGCGGAAGCCGGTCTGGCCGCGGCAAAAGAAGTTCTGGCGCAATGCTCCTACTATGCACCGATCGCGGGAACTGTCTACAGCCTCGAAGCGCGTCCATCGGACTTCGTTGACGCCGGTAAGGTTCTGCTGCAGATGGCAGACCTCAATCATGAGCGTGTTCGCGCCTACTTCGACGAGCCCGACATCGGCAAACTTGCCGTGGGCCAGCCGATCGTGATCCGGTGGGATGCCAAGCCATTAGAAGAATGGCATGGCCATATCGCTCGCACTCCGGCGACAGTGGTTCCCTACACCACGCGCAACGTCGGAGAGGCGATCATCGCGCTGGAGGGCGCACACACCGATCTGCTGCCCGATACCAATGTCACTGTCACCGTAACCACCTCCAATGAGGTAAATGTCCTCAGCGTCCCCCGCGAAGCCATGCACTCGGAAAACGGCAAGCCTTTCGTCTACAAGGTAGTCAATGACACCCTGCAGAAAACCCCAGTCGTCACTGGCACCATCAATCTCACTCAGGTGGCAATTCTCTCCGGCCTCCAGGATGGCGATTGGGTCGCCACCGGAACCGTGGACGGAGAACCCCTGCAGGACGGTGTACCGATCAAGGTAGTCAAGTGAGACAAAATCTTTTTGCAGCAGCGATTGTGCCGGCAGCCTTGCTGGCACTGGCCATGGCGGCTCCAACACCCTCCATTGCATCCGTGGCTCAGCAGAAAGACCCGCTGGCCCAGGTCCATGCCGCCCTCCAAGCCGGCGAAGCGGACAAGGCACTCACCCTGCTCCAGTCCCTTCCTCAACCCGGTACAGCCGAGGCCGAGAATCTTGAATGCCGCGTACGCTACAGCCTTGAACAATGGGACGCCGCAATCAGCGCCTGTGAACAGGCGGTCCGTCTCGACGGCCAGAACTCCGAATATCACATGTGGCTCGGCCGCGCCCTGGGTGAGAAGGCCGATCGCGCCAACTTCCTAAGCGCCTATTCCCTGGCCAAGCGCGTACGCTCGGAGTTTGAGGAGGCAGTCAAGCTCAATCCACGCAACGCCGACGCGCTCGCCGATCTGGGCGACTTCTACTTTGAAGCCCCCGGCGCTGTCGGTGGCAGCGTAGACAAAGCACAGGCGCTTTGCGCCCAGCTTGAGAAAGTCGATCCGGCCCGCGCCCATCAGCTGCTCAGTCGCATCGCCGAGGGGCAAAAAGACCCCGAGATGGCTGAGCGTGAATTGAAACAGGCTATCGCCTCCAGCCCGCATCCAGCCCTGCAATGGGTTACCCTGGCCAGTTTCTATCGTCGCCACGAACGCTGGCCTGAGATGGAGTCCGCCCTGCGTAGCGCCATCACCAGCGCCGAGCGCGACAAGAATGCCTCCCTCGCGTTTTACGATGGCGCTTCGGTCCTGTCCAAGGCCAATCGAGATCTGGCCCTCGCCGCCAAAATGCTCGAAGACTACCTGGCCAGCCCCACAAAGTCAGAAGAAGCGCCGGCATTCGTAGCCTATAACCGTCTTGCCAAGCTCAAGGAAAAGCTCGGCGATCCCGCCGCTGCCCAGCAGGACCGGACGCAAGCCCTGGCGCTTGCGCATGACTACAAGCCCAGCCAGGAAGCAAAGCACTAATGAGAACGAAAGACTGATGGGAACGAAATCTCTTAGCCCTTCAAACAATCCGCGCTGTTCATGGTTGCCTGTTCTTCTTGGAACAGTGCTTCTCGCCGCGCCTATTCTTGCACCAGGCCAGGTTTCCCTGGCCACCGTGGTAGACCTCGCCCAACGCAACTCAAGCGCCGTCAAGCTCGCCGACGCCGATCTGAAAAAGGCGCAAGGAGCACTCGCTCAGACTCAGGACGCCTATATCCCCAACCTGACCATCGGCACCAACTTTGGTTATTCTCACGGATTTCCAACCGGTCAGCCTTCGGTGGGCAGCGCCACCATGCAGTCGCTGGTGTTCAGCTTTTCCCAGCGCCAGTACCTTAAAGCTGCCCGCGCCGGCATCGACGCGGCCACTGAGCGGCTAAAGGACGCCCAGGAGCAGGTCGCCCTCGATGCCTCTACAACCTACATTGAGCTCGATACCGTGAACCGCGAACTGTCAGCCGCTCGCCAGCAGTCAGACTTCACCGCTGCGCTGGTCAGAATTGAACAACAACGCGCCGAAGCCGGCGTCGACTCCGATATCGACCTGCTGCAAGCCCGCCTCACGCAAGCCAACCTGAAGCTCCAGATGCTCCATCTTCAAACTCGCGCCGCCACGCTTTCCAAGCAGATCGCCGTTCTCACCGGGCTGCCCGATGGCGCCATCATCCCCGACAGCTCCAGCATCCCTGAGATTCCCGCCGTAGCCGCGGATGAAACTCCACGCACCCTCCCCGGCATCAACGCCGCTGCTTCTCAAGCGCGTTCCAAGCAGTTTCAGGCCAAGGGAGACGACCTGGCCTGGCGCCGGCCGCAGCTTGGATTCGGTGCCGTATACAACTACGACATCAACGAGCTGAACAACTACGAGGAGTTCTACCGACCTGGCACATTCACCCCGAACAACGTCAGTTTCGGCCTCCAGATCAATATTCCTTTTTTTGACTTTGTCCTGCGCGCCAAGGCCAAGCAAACTGCCGCCGACGCCCTGCGCGCCACGGTCGAAGCCGAGCAGGCTCAGCGCCAAAACGATGTCCAGGTCGCCACGCTGACCGCCAACCTCCGCGAACTGGCAGCCATGGAAGACGTCGCCAGCCTCAAGCAGCAGATCGCCGATGCCCAGCTCAAAGCCGTCATCACCCAGCTCCAATTCGGAAGCGGCGCATCCGGCCCCAATGCCCCGCCCCCGATAACCCCCAAAGCCGAGCAGCAGGCCCGCATTGACGAGCGCCAGAAGTACCAGGACGCCCAGGAGGCCGCGCTCGGCCTCGCCAAGGCCCGCCTTGGCCTTCTGCGCGCCCTCGGCCACATGCAGGACTGGCTCGACGAACTGCACACTACAGCGAAACCACAATAGGCTCAACTGGAGCGTTCGCTGCCAACTGGACCTTTCCTCGAGAATTGACGACTTCGCACTCCTGCCCGGTGCGCACTCTTTACTCCCTTTTTTGCCCTGAAAATAGGTCAAAAACCTAAACAAAGAGTCTTTTCCAATCCAAGAGTGAGCCTGAAGGGTCAGGTTGATGCGGGCAGCTTCGGGGTGGCTCCTTTTCGGGATGTTTTCATATATGTCTCGCAGTTGTCGCGGCGGTGGGAATGTGGGAATCGGTTTTATCGATTTCCAAGGTTTGTGGAAAGGTTGGAAAACAGCATTATCGTTTTCCGGGCTTTCCATAAACCGTCATTTCCACGGTCCGATTCCACTGCTGCCCGAGGTTCATGCCGACCTTATTATCTGCTCGAACATGTTGTTTTTGGCCTGTTGCATGCGTATTGCGGCGTCGGTATCGCTGATGGAAGCGGCCACCCGTTTGAGCGCGTTGATGCTGAGCCCGGGGCGCAGAAACTGCTGCGGTTGCCTGAGCGAGAGCAGCTTCTCGAAGGGTGTTTGCCACAGCTTGTAAAGGCGGCGTTTCCGGCCCTTGTCGTCGATCTTGATTTCGGCCTGGGCCGAGGGGCGGTGGTAGTTGACGTAGGGGTTGAGGAAGCCTGTATAGAACTGGTTGATGGGCGCGGTGTGGGCCGGCGCTATGTGTCCCCAGCCGATGTGCTTGCGCACGATGGCGGCGTTCTTGGTTTCCACCAGGCCGTTGTCGCCGCTTCTGCGGGGCCGGCTTTTGGTCTGTTCGATGAGCAGTTTTCCGAGCAGTTCGGCGACGGTCTTGTTGATGAATTCCGAGCCGTTGTCGGAGTGGAAGTTGAGGATCCGAAAGGGGAACTGCTCCAGGATGTTTTTCAGCAAAGGCATCAGCCAAGCCTCTGAAATGCGGGGAGTTGCCAGTACCACTTCCCACTGCGTCACCTCGTCGACGGCGTTGATGTGGTAGATTCCCTTGCCCTCCGGCGAGTCACCCTGATGCACGGTATCGATACGCAGAAAGCCGGGTTGAGCGTTGGGTACTGG
>JBEKDE010000170.1:0-6143 GCA_050014515.1 Occallatibacter sp.
ACCACTTCCCACTGCGTCACCTCGTCGACGGCGTTGATGTGGTAGATTCCCTTGCCCTCCGGCGAGTCACCCTGATGCACGGTATCGATACGCAGAAAGCCGGGTTGAGCGTTGGGTACTGGCTTCTTGCGTTCGCCGATCTGAACCGCCGTGGGGCGCGTCTTTTCGTAGTGGCGCAGGCCGTAGCAGGGGCTCTGGCGCAGGTTGTAGAGATGGCCGTTGGAGAGCTTGGCCAGCCGCTCGAACTCCGACTTGCCGTAGACCTCGAACTCGCGCTTGAGGATGTGCCGCGTGGCCGGGCCGCTGAGCTGCTCGTGGGCCCGGTCAACCGAGGCCAGCAACTCCACGTCGGCCGGGGTGTAACGGCGCTGGAAACGAGGCCGGAGCGAGGGCTTGGGCACGATCCGCCCGGCCTTGACATAGCTCCCTATCAGCCGCGTGGACTGCGCCCGGCTGAACCCGGTCATGCACTCGACGTAGCCCCGTAAAAGCCCCTTCGCCCGCCGCTTCTGAAGCACATACTCGTGATGGCAGAGCAGCCGCTCCACCCACTTGTAAAGTTCCTCACGGCTTGAACCAACAAACCGCACGCTGTCGGATGCGGCAAGAAATGCCTCGATCTCAACCAAACTCAACTTCTCTGCACCAAGCACGCTGATCATCCACCTTCAGCTTGCCCGCTCAATCTCCTTCAGGCTCATCTTGCGTTGGAATCAAATCCCACGCTCAGGCTCATCTTGCGTTGGACAAGAGTGTAATTTGCATTTTAGGCAAACCTCATGCGATGATGTCGCTATAGAGATTCGCCACACCGAAGGGCCGCGCCGGGATGCGCGGCTTTTCATTTGAATTGATTATACTTCCGAATCAGGGAGAAAACTGCCCATGCCTAAGCGATTTCATCCCATCTTCACGCTTGCGTTGCTCTTAATTTCCGGTTGTCACTTTGCCGCTCCCAAACCTAAAGAGGAGCAATCCGCCGCTAAAGCAATGCACAGCGACCGACTCAAGAGAGACGAGATCGGTATTCCTCCCCTTACCGTCTTTCCCGATGGTTCGCTGATGGCTGACGGTATTTGGATTCCTGAGCCTGACGATTCAACGCACGGCTTGGTGTTTCCTGAGCAGACACGCATCACATGCAACAAAGGGGAACAGAATTGTACCGAGATAGAGATTCGTTTTGTTGTAGTCGGCAACATTATTACTGCAAAAGGGCCAGAGGAAACCCTGTGGACGATTAAGTCGTGGGATCGTAATAGCCTAGTTGCCGAATACGGGCCATTCCCGAAATTTAAACCGGACCCAGATAGTTGCCAGAAACACGTCCTGTCGATAGTATTCGCAAGCGGTACAGTCACGACCTCTGATATTCCCGCCCCAAGAGCAGGTTGCGAGCCATTCACGGAAACAACTTCCTATCGACTGGCGAGCGGATGGTACAACGTTGACGTATCGCCTAATAACAATGCGATTGAGAGCACAGAGACTAGGAAGTAACCCTATTTTCCCGCTACTCTCTTGCGTTGTGTGGCCTTGCGCTGAGGCTGCTCGGAGCCTCTAAGGAAGAGAAATAACTCCGACTCTCGTTTCTGGATCATCCTGCCTGAAAATTGCGTATAGTTTGGGTGGAAACAATGGCGCTCCGCTCTCTGACGTGACTGGGAAAATAGAGATCAACTCCCAACCCCACCTGCCAAAGTCATTCAGTTTTTCTATGAGTTTGGTTTGACCATAGGGAGAATCCTTAATACTTCATGCCCCTTGTTGGCCAAAATCCAGCGGGATTATCTCGACGTGGTATTTCCAAACATTCATCCGTTCTTCTTCCCCCACCGTGCCTGAGCAGCCTTCGCTGCCGCTTTCTTCCGCGCATCTGGCGTCATGGTCACTAAACGGCGCTTCCCACCCACCATACCGCCTCTACGCCCCATTGCCGACATGTACGCCGATAGGTCCGATGGCACCTGTACCGGCGTCTCAGGAACCTGCTCAGCCGTGGACTGCTCTACAATCCACTTGGCAAGCTGGTTCGGATCGCGCGGACGTTTGCCCTTGCCGATGGTCATGGAAACATGATTTCACGAATCGGGATGCCAAATCTAGCCTGTGGAAATCCAAACTGACCCACTACCCTCTGAGCTAGGGGTCGAATCAACCCCGTATTCTGGGATGAACCGCGATTCCGATGAGACTTCCAACGAGTACCGACGCGTTCAAACAATGGCTTCCAAGGGGGATAAGCAACTTAACAAGGCCCTGGGTTTACTCCTTAAATCTTGCCTCGATGAAGACTCTCCAAACACTGTTGTGGCTACTGAAAAGAAATCCCTCCCTAATTGTGAATTGAAGCCAGACATTAGCATCCGTTTACAATCGGACGACTATATTTGCTTAGAGCCCACTTGGCGTTCAACAGACTCGGGCATAAAAGGTGAGCTTGAGGGCGGACAAAACACCCTCGCAGAGGCACACATCAAGAAGTACTTGCTCGATAAAGCCGCGCAATACGTGAAAGCTCTTGGATTCTAGTTATTTACAAGCGAAATGCGGTGGGTCTGTGCAGGCGGGGGCGAGTTCTCACCCGTGGATCTAGTACCCTAGCTCCGGATCCTTGAGCTCGTTAGGGATGCAAGCCAGGTGGCGCCGAACTGTCAACGCGCTCATCCAGAACATCTTGAAAACCTGCAATGCGGCTCCTTCCGATCGGTCCCCAAAAACGCCTTAGGGTCCGCGGTCGCGAATGTGCCTGGAATGCCTAAGAAGACCCGAGCCGCGGGAAGGTTGTCACAGATTCCAGCTCCGCCCGTACGCATGAATGCGTAGCAGCGGTGCTTCGAACTCCGCCTTTTGCACCTTGAACTCCTGTTTATTGTCACTTTTTGTCGTGAAAAACCGCCTGCTTTGAACGATTCTGGAGCCCACATCTCACTTTGAAGTGCGCCTGTAGACGCATGCTGGATCGGCCCTCCCGTCGCCGTCGAGCGAGTCAATTGAAGCTCAGCGGCCTTCTTGTTCAAGAAAAGCCACTGAGCACTCAGTTTGCGACTCGACGTGCATTGGAGAACCGCTTTAAAGCAGCTTCATCGCCTCTGGATCCCACTTCACAATCGATCCGCGATCGATGCTGAGATTGCTGAGCAGGGCCGCTCCGGCTGCGCGGAAGCCGAAGACCGCATCTTCGACCACGGGCTGACGCGAGCGCACCGAAGCGAAGAAGTTTTTGAAGTGGTCGTAGCTGTCACTGTAGCCATCAGGCGCGACAAACCTCTCGGAGCCTACCGGCGGTGCGCCCTCGGGATGGACGGGCGGATACTGCTTCGCGTGTTCCGCGATGAGCTGTTTCTGCATAGCCTCAGCGAAGGTGCTGATCACGAGGCCGGGGTCCTTCTCGCGCGGGACGCGGTTCACGCTGACGGAGTTGCCTTCGATCTCCATGGTGCCCTCGGAGCCGGTGAAGATGAGGCCTTCGCTCTCTTCGCCACCATCGACAAAATTCACGCGCAGGCTCAGGTTGAATCCCTCGTTGTAATCGAAGAGGCCGAGCATCACATCGGGGACGTCGCGGCCATCGTTCCAGAAGCGGAGACCGCCGGTGGCCATGCCGCGCGTGGGCCCGTGCGAGCCGGTAATGAAGTGGGTGCCGCTGAAGAGATGGACAAACAGGTCGCCGGCCACGCCGCTGCCGTAGGCCTTCCACTTGCGCCACTGGAAAAACTGCTCGGCGCTGAAGGGAATTTTAGGCGCGGTGCCGAGGAAGCGCGGCCAGTCGCAGGTTTCGGGCGAGGCGTCGAAGGGCACGGTGTAGTTCCACGCGCCCATCGACGAATTGCGGTCCCAGCGCGCGGTGACCATGTTGAGCTTGCCGATGGCGCCGGCGGCCAGCAGTTCTTTCGCCTTGGCGTAGATGACAGAACTGACGCGCTGGCTTCCCACTTGAAGGATGCGGGAGTTGGCGCTCGCGGCCTCAATCATCTCCGGACCATCGGAGTAGAGATGGATCATGGGCTTCTCGCAATAGACGTCCTTGCCGGCCTTCATTGCGTCCACGCTGGCCTGCTTGTGCCAGTGGTCGGGCGTACCGATGATGACCGCGTCGACATCGGTGCGAGCGAGGATTTCGCGGTAGTCGCGGGTGGTGAAGATGTCGTCGCCCCACATCTCCTTCGAGTGAACCAGGCGTCCGTTGTAGCAATCGGCGACAGCGACGAGCTTGACGCCGGGAACCTTGATCGCAGTTTTGGTATCGCCCTGGCCCTGACCGCCTGCGCCGATGAGCGCGATCTGGATGTGGTCATTGGCCGCGATTGGCCGGGCGGCCGCATCTTCAATTGCGGACAGCGCATGCAGGCGCGGCCCGAGCAATGCGGCGGTGGTTGTCGCGCCTGCCGCTCTTAGAAAACTTCTCCGATTCAATGCCCCCATGACAGCACCCCGAACCCGGATTTTCTTCCCGTCAGTAACCATACACCGCGGGGCGCGCCCTACAATGAATTCGGCGTTTGCCGCCGAGGAGATCGCATGTCCCCTATCAGGAATACTTTTTGCCTGCTCACTGTTGCCTGCCTGTTGACACCCGTCGCAACGCTGGGCCAGACGGCTGCCGCGCCGCCGGCGCAGATCCCCGCACCGATCAAGGAAGAGAAGAACGTTGCCATGAAGACGCGCGACGGCGTGACCCTGCATGCCGATATCTACCGGCCGGCCGCGGAGGGCAAATACCCGGTACTGCTGCAGCGGACGCCCTATAACAAGGACAGCACCGCCTATTTTGGCCGCAGGGCTGCCGCGCGGGGCTACATTGTGGTCATCCAGGATGTGCGCGGGCGGTTCACTTCAGAGGGCGAGTGGTACGTATTCAAGCACGAGTCCGAGGACGGCTATGACGCGGTGGAGTGGGCTGCGGCGCTGCCCGGCTCCAACGGCAAGGTGGGGATGTTTGGGGGCTCGTACGTGGGCGCTACGCAGATGCTGGCGGCCATCGCGCATCCTCCGCACCTGGCGGGAATCTGCCCGGTGGTGACGGCCAGCAACTACCACGAGAACTGGACCTACCAGGGAGGCGCATTCGAACAGTGGTTCAACGAGTCGTGGTCGGCCGGCCTGGCGCAGAACACGCTGGATCGCGCGGTCAAGCAGGACACCAATGCGCTGGTGGGCAGCACGGTGCTGCCGCTGACCCAGTTTCCGGTGTTCAACCTCCGCGCTCCGCGCGATGGGGCGGATTTGACGCACGCGCTGGCGCCCTACTTCATCGACTGGCTTGCGCATCCTCAGTATGACGATTACTGGAAGCAGTGGTCGATCGAGGAGAACTTCCAGAACATCCAGGTTCCGGCGCTTACCATTACGGCCTGGTACGACATTTTTCAGGGCGGCTCGATCAGGAACTACCTGGGGATGAAGGAGCACGCGGGAAACGAGACGGCGCGCGCAGGACAGCGGCTGGTGGTCGGCATTGGCGGACATTCAGGAGGTGGGAGAAAGATCGGCATCGTGGACTTTGGGCCGGCGGTTGAGGGATACGACGAGGACAACGTCACGCTGGATTGGTACGACTATCTCTTCCTTGGCAAGCAGAACCAGTTTGCCGATGCGTCGAAGCCGGTGAGGATTTTTGTGATAGGCGCGGACGAGTGGCGGGACGAGGGTGAGTGGCCGCTGAAGCGGGCCAAGGAGACGCGGTATCTGCTCGGGTCGAATGGAAAGGCGAACGGCGCCGCCGGCAGCGGTTTCCTGCTTGAACCGGGCGTGATGAAGCGGGCGAGCGGCACCCCCAGCGACACCTACGTCTACGACCCGGCGAATCCCGTTCCCACCACGGGCGGCCCGCTTTGCTGCGACAGCGGACACCTTGCAGCCGGCCCTCGCGATCAACAGAAAGTCGAAGCGCGCCCGGATGTGCTCGTCTATTCCACCGAGCCGCTGCCTCACGACCTGGAAGTCACCGGCCCGGTCACGCTTGATCTTTACGCCAGCACCTCGGCCGCGGACACGGACTTCACCGGCAAACTTGTCGACGTTGCTCCGGACGGCACCGCGATCAACCTGACCGAAGGCATCCTCCGCGCACGTTATCGCGAAGACACCAAGGGCGCGCCCAAGCCCATCACGCCAGGCGAGGTCTACGAATACAAAATCGA
>JBEKDE010000171.1:0-6112 GCA_050014515.1 Occallatibacter sp.
TGGCTTTGCGCTCGGCCATGGGGAGGTAAAGACCCCCGCCGACTGCGAACTGCGAGATCATGACGTGGAAGATGGCGATAAGACCGATCACCCAGCCAGAACCGAGAAAGGGGATGTCCCAAAATGGATAGTTCATTTCAACTCCAGTGGACAGTGAACAGTGAGCAGTGGACAGTGGTCCGCAGCCCGCAGCTCAGGTCCTCAACTTTCCTAAAATCGTGAAAATCATCTTGCCGATCTCGTGCGAGAGACTCTCGGCATGTTCGAGAAGACCGGGATCTCCCAGCCCCAATGAGCGACAGAATTCCAATTGGGTTTGCAATTCGCAATTCGATCCGCGCGCGATGCCTAAAAACTGCCTGAATTCGCGCGTGTTCAGCCTTGCCTGTCCCTCTGCAATGTTGCTTGGAATCGAAACGGCAGCACGCCGTAATTGGCTCGTAAGCCCGAACATCTCATCGCGCGGAAAGCCCTGGGTAAGGCGATAGATGGCGACGGTCATTTCCATCGACCGTTGCCATACATGCAAATCGCGAAACGACTTCACCCGCAGTGCGCTCGCATTCGTCATCGCATCACCCACTATCCACTGTTCACTGCTCACTGCTTTACCGAATCGTCCAGTAACCGATAACCGTTGTGGCCAGCAGGGCAAACACTGCCAGCAGGCCAAAGTAATGTGCGGCGCGGGCGCGCTGGCCCGTTTCCTTCTTCAAGTCGTAAAAGGGGATGAGAATCCAGAGCGCGATGCCGAGAGTGAACAGAAGCAGGCCGGCGATTTCACCGGACTCGCCGGGAAGAACGTTGCCGAGCAGCTTGAGCATCTCGAAGGGACTCATGAAGTACCACTCGGGATGAATGCCGGGAGGCGCGGGAACCAGCGAATCGGCTGGATGTCCGAGGGTCCACGGGAACACCGATGCGAGCAGCGCGAGAACGTTGAGAGAGATGAGCCACATGGCCAGGTCTTTGCGCAGGAAGTTGGGCATGAAGGGGATGCTCTTGCGCTCGGAGACCGGCTTTGCTTCTTCACTTGGAGGAACCGCGTTGCCGTGACGCTGGACTAACCACAAATGAAAGCCGAGCAGCGGCAGGAATATGGCGGGCAGCACAACGACGTGAAGCGCGAAAAAGCGCTGCACGGTGAATTCACCCACTTCAGGGCCGCCGCGCAGCATGTTCGCGATGGCCGGGCCGATCCACGGAATCGCCGAGGGGATTTCGAGGCCGACCTTGGTGGCGAAGTAGCTGAGCTCGTCCATGGGCAACAGGTAGCCGGAGAACCCGAAGACTGAGGCGATTCCCAGCAGGGCCATGCCGCTCAGCCAGCCGAATTCGCGCGGCTTGCGATACGCCTTCATGAAGAAGACCGAGAACATGTGGACCAGGATGGCGAAGATGAAGAGGTTGGCGGCCCAGGCATGCGCGGAGCGGATGAGCCAGCCGAAGTGCATGACGAACGTGATCTGCCGGACCGACTCGTATGCCTCGGCGCCGGGGCGGTAGTAGACCAGCAGCAGCACGCCGGTGAAGCACTGGACGAGGAAGAGGAACAGCGAGATGCCGCCCCAGTAATACCAGAAGGACTGGGCGTTGACGGGGACAGTCTTGTGGCGCGCGAAGGCGGCCAGTTCAGAAAGGCCCAGACGCTCGTCGACCCAGTCGTAGATTGAAGCGGATTTTGAAGTCATGCCTTGAATCCTCGAAGACAGTGAAGAAGTGAACGAGTGAAAAAGTGAACAACTGAAACTTGTCAGGTGCGGGAGACCTGGACGCCGGCGTCACTGACGGCTACCTTGAAGAGCTTGAGCGGCTTGGGCGGAGGGCCGCTGACGTTGGCGCCGGTGTAAGCGTTGTAGACGCCGCCGTGGCAGGCGCAGTGAATGCGGTCGGCCTGCGGCTCGTATTGCACCGTGCAGCCCAGGTGCGTGCAGACGGCGGTGAGAGAAACCCAGCGGCCGTCGGCATGATGAATGAGCATGGCCGGCGAGGTGCCGAACTTGAACATGAGCACGGAGCCGAGCGGAAGCTTCTGCGCGTCCTTGAGGGTGACCTCGGTGACAGCTGTCGCAGAGAGCGCCATCTCCTCAGGCGAAGCCAGGTAACGGTAGATAGGATAGGCAAGAGCCGCGGTGTACAGCAGCCCGGCTGCGCCGGCCGCCGCAAGGAAGAAGCGCCGCGTGGACTGCTCGCCCGGCTCCAAATTCTCGTTGGACCCGACGGGCTTCAGGTGTGTTGCATCGGGGATAACGGCGGCTGCTCCGCCGACAACGAAGTGATCGCTCATATTGAAGCGGCCTCCATAACCTTCTTTGCGCGCGCCACGACGGACACGAGCCAGCCAACGACGCCCAGGCCTGCAACAAACAGGACCAGGAACAAGCCGACGACCCACCAGTTGGTGGCGACGGCGCGATCCCACACGTCATAGCCCTTGCTGAGCAGGGTCAGGTCGCGCACGGCATCGCGGTACACGGTGAACATGATCTCGGTGAGCACTGCCACCAGGACCGCAGCCCATGCCAATATCCCTGCCAGGCCGGCAGAAACTTTGGCGAATCCGGCATAGGCGGCGAGCAGGATGGCGATGGCGACCAGTGCGATCCATCCATAGCCTGCGTAGCCGAACCATTTGTAAAGAGGATGCGTTCCCAGGCCGATCTTGACGGCTTCCGGCTGCACGCTGACAGCCCAGAACCCGGCGGCCAGGTACACAATTCCGAAGCCTGCGGCAACCTTGCCGCCGACGCCGGTGATGAAACTCTTCTCGTCCGCGGTGAATGTGCTGCGGCCGGCAAGATAGATGAGCCACAGTCCGCCGATGAAGAAGCCGCCGGCAAGCATGAGTAGCCAGCGCGGTTCAAGGGTCGGATCGCCAGCAGGCAAGTAGGCGCCGGCGCCGGAGGCGGCGTACATGTCGCGCCAGACTTCAGGCCGAAGCATCAGGGTCATGTTGGTGGAGAGCAGACGCGCGATGAATCCGGCCAGGACCCATGCACCGAGGCCGATATACCAGGCGGACTTGCCGGCCTCAAGCCGCGCCGTGAACTGATAGAGCAGCCAGTAGGTCAAGGTGAGGATGCCGATGATGGAGATCCAGTAGAGGCCGATGAGGACGCTCGATGTGTAAAGGGCGCGGCCATAGAGGACCTGCGCAAACAAGAGCGGCGGAACACCCAGGTTGATGACGTAGGTCATGACGACGGTCATGCGCCGGGCCAGCGCCCGCGCGGTAACCAGCGATTGCGGCGAGCTGCGGAAAAGGCTGAACAGGACGGCCAGAAGCAGCCCGCCTAGCAGCATTTCCACGGCAACAAAGTGCAGTGCCAGGGTAACGATATGGAGCAGCTTGATGAGCCATATCGGCGCCGGCAATGGAATTGGGTCTACTGCAGGAAAAGTCGGAGCGGGAAAAGTTTGCATGACGCTCTAGGAATTCCTTTCACTCAGCCGGTCAAACTTGATGTGCAACGGGAAATGCTGGACATTTTCGCGACATTTTGGACTGTTTCTCTCCAAATTCGATCTGAAACCAAAAGTTATCGTCCCTGGCGATTTACGGTCTGTGATGGAACGCACAAATGTTGGTGACTTTATCGGCTACTCTGCGGTCGAGCTTTCGCTTTTTTGCGTTAGAAATTCTCCATGAAGAAGACCAACTCATCGATGCAACTGACCCGGGCAGCCGATTACGCGATGCGGGTGATGATTCATCTCGCGAAATTGCCTCCGGCGGAGCGCGCGCTGCTGCCTGCACTGGCGGCGGCCACGGCGGCTCCGGAGAGCTTTCTGTCGAAGGTGCTGCAGGCCTTGTCGCGGGCTGGGTTGATTACCTCGCAGCGGGGACAGTCGGGAGGGTTCGCGATTTTGGCCAGAGGCAGGCAGGCGTCGATGCGCGAGGTGATTGAGGCGATCGACGGGCCGCTGTTTCTGAATGTCTGCCTGATCTCGAAGCGGACCTGCGGGCGGTCGAAGTGGTGCCCTGCGCACCCTGTGTGGGTTCAGGCGCAACAGGCCATGATGGAGGTTCTGTCTGGCGCGGTGGTTCAGGAATTGGCAGCCGCGGTGCCCGGAAGACACGAGCGAGCATCTATTGTGGTTCCGGCGATTGCGCAGCTCAGGACGAGGTAGCTGAAACCAACCTGCGCCGGCACCCATTTCGGAACCCCGCGGATGGGGTGAGCCCTCCACCTTTCGGACGATACTTGCGCCTATGCCGGAACGTATACTGGCTGCCTATGTTGCAGGCACTGCGTACGACCACTTTCCTTGGATTGCTGGCCGCGGGGATTCCCGCGTTTGTCTCAGCGCAAACAACAGATCCCGGTGCTCCTCCGTCAGGGCAGCAAAAGCCCGGCGAGGGCGCACAGGCTCCTGCCGCCAGCGGCGAGCAGACCGGAGCCACGAACGGTGGCCATCCGCTGCAGCTTGACGCGCAGCATCGGCCCATCACCGAAGGCGGCTTCGTAAAGAGCGGGCCGGTGATCTTTGAGGATGTCAGCGAGAAGGCCGGCCTGACGCACTGGACCCACAAAATGGGAACGCCGGCCAAGAGCTACCTGGTCGAGACCAAGGGCTCTGGCGTGGGCCTGATCGACTACGACAACTCCGGCTGGCTGTCGATCTACGTCGTCAACGGGTCAACCGTGGACGCGATGACCGGCAAGGTGACGCCTCCGCACGCCGCACTGTTCCGCAACAACCATGACGGGACGTTTACCGACGTGGCAGCCAAGGCCGGCGTGACCAACGACCGCTGGGGTACGGGCGTGGCCATTGCCGATTTTGACAACGACGGCTGGCCGGATATCTACGTTTCGAACGTGGGCAAGAACCGGCTTTATCACAACAATCACGACGGCACGTTTACCGACGTAGCCGAAAAGGCCGGCGTGGCCCTGGGCAACTGGTCGAGCAGCGCGACGTGGGGCGACTACGACGGCGACGGGCGGCTGGATCTGTTTGTGGCGGGCTACGTTCACTGGGACTGGAACAATCTGCCGGACAGCAAGGAAACCGGCGGGAACAACGCGTTCTGTACTTTTCGCGGCGAAAGCGTTGCGTGCGGTCCGAGGGGCCTGAAGGGCGAGCCTGATCATTTATTTCACAATAACGGCGACGGGACCTTTACGGATGTGAGCGAGAAAGCCGGCGTCGCGGATAAGGCGGGCTATTACGGGCTGGGCGCGCTGTTTGTGGACATCAACAACGACGGCAAGCCGGACCTGCTGGTGGGCAACGATTCCACTCCCAATTATCTCTATCTGAACAAGGGCGACGGGACGTTTGAGGATGTGAGTTACGCGTCGGGCTACGCGCTGAATGAAGCGGGACGCGAGACTGCTTCGATGGGCATAGCAGTGGGCGATTACGAGAACAACGGCAAGCTCGACGTCTTCAACACCACGTTCTCAGACGATTACAAGCCGCTCTATCATAACGAGGGCGACGCCAACTTTACCGACATCAGCTACCACGTGGGGCTTGGCGAAATCACAGTTCCCTTCCTCAGCTGGGGCGATGCGTTTCTGGACTACGACAACGACGGCTGGAAGGACCTGCTGATGGCAGACGGCCACGTGTATCCGGAAGCGGACAAGTACAACTGGGGCACCAGTTGGGCGGAGCGGCCCATGCTGTTTCACAATATCGAGGGCAAACGGTTTGAGAATGTGCCCGCGGTGGAGGGCTCGGGGCTGGCGGATGTGATTGCCGGGCGCGGCATGGCGGTGGGCGACCTGTTCAACGACGGCAAGCTGGACGCGGTGATCAATGTAATGGACGGGCACCCTGTATTGCTGAGGAATGTTTCGCCTGACAAGAATCACTGGCTGGAGTTGAAGCTGGTGGGCGGCCCGAAGAGCCCTCGCGACGCGGTGGGCGCTACGGTGTATCTGACAGCAGACGGGATGAAGCAGCGCGAGGATGTGCTGAGCGGAGGGAGCTATCTCTCCAGCAACGATCCGCGGCCGCACTTCGGGTTGGGACAGGCAACGACGGTGGATGCAATTGAAGTCCATTGGCCGAGCGGGAAGGTGGAGCAATTCACCGTGCCGGGCGTGGATAGGATTGTGACGATCACGGAGGGGACGGGGAAGTAGGGATTGGGACC
>JBEKDE010000172.1:0-6023 GCA_050014515.1 Occallatibacter sp.
CTCCAGCATCAATATCGCGGCTTGCGGAACAAGCTGGCACGCAGCGCTGGCCGGCAAATACATGATCGAGCGGCTCGCGCGCATGCCGGTCGATGTCGATTACGCCAGCGAATACCGCTATCGCAATCCTATCCCCGACCGCAACGCCCTGGGCCTGCTCATTACCCAGTCCGGCGAGACAGCAGACACCCTGGCCGCACAGCGCGAAATGATCGCCCTCGGGTCCAAAACCGTGGCCATTTGCAACGTGGTGGACGCCATGGTGGCCCGCGAAGCGCATGGCGCTATCTATACTCACGCAGGTCCGGAGATTGGCGTTGCCTCCACCAAGGCCTTTACCGCGCAGCTAACGGCACTGTTCCTGCTTGCTCTTAAGCTGGGGCAGCTTCGCGGGCGCATCGACCCTGAGCGTTCCGTCGCACTGATCGGGGAACTCGCTAAAATACCTGGGAAAATTGAGGAGATTCTGCGTAGCCGTTCGGCGCAATGCGAGCAACTCGCCGCCAGCTTTTCCAATGTTCGCGACTTCCTTTACCTCGGCCGCGGCATTCACTTTCCCATCGCGCTTGAGGGCGCGCTGAAGCTCAAGGAAATCTCCTACATTCACGCTGAAGGCTATCCGGCGGGCGAAATGAAGCACGGGCCGAACGCCCTGATTGACGAGACTCTGCCGGTCGTCGTGTTGGTTACGCGCGACGAAGCAGACCCCGCCTCAAAGCTTCGTTATGAAAAAACGCTTTCGAACATTCAGGAAGTAACCGCACGCGCTGGTCGCGTTATCGCCGTGGCGACCGAGGGCGACACCACCATCGGCGGCCTGGTGGAGCACGTCATCCACATCCCGCCAACCATTGAGGTCTTATCGCCGCTCATCGAGATTGTGCCGCTGCAGTTGCTGGCGTATTACATCGCCGTCCGCCGCGGCTGCGATGTGGATCAGCCTCGCAACCTGGCCAAATCGGTCACCGTGGAGTAGATTACCCATTGCTCGAATCAGCCGAGCGAAGTCGAAGGCCTGCGTTTGTCCTTCGCCGCCCCAGCAGGAGCTTTCATGTCCACCAAAACCATCATCGAGCCCTTCCGCATCAAGAGCGTTGAGCCTATCCGCTGGACCACCCGCGCCCAGCGTGAAAAACTTCTCCGCGCCGCGCATTACAACCTCTTCCTCCTCGAGGCCGACGACGTCCTCATCGATCTGCTTACCGACTCCGGCACCGGCGCCATGTCCACCCATCAGTGGGCCGGCATCATGGAAGGCGACGAGAGCTATGCAGGCAGCAAGAGCTTCCACCACTTCCAGCGCTCCGTCCACGACATCACCGGCTACACCCACGTCATCCCCACCCACCAGGGTCGCGCTGCCGAGCGCATTCTCTTCAATGTCATGTGCAAGAAGGGTGACATCGTCCCCAACAACACGCACTTTGACACCACCCGCGCCAACGTCGAGTTCGTGGGCGCCGAAGCCGTCGACCTCGTCTACCCCGAAGCCCGCAGCCCTGAAACCATCCTGCCCTTCAAAGGCAACATGGACGTTGCCGCGCTCGATGAATTGATCACCCGCGTGGGCCGCGAGCGCGTTCCGCTGGTCATGCTCACCGTCACCAACAACAGCGGCGGCGGCCAGCCTGTCTCGATGGAAAACGCCAAAGCCGTCGCTGCCGTCTGCAAGCGCCATAACATCCCGCTCTACTTTGACGCCTGCCGCTTCGCCGAAAACGCCTGGTTCATCCGGGAGCGTGAGCCTGGGTACGGGAACAAAACCCCGAAGGAAATAGCCCAGGAGATGTTTGCGCTCGGCGACGGCTGCACCATGTCCGCAAAGAAAGACGGCATGGCCAACATCGGCGGCTTCCTCTGCACCAACGACGACATCCTTGCCCGCCAGGAAAAAGACCTGCTCATCCTGACCGAGGGCTATCCAACCTACGGCGGCCTCGCCGGACGCGACCTGGAAGCCGTCGCTATCGGCCTCCAAGAGTCGCTTGACGAGGACTACCTGCGCTACCGCATCGCCTCCACGGCCTACCTCGGCAACCACATCGCCGAAGCCGGCGTGCCTATCGTCCAACCGCCCGGCGGACACGCCATCTACATCGACGCCAAGGCGTTCCTTCCGCACGTTCCCCAGGAGCAGTTCCCGGGCGTAGCCCTCGCCGCAGAACTCTATTTAGAAGGCGGCATACGCTCAGTAGAAATAGGCAGCCTGATGTTCGCCGCCGCCGCCAAAATGGAACTTGTTCGCCTCGCAATCCCCCGCCGCACTTATACCCAGAGCCACATCGATTATGTGGTCGAGATCATCCTCAGAGTTCACGCTCGCCGCGACAAAATCAAAGGGCTGCGTCTCACGTACCAAGCCCCATTCCTCCGCCACTTCACCGCGCATCTGGAACCGGTCGAATAGACCTGCGGAATTTTGCCCGGAACAACAAGACCAGGGATCGCGTAAAGACAAATACGGTCGCGGTGATTGCGGGCCTTCCGGAGGTCACAGATGCACGATCCATGGTGGATGCGCGCTTTTCTGGCAGTTCACATCACTGCCGGCGGCGGAGCCTTTGTCCTCGCTCCTCTTGCGCTGATCACGGCCAAGGGTGGCAAGGCGCACCGCATGTGGGGCAGAATCTACTTTTGGTGCATGACCGTTGTCGCCTTTACGGCCCTGATCATGGCCGCGTACCGGCCCATCCTCTTTCTGGCTCTGGTGGCCATCTTCAGCTTTTATGCGGCCTTCGCAGCCTACCGCGTGCTCGGACAGAAGGAAGCCTGGAAAGGCGCTCCGGTCGTCCGTGCGCTCGATTGGGCCGCCGCCATCTTCTGCTTCGCGGCCAGCCTGGCGCTCGCCGCAATCGGAGCCTTCCGGCCCGAACTGGTGCAGAACCTGCGCATCCCGGCCATTGTCTTCGGCGCCGTGGGAATGCGCATCTCCGGCAGATCGATGGCTCGCTTCTTGAATCCGCCACAGGAGAAAATGTTCTGGTGGTACGCGCATCTGCAAGGCATGATCGGCAGCTACATCGCCGCCTGGACTGCTTTCACGCTGGTCACGATCGGCCCTCTGCTGCACGGCGCCTGGTGGTTGTGGATCGTGCCCATCTCGATCGGCATTCCCGCCATTGTCGCAACCACCGCGCATTATCGGCGGAAGTTTGCTCCGCGGCCCAAGGTCGCCCTCACATAAGGAACCGCTCGGCACACAGGCGCGCGGGAACTGCGAATCGTTTCGAGATGGAATAGATGATTTGCTGTCGCCCTAGCCGCCGCTAAAGGATGTTCACAGCCCGCGCCGCCAGCAGCGCCACGGTGGCGAACGAGATCAGCGCCTGGATCATCATCAGAACCTTCGCCCACCCCGACAGCACCGGAGAATCTGTAGGCGAAAATGCCGTGCTCGTATTGAAAGCGAGAAACAGGTAATCCACAAACCCCGGACTCCACGCCTGCTCCTGCATTTCCCGGCTTCTCTCCGGGCTCAGCGTCATCTGCGGAAACAGAAAGGCTCCATCCGTATGACCACCCCGCAATTCGCGGGCATGGGGACCGCCGGCATCCAGCCGCCAATACCACGACGCGAATACCAGGATGTTCGTGATCCACAGCGCGGCCGCGGAGCGCAATAAATCCTGCGGCGCTTCCTTGTGAGAAGGCAACGCGGCCACCAGCAGGCCAAGTGACCAGACCATGTCCACGGTCACAATCGACGTCAATACGTAACCCAGGATCTTGTTGACGTGATCCAGTCCCCGTTGCCGCGCCCATGCCGAAGGAATCATCAACACGCCAACCACGGTAATCAGCAGCCAATCGGGGCCGATCGACAGGGATTCCGGCAACGCCAGGCGCAAGCCGCCCACCGCAAGCAAAGCGAGCATCGCAGGCCACCGTGGCTCCAGGCGTTTCGGCGTAGTGGTCATGAAGTTTCCATTCTGCCAATTCGTTGGCTCGACCGGCAAATCTCGGCAGGCCAATGAAAGGGAGACGGATCGGATTGATCCTTTATTGAACCATAAGGCGAGAGCGAGAGACGCTTTGACGGAGTTCGAGCCGAGTCACCGGTGTCCGAAAACAACCGCAAAACGGAGCGGCGGCAACACGGTCAGAACCCAAAAAGGATCAATGGTGCGGAGCTGGAAACGCCTCGACCCATTGGCGTCAAACCAAGCTATGCACGCAGATCGGCGAACCCCTGCCGGCTTGTATGCCTTAATCTGTCGCTGCGTCTGCCGATCGAGATCGCATCCTCACGCACGGTGGTGGCGGCGAGTATGCCTGGTGCGGTGCGGCGCAAAGGTCCAGGTCCTGACGGGACCGGTGTCTACGTGGATGAATTGGCTTTTGGGGTAGTAGCCCACGCCGCCCGCGCCGAGTGAAAGTGCCGCGTCCCGCAACTGCACCGCTGGAATGCCTGGAACCCGCAGATCAAGCGCATTCGCTTCGATATGCTGTGAGTGTTCGGCGGCGTTCGTGGTTCCACTCTCGCGGAGAGCCTCATTCGTTTCGATCGTGCGGTAGCCGCAAAGGACCTCAATTACGTTGCCCGGCCGATTCAGCTTGGCCAGCATGGTGTGCAACACGTCGAAGGTGCGGGGATCGTAGCTCTTCACCTCGTCGTTGTGGCTGTCGCGCAGGAACTGGCTGAGTTTGTCGAGAGCCGCGGGAACATAGGTATCACCCACCCGGTAAATGACGTCGATGATCTCGCCGCTCTGGCGCGCGAGCCTGATCTCATACCTCTGGCCATCCTCAGGCACGTTGTCGTCTGAAATGATGCCCATGCCGGGCAGGCCGACGTTGGCCAGCATGTGGCTCATTGCGCGGAGATGAGGATGTCCGCGGTGCTCAGTGCTGCGCGCGCGGGCCATGGGACCGGAGGCCAGTAGCACAACAAAAACAGCCAGCGCGCATAGAGGACGGGCAGAAGCGAGGTGGCGATTGGACGGTGCGAGACGCAACAACAAAACGGCAGGACTCCTGGGTTCAATTTTGAAGCAGCATCCCGGGTCATATCCCTCTTGAGGGCCGTGAGGAGATCCATGCGCCGGGCAGCGCGAAGTGGTTCTTTGCAACACTCGATCGAATGTCCACAATTCTACTGGAGCCGCCGCCATCCCGTCCAAGGGCAACCGCGATGCACCGGTGGCTCAGAGCAAATCCTGAGAAGGTGTGTCCTTTGGGGCGTAGTGCAAGGTTGCCTCTCCCTGATGGTCGCGTCAACTTCAGTATTGTGGTTTCGGGTTACAGCATGTCAGGATTTGCTGTAGCCCCGTCCATTCCGCTCACCGTGGTCCGCAGGGACAGGTCTTCGTCCGTGGGGTGGCCAGCGGAATGGCTGGCAAGCAGTAAGCCGGTGCGAGCTTCCCGCGAGCGTCTGCTCCATGCAATGGCGAGCGTCTGGTCTATGCAAAGGCGAGCGGCTGCCCGCAGGTCAACTGCTTACGCCCTCCCCGCAAACTCCCCGGTCTCCGTATAGACCTTCACCCGCTCGCCCTCCTGGATATACAGCGGCGCCTTGATCTCGAGGCCCGTCTCCAGCCGGGCCAGCTTGGTCACTTTGCCGCTGGTGTCGCCCTGCGCGCCGGCCTCGGTGTAGGTCACTTCCAGCTCCACTTTGTCCGGCAGTTCCAGCCCAATCGGGTTGCCGTTGAACTTGTTCAGCTTCACAATTGCGCCCTCCACCAGGTACTCAAGCGCGTTCGCAATCATGGCGCCCGTCAAGCGCAGCGTGTCAAAAGTCTCCTGGTCCAGGAAGTACGAGCCCTCGCTGTCACTATAGAGATAGCTCGCCTCCACCGTCTCAAGATCGGGCTCTTTGAACTTCTCCTGTGCCTTGAAGGTCTTGTCGAAGACCGCCTGCGTGAGCAGGTTGCGCATCTTCAGCCGCACCAGCGTCTGCCCGCCCCGCGCCGTCGGCGTCGACACCTCCGCGTCCAGGCAGTAGTAGGGTGCGTTCTCAAACTCAAAATACATCTTGCGCTTCACCGTAATCGCTTCAAGCAGTGCGGCCATAAGTCCCTCGAACA
>JBEKDE010000173.1:0-5970 GCA_050014515.1 Occallatibacter sp.
GGCGTTGCGGTTGATGGCAGCGGCAATGTCTATGTCGCCGATTCCGGCAACGGCGCGGTGAAGGAGATGCCGCCGGGCTGCGCATCTTCGAGTTGCGTGACCACGCTGGGCAGCGGCTTCAGCTACCCTGAAGGCGTGACCGTGGACGGCAGCGGCAACGTCTATGTTGCCGATTGGGGCAACGGTGCGGTGAAGGAGATGCAAACGGGTTGCACCGCCTCCAGTTTCAACAACGGCACTTGCACCATCACCACGCTGGGCGGCGGCTTCGGAGACCCCTCCAGTGTGGCAGTGGATGGCGGCGGCAATGTCTTTGTCGCCGATTCCGGTAACAGCGCGGTGAAGGAGATGCCGCCGGGCTGCACTGCCTATAGTTACAACAACGGCACTTGCACCATCACCACGCTGGGCGGCGGCTTCAGCCAACCCTCGGGCGTTGCGGTGGACGGTGGCGGCAACGTCTATGTCGCCGATTGGGGCAACGACGCGGTGAAAGAGATGCCGCCGGGCTGCGCCGCCACCCAATACAACAACGGCACTTGCGCGATCGCCACGCTCGGCGGCGGCTTCGACCTTCCCTACGGCGTGGCGGTGGACGGCGGCGGCAACGTCTATGTCGCCGACAGCGGCAACAACGCGGCGAAGCAGATCAACCGCGCATCGCCGCCCAGCCTGAGCTTTGCCGAGAGCAACGTGGGGACAGAAAGCAGCGACAGCCCGCAGACGGTGACGCTCGATAACGTCGGTAACGCGGCGCTGGCGTTCCCGGTTCCCAGTTCTGGCAACAGTCCCTCCATCTCCACAGGTTTCCAATTGGACAGCTCCACCACCTGCCCGCAGCTTTCCACGTCGTCTTCCACCGCCACGCTGGCCGCGACCGCAAGCTGCGTGCTGGCGGTGGATTTTGTTCCTACCGCGCCGGGATCCATTACCGGCTCGCTCGTGCTGACTGACAACAACCTGAACGCTGCGGCGCCGGGCTATGCCACACAGACCATTAGCCTGAGCGGCACGGGGAGGGGGGCCCAGATTACGCTGAGCCCCGCATCGCTTGCAGCGGCGACGTATGGAACAAGCTATTCGGTCACAATCACGGCATCCGGCGGAACGGCGCCCTATACATACTCTGTCAGCACCGGCTCATTGCCAACTGGATTGACATTGAGCGCGTCAGGAACGATCAGCGGCGCGCCGACCGAAACAGGCACATATAGCTTTACCATCAAGGCCATTGATAGCAACAGATTCACCGGCCTGCACACCTACACGCTGACTGTGAACGCGGCAGCAACCAGCACTTCGCTCAACGTTTCGCCGGCCACGGTCGCCCAAGGGCAGCCTGTGACGCTCACGGCTACCGTGACCGCAAACACCGGACCCACGCCCGCAGGCACCGTCACCTTCTACCTAACCGGCGCAGAAACCACCAGCCCTACGGCCACACTGAATGCAAGCGGCGTCGCTTCAGTTAACCTCTCTACGCTTCCCACGGGAATTTACCACGTCTATGCTGCCTATGCCGGTACCTCCAACGATTCGCCGTCCAGTTCATCCCCGCCGCTCACTTTCACGGTTACTTTGCCCGCTACCCAAACGGTACTCACCGCATCCCCGAATCCAGCCACCTTTGGCGCCAGTGTCACCTTCACGGCCACGGTGAGCAATTCCGCGTCGACGCCCACCGGCACGGTCGCTTTTTATGACGGCACAACTCTGCTCGAAACCGAGACCCTCGCAGCCGGCGTGGCAGCCTTCTCCACCAGCGCCCTGAGCGCCGGTTCGCACGACATGACGGCTGTCTACACACCCACAGCTGCGTTCTCCGCCAGCAAATCTCCCGTCCTGATTGAAGTCGTCTCCATCGCGAGTTTCAGCATTGCGGCCACGCCCAACTCGCGCTCGGTCTACACCGGAGAGGCCGCCGCATACAGCGTCAAGGTGACGCCCGCGTCGGGATTCGCGCTGCCGGTCGCACTCACTTGCTCGCAGTTGCCGGCAAACACCGTCTGCAAGTTCTCTCCCGCAAGCGTCTCTGGCGGCAGCGGCAGTTCCAGTCTGGTCATCCAGACCGAATCTCCTAGCCCATCCGCAACCAAATCGACTTCTTTGCGCGCCGGCCAGGTTGCTGCCTTCGCCGCGCTGCTGCTTTTCATGACCCCGAAACGGCTCCGCCGCAAAGCCCGCATAGGGTTCACGCTCATCGCGTTCTTTGTCTTCTTTGCCCTGTCGGCTGCCGTCACCGCATGTAGCGGAGGCGGCTCGCTCTCCGGCGGAACGCCAGCCGGCTCCTACACGATCCTCGTCACCGGCACTGCAAGCAACGGAGTCGATACGATTTCACAAAACACCACGGTTATACTGCACGTCAATTCGCTCTTTTAGATGAAACGGTTCCTACTCATGCGAGGCGCACTCATGCTGAACACAATCCGCCGGCCGGTCCTTTTCTGGATGTCGCTGGCTTTCATCGCCGCCGCCGCTAAGGCGCAGGTCGTCCCGGCGGCATACGGTCCCGGACATTCGCTCTGGGTTGGCGGTGAATACTCGAACGTTAGCGCCAGTTTCCCCTATCAGAACGCCCAGCGGCTCTGGGGCATCAGCGCTTTTGCCGATTACAACTTCAGTGGCCGCCTTGGCGTGGAAGCGGGCGCGCGCTGGCTTCGCTTCAACAGCTTCTACGGCGAAACCGAAGACAATTACCTCGCGGGTCCGCGCTACACGTTGGGAAAGTTTGGGAGATTCCAGCCCTACGCTAAATTCCTTGTCGGGATCGGGAAAATCCAGTACCCCTTCACAATTAGAAGCGGCACGTATCTGGCTCTTGCGCCAGGCGGAGGAATAGACTACCGGCTCAGCCCCCGCTGGGCAGTCCGCGGTGAATACGAGTATCAGCTCTGGCCCGGCTCACCTGGCTTTGCGAACGAGCCTGCGCACGAACTCACGCCCAACGGCTTTCACGTAGGCATAGCCTTCCAGCCGTTCCGTTGAGCCTTCCTCTTTTAACTAACCGCCAGCGGTACTTTACTGAGCGATGATTAGGCAGGCGACTGGTGAGCCGATTTCGGAATGAGTTTAAGCATGCGAGTGGTCTCAGCCATTTGAGCTAGTGCTTGCAGTTGTTCGATGCCCAGAGTTTTGACGACCGCATATTGCACCAGGGTCTGCTGCGAGAAGACATAAGCGCTAAGCGCGGGTCCCTTTTCATCTTGGGCGGTAGAGCAAACGAACCTAACCATTACGGGGAACCCCATCGTTGACGGGTTTGAGTGGGCGGAGTAGGTTAATTTGCCAGATTGGCGGCATAGGCCGTGGGCGTGAGGCCGGTCAGTTCCTGAATGGAGCGGTCAGCGAGGAAGTACGTTGCATTTTTGTAGACATTCGTGGCTCTTACCGGCATGCGCGTCCAAGGGTAGCGGATGGGTTGCGCACTACGAGTGCGATGATGACATTCCCCGGATATTTGGATGATAAGCCGAGGCTCGGAGGCCGGTGTCAAGGCTCTTCGACCGCGAAGCGGCGTCCGCCGCAGCGGACGGCCTTGACACCGGCCGGGCCTCGGCTATGCTGCTGATATCCGGGGAATGTCAGCTTGGGCCTGGATTACATGCCCATACCAAATCCCTGGCCGATCTCATGCACGTGGACAGGCTGTTGCTCGATAGCGTGTGACACCGGGGCCTCGTGGATGGCTTGCGCATGGGACACGTCGCGGCTGAGTTCCTGACCCAGCGTCGATGAGTTATTCGTGAAAATCTGCGCATCGTGCGCGCCGCGTGAGACGGCAACGTAGGCCATGCGGCTGTTGAGCAGGTTCTTTGCGCCAAGGTCGGTGTCCGCGTGGATCAGCACTCGGTCGGCAGTCTGGCCCTGGCTGGAGTGACTGGTGACAGCGTAGCCGTAATCGAGATGCATGCGGTTGTTTGGATCGGCTTCGACCGCACGCCCACCGTCCATTTTCAAATGCAATCGACCGTCGTAGCCGATGCCCTCGATGGCGCCTAGTTCGCGGTTTGCCACCTTGAGGTCGTTGGCAGGCGCGGTGAACTGGACGCGGTCACCCTCAGAGAAGTTACGCAATTCTTCGCGAAATACCGAGACCCCCTGCTGCCGGCGCGGATCGTAGGTTCGTTCCGTGCCATCCCGCAATTCGACTGTTAACCGGTTGGCTACAGTGTCGATGCTCTTCACCTGGGCATATTCGCCTTTGCCGATGCCAGTTTCTTTGGACGCACGCGAGTAGCGCAACACGTCGCCCACATCGTACCGTTCCGCCCAAGTCCGATCCGCGCCAGTAAGGTCCAGACGCGGCAAGAGCGTGCGGATTTGATGCTCCGCGTTGCTTACAACACCTCGGCCCTGCAACTCCGCATGGATGCGCTCGTTGATCTCCATGCGGGAGCAATTGTCGGGCGAAACAACCAGAGTGCGCTCCGGCGATTTTGCATATTCTTTCGCAATCGCCGTAATGCGCTCGCCGTAGTCGGGAACCTCATGGATGCGGCCTTGCCGGTCAAGATTCTGCACTGCCTCTCGGATTTGGCCACGCGCGAACTGCTCGACCACCTGTTTTAGTTCCGGGTCTTTCTGGCGCACAATCTCATCGAGCCTGACCGTCACCATACCAGCATCCTGAAGCTGTGCAAAAGGCCTTCCTGCCTCTATTGCTTCATGCTGCCGCCTGTCGCCAACCAGCAATACGCGGTCGTTTGGATGGAGCCGGTGTACAAACTCATGCAACTGCCGGGTTGATGTCATCGAGGATTCGTCGAGCACGTACAACCGTTTTTCGCCCGTGTCGGGCTGCTCGGTACGCGCCAGATATCTCTGGACCGTCGATGTCTCCATCCCAGCCTCGGAGAGCTTTTGGGCCGCGCGCGACGTGGGCGCGAATCCTTCGACGTGGTATCCCTCGGCCACCGCTGCTTCACGAATGAAGGAAAGTGTCGTCGTCTTCCCCGCGCCCGCGACGCCATCTAGGCCGACAATTTTCTCGCGCGAAATAAGAATGCTGTCCACGGCCTGACGCTGGGAAGCACTCAATTCTGGGTGCTGGTCTCCGGTCCTGATCCGGACCTGCGGCGAAACCAGCATCGGATCGCTGTAGCCACGCTGGTTGCCCTCCTGCATCCGGGTAATAATCTCGCGCTCCATGCGCACCATTGCCGTGGTCGTAAACTGTCGGTCCGCGCCGCCCTGGGCAACTTCGCGGAATTCGCCTGTCTTAATCCGGCGCTCGAACTCCTGCCGGACGCTTGAATACGTGGTCTCTCCCATGCCGCGCGCCAAGGCTGATTCGAGAATCGAGCGACGGTCCTGAACAGCCGATCTCTCGAAGACATGCTCCCGCGCCCATGTCACCGCTCGCTGCGCGTGTATCTCCGGCTCCCGCATCTGAAACCGTCCATGCGTTCGCGCCTGTTCGACAACACGGTCGGCCTGATGCCCAAACTGCGCGGCTAGCTCACGGTGCCGCCGTAACACTTCCTGCTGTGACAGCAGTTCCTTGCTGTCGCGGGTGTGGTGTGCCGCGATCTGCGCCGCCGCTGCTCCGTCGATGCCTTGCTCCCGCAGATGGTCTTTAATCTGCGCTCGGCGCGGACTGGACGCCTCCAAATACTCCTTTGTATATCCCTTGATTTCCGGCTGCCCATGCTTACCGCGCTCCAATTCGTATCCCAGCTTTTCGAGACGCAGTGCCAACTCCGAGCGGTATACCGCCGTGGCGTGCCGCTGCGAGACAAAGATCTCATGCGGCTGCAGGGCGCGCGTCTGGCCGTTGTCGCGCTCGGTGACATTGAAGAGCACGGCATGGGTGTGTAACTGCGGGGCCGCATAGCCGTCTACGGGGCGGGCCGTGTCATGCTCGAAAGTGGCTGCAACAAACTTGCCTGTTGTCTCCGGCGCATGGATGTTCCCGATCCGAGCTTGCGTGTAATGCTCTAGTTCGGTCAGCGCCGCGCGCACGCTCTC
>JBEKDE010000174.1:0-5966 GCA_050014515.1 Occallatibacter sp.
GCTCTGCGCGAGAGCCTGGACCTGATCAAGAAGCAATATGGGCAGGATGCGGATTACATGCGCATTCGGGCTTATCCATTCGCGCATGCGATTCACGACTTTGTGGCTGCGCATGAGCGCGTGTACATTGTCGAGCAGGATCGTGACGCGCAACTGGCGAGCTTGTTGAAGCTCGATCTGCCGGCAGACCAGGTGACCAAGCTGCGCAGCATTCTGCACTACAACGGATTGCCGCTGGACGCCCAGACGATCACTGAAGAGTTCGCGACCAAGGAGGGCCTCTAAAAATGGCTACCGCAACTGCACCGAATACGCCCGCGGGACCCAAAGTTAACCATATCGGCCTTCCGGTTCTTGAATACCGCGGCGGCAAGACAACACTGTGCGCGGGATGCGGCCACAACGCTATCTCCGAGCGCATTATCGACGCCATGTGGGAGATGGGCGTGGAGCCGGAGCGGGTGATGAAGATGAGTGGCATCGGCTGCTCGTCAAAGAGCCCGGCCTACTTCATGAGCCGCTCGCACAGCTTCAACAGCGTGCACGGACGCATGCCGTCGGTTTCGACGGGCGCGATCCTGGCGCAGCACCAGATGAAGATGCTTGGCGTCTCCGGCGACGGCGACACGGCATCGATCGGCATGGGCCAGTTCGTACATTTACTGCGCAGGAATCTTCCGATGATTTACATCATCGAGGACAATGGTGTGTACGGCCTGACCAAGGGGCAGTTCTCGGCGACGGCTGATATTGGCTCCAAGCTGAAGACTGGCGTGATTAACGATCTGCCGGCCATCGACACATGCGCGCTGGCGATTCAGCTGGGCGCAACGTTTGTGGGCCGGTCGTTCTCCGGCGACAAGAAGCAGCTGCTTTCGATGCTGAAGGCCGCCATTGCGCACAAGGGCACGGTGATGCTGGACGTGATCAGCCCCTGCGTGACGTTTAACGATCACGAAGGTTCGACCAAGAGCTACAAGTTCATGCAGGAAAACGACGAGCCGATCAACGAGATCGGCTTCGTTGCGAGCTTCGACGAGATCGACGTGGATTACAACTCCGGCGAGGTCTTTGAAGTGGAGATGCATGACGGCTCGAACCTGAGGCTGCGCAAGCTGCATGAGGATTACGATCCGACGGATAAGGCCAATGCGGTGCGGACGCTGATGGAGTCGGCCGCCAACGAGGAGATTCTCACCGGCGTGTTCTATATCGACACGCAGAAGCCGACGTTCACCGACCTGTTGAACCTGGTGGATGAGCCGCTGGCGACGCTGCCGGAGTCGGTCACACGGCCACCGAAGGCGGCGCTCGAATCGTTGATGCACAGCTTGCTGTAAGACTGAAAACTGTTCAACAGAAATCCTCCTTTGCGCTTCATGCGTGAAGGAGGATTTTTCATTTGCGCGAGGAGGGACTTCCCATGTCGAATGTGGTTTCGCTATTGTTGTAGGCGTTGAGACGTGGGAGAAAAATCCGCTGGAGAATGGAGACGCAGGTGACTGAAGCAGGGAAGTCAACGCTCACGCGGTGGGCGGATGTTGAAGTGGAGGCGATGAACTCGCTGATTGGGCGGCAGTTTGTGGTGGGTTCGAATACGATGCTGGCGCGGGTGCTGCTGAAGAAGGGCGCGCATGTGCCGCTGCATAGCCACCACAACGAGCAGATCAGCTACATTCTGGATGGGGCGCTCAAGTTTCACATCGAGGGCAGAGAAGTGGTGGTGCACGCGGGCGAGGTTCTGTGCATTCCTCCGCATGTGCCGCATGAGGCGTTTGCGCTCGAGGATACGGTGGATCTGGACATCTTCAATCCGCCGCGGCAGGACTGGATCGACCGCGACGATGCGTATCTTCGCCGGGAACCTAAATGAAGTTGGGCTGCCGGTGCAGCGGAAGAAGAGGGAACAGTTGGATCTTGGATTAAAGGGCCGCAGCGTGATTGTGGCCGCGTCGAGCGAGGGGATTGCGCGCGTGGCCGCAGCGAAGTTTGCCCAAGAGGGCGCGCGGGTGGCCATGTGTTCGCGCGATGCGGGCAAGTTGAACGACGCGGCGGATGAGATTCGCAGCCGCTACTCCGCCGTTGTGATCGCGGAGCCGCTGGATGTGACAGATGAGAGCGCGGTCAGGGAGTTCGTTGAGCATGTGGCGCACGAGTTCGATGGCGTGGATGTGTGCGTGACCAACGCAGGCGGCCCTCCGCCGCGCATGTTTCTGGAGACGACGAGCCAGGAGTGGCGGCGTGCGGTTGAATTGAATTTCATGAGCGCGGTGTCCTTTGCCCGCGCCGTGGTGCCGCACATGCAGCGCAAGCGCTGGGGGCGGCTGGTGACGATTACATCCATCACGGTGCGCCAGCCTGTTTCCGATCTGATCTACTCGAACGCGGTGCGCGCGGGGGTGGTGGGGCTGGTGAAGAGCTTGTCGAACGAGTTTGGCAAGGACGGGATTACCGTGAACAACGTCGCGCCGGGATTTACAGCCACCGAGCGGTTGAAGCAACTGGCACGCGCACGCGGCGCCGAGGCCGGGCGGACCGAGGCGGAGAGCCTGGCCGCCTTGGGAGCGCAGACCGCGCTGGGGCGTGTGGGGTCGGCTGATGAGGTAGCCGATGCGATCGTGTGGCTGGCCTCCGAGCGCGCTTCCTACATCACCGGGCAAACGCTGCTGGTGGACGGCGGGCTGTTCAAAGGGATCTGATCCAGACGTGAAACTTTGACTTCGAGGCGAAATACTCCGCGGAGGACCTGACGGGCTATGCAGGAATGCAGAGCTGTTGCTCCTTGGTGCCGCTTCGACTTGAGTGCAATCGTTTGGATGTATAGCAATTCCGGTTCCGCTCTAAGCAAGAAAAAGGGCTATCACTCTTGTGTCGCGTGCACTTTGACTGCAACGCAGAAACGCTGAGCGGCGACCGTGCCCTGGCCGCGGTCTTGGTCCAGTGTTGGTTTCTGCCTACATCAAGCGCCGCAAGGTGCCGGCAATTTATCAAGGGTCTGCAAAACGAGGGCATGCGGGTGGGATCATCGCTTTAAGGGAAGCGGCCCGGCGGGTGGGGTTGAGGGCTGGTAGCCGTCGGTGAGCGTGTTGAGAAAGGCCACGATCTGCTTGATCTCCTGCTCACTCAAGGCCGGCTGCTGACCGCGATGGCGGTTGAAGGGCGCGTCTTTGATGTCGACGTTGACGCGGTGGGCGGCGGGCAGGTCGTCATACATTTCAACGGCGCCATTGGCTTTGCGCGGATACCATTTTTCGGGCCGTGTTTGGCGCTCGGCATAGAACCTGACTGCATCCTCAAGAGAATGGACCGAGCCATTGTGAAAGAAGACTCGGCGCGTGGCCACGTTGCGCAGGGTGGGCGTCTTGAAGAGGCCGCAATAGCTCTCCCTGGTCATGTCGTTGCGCAGCGGGCCACAGAGGCCTTCATCGAAAAACGCGGGGTTGCGATTGGCGCTGAGAAGGCGGTTGCGCGGGACGCCGAGCGCCTCGAATTCATAGTCGGTGAATACGGGCGGGAGCCGGTTTTTGGTTGGTCTGTCGAGATGGCATGCGGCGCAATTGCCTTTGTCGGGATTGTCAAAGAGCTCGAGGCCGCGCTGCTCGTCGGGATTGAGCTGGGCGCGGCCAGCGAGGTAGTAGTCGAACTTGCTGGAGTAGGGGTGGAAGCTTCGGTCCTCCATTTGGAAACGCGCGAGGGCGAGATAGGCGTCTGTCAAACCTGTGGCTGGGGACTTGAAGACGCCGGGGCCGAAGACGGCGACGAGCTGGTCTGCGTAGGAAGCTGCTTTGAGTTTGGCGAGTAGTTCAGGGCCGTCTTTATTGGCCATTTCGCGCGGGTCGAGGAGCGGACCGCCGGCCTGGTCGGCGAGAACGACGGCGCGGCCGTCCCAATCCATTCCACCCTCGGGGACCACTTGCTGGGATTGGAGCGGGTTTTGGGAGTCTGGGTGTGAATCTTGGGGTGGGGTGGAGTTTGGCGAGGGGCTTGATGCAGGCCGGGCGGCTTTGGGCAGTCTGCGGTCATCGGGATCGAAGGCGGTGTCCAGACGGATGGCGAACTTTGGCGTGCGCTCAAGATATGTCAGCGTGGGCACGGCACGAATGCCCTGCAGGCGCAACTGGCGTCCGCCTAATTGGGTGGACAGCGAGTTGGCGGGAGCGTAGGCATGAGCGGGATTGTGGCAGGATACGCAAGACATTTTGCCGGAGGCAGAGAGGCTGCGGTCGAAGAAGATCTTCTGGCCGAGGCGCGCCGTTGGGCTCAAGGGAACTGAGGGTGCGTCAAGGCGCGCTGCCGCAGCCTGCTGGGCCGCGGGGGAGATGGGGGATTTCTCTTCCCGGGCCGCAGCGATTGGGGCCTGGGCGGGCTGAAGGGCGCTTGCCATCAGCACGGCAGCAAAGAGCGGGATCAACCGCATAGCGCACCTAACAGGTCTTACTCCGTGACGAAGACGATGCCATGAGGATTGTTCATGCCGATATAGACCGGTGTGAGGACGCCGGTGGTGGTGTTGGTCTGCAACAGGGTGCCCTGGCCTGCGCTGTACGCCGAGTTGGGTGCGAAACCGCTGGCCGCGTCGATGCGATAGATAAGCTGGGTGGGGGGATCGGAGAGCAGCATGAAGGACGAACCACTGGCGGGCGACCAGCGCGTATCGTCAAGCGGCCAGGGATTGCCGTAGAGGGTCACGTTGAGCACGCTGGTGGATTGCGATGCGGTGCCGAAGTTCTGGACAAAGACAAGCTCCGAATCCTGCTGGCTATCGATCACCAGGTCGCCGGAGGGGTCGAACATGGAGGAGTCGGTGTCTGTCATGTTGAGGGTGACGGGCGTGTTGCCGATGATCGCGGTCGAGGGAGTGCTGGACATCAGCACCGGTGTTGAATGGAAGGTGGTGCCATTGCTGTTGAGCGAGAGCGAATAGAGCACAGGGCCCGTGTTTACGCCGTACTCCGCCGTGGCGCCGCTGGAGTCAGTGGAATAAGGCGCGAGGTTCGGGCTGGGGCTCATGGTGGTTGTGGGATTGGATGCGCTGGCGTAAACCACGCCGT
This sequence comes from Occallatibacter sp., assembly GCA_050014515.1. Lineage (GTDB taxonomy): Bacteria > Acidobacteriota > Terriglobia > Terriglobales > Acidobacteriaceae > Telmatobacter. The sequence continues at coordinate 5,052 of JBEKDE010000174.1, forward strand.
TGATCAACTTCAGGTCGTCGAGACCGCCTCCGTGGGGGAGCTGCGCGACATCGGCGGTGTAGGACTGGACGCTGTTGCTGGTGGTGTTGATGACGGAGATGACGGAATTTGCGTCTTCGTTGCTGCTGACCCAGATGGTGGTCGAGTTGAAGGCGACCATGCCATCGGGATGGCCGGGAAGTTTATAGGTCTGGAGCACGTTGCCTTTTTCGTCGTATTCGATGAGTTCGGCAAGCGAAGAGGTGACGCCGGGAGGGAAGGTGCCGTCGGGATTGACGTTGGGGTCCTGGCAGATGACGAAGATCGAGGTACCGAGCTGAATGACGTCGTCGGGTTGCAGAGTGCCGGGCGCCTGGGCGAACACCGATATCGTATAGGCGCTGCCTTGCGTGCCGGTGACGGAGGAGGGCACGGCGATGGGGGTGGGCGTCTTGCTTGAGTTGCCGGAACAGCCGAGAATCAGAACTGCCGGGACGATCAGAACTGAAAGAGGGAGAAGTTTCATCGGAGGAGCCTCCAGTGTCAGCGCAGACTGGATGTTAGCTGGGGTGTGTGAAGGGCTCGTGAATAGAGTTTGAAATTGGGCTTGGGCGATTCGCCGCGTACCTCCGGCACGCGGGGTGCTCAGAGTGGGTGCTTCCCCGGATGGCGTCCGCGGCGAGGGACTCCAACCGGGGCTGTTTTCCTGCCCTCCCTACGGGAGGGTGCGGCGAAGCTCAAGATAGCTGGCCGGTGATATACTCACTGGGTCAGGCGCTTGGCTGGGCGGCTCTTTTTGTTGCCGGCTTTGCCCGCGCCGCTATTTTCATTGCACGCTGAGGTTCTCATGTCCGGCCATTCAAAGTGGGCCACAATCAAGCACAAGAAGGGCGCGCTGGATGCCAAGCGCGGCAAGATTTTTACACGCATCATTAA
>JBEKDE010000175.1:0-8454 GCA_050014515.1 Occallatibacter sp.
GTGAGGTGACTGAGGCCTAGGGCATCGCGCCCCAAGCCCCAAGTAAGCCCCGGCGAATGGTCAACTTCGCATGGGCCCTGGCACTCGCGGCAGCGCGATGGCCTTAGTCCAATCCCAACAGTCTACCGGCAGCGGCCTGGGCACTTTGCTCAGGCCGCTGTTGCGTCTGGGGGAGGGATATCGATTGAATCGAACGAGCGGCTTTAGAGCCGTGCGGCAAAAACTGCGCGGCGACTCAGTCCTGGCGGAGGGCGACCATGGGTTCGACAGCCATGGCGCGGCGCGCGGGGAAGTAGCAGGATGCCAATGCGGCAAGCGCAAGCATGGTGCAGATAGACAGATAGGTAACAGGATCCCAGACGTTGACCACCACAAATGCGCTGACGGTTCGAGCCATGGCCAGGGCGATTGCCAGTCCGACGCCCAATCCCGCCGCGACGATCACAACGGATTGGCGGTAGATCATTCGGAAGACCATGCCGCGGCTGGCTCCAAGCGCCATGCGCAATCCAATCTCATGCACGCGGCGGCTTACCGCGTAGGAGACAACTCCGTAGAGGCCGATAACTGCGAGGGTCAATCCAAGGCCGCCCATGATCGTGGCTACGGATGCGCCGATCTGGAAGATGAGGAGTCCGTTGAGCGTGTAGAGGCTCTGGCGCATGGACTGTACCTGGAAGATGGGCAGTTGGGGAGCGACGGAGTGGATGGCTTTCTCAGCTGTTTCCGCGAGCAGGAGAGGATCCTGCGCTGTTCTCAACTGGAAGATCATCATTGTGTTTCCGGCAATGTGCTGCGCGTAGGGGACAAAGGCGTATGGACGCTTCTTGCCGCCGCCATCGAGCTGGAATTCCGCGTCGCGAGTCACGCCAACTACTTCCAGTTTGCGGGCGCTTTGAGTTGCCAGGCGGAAGGTCCGCCCGATCGGATCCTGATTAGGCCAGTATTTGCGCGCCATGCTCTCACTCACGACGGCCACATCCCGTCCGTGCTCATCGTCGGACTCCGAAAGGCCGCGGCCGTGCAGCACCTCAATACCCATCACGTCGAAATATCCGGGCGTCACGACGTTGTACTCGGCGTGGAATGTGGACGGATCGGCAGGCGGAGGGACTCCATCAATGATTACCGCGTCACCGCCAGTGTTGATGTAGCCCAGCGGCACTGAGGATGCGTGGGCAACTGCCTGTACACCGGAAAGTTGCTGGAGTCGGGAAGTGATGGATCGAGCCAGATCGTGGGTCTGCGCGGAGTTCATCCCGATCTCTCCTGGATCGACAGCGAGGTTCAGCACCTGGTCCGGCTTGAATCCGAAGTCCATGGTCTGCATGGCGTTCAGGCTGCGAACGAAAAGCCCAGCAACCACGAGCAAAACGAGCGAGCCGGCGATCTGCAGGGCCACCAGGGTATCGCGGAACCAGTGACGGCCGCCCATCACGCCGCGACCGCCCTCGCGCAACACGCCGCTCACATTGCCTTTGGCAAATCGCAGGGCAGGGACGATTCCGACCACGATCCCCGCCAGCAGAGCGGCTCCGAAGGAATAGGAGAAGATGCGCCAGTCGAAGTCAAACGACATGACGATGGGGACATCAGCATGCATATTGATATGGCTGAGCGCTGAACTCGCAAACATGCCGAGGGCGACACCGACCGAGCCGCCGATGAACGACAGGGTGATACTCTCTGTGACCATCTGGCGCAAGAGCCTTGAGCGCTGGGCTCCGAGCGCGGAACGAATAGCCATCTCGCGCTCCCGCGCCGTTGCGCGCACCAGGACCAGGTTCGCCACATTCACACAGGCCATAAGCAGCACCATCGCGGCGAGAGAAAGAAACAGGCTCGCGACCACAAGCATCACGTTGTCAGACGAGCCGAAGCGAAGGGCCGGCTCAGGAAAGGCCGCGATGGTCAGCTTTTTCTCCGATTCCGGCTGAAGACGGGAGATTTCCTGGGCCACAACACCCAACTCGGCAGTCGCCTGCTTAATCGTCACGCCGGGACGGAGCCTTGCGTAAATCTTGAATTGGCGGTTCTGCCAACCGGTAAGGACGTCGGTAGGCGTGCCCTCTATGAAAAGTTCAGATACAGGCAAATAGGCTTGAACACCAGCAAAGGTTTCAACGCCAGTAAACCCACTGGGCGCAACGCCGATGATGGTGAAGGGATGGCCGTCAACTGTGACAGAGCGCCCTACAACACTCGGATCGCCATTCAACTTGTCTTTCCAGTAGTCGTAGCCGAGAACGATCACTGGATCCTGGCCAGTTACTTCACCCTCACTGGGAAGAAAGAGCCGGCCCGCCGCGGGTTTGAGACCCAACGTGTCAAAGAAATTACCGCTCACAAACGAGGTAAGGATGCGGTCCGGCTGCTGGCCAGGTGCTGCAATTCCATCCAGACCAAGGGCCGATACAATTACACCGCTGAACGAATTGCCACTCTGCGCGCGGATATGCTTGAACTCCTGCCAGGAGAAGGTGGGCAACAGGGCGCTGTTGCTCTGACCCACGGCAAGTTCTGCGATTTCTCTGGGATTCTCGACCGGGAGTTGCTTGAGCAGCAGCGAATTGACCAGGCTGAAGATGGCGGTGTTGGCGCCGATGCCGAGGGCCAGCGTGAGCACAGCTGTGAGGGCGAAGCTGGGCGTCTTTCTGAGCTGGCGAAAGGTAAAGCGAAGATCCTGCAGATCTGTTCATTGTCAGGGGAATACGCTTGCGGGGCCTGGTTTGTTCAAAGACCTTCTTGTTCGCAATCGAACATCCTTGTCCGATACTGAACAAACGACGGGGCGGATTTGATGGGAATCTATCGCCCTCTGCGGTAGACTTGGACCCGATGCGGGTGTTCGGGATCGACTGCGGGACAGAGATTACGGGGTACGGCGTGGTGGAGACCGAAGACTCCGGGCGCGAGCCTCGGCTGCGAATGAAAGCGATGGGCGCGATCCGGCTCAAGAAGACCCTTTCAACGGCCGAAAGGCTGTTGCAGGTTTTTCGCGAGCTGAGCGCGGAGATGGAGCGGTGGGAGCCGGATACGGTGGCGATCGAAGAGGTTTTCTACTCAGTAAATGCCAAGTCCGCGCTGAAGCTGGGACAGGTGCGCGGGGTGGCGCTGCTGGCGGCGGCGGCTGGACGGCTTCCGGTGGCCGAGTATGCGCCGCTGAAGATCAAGTCGAGCGTGGTGGGGTACGGATTGGCAAAGAAGGAGCAAGTGCAGTTCATGGTAGCGCGGCTGCTGGGTTTGACAGAAGTGCCGGAGCCGGCGGATGCGGCGGATGCGCTGGCGATCGCCATCTGCCATATCCATACGGCGCAGACGCTGAGCCTGCAAGGCGGTGGGCGATGAGGGCGGCGTGGCTGGCGCTGGTTTTGGGGCTGGCGCTGCCGGCAGTGGCTGAAACGCGAGCGGGCCCGGTTTTCGAAGTCGATTTTACCAACCCGGGGCTTTCGCCTTCGCATTGGACACTGACGCTTTCGAAGGATGGCACTGGGCATTTCCGCTCCGAGCGTGGCAACACTCCTGTAACGGGCCTTGAGAACATGGAAGCCCCCAGCGTGGATCGCGATATTCAAGTGAGCGCGGAGTTTGCCGCACGCGTCTTTCAGACAGCGCTTCGGCACAACCTGTTCAATGAGACCTGCGAGAGCCGCAGCAAGGTTGCGTTCACAGGCTGGAAGAAGCTGAGCTACAGCGGTCCCGAGGGTAAAGGGACATGCGGATTCAACTTCGCCAAGGATAAGGAGATACAGGATCTGGGCGATCGGCTGGTTGCGGTGGCGGGAACGATTGTGGAGGGCGCGCGGATCGAGGCGCTGCTGCAACACGATCCCCTGGGCCTGGATAAAGAAACCGAATACCTGGTGGAAGCCGCAGGGGATGGGCGGGCGCAGCAGATCGTGGCAATACGCGGGATTCTGGAACGGCTGGCGGAAGACGAGAGCGTAATGGAACGGGTAAGGCACCGGGCCAGGGTTCTGCTGGCCAGGACCGATGGGCCCGCGGGCGGATGAAGCGATTTTGGAGTAACTTTGAGCAAGTTTGGGTGTCTGATAGTTAGCAATACGCTGGGACCACAGGCTTGCGTCCTGTGCTTGGCTTGAAGGGCTGGAATAAGCAGGGTGGGTTTGGGCAAGGCGGGTGAAGAAAGGCGGAAGTTATGCGGAGCATTGTGAACCACGGAGTGATTTTCGGAAGCCATGCAGGCGGCATGAAGCTGGGCCTGGCTGGATTGGCCGTGGGCGCGGTGTTGCTGGCCCAGGGATTGTGGGCGGACGATGCTGGACCGGCGGCGCGCGCGGTGCGGCTGAGCAATGTGGATGGCACGGTGCACGTGTCGCAGGGCGGCCAGGTGCTGGCAGAGACCGCGGTGGCCAATGCGCCGCTGTTTGAAGGAACCCAGGTGGTCACGGGCGACGATGGCCGGGCGGAGATTCAGTTTGAAGACGGGACCGTGGCGCGGATTTCACCCAACAGCTCGCTAACTTTGAAAGTGCTCAAGGGACAGGGCGCGACCGGCGAGGCGTTGATGGTGTTGGATGTGGGCCTGGGATATTTTGAGCTTGAGGGCAGCCCGGAGAGCGGTTCTGTGCGCGTGCAGTTTGGGAACAGCGTGGTAACCTCGACCGGCGCCGCGGTGATTCGCGTCGATATGGACAACCCTCCAGGGCAACTGGCGGTCTTCTCTGGCAATGCGCATCTGGAGCGCGGTACGGCTGTCACCCTCGATGTGCATGGCGGCGAAAGCGTGGCTCTGAACGGGACCGATCCAAGCCAGTACAACCTGGCTGAATCCATCGAGCCGGATTCGTGGGACGCGTGGAACTCTGACCGCGACCAGGCTCTAGAAGGCGCAGCCACGGCGCGCACCGCGACGACGAATGGATTTGCGGACAATGGCAACCCAGCCTGGAACGATTTGGACGCAAACGGCAGCTGGTATAACGTGCCGGGGCAGGGAAATGTGTGGTCGCCGTACGATGCTTCGGATGCCAGCTGGGACCCTTACGGCGACGGAGATTGGATGTATACGCCGGGCTATGGCTACGTCTGGGCGTCGGGTTATTCGTGGGGCTACTTGCCTTACCAGTGCGGCATGTGGAACTGGTATGACGGCTTCGGATGGGGCTGGGCGCCGGGATTTGGCGGTTGCCGTCCGTGGTGGGGCAGTGGACTCTACGGCGGCCCCTATATTGGTTCCAGGTTTGGCGGGTATCGGCCTCCTATGCGTCCGCGCAGGCCGGTTCCTACGACGGTTGGTCGGCATTCGGTTTACCAGATGGTGGCTGTGAATCGGCGGTCTCCGAGCGGAGTTACTTCTCTGCCGTCTCGCGACAGAACTTCGGTGGTCGAGATTGCAGGGCACACTGTGCAGCCGCAGCGGTCGTTGAGCCCGCGGCCGCAATACGACCGCGCGGGTGCTGCGTCCGGTCGTGCAGGGTACCAGGGAACCTACGCGACACACGGCGCATTGCCAGCGTATAGCGGCACCAAGCCGGGCACGCCGGCTGCGGCGCGGAACTCGGGCGCATCGCATCCGGCTGCGGCAAGCCACGCGGCCAGCGCGCCGGCCAGTCACGCTTCGAGCGGCGGCGGTGGCGGCGGAGCCCACGCATCGGGCGGCGGCGGAGGCGGCGGTGGATCGCACCACTGATTCCGACTGAGGAAGACTGCAAGAGGGCCGCTTCGCCTGGCGAGGCGGCCCTTCTTATTTCGCGGCTTGTGCCTGCAGGCTGCGCCAGAGTGCGGCCAGCGATTCAACGGGCAACGCTTCGGCGCGGGCGTGTGAATCGATGCCGGCCTGAGCGAGTGCGGTGACGATGATCTCCGGAGAAAACTGTGCGGCGCGAAGGTTGTTGGCGAGGGTTTTTCTCTTTTGTGCGAAGACCTTTCGGACGAAGGGAGTGAACGACGTTTCGTCGAGGCCGAGTTCTGCAAAGCGCGGGGCAAATCGCCAGCGGAAGACAGTGGAGTGGACGTCAGGCGGCGGTGAAAAAGCGGACGGCGGCAGGGTGAACAACTGCTCAGCGGGGCCGTAAAGCTGGACGGTTACCGAGAGCAGGCCGTAGTCGCGGGAGCCGGGCTTTGCGGTAACGCGGTCGGCTACTTCGCGCTGCACCATGAGAATGGCCCGGTCCAGAATTGCGCGACATGGAACGGCGTGGCTGGCGGCGAGTTTGAGCAGGATCTGCGAGGTGATGTAGTAGGGGAGATTGCCCACGACGCAGAGTGCGTGGCCGGCGGCGGCTGATGCGGCGGCGAAATCGAAGTGGAGCACGTCCTGGTTGAGGATGGTAACTTTCGCTGGGTCAAACTGGGCGCGGAGGTGGGCTGCAAGGGCCGGGTCCAGTTCGACGGCGAGGACATGGGCGGCGCGTGCGGCGAGCGCTCCCGTGATGGCGCCAGCGCCGGGGCCGATCTCAAGTACAGTGCGGCCGGCGAGATCGCCTAATGAGTTGGCGATTCGCTCGACGGCTTGCGTGTCGTTTAGGAAGTTCTGTCCGAGCCTTGGCTTGGTGGGCATGTCACCCTTGATGTTACCCCGCCCCCTGCCAAAAAATAACCGGCTTGTTTTCATCTAGTTAGAAGGGCAACACCACGGCATATGTGATTCTAAGCGGGTTGTTGGCAGATATGAGAAAAGAAAGGAGTTATTTGGTTGGATCTGGCATTCTGGCATTGCGCGTGGATGCCCGCTGCCGGCGGCCCTGATTGACTCTAAAGCATTCTTGGAATACATATAGACTTTTTCAGTACCGTGAAAGGTGGCTTTTTCTTGAGGAAAAAGTCACTTGAGTGTGTGCCTTCGGTCTACGCCAATTCCGAAAATGCTATAGCGGTTCTGCAATTGGTGTATAGCGGAGCCACGATTCCAAAGTGGCGTTTTCCTCAAGAAAACGCCGCATTGCATGCCCCGAATACTCCACGGAAATTGGAAAACCGCTCTAATTCCATTGTGCTCCCAATGCGGGCAATTCTCTGCAAAACGGGCGAAGATTTTTTGGAAGAGATGAATTGAGTTCGCTCGGCGGTTTCGAGCGTTGGCCTGCGCCAGATTTTCGCGGAAACGGATCAGCGGAGCTTTGCCAGGTTGCCGGGACCAATCTCTCGTCGATGAGCGAATCGGCGATGATGGCTCGTCGAGAATGCGGAGTGTGTTCGGCGCCTAGCCTCAATCGTGCGTGGTGGAGGGCTGCGCCGGCATCGTACGCTGGCGCGACAGGCAGAACCACGCATTTGCGCCGTGACCCCGGAATTCGGTCGATCGCAATTCGACGATTTCCAGCGCAGGCTCGATTGCAAGGGTGATCTCGCGTGCCGAGCGGCGCGGCGGCCCGATTTCGCGTGGCGGACCTTCCGTGCTTCCGACCAGGCTCAGCCACAAGCCGCCTGGCGCAAGTACGGCAGCGACTTGTGCCGCGAACCGTTGCCTCTCGTCCGGTTCATCGAAGACGTGAAAGCAACCGCGGTCGAACACGAACTGGAACGGCCCATCGGGCGGAGGCGCGGTGAGAATGTCCCATGCAGCAAAACGGCAGCGCAGATCGCGTCCCGCCATTTTGGCCTTGGCTCTTTCGACGGCGAGCGGCGAGACATCGACTCCGAACACTTCGAAACCGCACTCCGCCATCCAAATAGCATTGGTGCCGGTACCCGCGCCGATCTCAAGCGACGGACCCGGCCTGACCCGGCCCGAAGTGACGAACTCGACAAGCACAGGCTCTGGTTGGCCGGTGTCCCAGGGTAACTGTCCTGAAGCGTAGCTCTCATTCCATGACGGGTGTGGCATCTCAATACGAGTTTAGAGCATTTTCGGAATACATATGGACTTTTTCAGTACCGTGAAAGGTGGCTTCTTCTTGAGGAAAAAGCCACTTGAGTGTGTGCTTTCGGTCTACACCAATTCCGAAAATGCTATAGCTCATTCGCAATGGCGTTCATTGAATCGCTCCCCTATTTCCGCAACCACTCGGAACATCAGATTCGGCTTGCTGGGCGCATTGACGATGATGCATCAGTCGAGACTACCTGCGGTATATGGCCGACATCAGCTCATTCAGTTCGCAATGCCAGTACGGATTTATCCGCGACACCCTCCACGCCGGAACCAGGCAGGCGATCAACAACACACTACCAACAGCGTTGCATTTGCAGCCGTAAGATCGCCGGATTGACCGACGGGGTTTCATAGAGCATCGACTGATTAGGCGTACGGCTCCTGCACTGACTGCAAGGCCAAAAAAGGAAAAACTAGCTGGCTGTTCCAGGAGTCAAAATGTCCGGCCACCGCGTCTGTAACGGGAGAGGAGTGGTGCGACGATGAAATTTATCGTACCCCTGTTGCTGTTGTCTTCATTTTCATTGGCCCAAGGTCAAGGTTGCCAAACGGGTCAGCAGAAGGATTCGGCGACGCTGGCTAAGATCGAGAAGGATTGGGTGCGAGCCGTGGAGCAG
>JBEKDE010000176.1:0-5881 GCA_050014515.1 Occallatibacter sp.
CCGCTGCATGGGGGGCATGTCGGGCTCCTATGTACCGCGGGACTCTTGAACGGCGTCTTCGGCCAGGGAGACGACCGGCACATAGCCCGGTGGCGCTCGGTAAAGCATGTGACGACATTTGTCGAGCAAGACGGAGACACCGAGATCATTCACCACCGAGAGCGGTGGGCCAATGAGCTGTACCTTGTCTACGCCAATGGGAGGACGCTGAAGCTCACTGAGACGCCGGCGAAGAAGGAGGGCGAAGCAGATGGAGAATGCACACCTGCGGTTCGGGCTGCTTGAGTACGTGCGCATCACGGAAAAGGCCTCGACTCGCATTCGCCTGCGGGTTGATCGCTATATAGGGGAAGATCGGCAGGCACATCTTCTGAGCGTCTTCGGCAATGACTCGGATGTCGGCGCAATCACGGCGGCAGTTCACGAGAAAGCCACCTTCAGCTTGACCTTTCCGGGTGGCGAGACAAAGGATGTTACGCTCGGCGAACATGCCTCCTGTTACAAAGGAACCGTGACTCTGCCGGGCCGGAAACATCCCGTGCGCCATCTGCTAGCGGTGTCTCAGGAACTCCACACCAATGGGAATGCGGGACGGACGATAATGTTGCGATACCGGCGCGAGGAGGCGTGGGCCACGCTGGTGAGCTTCCTGGGGCTACCTGCCGATCCCTCGTGGGCAGACCACATTCTTGGGATCTTCGAGGGAAAGAAGAGGATCGATGAGATCGACGACATCGGTTGCCAACCGGTGTTGATCTCTGCGACGACCGAGGAAGTGCTTGAGTGGATCGGGGATGGGCTGCGCTCCCGTGTTCTGAGCTTTCCGGAGAGGAATGGACCGATAGTTTGGCCTCGATTCGCCCTGTCGGCATCACTCGTTCCGGCCCCTGCGACAGCGGAATTGATAGGGTCTGGTCTGCCAGTTTCTTGATGGTCCGTTCCTTAACTGCAGCAATCTGAATTTCGCCGACAGCAGACTCAGAGCCGCTCCCTGAGAGATGCGGCGGTCACATATCAATCAAGAATCCCTCCCGGCGACAAGAGCGTTTATCATTACTAATTCCCGAATAACCCGTATAGCCCCTCACGCCAGAAGCAAGTTTCGGGTTTGCAATAGCCACTGATTCTACTTTTCGTAATTTCGGGTTCATGGTTCGTATACCCAACGTATGTTCGATTATGAGCTGACTTCGAGGGCGTCCATGGAAAGCGATACGCAACGAATCGCGCTGGGGTTGCGCCAGAGAGATGTCGCTGTCCTCGAGAAGCTGGTCGAGCAATACCAATACCGGCTTGTTCGTTATCTCGTCTCCCTGCTGGGCAGACGCGATGGAGTTGACGACTTCGTGCAGGAGACGTGGCTCCGAGTCCTGGAGCGAGGTGATTCCTACGACGGGCACTCTCGCTTTGAACCCTGGCTCTTCAGGGTGGCACGCAATATTGCTCTCGATGCGATGCGTAAGCGGCCGATGTTCAGCCTGGACTCCAATGAGGAAGATGGTGTTCGCTCATCGCCTGCATCCGGTGAGCCTTCGCCATACACGCTTGCGGCGCGGACAGAAGACGCCGAGCGGCTAGCCGACTCGCTGCAAACCCTGGAGCCCGTCTATCGCGAAGCCCTCGTACTGCGTTTTCAAGAAGATTTATCTCTACAAGAGATAGCCGTGATTGTGGGAGCGCCCGTCTCTACCGTAGCTTCCAGAATCTATCGAGGACTGGCAACGCTGCGGCCGCAGTTCGAGGGAGAAATAGCATGAACATCGACCACCATGAAGGTTTCCAACGCATGATCGACGAGAGTCTGGCGGCCGCCATCTCAGCGGAGAAGGAACAATGTCTTCGCGAGCATCTCGCCACTTGCGTTCCATGCCAGGAGTACCTCAGCGCCAGCAACCGGGTTATCGCGGGCCTACGCGGTTTCTCCTTCGCTGTCAATCCAACCCTCAATGCCAGGGTCCTGGTAGCCCTCAAGCTGCGTGACACCGGGACAATGCGACAGCACAGCGTGCCATTCAAGAACTGGGCTGCATTTCTTCTAGCACTCTCGATGTCATTTGTCGGATCGGGACTCGTGTACCAGATGGCCGAGCGCCTGGCGGTCCCAATGCATTTTGTCTCTGCTCAAGTCCAGGCAGGTGTGCTCGTCTTTTGGCTCCTGCCATCTCTTTGCGCGGCCTTATGTCTGCTCGCGGCGCCTGGTGAAAATAGAGGTACTGCATGACACAGCAATCGGCGGTGCTTTTGATAGCGCTTTTGGCCGGAATTGTAGTTGCGGCTATCTTATTGGGAACGGCAAGGCGAAAGATTCTACCCCGATCTGCAATGGGCATCGCGGCACTGGCGATTCCGATTTGGGTGCTCTATTTTGCTTCCGGCCAGGGCCGTTCCCTACTTGCAACCAACAGATTTCTCAGTGCGATGCCAGAAGCGCTTTGGTTTGGCTTGACGTTTGGCGTCTTCACCGCGGCTTTTTTCCTTGCCCTCGGATATGTCTACGGGGACGCAAAAAGGCGTCAAATGCCTGCCTGGGCCTGGGTGATTGCCGCTTTCCTCATACCCAATTTCATTGGATTCATCCTCTATTTTTTGTTCCGAGGGCCTCTCTTTGGGCCTTGCAGCTCCTGTGGCAAGCCTATTCGCGGGGGAGAAGCATTCTGCAGCCACTGCGGATACTCGCAGGGTTCCAGTATCGGACGCATCACAGCTGACGATCACACAGATGGGAGGACGGTATGAAACGTGAGCGCGCCTTACAGGTAATGTTGGTGTTGGTGGGCTTGTTTTATTGCTTTTGGGGTTACCTCCTGTTCGACAATCTGTGGCACGTTAAGTGGCTTAGCAGGCATGGTGACGTCATGCCGATGTTCCTGAGCCTTAACACGGCGCTTGGGGTCTGTCTGTTGTTAGCCGTTAAGCAACCGGCAAAGCATCGTTTGATGATCGCCTATGGCGCGTGGTCAAGCCTTGCCCATGCGTTCACGATGACAATTATGTCGGTGCAGGCTGTGGCGCACGGGATGCACAGGCAGGATAGTCCCCAGGACATTGTGATGTTTGTCGTGATTGGAGGCACGCTGCTTGCGCTCCTCCCGGCAAAACAAGCATCGTCGGCCGGCGCGCCCATCAGTGAGCCGCGCTTTGCCGAACGCTAGGCATCTCGAATTTCAACTGTCGATATCAGACAGATGCACTCATCGACCGCGCTTTTCGCGTTCGCAACTCCAAACGGAGTTAGAGGACTGAATCCAGTTTCTGGCAGTTTTCCGTAGCGATGAGGCAAAGAAGATCAGCCCCCTACGATCCTCGGATATGCCTTGATAGACTGACAGGCCCGTCAGCCTGCTCGGACCGCCGGATTGGTCCAGCCGCACTTGAATAGAGTGAGCCAAATAGGCAGACAACTCGTCGACGGCAGTTGCGTGACGCGCCAACTGGCATTCGAAGTCCGAATATGCTTACCTTGCAAATCTGGCACGATATTCCATAATTACAAGGATGATTAAACGTCACGTTTACAACGACGTCCTGGAGGCGATCAAGGAAACCCCAGCTGTCGCCCAGCTGGGACCGCGCCAGGTCGGAAAAACCACCGTTGCCTGGAAGTAGGGAACACTCGCCCATCGCTCTACCTCGATCTCGAATCCGCCTCCGACCGTGCAAAGCTCTTTGATCCCGAGCGCTATTTGGCCCGTCAAAGCATCTGAATTGGATTCACAGCCCAGCGCGTACCGGGCTTTAGTGGTGTTTTGTTTCACTCCAAAACGTTGGATCATTTCCTCCGAAGCGAGGCCGCACTCACCTTCAAAGCATTCTGTCTTTCCTGCGGCACGGTGCTCCCCACCACCTTTCTTGAAGCCCTCATCCCCGTTATAGTTGCGCGAGACTTTGGCGGGGCTCCGGCATGAAGGAGCGTCTGGAAGGCTGGCTCCTGTGAAGATACGGGTCGCCAGCGTGGGACTCCGGTAAGCGCTCTCGTTATTGCTCGGGCATTTTCAGGTACTTCGCGGGCAGCGTCACCCCCGGTCGCTCATGATCAATGAGAAGGCTGGCGATCCAGAAGCGTCCTTGAGCATGGACAATCTGGAACGAATCGATGCCTCGCGAGGATGGCTGGGTGTCGTCCTTCGCATCCCGGATTTCGGACGTGCTCCAGACCTCAATAAGATTGCCAAAGTGCTCAACTCGGATCGCGATGCTGCGCTCGAAGAAAGCGTTCGCCTTGAAGTAGGAATCGTTTTGCTGGACGAAGATGTCGGGAGTCAAGAAAATCGCATCGCCCTTGCGCGCCGGTCTATTCTTTGTGGCCGCAGATTCCGGAACAAGTGGGACAATCCGCCCGTCGGGCAAAAACAATGTGCGGAAGCGGTCCCACTCGCGCTGTCCAGCTGGGCCGGAAACCACGTCATAGAGCGAAGCGACCAGGTGGTCCACAGTGTCTACATCGCCGGGGTTCTTTGCCGCAGGCCAGTCAGGATGCCCTGCGAGTGTCCCCAATGGGGGAGGCGGCGCAGATGTGGCAGGAGCAGACTGCTGTGCGCTCGCATTGAGCGTCAGTCCCAGAAGAAAACATCCCAAAATAAGATTGCAGCCACGAGTCATGGGGGCGTCTCCTTGTTTTATTTTGTGAGCCGGTGCGCCATGCAATAAGAACCGGATCAGATCGCTCGCTGCGCTCCTACTTCGACCAGGGCGGAACCACGCCGTTGGTGCGCGCATACGCGATCGTCTGCCCCAGATGCTCGTGTTGATCTTCGAGGATCAGAAACAGCGCATCCTGTTTCGTCATCTCTTCTCCGAACAGTTTCACCCGTGTTTGCAGGTCCGTGTCGGAAAGTCCTGTAATCGCTTTTTGCAAATTGGCGTAAGAAGCCTTCAGAGCTTCCTGCATTTTTTCGGGATCGGTGATGGCCCCGGGCTTTGTCCCCGCATTCGGTGTCCCCGAGAGCGCGTCGGCGAGCAAACCGTTCTCCCTGACCATCAGGTTGAACACGTCGCCGACGTAGCGAACGCCCTAGCCGGGCTTCCAGTCGTACTTGCCTGCCATCACCCGCGCGAGGCCGGTGAATTTGTCAGAAAGCGTTCCAGCATCTTGTCCGAAAGCGGTCTGTATTTTTGCCGCCTGCGCCTGCGCCAACGGCACCATCAGAGCGACCGCCAGTGCAAGCGCTCCGAACTTAGTCAGAATCTCTTTCATGTGAAACTCCTTTACCTCATCCTGAATGGTCCTGCTCGTTGAACATATGTCGCGAAGAGCCAATATTTGCAGGAAAAGTGACATGTGGTGTCCGCGATGAGGCAAGCGGCAGGAATTCGCTGTCAAAAGGCATTTGGAGCTCTCGACGGCTCTGTGTTCCGTGATGTCCCCTTCGAAGCTCCAGCTATAATCCATGCCGGAGGGTCAACACCGATTGCTACAAGCCACGCCAGACAAGGGACGGAAGAGATGGATTTTGATCCTGTGTGGATGGACAATTGTGGCGCTGTTGTTTGCCGCGCAGCAGATCGTGGTGGAAAAGGTACGGGGTGCGCGGGTCCACTGGGTGATCGAGGGTGCGATTGAACTTGTTGAATGGTATATGTGGGCTGCGTGCACACCGCTTGTGATCGGCCTTGCCAAACGGTTCCCGTTGATGGGACCGAGGCTTGCACGGCCCATAGCGCTCCACACAATCGTGTCGCTCATGATGGCTCCCCTGGCATCGGTCAGCCAATACTTTCTGATCCTTGGACTTCTCCGGTTTGTCTTTCACATCACTGGTCCTGACGTGCACCTCTTTCTCTCGTCGTTCGGAGTCGGTGTTCTTTTCATGAGCTTTACCGGCATACTCACATACTGGTTAGTGGTGGGCTTGTACCAGTCGATGCACTTTTACCAGGTTGC
>JBEKDE010000177.1:0-5807 GCA_050014515.1 Occallatibacter sp.
TCGCCGACGACATACACCTGGATGGAGCGCAGATGTCCTAGGTTAATGGAGAGGCTGAAATTGCGGAAGGAATGTTGAATCTCGGAGCTGACCTGGCTTTGCAGTTGGTCGACGCGAAGGCCCGCCACATGGATCGCGCCGACCTGGGGCACGAAAATCGAACCAGAACTATCAACTGTCAGTTGACCATTAAAGGATTCCGGTCCCCATAACCGTACCAAAATCACGTCACCGGGGCCAACCACGTAGTCGGCCATTGAGGGGATCTGGTCCGCCGGAGCGAAGGTGGAAGGTGCGCGCTGAAAAAGATCGCGGCCGAAAATGGGTAGCGCCTCACCTGTGGATGCCTGCGCGAGCCGCTGCATGTCAGTCATTGGATCGGCGGGAAAGAAGTTGTTCAAATCCGCTGCGTTCAAAGGTTGCCTGAGCACCGAAGTGCCAGCCGAATCAATGTAGACCTGGTTGCCTTGCCCAGTTCTTTGTTCTGATGTCCAGTTCCCGCCGTTTGTGATGCCCCCATTTTGCAGAGCATCCGTGGAACTTGCGGATTGAGTGGATGTGCTGATTCCGCAGTCCGAAGATAGCGTGTCGGTGCAATTCGAGGAAGCCTGTGCAAACAGTGGCGTGCTGGCCCCGAGAACTAGCAGGCATACAAGAGACGCGAGCAGCTGTGCATTTCTTTGCCGCGGGATTTCGGTCAGCGGTCTACGTAAAAGTACAGGCATGATACCCCCGGAATTTTCAGAATCTCTGAATTGTGTGAGAAGTTTCGATGCGGTGAGGCAAACAGATGACTCTTCAATAGGATTCCGTCAATGACCGTAAAAAGGTGGTGCGGTAAGAAATCGGCGATCCCACACACCTAAGTCGCGCGATGTAGCCACGCTGATTACATGCATGGAATTATTCTTGATCTCTTCCTCGCCGGCGCCCGGGCCTACTTCGAAAAGAGAGAGCGCGACGATTCACCGTAAGACTTCTCCATGATTTTCGTCGCAAGAGAACCATGTTTAGCGGCTACGGGACACATCACAAGGGGAACGGCACCTTCACTGAATTCAGGACACTAGACAGCTAGCGCCGCCTTTATCCTCATTGCGCCTACGCCCAACTCCGGCGATTCCACAGTTTCACTGAAATAATTCCCTGCTGTGTAATCAAGGGCGCCCGTAGACGCTACTCACGTGTTAAGAACGGCATTGCAGCTTCTGCCGTATCAATCCACTCCAGTGGAGAAATAAATGCGTCACTTGTGGCAGTATGGATACGTATTTCCCATTCCCAGTCTGCGGTATACGACCACCTTACTGTTCTTTGCCTACGCCGTCTTCCTGCCCGCCGGTGTCCTTCATGCTCAGGACGCCGTTTCGGCCAACGGGCAGGGCGCGGCGGCCCCTGGCATGAACTCTCAAAGCCGCGGCGCGGCTGCGGAACCTGCTGCGGGATTCAATGAAACACCGCCCGATGTGGACGGCGGCCCACCGAAAGGCTCATCCTCCGGCTCCGCACCCTGGAGTCACCTGCTGCTCGAAGCATTCCAGCTCGGAATGCGTCCCGGCAATCACTCCGTGTTGTCAGGAGGCAGCCACGGCTTCAACGGCAGCGGATCAGGCTCATGCGGGGGAGTTACATCGCAATCGGGCGTTGGTCCTGGCCGACCGGGAGTTGGTAGGAACTCCTTTGGCCTTAATTCAATCCTCGGAACTGCGGGCAATCTGAGTCGCGATCTGGGTGCCGGAAAGATTGGAACACTGGGCACGGCGCTCGGCGCACTACCGGCGTTCAACCAACTAATGCGCGGCGGATTAAACCTCCCCATCAACCCTTCTTTCGGCAGTTTGCGGCTATCCTACCAGGACTTGTTCAGCGGAGCTGGAGGTGCAATAGGCAGCAGAATCGGCAATAGTTCTCCGTCCCCATCGTTTGCCGGTCCCCGCAGAGTCGTCTGGGTCGATTTCTCAGCGGCCGCGGCATTCAGTAGGCGGTCGATGGCCGGCGGCTCCAGCACAAGCGCAGGCATGTCCTCCTTTGGTGGTCAGGCGGGAGCCTCGACGGGTGGCCCATCCGCGGATAGCTCAATGAGCGGTCAAACCGGAGGTGGACCAGGAGGCCAGGGTGGTGGGCCCGGCGGGCCGGGTGGCAACAACGGCGGAGGGAAGCGCCCTGCCACGTCTCTTTCGCTTCATCTGAGCTTCTAAAACCTTCAGAGCCACGTTCGAGCGCACAGGCGGAAAGACTCGGGAGTCGCTGCTTAGTCTTCAACCTACCGGCGATCTCCAGGTTCGGTTTAGGTGTCCGGTAACTATGAAAATGCGATGGGAGATTGTTAGTCTGCATGAATCAAACTATGGGTCTCCAGTACGCGCCACCTTCAAACGCGAGTCTTGCGTCTTTCGATCTGCCTACTATCCTCCGCGCATTGCTCGACCTCTGGCGCTTGATTCTGAGTGCAACGATTGTTACCGGCTTGATCTTATTTGCAATCAGTTTCCTCCTTCGCGACACCTACCAAGCCACAGCCATTGTGATGCCTCCAGATCGAACGAGCAGTTCCCTTTCCATGTTGGGCGCGGCTGCAGGTTCATCAAGCTCTTCAAGCATCTCCTCGGGCGCACTTGCCGCATTGAACATGAAGAATCCAGCCGACCTCTACGTCGCTTTGATGTCCAGCCCCGGCGTCGAAAACACAATCGTTCAACGGTTCGGACTGCAGAAGCTCTATAAAGTGAAACACCCCTCGCAAGCCCGGAAAGAGTTCGAACGTCACTCCGAGATCAAGGCCGACGCCAAAAGCGGGCTAATCACAATTTCGGTGATTGACCGTGATCCAAATCGCGCCGCGGAACTTGCCAATGCGATCGTGGAAACATACGACCAGACCTCGTCGCGGTTAACCATCACCGACGCGCAGCGCAGGCGCATGTTCTTCGAGCATCAGGTGGAGGAAACAAAGAAGAACCTAAATAGCGCCGAAGAAGCCTTGAAAAGTACGAGTGAGCAGACCGGCGTGATTCAGCCGGAAGGAGAAGTCCGCGCGCTGATCGGCTATGAAGCTCAGCTCCGCGCACAGATTGCCGTCAAGCGGGTGCAGTTGGAGTCGATGAAGGTCAATCTTTCTGACGAAAATCCTCAAGTACAGACAGCACAACGAGAGCTTCAGGGGCTCGAGGCCCAGGCCAGCGAGTTGAGCAAGAAGGGCCGCGGGGATGCGGCGTTTTCCTCCAGAAACGCGCAGACAGAAGCCTCGCTCGATTACTTGCGCAAGCTGCGCGAGGTTCGCTACAACGAAAGCCTCTTCGAACTACTGTTGAAGAATTTGGAACTCGCCAAACTCGATGAGGCGCGCGAAGGCAACATCGTACAGATTGTCGATCCCGCAACGGCGCCCGATATGAAATATGGCCCTCACCGCTCGTTGTTTCTCGTTGCTGGCCTGCTCCTCGGTCTTCTTTTGTCTTCGGCATCGGCAGTAATTTGGCGGGCGTCTCCGGCGTCTGCTGCGCCGCCATTTCCCACAAACAACCCGTAGCAAGGTGCCCGACTCGCAGTCGTGCGCCCGCGCTGCCATGTCAGCCTAAAGGAGGACCAATGTCTGACGCCATTCCATCGTTGGCCATGCTCCCGCCAGGCGATCCGTCAGACGGCCCCGCAGCCTGGGTAAGGGCGATCAAGCACAGTATCGGCATTGATCGGGCCATTCTGTTTACCGTGGCAGCCCGCATTCTACAGGGGCTTGGCAGCGTCGTCACGGTGCTCCTCATCGTTCGCCTTTTGACACCGGCTGAGCAGGGATACTACTACGCATTTTGGAGTCTTGTTGCCCTGCAGATCGTGTTCGAACTGGGATTCTCTTTTGTGGTGCTGCAGGTCGCGGCTCACGAGAGAGCGCACCTTCAGTTGCTCCCTGATGGTGCAATTAAAGGCGATGAGAGAGCACACTCACGCCTGGCGTCCATCCTGCAGTGGTCGGTACGGTGGTACTTGATTATGGCCGCCCTCATGGGGATCGCCATGCTCGCGGGAGCTACGCGTTTCTTTTCACTGCGGCAGCCTGGAAGCGAGGCGATCTGGCTCTGGCCATTGCGCGGCACCGTGCTGGCCTGCTGCGTGACGTTCGCAATCGGCCCGGTCATTTCCTTCCTGGAAGGGTCTGGCATGGTAATGGAAGTGGCGCGCATGCGGTTCACGCAATCTCTTGTCTCCTCGGGACTGGCGTGGACTGCGATGCTCATCCATCATGGCTTGATCGCTCCCGCAATGGTGCTCACCGGTCAAGGCATGGCAGCCTTCGTGCTGATTCTCAACAAGCGCAGCTACCTGGTTCCTCTTATGCGCAAGCGCGTCCGCGGCAGCGCTATCAGGTGGAGGCGCGAGGTTTGGCCATTCCAATGGAGGATCGCCGTAAGCTGGATGTGCGAATACTTCATCTTTCAACTGTTCACGCCCGTCCTTTTTGCCTTTCGCGGCCCGGTGGAGGCGGGGCGCATGGGACTTTCCATGAGCGCGGTCACGCAGCTCGGCGGCATTGTGCTTGCATGGATGAGCACCAAGGCGGCGCCGTTCGGTACCTTGGCGGCACGACAAGAGACCGAACAGCTCGATCGACTATTCTTTCGCACTCTGCGCCAGTCTTTGGCGCTGTTTGCCTGCGGGGCTCTTGCCCTGCTGAGCATTGTGATCGCGCTGCCGCACACTTTTCCCCGCATCGGAGAGCGCATAGCCGCTTGGCCCATCTTCCTTCTCCTCCTGCTCACCGCGGCAAGCAGCCACATCGTGCAGAGCGAGGCTCTCTACCTCAGAGCGCATCAGGTCGAGCCTTTTTTATTGCAGTCGATTGTCATCGCTTCCGCGACCGCCGGCCTGGTGTTGGTCACATCTCGGCCCTATGGAACGCTCGGAGTTTCACTTTCCTACTTCATCGTTCTCGGTGTTGCTGGTCTCATCTCCGCTTCAATGATTTTCACTCATATGCGCCGCCGCTGGGCTGTTCTCGGAGGAAAGCACTGCCGTCCTGCAGATTGCGGATTACCGCAAGGGAATGCAACAAGATCTTTGACGTCGGCACCTCAGGTCTCCGTTGTAATGTGTACCTACAACGGAGAGCGTTTTCTCGGCCAGCAGCTGGAAAGCATTGCCGCACAGTCTGTCCTGCCGTTTGAACTTGTGGTGTGCGACGATCAGTCAAACGACGGGACCATCGCATTGCTGGAAGCATTCTCAAAGACCGCTCCCTTCGCGGTCCGCATCTATCAGAACCCCGCAAGGCTCAAGTCCACGCATAACTTCCAGCAAGGGATCGCACTTGCCCGGGGCCAGCTGATTGCGCTTTGTGACCAGGACGACCTTTGGAAGCCGGAGAAACTTGAGAGACTCGTGGGACTTATGCAGGATGCTTCGCTTGCCGGCATTTTCACGGATGCCGAGTTGATTGACAATGAGGGGCGTGTTCTGGATGGCAGCCTTTGGGACCGGGGCCATTTCCCCCTGAAGGAAGAAGCGGAATTTCAGCGCGATCCCATCGGAGTGCTCCTCAAACAAGATGTAGCGACGGGAGCTACAATGATCTTTCGTTCGGCTGTCCGTGACTTGTACCATGAGATTCCCCAGCAATGGGTGCACGATGGCTGGCTAACATGGATGATGGTCCTGCACAGTGATGAGTTGGGACGCGTGGCGCCGTCGCGCGAGAGATGGATGAGCTATCGCGTGCATCAAGGTCAGCAGACAGGCGAGGAAGCCGCCCGCGTAGGGTCCCGCTCCGAACCGCTTGCGCAACGGATGGAAAAGGCCCGCAAGCTTGGACATGC
>JBEKDE010000178.1:0-5715 GCA_050014515.1 Occallatibacter sp.
TCGGTGAACCGGCATCAGCCATCCGTTGCTAACGCTGAGGCACCTGGCGGGGCTCGGAGGGCACAAGCGTGCGGCGGATGTACCTCAACCAGAATTGAGAGATGCCAAATGGTGATAGCGACTGGTGCGATGTTTACTACTTTGTGATACCGGTAAGAGAGAGCTTGGGCACAATTTAGGCACAAAATAGGCGCGAACGATTTGGCCATTTTGTGAACCGCTGAATCTATATAAGTTTAGGTATGGTGCCGGGAGGGGGGGTCGAACCCCCATGACCGCAAGGGCCGGCGGATTTTGAGTCCCTATCTGTGAAGAAACAAACCTCTTGTTTTCCTTTATTTACAATAGTTTAAGCCTCGCGACGGTGAGGTTCTACGCGGTCCTGTGAGGCCCATTTTTGGCTGTTTAGGCATAGTTTGGGCATAGTTCTCCCTCGATTTGGAGTCTGCCGGATTGTTGGGATGATCGGGACTGGTGGGCAAAAGAACTACCGGAACAATCTAAATCGCTTCTGATGGGAGCGCAAGTGTGTTGATTGCGCCTCGTATCTTGTTCAACATTTAGGTGCGTTGGCGCAGCATGTTGTACTTGTTTTCGCGCGTCATAATATACTTGTGCTGGCGCGACATCATAAACGTGTAATTGCCCATTAGGAGATCAGTGGCGACACCTAACCAAAAATTGGCGGCATCGCTGAACGCCCTTCGGGAGCTTCAGAAAGACGGGCGTCGTGTTTTTCAATCGAGCGAAATGAGTCGAGTTCATCGGGACCGGCTATTGAAGCGCGGGTTTCTGCAAGCTGTCATGAAAGGCTGGCTGATCTCAGCCAGCCCTGGTGCACAGCCTGGAGATAGCACGCCCTGGTTCGCTTCCTTCTGGGAATTTTGTGCCCGATATTGCAACGAACGATTCGGAGAAGAGTGGCACCTTTCACCGGAACAGTCGCTTTTGCTCCACGCCGAAAATACCATCATCCCGTCTCAGGCAATCATCTACAGCCCCCGAGGTCACAACAACACGATTGAACTGCTCTTTCGTACGTCGCTTTATGACCTCAAGGAGCCGCAATCGCCGGCGCGCAATGACCTCGTTGTCCGCGACGGTTTGCGACTCTTTTCTCCCGCAGCTGCGCTCATTCGGGTTCCAGAATCATTTTTCAGTCGCAACCCAATTGAAACCCAGGTGCTGCTTGGAGCATTCCGGGACGCCTCTGAGCTCCTCAGGCCACTCTTGGATGGTGGACATTCGGCTGTCGCTGGCCGTCTCGCGGGTGCTTTGCGTCATGTTGGACGCGTCGAACCAGCCGTCGAGATTCTGTCTACGATGAAGGCCGCGGGATATGATGTTCGCGAGACAAATCCATTCGACGCTGCACAGCGCGTGTTTTCAATTGCCGAGCCTACGGATGCGCCCATCGTAGGCAGGCTTCAAGCCATTTGGGCCGCATCGCGGAATGCGGTCCTTGAAAGTTTCCCAAAGCCGAAGGGCTTGCCCAGGAACCCTACAGAATACCTGAAATTCGTTGACGGAATCTATCGGAGCGACGCGTACCATTCGCTGTCTATCGAGGGCTACCGCGTAAGTCCCGAGTTGATTGAAAGAGTGATGTCTGGAGCATGGGATCCCGCGCACCACGAAGCTGATCGGCAAAGCAGGGATGCGTTGGCCGCGCGTGGATATTGGCAGGCGTTTCAAAAGGTGAAGGGAGCCGTGTCCAAAGTGCTCGAAGGCGAGAGTCCTGGAACGGTGGCCAGAGCGGAACATAGGGAGTGGTACAGAGAGCTTTTTGAGCCGTGCGTGGCCTCCGGTCTGGTCCCAGCTTCGGCGCTTGCGGGCTATCGCAATGACGCCGTCTACCTGCGAAACTCCCGGTATGTGCCTCCCCGTTGGGAAACCGTTCGAGATGCCATGCCTGCGCTCTTCGACTTGATCGAAGCTGAATCGGAGCCGTCGTGCCGAGCCGTGCTGGGCCATTGGCTCTTCGGCTATATCCATCCATATCCGGACGGCAATGGCCGCATGGCTCGCTTTCTGATGAATGTTCTGCTGGCTTCAGGAGGGTACCCGTGGACCGTGGTGCGGGTCGAAGATCGTGCGGAGTACCTGAGCGCATTGGATCGAGCAAGCATTGATCTAGATGCGAGGCCCTTTGCCGCTTTTATCGCAGCGCGAGTAACCTGGTCGGTCAAGAAGACGAATCAACCAACTGGGGACTAAGAGGCAGTAGCCTCGTCTTCTGGAGGGATCGAACGCGCTTTCGCGGGATAGATCATCGGTTGGTGAAGGGAAAGCAGGTTCTCCAAATGTGGGACAATTAGTTTCACAGATCCATTATGGAAAACAACAGAATCAAGCTCGTTGCCGTGCTCCTTGTCTGCCTTTCGCTTCTTATCGCAAACATCCCCGCCGTTGGCGAAGAGAAGTCCGATCCCAACTGGAACACAACCGATGTTCCTTTTCGTGTTCTTGCGGTAACGAGCAACGGTTCCTCTCTGTGGGCAAGTGGAACGGATGAGGCAATCGCGGTGTCATCAGACGCTGGTGCTCATTGGCAGCTGAAGCACAAAACTCAAGAGGGCAATTTGCTCCTTAACATTCAGTTCGCGAACGACAGGTTCGGTTATGCGGCGGGAACGGGTGGGCTAATCCTCACCACAGAGGATGGTGGCGAGAACTGGAAACCCCACTCGGCGGGCAGCGCAACAGTCCTGCAAGTCTCATTCTCTGATCCGGTCCACGGTCTGATCCGAACTCCGGAAGCGCTGCTCTTTACCGCCGATGGCGGGTCAACCTGGTCCATAGTCTCTGCTGGAGACGACGCGGCGATCCTGAAGACTTTTCCATATACCTATTCCCTGGTTGCGCTCGATGCGGAACACATGGCCGTGATGTTGAAGCAAGGTTCGGCGCAATACGAACCGCAGGCCTGTCTGGTCACCAGCGACGGAGGCAAATCCTGGCGCGTTGTGAATATTCCGGATGTGACCCTCTACAGTTTCCTTCGTGCTCAGGGCGTGTATTGGGCAATCGGAACCGAAGTGGTCCATAAGGACAAACCAGGTGGTGGGTATGCAGTTCCAGTAGCCCTCTATTCATCCGACGGGGTACTGTGGACCCATTCGATAAGCGATCTTTCTGCGTGCAAAATGGAAATGTGCGTTGCCTGTACGTCACGGGGCTGTCTTTCCGCGAACGGAACAATCACTAACGTCTTTGCGGAGAAACCAACTTACTGGATGTTTCCATCCAATTCGAAGCTGACCCCGAAGTGGACTGCCACTGAATCGGCGATGTGCTTTGTCGGGAGCTCACTCCAGTGCACGCCACTGGCCAGCGTGACGAAGCCTGGCCCCGCAGGTGATCCAGTGCCTGCCAACGTCGCGCCCGCTCCCCTCGGCAGTAAGCCTCTGCAAGGTCCTCATTGCATCAATTGTGAATTCGATCATTTTCTCGTGGACCAGAAGGCTCAAGGCATATTCACGATAAAACTATCGCTTGACATCGCAAGAAATGGAACTGTGACGGCGGCTGCAGCAGATGGTTCCCCAACCCCCGAGATCAAATCACGAATTGAGCAACAAGCTCAACAGTGGATCTTTGAACCCTACACAAAGGATGGTGTTCGCGTGAACCTGAAGCTGAACACGAGAATTCAGGTGAACGTTGTCCACCCGCGGTGAGATGAGGAGAGATATGCGGAGCTTCGCCGCAACCGTAGCAATGACATTTTGTTTCTGTACCGTCTTCGCGGTGCCAGGCCATGCAGATGATCTCGCCGGTCAAGTGAAGAAAGCGATTGATAAGAGCACACTGGACCAGCCGGGTACAAGGCCCTTCCATCTCAAGGCAGTGTATGCGCCCAGCTTCGAACGCGACAAGGACTCGCACCGCGAGGGCGAGGTAGAGATATGGTGGGAGTCTCCAACTCGCTGGCGCAGAGAGGTGCGCTCTCCAAACTTCCACCAGATTGCAATAGTCGATGGTGGACGGCAGTGGCAGAAGAATGATGGCGATTACTTCCCGGAGTGGCTCCGCGAGCTCGCTGTCGCGATTGTGCGGCCAGTGCCTCTGCCGATGGATGTCCTGCTTCAGCGTGTAAAGACTGCTGAAGTGCGCCCCATGCGGCTGCCTACGAAAGTAAATGGCCAGATTGCGTTTACCGAGCAGACAAATATCAACTGGGATGCTACAGGTGCGGCGGGGGACGCTCCAACCAATGGAAAGGGATATCTGGTTTTGTTGAACGGTCAGGTGTTCTATACGGGCGGCCCGGGCTGGAGCGGACAGTATCACGATTTCAAGGATTTTCACGGTCGCTCCGTCGCCTACACAATCTCGTCTGGCTATTTAGAAGTCACCGCCAAGGTCAGCATTCTCGAAGATCTGGGAGATGTGCCACCCAGTTTTTTTGATGCGACCTCAGCAGGCGGCGATGCGCAGCCAATCGACACAGCGGTGCTGGACGAAGGCGAGCTGCGCAGGAACCTGGTGCCAAATGGGCAGGGTTTCAATTGGCCCCCCCTCAAAGATGGACCTCTTGGAGGCGTTGTGTGGACTGAGGTGGTTCTTGATCGCACAGGCAAGATCCGCGACATGAATCCTCCTATCGCCGACAATCCGGGTGTCCGGGACGCGGCAGAGCAGGGCTTTCGAGCGATGCAATTTCAGCCATTTCTCCGCAACGGAGTTCCAGTACAAGCGATGGGTCGTTTGTCCGAATCCTTCAAGACGGTTCGCCCGGCAGGCGAGGAAACCTTTGATAGTGCTCGGACGTATTTCGAACGCGGACGAAAAACCAGCTTCCTTGCTGCCGGTGCCACAGCCCCTTACATGCTCCGTGCCGAGTTCCAGGTCGGTACGTCTGCGGGAGTTCAGACCGGAAGGTATGAAGACACTTGGATGAGCGAAACGGAGTGGAAACGCGAAGCGTGGGTGGCGTCCAGCCACTTTGTACGTTCCCAGAGCGGCGAGCAACACTACATGCTCGCCGACGGTCCCGACGCAGGAGTTCTTCGCATGGTGATGACGGTCATGGAGCCAATCCCTGCCGGAGACACGATGACCGAATCAGACTGGAGGATTCGCCGCGATACCGTTGGCGCTGTGAACGCCATTCGAGTCTTTCGCGGTCCCGAAGGGCCAAATGGAGAACTGGATCCGGCTCAGTCCAATGGCTACTGGTTCGACCCGTCAGGGCAGTTGATTAAGTCCTACTTCAAGGGGCTTGAAATTCGTCCTTCGGATACTGAAACATATGGCGGAGTGCAGGTGGCCCGGCAG
Source organism: Occallatibacter sp. (assembly GCA_050014515.1). Classification (GTDB taxonomy): domain Bacteria; phylum Acidobacteriota; class Terriglobia; order Terriglobales; family Acidobacteriaceae; genus Telmatobacter. The sequence goes on from JBEKDE010000178.1 coordinate 5,281, forward strand.
ATCGATCTCGTAAAGGATGGGAAGCTCGCAATGCGCGTCACTGTGAAAGAAGTCGTCCCCGCAGACGCGGCAGCCGCGAAGACCTTTAAGCTGAAGGGTCACGAATGGCGCCGCGCGTTTACTGCGGAAGTAAGATAGCAGCTCTCGACCTGCACCACGGATGGTCTGTCGGTGTTAGGCATTAGCCCCGGCGAAACCGCCAGCCTGACCGGCCGTCCGGAGAATGACATTCCCGGAATAGCTGAATATAAGCCGAGGCTCTTAGGCCGGTGTCAAGGCTCTGCGACCGCGGAACGCGGCGCGCGCAGCGCGGCCTTGACACCGGCCGGGCCTCGGCTACTCTCTGGCTATCCGGGAATGTCATCTACCAGCCCGCAAAGCTTCTTCGGCACGTTGTTTGGCGCGCTTCTCAAGTAGCTCCTGCGCTTTCGCTGC
>JBEKDE010000179.1:0-5684 GCA_050014515.1 Occallatibacter sp.
CGAATCACTCCCTCATCGATGGCCGCGTAACAGATCTCCGCCTGGTCCACCAGCAGCAGACGGCTCTGCGCCTGCACAATCAGCTTGGCCGGCTGGGGCGTGCGCGAGGCTCCCTGCGGCCGGTTCAACAGCTTCAGCAGCGCGTCAATCTGCGACTCGGGCCGCGCCGCGCCATTACCCGCGCCGCCGGTCATCCGTCCGCGCACACGGTCAACGGCCTGCGACACGCGTGTGCGGTCAAAGGGCTTCAGCAGGTAATCGACCGCGTTCACATCGAAGGCGCGCACGGCGTATTGGTCATAAGCCGTGGCAAACACAATCTGCGGCATGGGGTCGAAATCCAGCGGCTCGCTCTGGCTCGCTTTCTGGCGATTGCGCGCCATCAGCCGCTGGATCACCGCAAACCCGTCCAGCCCCGGCATCTGCACATCCAGAAAAACCAGGTCCGGATGGTGTTCCTCAATCAGGTCGACGGCCTCAATGCCGTTGGTCCCCTGCGCCACCACGTCCACGCCGCCCACCTGGTCCAGCAGGTACTTCAGCTCGTCGCGAGCCAGTTGTTCGTCGTCGATGATCAGCGCGGAGATTGTCATGGGTGCCGGTGAAAGCCCGAAGCTCGATTGTAGGAAGGGAGATAGCTGCGGTCAATGCGGCCCGAATCGCCAAGAAGGAAAGCGCACCGCAAAGATGGCCGGATCAATGGAAAAGGACAACGCGCGAACCGGATAAATGCCTTGCGTCCCATCCATTCCGCTCTTTTGCAGAATGAGTGGGAGCCGTCGCTCAAGCGTGCGTCAATCCCCCAGCACCCTCAGCCTTGCCGGCATGTGGTCGCGCGACAGCTCATGCCCGCAGCGGGTGCAGAACTGGTCTGTCGTCCGCACGGTGCGGAAGCAGTTGCCGCAACTCGCCGTGAGCTGGTAGTCGCACTGCGGGCAGAAGTGAAAGTCGCTCTGCACATGCGTGGAGCAGGCCGGGCACCGCGATACCTCTGGCTGGCGCAGCAGGAAGTAGAGCACCGCGCCGATTCCGCACGGCATCACGAAGCAGATTGCCATCCAGAAGCGCGAGCTCATGGCGCGGCGCGGAGCATCCTTGCTCACATAGCCGACCATCAGGAAGTACAACGACGCCAGCAGACCCCAGGAAAGATTGAAATAGATGCGGAAGCCGATGGGCGTTACATGGTGCGTTTGCGTGGGCAGAACCAGCCAGAAATAGTACTCGACCAGCACAAAGGCCGTGACGGCGACAATAATCGACCAGATGGGGATCATCCGCTCGTCTTCGTTCATGGCGATGGTTTGTGGTTCGCGCATAGGGAGTCCCTTCCTCGAAGGGCCTTTCAAAACCTCAAGCATAGCTTACCCTTATTGTGATGGACGGAAAAGAGAAATGAGAAGTTGCGGTAATCTGCAGGTCAATTGCGGAGTGGGGAAGCCCCGATCAGCATCAGGACTTGCGGCGAACCCACCCGGCCAGCAGTACTGAGGCCAGCAATGCGCCGCTGAGGAAGAAAATCCACACGGTCAAGTGGACGGTGAGTCCGCTCAGGTGCTCCTCTTCAATAAAGGTGTCTGCCGCCCACCAGATCAGCGGGCTCAGCACCATCAGCAGCACCAATGCTGCCGCCATGGCCACCGCGCGCACCCGTTTGCGGTCAGCCTTCTGGTCTTTCATCACACCCGCCGAGGCGTTCACCACCCGTGCGGTGCGATGCGCCAAAGAGCTATCCCGGTTAGCCTGATTTCCTGCAAGCGCTGAAAGAAGATCGCGCTTCTCATCCCCGCCGGTTCCAGCGTCTCCGTCAGAGCCGCCTACCACATCAGCCACCATCACACCGCCTCCTGGCGGCGGATCGCATTCCGTTCAAGCTTGGGCTTGATTGCGGCCATTCCACGGTAAAGTCTTGATTTCACGGTAGAAAGGGGAGCCTTGGTGACCTTGGCAATCTCTTCCAGCGACAGCTCCTCGTGGAAGCGAAGCACCAGCACCTCACGATGCAGCGTATCCATCTCCATCAGCGCGCCGGCTATCCGCTCGCGGTCCTGCAGGTTGCTGAAGAAGTCAAACGGCGTGGGCCCCCCGGCTGCAATCTCAAAGGCCATCGGCCGGTCGTCCTCGTTGCCGCCCTCGAACAGCTCATCCAGGCTGGCCATGGTCCGCTTGCGCCGCTGGTCGATCACCAGGTTGCGTGCGATGGTGAACAGCCAGGTATCAAAGCGCGCGTTGCCGTTGAACTGCCCACCGCGCACCAAGACCCGCATCCAGACCTCCTGGAACAGGTCTTCGGCCATCTCCCGGTTGCTGGTCAAATAGAGCAGGTAGCGCAGCAGCCGGTGCTGGTAGCGGACGATCAGCTCGTCCAGCAGGCCAACATCCTGGCGTTTCAGGCCCTGGGCAACCGCAAGGCTCTCCTGCCTCACCTGCTCGTCAGCAATGGTGGCAGTGCCCTGGGTAAAAATGGCTTGAACGGACGCGGAAATGCTCATCTTGATTATTAAGACGCGGAAATCGGTTCTTGAGTCACTTTAAATTCAGGGTTCAAACAAAAAAAGATTTATTTTCAGCTTGCCGAGTCTTTTGTCGACCCTCGCTTCGCCAGCCGGACCGCCTCTTCCACGGCCTTCGCGGCTCGCCGCTCCCGCGCCTCCGCGCCCCGATAATGAAAAATCCCCAGCAAATGGCTGCGCCGCTGCGCTTTCGTCATTGCCTCCCAACCCTCCCGCGCCAGCGGCTGGCGCAGAAACGCGGCCTTCAGAATCGGAGGCGTCTCGGTTTCGCCTTCCATGGCCAGCAGCAGCCATTCCGCCATCTGCTCCGCGCGCCGTTCGCGCGATTCGGCACTCTTCGGCTCCATCACCCATTTGCCCACGTCGCGCCGCCGAGCGGTCCCTAGCCCGTCAAACCACTTGCGCAGCCTTCGATCGCCCTTGAGCGCCTTTTCGAGCTCCGGTGGAACCAGCGCCGGCCTCTCCTCCAGGTCCGGCTCCAGGCAAATCCGCACTTTCGACCCAACCGTAACCCTCGCCGCCGCCTGCATCTTCCTGTTCACCAGCAGAAAGTGCTTTCCGTCCGGCCCGCCCGCCATGAGAGTCGTCTTGATCGCCAGACCTTCCATCTCGCCCCGCACCCGCAACCCCTTCCGCCCCGGCCAGGTCTTCGCCACATCGAAGGGAATCCGCGCGATAACCCACCCCAGGCCATTCCTGAGCGGCTCCAGCACGGCCGTAAACGATTTGCTCTCTCCCGCACTCATCCAAATCAGTATCCCGCACCAGTATGCCGCGCATCCGCCAGCCTGTAACCCGAAACCCGCCTCATCCATCTCACAGAGCAGCCAAAGTGACAGCCATCCGGTCGCGGATGCATCATGTTTTTGTAGTTCCCAAGGGGTCATTTCCAATGTGCAGCCATTCCAGCCACAAATCAGCCTTCTCTCGTAGAAAATTCCTTCAAACCGGATCGCTGGCAGCAGCCGTCGCCTGCATCGGCATGCGCAGCCGCGCAGCCTGGGCCGCCGAGCCCCCAATCACCACTGCGCTCGCCGAGTTCAGCTACGGCGACGTGTCCATCGCCAGTGAAGCCCACGAAGCCCAGCTGATGAATACCCACTCCGTGCTGATGAACCTGAGCGAGGACAGCATCCTCAAGCCTCTTCGCCAAATGTCAGGCATGCCCGCGCCGGGCGACGACATGGGCGGCTGGGCCGACTACAACCCCGCGTACGACTACCGGTCCGGCTTTGACGACGGATTCGCACCTGCCTGCATCTTCGGCCAATGGATCTCCGCACTGGCCCGCGTCTACGCCATCACCGGCGAAGAAGAGACGCGCCAGAAGGTGCTGCGCCTCAACCGCCTCTACGCTCAAACCATCTCCGCCGACTTCTACATCAAAAACCGCTTCCCTGCCTACACCTATGACAAGCTCCTGCTCGGCCTGCTCGACTCGCACACCTACGTCAAAGACCCGCAGGCGCTAGCCATCCTTGAGCACACCACCAACGTCGCGCTGCCGCATCTGCCCGGCCACGCCATCGAGCACGACCACCCCTGGCGTACCGATAAGGACCCCAATGACGCCTCCTGGAACTGGGACGAGTCCTACACGATGCCGGAAAACCTGTTCATCGCTTACCAGCGCGGAGCCGGCCAGCGCTACTACGATCTCGGCCTGCAGTACCTTCACGACAAGCCCTGGTTCGATCCGCTCTCGCGCAACGAAAACGTGCTCAACGGCCACCACGCCTACAGCTACGTGAACTCGCTCAGCTCTGCCATGATGGCCTACCTGGTTGCCGGCAGCCAGAAGCATCTGCTCGCTGCGCAAAACGCCTTCGCCATGCTTGAAGCCCAGAGCTTTGCCACCGGCGGCTGGGGTCCCGATGAGTTGCTCCGCGCGCCGGGATCCAGCGGCGTCTACGACAGCCTCACCAACACCCACCACAGCTTTGAAACGCCCTGCGGCTCCTACGCCCACTTCAAGCTCACCCGCTACCTGCTGCGCGTCACCCGCGACGCGCACTACGGCGACAGCATGGAGCGCATGATGTACAACACCGTCCTCGGCGCCCTGCCGCTCCAGGAGAACGGCAAGAACTTTTACTACGCCGACTACAACTACGACGGCCAGCGTGTGTACAAAGAAGCGCGCTGGGCCTGCTGTTCCGGCACGCTTCCCCAGGTGGCCGCCGACTACCGCATCAACATGTACCTGCGCGGCCCGCAGGCGGTTTACGTCAACCTCTACGTCCCTTCCACCCTGCGCTGGAGCGAGAACGGCGCAGCTCTGACGCTCACCCAGGAAGGCGAATATCCCTACGAAGACCGCGTCGCCTTCACCCTCACCGCCTCGCAGCCTGCGGATCTTACGCTCCACTTCCGCATTCCCGGCTGGGCTGAAGGAGCGGAGATTTCTGTGAACGGCATGCGCCAGAAGTCGCTCGCCGTGCCCGGCCAGTTCGCCGCAATCCACCGCCAGTGGAAGACCGGCGACCGCGTCGAGCTTCAGCTTCCGATGAAGATGCGTCTCGAGACCATTGACGAGCAACACACAGACACCGTGGCGCTGCTGCGCGGCCCCCTGGTGCTCATGGTCGTCAAGCCGGAGCAGAAATCCGCGCTGCCCAAAATGACCCGCGCCCAGTTGCTCGCCGCCCGCCGCGTCACCCAGACCCAGTGGCAAGCCGACTCCGCCGACGGCCCGGTCAACCTGATGCCCTTCACCTGGCTAGGCTCCCGTCCCTACACCACCTACGTGAAGGTGAGCTGAGCCAACCGCGCAGCCGACCCACTGGCGATGAAACTTTGCCCCATCCATCGAGCGCTTTTTGCTTGATGGGTGGGAGGGCACCAACACTGAGGCCCTCGCATTTTCTCCCGCAGGGATGCCGTGAAATCCGCCCAAGATCGCGCTTCTCAATGAAATGAACCATTTGCACCCTCAGCGGCCACCAGTCTCTTTTAGGGCACGACTTCACACTTTGGCGAAGAACTCGCCCGTGCGGTGGGCCAGGGATTCCATCCCCGGCGAAAGGGTCAATTCAATGGGAGCGGGCTTTAGCCCCCGAGGTATGTCTCAGTTCGAATCGGAAGTCAGGTGATAGGCAGCGCGGAGTCCTAAAAACATAAAGAGACACGACACCAGGGCGCAGGCCAATATAACTCCCAAGCCCGCCTTGA
>JBEKDE010000180.1:0-5638 GCA_050014515.1 Occallatibacter sp.
TGCGATCTCCTCAAAAAATTACGGATGGGACTCAGCAAGGCGCAACGTGCTTATGCGTATTACTTCGGTCAGATCCTGCGGTTTCGCATTCACTAACCGTTTCATCGCCATCTAATCGCGATTGTGTGAGGTCATTTCGGGGACCTGGAGAGCAATCCGAACACCACGCACGAACGCAGAAAATTCATCAATCGGCTGAATAAGGTCCACGGCTTTTTGCCGTCGATCCTTAGTTAATGCATGAAAGCTACTACTCACTTGCAATTCCGTTTGCGGTTCAATGGACATGGAGCGAACTAGCTTTGTGTCCACATACGAACTAGAGAGTCTCCCTCTAGTTCCACTTTGTCGGTGACTAAGGTCACCAGCCTTTTTGCTATCCCGGCTAACCGTGCAGACCAAGTAAAGGCTGGGTCGGTTGAGCGAAGAGCCTGGACGTGAAAATCACACGCCGTTGACTCCGAGTCAGATTCACTGTCCACAAGCCTCATCAGAACAAGGCTCTACAGGAGATCAAGGCAGAGAGTTCTGTTGAACTTCTCAACCCACTTTTGTTTGTATTCCGCAACCAAAAGATCGCGGGGGACGGGAACCAAGACGAATGAGCGAATATGCAAGACCATTAAAGGGATACTGAGCAATAGAGTACATCATGAATCTCAAAGCTGAAACATTTTTGGAAGCGGGAACCGAGAAATACAATTGCAGTAGTAGATATTCATCGTCCTTTCATTTCTCGATATCGCGCTTAAAATCAAGCATTCATAGAGAATATAGGCATGGCGACTTCGCACCGTAGACCCACAGATGAAGCCAAATAGCGTCCAATCTCGTAGTACCAAAGTAACTATTAGAGGGTACTAAAAATCAGCGGAGGTCACGAACTCCTGTCTCGAAAGCGCGAATTTCCCCCCCCGCCAGCGGTGGATTGAGACTGCCAAAAAGTCGACTTCTGCAGACTTTCTCGGACCGGCATCTGAGAGATTTTTCACCGCCATTGAGCCGTTAAACGAAAAAGGGGAATTAGCCAACTCGCCGTCCAGGCAGCTCCGAGGGAATTTGGCAATCAAGAGGCACGACCGGTTCGGTCCCTTGAGCCACCAAACCGCCCATTAAAAGCAGATAGGGCAGAATCAAATCTCCATTGAGCAGGCTGTCAATACCTACCATGAGAATCAACCCTGCCAGCGCCAACCGAAGGTTCTGATCGCCGGGACCATTCCTTCCCACACACGACCAGACAGCACGATGAATAGGCAGCAACAGAATCAACCCCAAAGCAGTCAGACCAACCAATCCATACATTCCGAACACCAACAGCCACAGACCCCATGGACGAGCATTACCGTTGTGCCACCAGTCCCATTGCCCAGACCCGAGGAGCGGCTGCTGGAGCGCGACCTTTATGTAGCTCTCGTCCCGGGCAAACCGCCACGCAAGCGATTGGCGTCCAACCTTTGTCAGCCCTTCCACGATCGAATGCAGTGTCCCATTCTGTTGAGCCAAGGCACGCAAAGAAACAAGGCCAGACATGCGGAACAGCGTGAAGGCCACGATGACGAAGACCAGAACAGCGACTGCCCTGCGAAGGACGTTACGCCGTTTGATCATCGTCATCGGCGATAGCAGAATCAAAAGGAGAATGCTTCCTGCAGACTGGCACAGTAGTGTTGTTCCGGCCAATCCGATCGCTACCCATTTTATGGGCAAGCCGAGAATGTTCCTGGTTAGTGAGCGCAACCAGAGAGCCGTGGCGATCAGCGTTGCTCCCGCCATCCATATCCCAAGTTGGTTTCCGTCTTCCATCATGCCGATTGGACGGAAGCCCAGGTAACGCGTTGCGCCAATCCAGCGATAGGGTTGATAGCCATAGACAAAGGCATACAATTGCGGTCCAACACATATCTCAACCAGGCAGATTGGCACATAGCAGGCTCCCGCGACCACACATGCTTTGGCAGCCAGCAGAAGCGAGCCAAATTCAGAAAAATACATGCGGCCCAGCAGCCAGGGCACACCCCACGAGATGGCCAGGTAGATTGCGCCTGAAACATCCTCGTGAAGTGTGCTCCAATGCGTAGCCGCGGATAACAGGGGCACGCAACAACACGCCGCCATGGGCAGATCGCACATTCCGGGGCGGAATCTCTTCAAATCTCCGAAATGAAATAGAAGAGTTCCTGCCAGGCCAGATAGTCCCGTGACGGCAGCCTTGGTGACCAGATAGTTCGTTGGGAGACAAACGCCGAGGATCAAATAGGGAAATTCCGCTGATGTCGGTGTGTAGTTTGCGCTCGGCAGGACGGCCCATCCGCCGAAAAAATTAACTAGAATCGCGATTCGCGCCGGATAACGGCGGAAGAGGTACGCGCTGACAGGTATCCAGCCAATAAGAACAGTGAGCGGGGACAGATGCATATCGTCCTGTAAATCCCTCCTCACCAGGATTCGAGTGTGAGTAATGTCTCCTGAATGCCACCGAGCAGGCCCTTCCGTGCAATTTGTTCGGCCGCTCAAAACGAATGCCCTGCGGTTCTCCACGGTGAGTTGTCAAGGATGCCGAAATCCAACCCCAACCTGCGAAGTTCTGGCTATCAACTCTCAAGCGTCTCTCGTTCTGGCTCACGAGGAAAATGCTCCATTACCCTAGCCCATGTAACCCAAATACTACATGGGATGCACCAAACCTCATCCTCTCATTTTGCCTATCAAAATGAGAATCTGAAAGATCGAAGCCAGGCTGGTTGGCTGCTATCCTTTAGAAGAAATCACTAATTCGCTTGTTGGTGCCACAGACCTGTTTTGATCCCCACGCTGTGATTGCATCGGCGGCGCTCCAGATCAGACACATGTCGCATTCTACCGAAACGCAGTTGGCGGCAGATTCGTCGGCCTTGGAATTGATCGGGATTGAAAACCATGGCTCTCTCTATCTGCATACCTTGAAAGAAACGGGCAGGAGTATATATGCATACGGAAACAAGCAGGGTTGAAGACCCCACATCTCTCTCGTCAGCGCCAGGTTTGTCTAAAACGGCTATGCTCGAAGCGAGGCTCCTGATCAACAACCGTTGGATTGCGAGCGAGTCCGGCGAGACTTTCGCGACGATCAATCCTTCCACTGGTGAGGAAATCTGCAAGGTTGCCTCAGCTGGCGCCGCAGACGTGGAGAAGGCCGTGCAAGCTGCACGCGCGGCGTTCACACAAGGACCGTGGCCGAAGATGCACGCATCGGAGCGCGGGCGGCTGCTCCACGCTCTCGCAGACCTCATTGAGAAAAATGCCAGCGAACTGGCCCAGCTTGAGTCCCTCGATAACGGCAAGCCTGTCTCGGTGGCAAAGCGGGTGGATGTGGCCAAGGCTGTGGCTTGCTATCGGTACTTCGGAGGGTGGGCCGACAAGGTTCACGGAAAGACAATCCCGATTGACGGAGAATATTTTTGCTATACGCGCCACGAACCAATCGGGGTGGTCGGACAAATCATTCCCTGGAATTACCCCATGCTGATGCAGGCGTGGAAGCTTGCTCCCGCTCTGGCAACGGGAAACACCGTGGTGATGAAGCCGGCCGAGCAGACACCTCTCTCCGCGTTGCGGATTGGGGAGTTGATCGTGGAGGCCGGCTTTCCTGAGGGCGTCGTCAACCTGGTACCAGGATTTGGCCCTACAGCCGGCGCGGCAATTGCGCGTCACATGGACGTGGACAAAGTGGCATTCACCGGCTCCACTGAAGTGGGTCGTCTCATCATGGAAGCTTCGGCGAAGTCTAATTTAAAGAAAATTACTCTGGAACTCGGCGGGAAAAGCCCAAACATCATCTTCGAGGATACGGATCTGGACGAGGCGGTCGAGGGTGCTCATCTTGGTCTGTTTTCGAATCAGGGCCAGGTCTGCTGCGCCGGTTCGAGAGTGTTTGTCGAAGAGCGCATTTACGACCGCTTTGTCGAAAAGAGTGTAGCCCGCGCAAAAAAACGCACCGTCGGAGACCCGTCGGATCCGAAGACGGAGCAAGGTCCGCAAGTGGATCAAGCGCAGTTTGACAGGGTGATGGGATACATCGATTCCGGGAGAGACGAGGGCGCCACGCTTGCCTGCGGAGGCAATCGCGTGGGTGATCGCGGCTATTTCATCGAGCCTACTGTGTTTGCCGATGTGCAGGACGGGATGAAGATCGCCAGAGAAGAGATCTTCGGACCGGTCATGAGTATCATTCCCTTCAAGAGCCTGGATGAAGTGATTGCCCGGGCAAATCGCACCATCTATGGATTGGCGGCTGGTGTTTGGACCCGCGACATCAAGAAGGCGCATGCCGTCGCGAACGGCGTGCGGGCGGGTACCGTATGGGTGAATTGCTATAACATTCTGGATACCCGGGCCCCGTTTGGCGGCTTCAAGCAGTCGGGAACTGGACGTGAACTGGGCGAGTACGGATTGCAGCAGTACACGGAAGTGAAGACCGTAATTATCAAGCTCTGAGAATACACTGACTCGGTTGTTTTCAATCTGCAGTGGAGATAGACCTGAAGCCCTGAAAATAGGTTACCTTGTTACTAAAGTGCGCACTAGGTAGGCATTCTGATCATATGACGGATGCTTTATCCTCGAGGAGCATGCAGTTGCACCGGAGGAATCAGATGACACAGCGCTCGGCGACGGCTTTAGCCCTACTGTTTGGCCTTGTCCCGTGCGCGCTGGCGCAGTCCCCGGCGGCTTCAGTCCCGCCAAGAGCCGGATCTCCCGCAGTTCCTGTAGCCGCGGATGCGGTGAAAACTTACACCGTCCCTGCAGGAACCAGGATTCTGCTTTCTCTCAGGAATGAGATCAGCTCGCGCGTTGCCATGCCTGGTGATCCGGTTTATTTCATCTCCGAATTCCCAGTGGTCGCAGAGGGCGTCGTGGTCCTTCCGGCAGGCATGTACGTTACCGGATACATCGACAAAGTTCAGCGGCCGGGGAAGGTGAAGGGCCGCGCGCAACTCCAAATGCACTTTGCTTCAATGATCTTTCCCAACGGTGTATCGATTCCCGTGCCGGGGTCAGTCGATAAAGTCCCCGGCTCCTCTGGGGCGGATGTGAAGAACTCGGAAGGGACCGTGGAGCAATCCGGAACCAAAGGGCATGATGTCCAGACAATTGCCACCAACACCGCCGAGGGAGCGGGCGTTGGCAGCCTGGTCGGGTTGGGTGCCGGAAATGCCGGCATGGGTGCTGGAATAGGTGCCGGCGCCGGAGCGGCAGTGGGTGTCCTGACCACGCTTTTCACACGCGGAAACGATATCGTATTCCCACCTGGCACTGCATTGGAAATGGTTTTGAGCCGGCCATTAGTAGTGCAACAGACGCAGCTTGCCGGAATGCCATCCTTCACAGGACTGAATATGGCAATGCCGTCCGCTCCCATGCAACCTCCTCCAGTTGCGCCCCGACCGAACAACTGACAACGGGGTAGAAGCGAAGAGCACAGTTCATTTATCACAGCCGTCCACGGAGTGCGTGGGAAATGCGGCCATGACTTCTATCCCTGGATGGCAGAACCCGACTCAATCCATTGGCCTGGCTTCATGCCTGCTTGCCTTCGTTTGCTGCGCAATCGCGTGGATCAGAGGGCGCAGCGTTCCGCTTCTTCGGAAGCTCAGTG
>JBEKDE010000181.1:0-8890 GCA_050014515.1 Occallatibacter sp.
TTTGGGGATAAAGTGCTCGCCGACTGTACGGGCAGTCCCCATGCGGACGCAGGTCAATGCTCCAGCGCAATCTCGATATGCCGGTGGATCGTGTGTGGCTGAGCAGCTCCACATTTGATCAGGGCTGCATCATCGCACTCTCGGCCGCTCATCACCACGGGGTTGTCCATGCTGGCGGAGAGTATCCTGCCGTCCGCCGTGCTAACGGTGATTGTGACGTCAAATGTCTCCTTGCCAACTCCCGCCTCGTACCTCCCGTCCTTCGTCTTCGTTACTTCGACCCAGTTGTTTGCCGTGTCCGCCACCGGGGGCTGCATCCACTCCGCTGGAAGCTGCAGATTCGAATGGGGTGGCGGCACATGGTGAATTACAACCACGGCTGTCTGCTTCACCGGGTCAATCGACTGAAGATTCAGATCGAAGTCGATCTGGCTCTTTCCGACGAGCACCCGCGTGCCATCTGCCCATGAGCTGGCCTGCGGATTGGGCACGGAAAAGTGATCTCCAGGACGCTGCAAAACACCGATTTTATTCATGAGCCACAGGTCTATGTAAAAGGTCATAAAATCCAAGATTGGCCCCACCAGCTTCGGGTCCGTCTTGCTCAGATCGGGCGGGGAAGGCGTCCAGTTCGGATCGAGCGAAAGGGGCTCGCGAAACTGAGCCGTTGCCGGTGCGAGCGTGATGGGCTGCCCGTTGGACGTCATGCCGGTCCAGCGAAATTCCTCGACGTAACTACCGTTGGCCGTCTTTTCCACCGTGCCGGAGGCGTCGGCGGTGTAGTGCCAGTCTTCATTGGTGGCGGTCATGTGGTAAGTGAGTGTTTCTCCGTCGCGATAGTGGCGAGCGAGAGGACCTGCGGGAGTTGTTGGCGCCTGAGCGCTCAGCAGCATGCAGGTAAAGAGTCCTGCGAATGCGGATATCTCGAACAGAACCGCTTTCTTCATCGTGTAGCCTTTCAAAAGCGATGTTGATGCGCACGCATTCTACAACTCACATGCGGTAAGAGGATGTGATCCGTCTGTATCGTCGCCGATTCGGAAGTTTCCATGTCGTCGTTTCGCCAAGGCCGGCATAATTCGGACGGACCCGCGAGTCTCCTGCGCTGCGCGACACGTCGAGCTCTTGCTCAAAACTCTGGCCGAAAGGTGCCACTTAGGCAAGGCCGCAGGGGCATCTAAAGCCCGAGTCGATTTCGGCTGTCTTTCGGCACGACTGAAGTCGTGCCCTTTCGCACAGACGCGGTCTGCATTTGCGGGATCGCAACTGATCCCTGTTTTCCCAAAGGAAAGATCATCTTTCGCACAGACGCGGTCTGCATTTGCGGGATCTGGCTACAGTTCGACTGAAGTCGTGCGTTTTGCGCAGACGCGGAGTGAATGCGGGTTCGCAGGGACGCTATTTTTCGTAGCTGTAGAAGCCGCGGCTGGATTTGCGGCCTAGCCAGCCGGCGTCTACCATGCGCACCAGCAGCGGACAGGGGTTGTACTTGGGATTGCCGAGGCCGTCGGCGATGACCCGCATGATGTCCACGCAGACATCGAGGCCGATGAAGTCGGCCAGGGTGAGCGGGCCCATGGGATGCGCCATGCCGAGCTTGAAGATCTGGTCGACGGCATCGGGGGTGGCGACGCCTTCGAGGACCGCGTAGGCCGCCTCGTTGATGAGCGGCATAAGCACGCGGTTGGAGACGAAGCCGGCCGCGTCGTTGACCGAGACGGGAGTCTTGCCGAGCTTCAGGGTGAGCGCGTGGACGGTTTCGTAGGCCGCATCGCCGGTTGCCAGGCCGCGCACGACCTCAACCAGAGGCATCACCGGCACGGGGTTGAAGAAGTGCATCCCGATGACCTGTTCGGGCCGGTGAGTCTGCGCGGCAAGTTTCGTGATGGAGATGGACGACGTATTGGTGGCGAGAACCGCATCCTTCGGCAAAATGCGGTCGAGTGCGCGGAAGATTTCCGCCTTGATCTCGAAACGCTCTGAGGCCGCTTCAATGACGATTTCAGCTTCACCCAGCCAGGCGCGGTCGACGGTCGGAGCGATGCGGGACATGACCGTTTCGATCTCGGACTCGGGCAGCTTGCCCTTTGCGGCCTCGCGCACGAGGTTGGTGCGGATCACGCCCAGTGCGCGTTCAAGAAAACGCTCGTCAACATCGCACAGGTGGACATGGTATCCGGCGCGCGCGAAAACATGGGCGATACCAGACCCCATGGTTCCCGCACCCACCACCCCGATTGTGCCGATCTCCGCCATGCGTGCACCCCCGAAACGGAAGTGTACTACCTGCGGGAGGGCAGACGCTCGCGCCATTGCATGGAGCACACCCTCACGCCATTGCATGGAGCAGACGCTCGCGGGAAGCTCGCATGGGCGCATTCCCTCCCACCCATTCGCTCTAAAAACGCGAATACATGGGGCACCGACTATTGGATAGTTTGAAAACACACAAAACTTATTGATTCTGCGATAGCGCAAAAGTCGGAGGTAGCGCACAAGCGGGAGGCTCTGCCTCAATTCGCCACAAAATTCTGGCGCTGCCCGCTTACATGGGCGAGAAGTGCGAGGTTGTAGCGGAAACCAGCACAAGCTCTTCCCGCGATTGGACGACGTGACCCGCCTGTACGGGCTGCATAAGGGTCGTTATTGAAGCACGGGCGTGATTCACTCGGTTTCCTTCGCCAAGCCCCGAATGATGTCGAGCCGGTTCTTCGGAGCGTTAGGCGATAGGAAGTTTGGGATGGTATTTGGGTTCCTCCGAGGGCGGCGTAGAAACTCTACGGGCCACTCGGCAATGCGTGTCTCCTTTACGTGACGATAATCCCCACGCTGCGGTTCAGCGATGTATTCGATCTGTCGAATCAGAGCGAGGGGCTGCTCTGCGCCCGGAGCGCTCTCGGAAAACGCGGCGGCTTCAGCATATGTTGCGAAAGCAAAGTAGTAGTCGCTGCCCTCTTCCTCGTCAGCAGCACCGCGCTCTGGGTGCAGCCAGACCCGATACTCCAGTACGTCATCCCAGACATATCCTCCTCCCGCTTTCGCCAGCGGTGAATACGTGCCGACACGGCTTGGGTCTATTGCATCTGGGTATTCACGAGCATTCATGCTTGCCAACTTCGCCATTATTTGACCTTCGACCGACGGCTCACTCTAGCTCTTGTACGAAAGCACCGCATGAGCCGCTGAAAGGATTTCGGCATAGTTCGATGAAAACACTTCGGGCAATGTCTTTTCGATGCTTCCTTCGACCTGCCATAGTGCGTGCCTTTCGGAATGCGATGTCGCGTTTACCGCCATCTGACCGGCAGTCGCGTCGTCGGGACTGGCTTTGCGCCACCGCTCATATGAATTGGTCGGCAACTCAAACAGCACGAGGCATGCTGCTTTTGAGAGTGAAATGGTAACGTCGCTTTTCAGATCGGATTGAGTCACTGGCAAAGCTCCGAGCAATATGATTGCAGACTGGGGCGGGCAGAATCTCCCAAATTCAGTGAACGGTCGCCTTCTCTTAAGTCACTTTGCGTTAGGCACAAAATTGCCGCAAGAATTAAGCATGATTTCCAGTGCGCTCATTCCATGTAATTTGCAGTGCCGGGGACAACCGCCGGAGTCAGGCTGAGCGTGTCGGTCAGTGTGAAATTGATCACCGAACCGGGTTCCAACGTGGCCTGCGGGTGATTGACCAGCAGATGGGTGGTGACCACGCCCGCGCCGATCGCTCCGCCAGCCAATGCGCCGACCGGGCCGCCGATGAACGCTCCCGCAATCACGCCGCCGGTGACCACGCCGCCGTATTCGATCTCATCGCGGTGAATGCGCGAACCGGGAGTGATGGTGCCCTCCGAGCCTACGCGGGTATGCGTGCCGGGCGTGGCCGTAACCTGGGCGCGCAACTGGCAGCGCGTACCGTCGGGAAGAATCACCGCCTCAGGGCGCAGGCGCATGGAGCCGTGCCCGCCGAGGTGGCCGCTGGATACTTCAACCACCTGGCCATCAATCTCAGATCCGGCCGGAATGACGATGTTGTTGCCCTGGAAAACGTCCGAGGCGACCTGGCTGCGGAAGGGCTGGCCTTTTTCACTGTCTACCGTCGAGAGACGGTCAAGCAGCTTGACGCGAATCAAAGTTCCCTCCCCCAACTGGCCGGGGCCGAGCGGGGCCGGATGAACGATATCGCCGTCAGGGTCTGCGGCGTAGGCACGCTCTGCCAGAACCGGCTGAGCAGGCGCGGGCGCAGTGTTCTGAATGACGTCATTGTCGTTGCCGGCGGGCGGCATGGTGACGGCAGAACTGGGGTAGCTAGGCTGAGGCTCCGCCTGGACCTGAACCTGCACCTGGGGAGACGCCGGCGCAGGAGCGGGCGCGACCAGCGGCTGGCCGGCGGGCGGCTTGGGCTGAGGTGCAGGCGTTGTCGTGGTTTCGATTGTGCTGTCCGGCGGAGGATTCGAAGTCCCCTGGTAGGGGTTGGTCTGCTGCGCCCGGGCTGCGGCTGTGCCGGCGGCAACGATCAGCAGCGCCAACACTGGAATCGTGCGATGCATGCGATTTTCCATGGTCGGGGTCTCCATTGGGTTCGATCTCTCGGGCGGGCAGAGGTCTCCCTGCTGCTTTAGACCCGGAATGAGGCGAAGAGTTGCGCGACGGGCGCATGCGGCGCGGCATCGACGGCTCTCCCAACTTAAGGCTAACGCGACGCCGGGTGGGACGGGGGATGCGCACACGGCGCAGGTTCCTCGCGGGGTACGAATCAGCAAAGACACCCCTTTTGGCGAAGGATTCGTGATTGCAACGGCTTAACCCAACTGTGACCGTCATTACACGGTGCGGCGCGGGCTGCTTTGCTAGAATCCAAACGGTAGGCACACACCTTTTTTGCGCTGGACGGAGAGAAGATTTATGCACGCGCATCCGCTTCTGGAAACGATTCAAAGCGCCGCCGGAGAAGCTCTTGCCGTGGATCGCCGTCCCAAACTGAACGACCGGCTGCAGCACCGAATTATGAGGAATGATATGACCGAGATTGTTGCCATTCGCGCCCGCGAAGTCCTTGATTCGCGCGGCAATCCGACCGTGGAAGCTGACGTGATTCTGGAAAGCGGCGCACTGGGCCGCGCCATTGTGCCATCGGGCGCCTCCACCGGCGAGCATGAAGCGGTGGAATTGCGCGACGGCGACAAAACGCACTTCGGCGGCAAGGGCGTGTTGCAGGCCGTGGAGAACGTGGAAACGGTGATTGCGCCTGAGCTCGAAGGCCTGGACGCCGCCAATCAGCGCCTGATTGACCAGACCATGATCGCGCTCGATGGCACGCCCAACAAGAGCAAGCTGGGCGCCAATGCGATTCTGGCTGTCTCCATGGCCGCGACCCGCGCCGTGGCGCAGACCCTGGAGATTCCGCTCTATCGCTATCTCGGCGGCGTGAATGCATGCATTCTGCCCACGCCCATGCTGAACGTGCTGAACGGCGGAGCGCATGCCGACTCGAACGTCGACTTTCAGGAGTTCATGATCATGCCCGTGGGCGCGGAGCGCTTCAGCGATGCGCTGCGCTGGTCTGCTGAGACCTTTCATACCCTGAAGAGCGTGCTCAAGAAGAAGGGCTACAACACGGCCGTGGGCGACGAGGGCGGCTTTGCTCCTTCACTCAAGTCGAACGACGAAGCCATCGAGCTGATCCTGGAAGCGATTGAGGCTGCCGGCTACAAGCCCGGCGAGCAGATTGCGATTGCGCTCGATCCGGCGTCGAGCGAGTTCTACGACAAGGCAAAGAACAAGTACGTCTTCAAGAAGAGCGACAAGCGCGAACTCTCGAGCGAAGAGATGGTTGCGTTCTATGAGAACTGGGCGCGGCAGTATCCGATCGTGTCGCTTGAAGACGGGCTGGCCGAAGACGACTGGGCGGGATGGAAGATTCTTACCGACAAACTGGGCAGCAAGATCCAACTCGTCGGCGACGATATCTTCGTGACTAACGTGAAGCGGTTGCAGCGCGGCATTGACGAGGGCGTGGGAAACTCGATTTTGATCAAGGTAAACCAGATCGGCACTGTCACCGAGACGTTGGAAGCCATCGAGCTTGGCCGCCGCTACGGGTACACGTCAGTCATGTCGCACCGTTCGGGCGAGAGCGAAGACACCTTCATCGCCGACCTCGCGGTAGCAACCGGCGTAGGCCAGATCAAGACCGGCTCGGTCAGCCGCACCGACCGCATCGCCAAGTACAACCAGTTGCTGCGCATTGAAGAAGAGCTGGGCTCGGGGGCGGTGTATCTCGGCCTCGAGAGCCTGAACTACGAAGACTAGCCAGGTGCGGCAGGGCGGACGCTCGCCATTCGCCTGCATCGCCAGGCTCCGTTGCATTTCTAAATGAATGAATGCGAGAGGGGAGGGGACTTTAATCCTCTCCCTTTCGCTTTTTCAAGGAGTGAACCTGGCTACTATTTTTATTCCTTTTCAGGTATAATCAGATGGCACGAAGAGTTGAAGCGCCGCTGATCTGGATCGGAAGCAGCAAGAAGGATTTGATCGCGCTACCGGTTCTTGTGCGGAATTTCTTTGGAGACGCTTTGCATTTTGCACAGAATCGCGAACGGCACGACTCAGCCAAGGTGCTCAAGGGCTTTGGAGGCGCCGGAGTGCTGGAGGTGGTTGAAGACGACGCGGACGGAACATACTGCGCCGTATACACCGTCCGGTTTCAAGAGGCCGTCTTCGTCCTGCATTGTTTTCAAAAAAAAAGAGCAAGAGCGGAATCGGGATGCCGAAGAAGGATATGGACACCATTCGTCTGCGGCAAGGGCGGCTGAATCTATGGTGAGGGAGATACGCAATGACCAGGCGAAGCGTTGATAGCATCGAGATCGAAGTCAGTTCAGGGAACGTCTTCCGCGACCTTGGGTTCCCGGATGCGGCGGAACTCAAGATCAAGTCCGGCCTGGCGATTGAGATTACGAGGGCTGTGCGGCGACTTGGCCTGACGCAGCAGGAAGCGGCAAGGAAAATGGGCATCTCGCAGGGCAAGGTCTCCGGCCTGATGCGCGGCGATTTTTCTAATCTCTCAGAGAGCAAATTGATGGAATGCCTCAATCGTCTTGGGTATGACATCGAGATCAAGCTGAAGCCGGCGATCAGGGCGGTGGGGCGCCGCTCCCTCGCAATTGCATCCGCGTAGTAATGATTCCATCAAGGCAGTTCCCTTCCGTTGTGCGATCCGACACAAAGGCTGCCCTTCCCGGCAGTTTATCCTTGAGAAGAAAATCATGTCTGAGATCGGGGTGTTTTCTTCGTGTCTATATCCAAACGTCCTCTGGTTCTAACCATCCTTGATGGATGGGGTTATCGTGCTGAAACCGCCAACAACGCCATCGCCCTGGCGCGCAAGCCGACCTATGACAAGCTGCTCAAGGAGTTTCCGAACACGCTGATTCGCGCCTCAGAGCACTTTGTCGGCCTGCCCGACGGGCAGATGGGCAACAGCGAAGTGGGCCACCTGAACATCGGCGCGGGGCGCATTGTGCAGATGGACATCACGCGCATCGACGCACTGATCGCGGCTGATACGTTTCACACCGTGCCGACCATTGTGCAGGCGATGAAACGGGCGCAGGAAGGCGGCCGGCAACTTCACCTGTTCGGCCTTGTCTCGGACGGCGGCGTGCACTCGCACCAGGAGCACCTCTACGCATTGCTTCGCACCGCGCGCGAGTATGGACTGACACGCGTGTTCGTGCATGCCTTCATGGATGGGCGCGACACCGGGCCAACCTCTGGCGCGGGCTACATCGCGGCGCTTGAAAAAAAGATGCGCGAATACGGCGTCGGCAAAATTGCTACCATCAACGGCCGCTATTACGCGATGGACCGCGACAAGCGCTGGGAGCGCGAACGCAAGGCCTATGACGCGATGGTCAACGGCAAAGCCGAGGGCGGAGCGTATCCCGACGCCGCGGCGCGCATCAAGGAGAACTACAACAACGGCATTACCGACGAGTTCCTTATCCCGTTTGTGGTGGTGGATGCGGCCGGCAAGCCAGTGGGCCAGATTCGCGACGAGGATGTCTGCATCAACTTCAATTACCGCGCCGACCGCGCGCGGCAGATAACCCGCGTGCTGGCGCGCGAAAGCGGGCTGAACAAGGTCGGAGGGCGCGATCTGGATGGATGGGAGGCGCTGGACCAGGTAATTCCCCGCAGCGAAATTCCGAAGAACCTGCACTACCTCTGCATGACGCAGTACGACAAGAAGTTTGAGCTGCCCCTGATAACTCCGCCGGAGTCACTCGATAACATCCTGGCCAACGTTCTATCGGCTCACCAGTTACGCAACCTGCGCGTGGCGGAGACTGAGAAGTTCGCGCATGTAACCTACTTCTTCAATGGCGGAATCGAAGTTCCCTTCCCCGGCGAAGAGCGGGAGCTGGTTCCAAGCCTGAAGGTAGCCACCTATGACCTGGCGCCGGAGATGCGCGCCGAGGGCATCGGCGATGCAATTCTCAAGGCAATCAACGACACCGCCTTTGACCTTGTGGTGGCGAACTTTGCCAATGCCGACATGGTCGGCCACTCCGGACAACTGGAGCCGACAATCAAGGCCTGCGAGGCCGTGGATGCGCAATTGGGGCGCATCTACAAGGCAATCAGGGAGCGCAACGGAAGCTGGCTGATCACCGCCGACCACGGCAACGCCGAATTGATGGTCGACCCCGTGACCGGCGGCCCGCACACGGCTCACACCACGAATCCTGTGCCGATGATTTATGTGGCCGAAGAGGCTGAGCACTTCCGGCTGCGCAACGACGGTTCCCTGCGCGACATTTCACCAACCCTGCTGAACGTTCTTGACCTTGGCCTGCCGAAAGAAATGACAGGCGGCGATCTGCGGGTGCCGATC
>JBEKDE010000182.1:0-5392 GCA_050014515.1 Occallatibacter sp.
AAGAACCGCGATCGACCAGTTCGGGAAGGGCGACAAATGCTTTGGCGTGGCCGCCTTGATGGCCACGCTTCCGGGATTGCCGATGTTTGGCGACGGGCTGATTGAGGGATTCACCGAGAAGTACGGCATGGAGTATCAGAGGCCACGCTACGACGAATGGCCCGATCACTGGCTGGTGGAGCGCCATGAGCGCGAGATTGCTCCGCTTCTGAAGCGACGCTGGCTGTTTGCGGAGAGCAGCAATTTTCTTCTGTACGACTTTTTTCAGGCAAACGGTTCGGTTGACGAGAACATCTTTGCTTACTCGAATAGGAACGGCGGCGAGCGCGCCCTGGTAGTGTTCAACAACCGCTACGGGGCCACCCACGGAACCATCAGTTTATCCGCGGCGTACGCAGACAAGGGCGCGGGACAATTGCGTCAACGGCGTTTGTGCGAGGGGTTGGGGCTGAGCGGGAACATCAGTATGATTCTCGGATTCCGTGACTCGCTCACTGGGCTTGAGTATCTCCGCCGAGCCGATGATCTCTGTGAGCGTGGGCTCACGCTTGAACTGCACGCGTACCAATGCCACGTCTTTCTGGATTGGCGCGAACTGCATGTGTCGGCAGAGCAGCCGTGGGACAGGCTCTGTGCGCAGTTGAATGGCCGCGGTGTTCCGAATCTTGAAGACGCGCTGGTGAACCTGGAACTGCGGCCTGTGCACGAGGCGTTGCGCGCGCAGCTTGATTCAGCCGTGGTGCGGTTGTTTGCGGATCTGGCGGAGCACCCGCGAGGTGTTGCCGCTGGCCCGATTGCCAAGGACAAGAAGATCGAAATGGAGCGCCGCGAATTCTTCGACATTGCCTGGCGGCGCTGCGAGACATTTTTGCACGAGGCGCAGAGGGCTTATCTCACACGTGCGGGTGCTACGCAAGACGGAACGGCTGCGCTTGCGCCGACAAGTCCTGCACTGCTGGGGCCGGCCTTCCGCGAACGCCTGCGTGGAGCGATGCGGATCCCAGTAGTGGAAGCGCTGTTTCCAACGCCATGGACTGTTGCTGCGCGTCGTGTGCTGCCGAGTCCAAGTCCGCAGTTCACCGCGACGGCGATGTGGGGACCGGTGCTGGCGTGGTGTGCGCTGGAACTGCTGGCTGAATCAATTGACGCGGAAAGCCCGGAGAGCGTTGCCCTTGATCTGTTTGATCGTCTGCGCTTGCGCGAGCCGTTTGCACAGGCCTTTGCGGCACTCGGATTCGAAGGTGAAGAAGGGTGGCGCGTTGCGGCGCGCATCAAGGTGGTGCTGCTCAGCGGTGCAGGTGTTGGTAAGGAGGAACAGCCTGCTCCAGTTGAGGAGATCGAAGAATCCAAAGTGTCGAGCGCCGGCGAGGCTGAGTTTGCGACGGTTGCGAGTGAGACTCAATCGGTGACCTCATCCGCGCCTTCGCATGCTGTCGAACGGGTTGCGCTGTCGGCTGCATTATGGCTCGATCCCGATGTGCGCTGGCTGACGGGTGTGCATGAGGCTGACGGCCATTCTTACCTTGTGCGCGAGTCGTACGAGGAACTGCTCTGGTGGCTGCTGATGCCATCTTTGTTGCGGCTTGCCAGCGAGCCTGCGCCGGATCGCGCGGCGATTGAGGCGATGGGCCGGACAGTCGAAGAAGCGCTGGCTTCCGCGGAGGCCGCGGGATATCGCATTGACGCGCTGCTTGGCACTTCGCCGGTTGCGGTTAATGAATCGGAAATTGAACCTGAACCAACCGAATCGGAAGAGACAGTTGATCTGGAGCTAGATGCGGACCAGATTGAGTCTGATGTCGAAGAGATCAAATTGGAATCTAAACTCGAGGCAGCCAGCGCGGAACCCGATTCAACAGAGCCCGAAACTCCTCCAGCTCAAAAAGACGACGGCAAAACCGATTGATTCGCACTGAAATTCGCCTTTCACTTACCTCTGCGCTCTGCATCTGAGAGAGTGCGATGGCATACTGAATGAGTCCCCGCTCGTTTCTGAATTTGGAGGCCGGTGCATGATCCGGGTGCGCAACCTGAAGAAAACCTTTGGCACTTTTACCGCGGTGGACGATGTCTCGTTCGACGTGGACGAGGGCGAAATCTTTGCCTTTCTCGGTCCCAACGGAGCGGGGAAGACCACAACCATCAAGATGCTCACCACGCTGCTCAAGCCCACTGAAGGGACTATTGAGCTGGATGGTCTTGATCCGCTGACGCATCAGAATGAAGCGCGCAAGCGGTTCGGTATCGTCTTCCAGGATCCCAGCCTCGACGGAGAATTGACCGCATGGGAAAACATGGAGATTCACGGCGTTCTTTACCATGTGCCGCACAAAGTGCGCCGGCAGCGGACGGAGGAGTTGCTGAAGCTGTTCGAGCTGTGGGAGCGACGCAAGGACCAGGTGAAAAAGTTCTCCGGCGGCATGAAGCGGCGGCTTGAAATTGCGCGTGGATTTCTGCACACGCCGCGAATTCTGTTTCTGGATGAGCCCACGCTGGGACTCGATCCGCAAAGCCGCAACCAGCTTTGGACGCATGTGAAGAAGGTGAACGAAGCCGAGAAGGTCACCGTCTTTCTGACCACCCATTACATGGACGAAGCCGACCGCGTGGCGCATCGCATCGGCGTCATCGATCACGGCAAGCTGGTGGTGGTAGATACCTCGAAGGCCATCAAGGAGCAAACGGGCACAGAGAGCCTGGAAGAGGCATTTCTCAAATTGACCGGCTCGACGATTCGCGACGAGAGCGCAAACTCTGCCGACGCCATGCGGCAGTTTGCCAAGATGTGGAGCAGCGGAGGCAAGCGATGAGCGCGATTTACATTTTGTGGTTGAGAGAACTGAAGCGCTACACGCGCTCGCGTGCGCAAATTGTCGCATCGCTGGGCCAACCCATGTTGTATCTGCTGGTGCTTGGCTTCGGGCTGGGGAATGTCTTTCAGCGCGCGGGCTATGGGAGCTACTTCCAATTCATCGCGCCCGGCGTCATCGGGATGTCCGTCTTGTTTTCATCGATCTTCTCCGGGTTGGGCTTGCTGTGGGATCGCCAGTTTGGCTTTCTGAAAGAGACCTTAGTGGCGCCGGTTCCGCGCATACAAATCATGATCGGGCGCACACTGGGCGGGTCCACCGTTGCAGTCATACAAGGCACGCTGGTGATGCTGGTTTGCCTGATCGCCGGGTTTCGGCCGGCCAGCTGGATTGCGGTGCCGATGGTGTTGGGATTCATGGTGCTGATTGCGCTGTTGTTCGCTGCGCTGGGCGTGGCCATTGGTTCAAGCCTGCAGGACATGCAGGGATTTCAACTCATCATGAACTTCCTGGTGATGCCTATCTACTTTCTTTCGGGCGCCATGTTTCCCCTCACCAACCAGGGGAAGATTCTGACATTTGTCACGGCGCTTGATCCGCTTTCGTACGGGATCGACGGCATGCGATCGGTGCTGTTGGGCAAGACGGCCTTCAGCGTCTTCACCGACTTGACGGTTTTGGTGCTGGTGGGCGCGATCCTGCTGGTGTTTGGGGCTTACCGGTTCTCGAAGATCGAAGTCTAGGCCACATTTGCATGCAGCAGCCGCTCGCGGGGGCTCGCACAAGCTGGGTGCTCCCCGACCCATTCAATGTCGTACATACCGCCCCTGGGCCTATGCGGTTCCAGGTATTTCCCCCGGTCTTACCAGGTCTACCCCCACCCATACTTTTGAGGCAAGATCCTTCTTTTCATGGGGATAGGGGAGGGCATCTGCCCGATCTTCTTGATTCCATGCGGGTTAAAGTCAAAAGTACCTGGAATCAAGTACCTGCAGTGCGGCGGTGCTGGCGGGAGATTCGCACGGGTCTTATTCACCAGGCCTTTCTTTACTCACACATTTATCGTGCGCCTTTTGAGGGAATTAATATGCAAAATTTTGGGAACTATTTTTAGGATATTTTCGGAAGATTCGGCAGATAGGCGAAGCGCCCTGCACGGCTTCGCCACTTTAGAGCAAATCCTGAGAAGGTGCGTCTTTTGGGGCGTTGAGCAAGGTTGCCTCTCCCTGATGGTCGCGTCAACTTCAGTATTGTGGTTTCGGGTTACAGCATCTCAGGATTTGCCGTAGCAGCTCCGTGCGCTCAGAGGCCTTTTCGAGTGCGGAAATCGCGGACTACCTCGGCGGGGTCGCGGTGCTGGCCGTCGATGGCTTCATTCATGGTGCGCATATCTTCGGCGGTGATCTTTCCGGCAAGAGCGTCGAGGGCGGTTTCGATTTGCGGCCAGCGCTGCAGCGCTTCATCGCGCACCAGCGGGACGGCCTGGTAGGGCGGGAAGTAGTGCTTGTCGTCTTCAAGCGCGGTGAGCCCGAAGGCCTGAATGGGGCCGTCGGTTGAGTTGGCGGCGATCATGTCGACCTGGTGGGCGTTGAGCGCACGGTAGAGTAATCCCAAATCCATAGTCCGCGGCGGCGCGGCGAACCTGAGACCGTAGGCGGCTGTAAGGCCGGGCAGACCATCGGGGCGCTGCTCGAATTCGTAGCCGACACCGAGGCGCCAATCAGGTGTGTACTGTGCTGCCTGGCTCAGGGTGGTCAGATGAAGGCGCCGCGCATCATCGCCGCGAATAACCATAGCGAAGGTGTTTTCAAATCCCAATGGCGGCGCGACCGTGACGTTATAGCGCTCGGCATAGAGTCGGCGAACCGTGTCGAGAACCCTCTGCGGATCTCGATCAACCGGCTGTTTCAGAATTGCGGTAAGCGCAGTGCCGGTGTATTCGACATAAGCGTCAATGCGGCCGGAGACGAGCGCCTGGTGGCAGATGTAGCTGCCGGCGAGATAAAAGCGTCGTTCGACTTTGAGATTGGATTTGGCTTCAATCTCCTGGGCGAGCAGTTCGCCGAGAACAACCTGCTCGGTGAAGTTCTTCGCGCCGATGACGGGATGGTCGGGACGCGGGGGCGAGCAGGAAGTCAGCAACAGGCATGCCACAGCCGCCAGGGCGATGATTGCGCGGCACATTCCATGGCGAATCACGGCTTGCGATCCAAGCGGGCCGAAGTGCGAAAACCTCGCTCAAGCAGTCCCAGTCCAGCGTCGGCGGCTAGAGCCAGCAGTGCCGCAGGAATTGCGCCGGCAAGAACCAGGCGGTTGTCGACGGAGGCAACGCCGCGGAAGATGAGTTCGCCGAGACCGCCTGCTCCGACGGCAGCCGCGATGGTGGCAATACCGACGCAGGTGACGGTTGCAGTTCTGAGTCCGGCGAGAATGAACGATGCTGACAGCGGCAGTTCTACTTTGGTGAGGAGTTGCCAATCGGTAAGTCCGAGCGCGCGCGCGACTTCAGTGACTGCCGGGTCGATGCCGCGAACTCCTGCGTACGTGTTGCGCAGGATGGGGAGCAGCGCATAGGCGGTGAG
>JBEKDE010000183.1:0-5369 GCA_050014515.1 Occallatibacter sp.
GCGACGAGGAAGAGCCTTCGATGAAGATGCAGCAGATGCTGCGCGCGATGGGGCAGGATGTTCCCGCGCCCAAGCCGACGCTTGAGATCAATCCCGATCATGAGATTGTGAAGAAGCTGCTGACACGCGCGGAGGATGCCACGGCGGATGATGCCGCGTGGCTGCTACTGGATCAAGCTCTGCTGATGGAGGGCGTTCCGCTGCAGGACCCGGCTACGTTTGTGCAGCGGCTGAACCGGATATTGAGTCTTTCGATTTAGGCATTTCGCGAGCGCCTGTGCAGTGATGGCGCAGTCGTTCTCGGTCTAAGCTGGCCACGGCTCATTGGAAGGACCGGTTCTCCATCCGTCACGCGCAGAAAAAACGATGGAAAGGCTCCCGGGGCAGAAAACATGGAAACTTTCGTCTTCAACACTGGTCGCCGCAAGGAAATCGACCATTATTCCATTGGCGAATTCAAGCCGGATATCGAATTCGGTGAGTTGCCTTAATGAAATGAGCCGGCCAAGCTGGATGTCGTCAATGGCCGCGTTCAGTTCAGTCAAGTCTGACGAGTCTCGGCTTCCGCATAAAACAACTGAATTTCGGATAAATCGCCATTCGCAGTTGTATGTTCCAAGCTCCCATGCCTTATAAGTTCTTCTGACGTGCGGCCTGTGGTCTTCGGAGTCGGCGCCAAACCCCAAACTGAGGCTCTTGAATCGTCCGACTTCCTTCTGGGTGCATGGTTCGCCAATCAGCTTCCCTACGAGAAGCTCCACTTCGCCGTTCACGCGTTCCACCTCAATATACCCCGTATCTCCCCGTCGGCCTTCGACGGATGGATACAGAAGGCAATCTAAGACACTACTCGCCGCCCTTTTGCCAGCGCTTGGGCCGCTGGTTGATCTGCAGAACCTTTTTGCGCAACCGCAGAGACTTGGGCGTGACTTCCACCATCTCGTCTTCCGCGATGAACTCGATGGCCTGCTCAAGATTCAGAGCTTTCACTGGTACCAGGCGGATGGCTTCATCTGCGCTCGACGCGCGCATGTTGGTCATCTTCTTTTCGCGGACCACGTTCACGTCGAGGTCATTGTCGCGCGAGTGCTCGCCGACGATCATGCCTTCATAAACCTCAACACCCGCGCCGACAAACAGGATGCCGCGTTCCTGCAAGCCGTTGAGCGAGTAGGTGGTGGTGACGCCCTGGCGGTCGGAGATCAGCGCGCCCGTGGGGCGCTGCGGAATGTCGCCCTGGTAGGGAATGTAGCCGTCGAAGAGCGCGTTCATGACGATGGTGCCGCGCGTTTCGGTAAGCATTTCGCTGCGCAGGCCGATGAGGCCGCGGCTGGGTACGCGGAACTCCAAGCGTACGCGGCCTGACCCGTGATTGTGCATCTTCGTCATCTCGCCCTTGCGCGGGCCGAGCTTCTCAATCACCGTGCCGGTGTAGGTTTCAGGCACGTCGATGGTGAGGTGTTCGACCGGTTCAAACCGCTGGCCGTCAATCGTCTTGGTCACGATCTCGGGGCGGCCGGCGGAGAGCTCGAAGCCTTCGCGGCGCATCATTTCAATGAGAATTGCGAGTTGCAGTTCGCCGCGGCCGAGCACCTTGAAGGTGTCCGGTGAGCCGGTGTCTTCCACGCGGATGCTGACGTTGGTGAGCAGTTCTTTTTCCAACCGTTCGCGCAGGTTGCGGCTGGTGACGTACTGGCCTTCGCGGCCCGCGAACGGCGAGTTGTTCACGCTGAACTGGATGGCGATGGTTGGCTCGTCAATCACGATCAGCGGCAGCGGCGAAGGGTTCTCAACGCTGGTGATGGTCTCGCCGATGGTGATGCCTTCCACTCCGGCCACGGCGATAATGTCGCCCATGGTGGTCTCGGTAGTTTCAGTGCGCTTGAGACCGTTGAAGGTGAAGAGCTTGGTGATGCGCGTCTTCATCAGCGAGCCGTCGCGCTTGGAGATGGTCACGTCGTCGCCCGCGTGCAGAGTGCCCTGAAAGACTCGGCAGATGGCGATGCGGCCGAAGTATTCCGAGTAGTCGAGATTGGTTACCAGGATTTGCAGCGTGCCGTTTTCATCGCCGGTGGCCACCGGAATGGTGTTCACGATGGTCTCGAAGAGCGGCTGCAGGTTCACGCCTTCAACTGCAGGATCGAGGGTCGCGGTGCCGGCCTTGGCTACTGCGTAGAGTACTGGAAAATCGAGCTGCGACTCTTCCGCGTCGAGATCGATGAAAAGGTCGTAAATTTCGTTGAGAACTTCCTGCGGACGCGCGTCGGGCCGGTCGATCTTGTTCATGACCACGATGGGCTTCAGCTTGGCCTCAAGCGCCTTGGCCAGCACGTAGCGGGTCTGCGGCAGCGGGCCCTCGGCCGCGTCCACCAGCAGCATGACGCCGTCGACCATCTTGAGCGCGCGCTCCACTTCGCCGCCGAAATCGGCGTGGCCTGGAGTGTCGACAATGTTGATTTTGCCGCCCTCAAAGTTGATGGCCGTGTTCTTGGCCAGGATGGTGATGCCGCGCTCCCGCTCCAGTTCGTTCGAGTCCATCACGCGCTCGGCCACTTGTTCGTTGGCGCGGAAGGTGCCGGATTGGCGCAGCATGGCGTCTACCAGCGTGGTCTTACCGTGGTCAACATGGGCAATGATGGCGATATTGCGTATCGTCTGGGTCACAGGGAGTTTTCCTTTTTGTTCGGGTCCCCTTGCTCGGGTAGGGGGACTATGGGTTGGGGGCGCCACGGTGGCGAATTGCCACACAATGCGGCTTTTTCTATTCTACCAGCAGTGTCGCGGAAGCAGCTATTCAGGCAGGGGCGACAGTGAGGCTCAGGACGGTGATGTCGTCTTCCTGGCCGAATTGCTGAGCCGCGGCGGCTATGCTCGGTGCGGATTGGCGGCTGATGGAGCGGGTGCGGTCGAAGCCAAACAATTCGCCGGCTCGGTTGCGAGCTTCCACTACACCGTCGGAAATGAAAATGAGAGAGTCGCCTGGGGTCAATTGCAGCGCGATTTCCGCGTAATCCACCTCGCGCACAAGCCCCAGCGGCAGCCCGCTTTCAACCTCAATCTCCTCGCCATTGCGGTAGGGCGCCAGGTGCCCCGCGTTGGCCACCACAACCGCGCCATCGGACGAAAGGTGCGCGCAGAGACACGTAATGAAACCACCATTTTGCGAACCGGTGATCTCCCGATTGAGCCGCGTCAACAGCAATCCTGGCCGCAGTTGTTCTGACGCCAGCGTACGCGCCGCGCCAATCGCGAGCGCCCCGGTCATTGCAGCCTTCAGTCCTTTTCCGCTCACGTCGCCGACCAGCACCAGGGTCGATCCATCGCGCTGTTCGAGGACCTGGTAGAAATCGCCGCCCACCTCTTGCGCCGGCAGGTAAGCCGCTTCCATGCGATAACCCGTCACTGCGGGCAGCTTCAGCGGCACCAGGCGCTGCTGAAGCTCGCGTGCCGCGTCCAGTTCTGCCGAGTCGCGCGTCTGCTGATGACTTACGCGGTTGAAGCGGAGAAACACGACGATGCAGATGGCAAAGAGATAAATCAGGTTGGGCGGATCGTCGACTCGAAAGCTAAGCGGGCCAAGCGGAACACGGTTGAGAACAGAGGCAAGAGGCCGCGAGCCGACCCACATGCCAATCAGGCCAAGATCGACCACGCACACCGAAAGCAACGGCAGCAGGGTGGGCACGATAAGCCAGCCGGCCTCGCGATTGCCTTGCCGGTACCAGACAAACAGCAACACCGGCAGGACAAACGTTGCCGGAACCAGAAGCGCCGCTTCGAGCGCCTGGTAGGGAAAGAAGTTGATTGCGCCAATCCACAGCAGGAGCGGGAGCGTGGCGAGGGCCAGAAGCAGCAACCCCTGGTAGGCGCGCCAGACAGGCGTTACACGGCGGCCGGCAAAGCTGAAGACGAATTCAATTTGGGTAATGGGTGAAAGGTAGATTGCCGGAAGGGTGAGGAAGACAAATGTCGCCGGAGACAAGGAAAACGCTGCGCTGGTCAGAAAGAGGAGATTCAGTCCCATCCAGAGGTATTCGCGATGGTCGGGCTGCATGCGTGAGAGCAGGATCAGGGCAAGCCCCGCAAACATCAGCAGCAGGGCAATCCCCCATTGGATGATGCGCGCGTTGAACGCCTTGATCCGCGCGATCTCCGACACTTGATTGGCCATCTCCTGGGTGCCGAACAGGACCTCAAGGTGGGAGGGACGGTAGTGAAAGAGCGATGATTTTGAGACGCGCGTGTGCAGCGCAACAACAATGGCGGAGCCGCTGCCGAGGCTCGAGTCTTCAAGTGGAAAGACCGACGACGCGGGGAGCCACCCAACTCCCCATGCAGAGGAAAGCCGCGCGCCGGGCTGCACGCGGCCATTGAAATACACCTCGAAGGTTCCGCTTACGGCGTTGACTACCAGGGCGAGCGGGGGATGCCCGGCAGGCAGGTCGAGACGCAGCCTGTACCAGTGTTCGTCGTATGCGCCCGGCGAGGCGGGGAGGGATGCGTCGAGTTCAGTGGATTGCCATGTGGAGTCGTCAAAGCCGGGCGCTGCCCAGCTTGTTTGATCTCCCGAATGCGTTCGCCAACCACTGTTGATCGGATTGATGCCCTGCTGCCAGGCGAGAGCCGGCTCCGCGACCCCCTGGATGGCGCCCAGGATTGCTCCACAGACCAGCAGCGCAGCGACGGCCAGCCTAAGCATGCGGCGCTCCCGCGTGCGCCAGGCTCCGTGCCTCCGCTGGCGGGGCCTGCCCATGCTGCCATGGTGAACAATCTTTAAGACCTGCAGGTCTCATGCGGGGAAGCATGATTGCATCATACCTTCGCGCCGACCTCGCCGGACAGGATAATCCCTTGCCGATGTTCAGAGATTCAGTGCGCGCCCCAATTTAAATAGCGCTGGAATGGACAGCAGCAGCACGGCGGAAACGCCAATGGAATACGCAACGGCCTTTGAGCCGGAAACGTACCCCTCGCGTATTGCCGCGATGATTAGCAAGGACAATATAGGGATGTTCAGCAGCACGGCCGTTGCAACGCCCGGCATATATTTCCGCATGGCCAGCGTTAAGGCAATGTGGGGAACCAGGGCATTGGCGAGCAAGCCGACCATGTATCCAAAGGCCAGGTAAGTCCAGACAGTCTGCTTGCCGGAACGGGCACTCAACCAGGTCACGGCGAAGGCCAGGACGGTGAAAATCGAAACGGCAAAAAGGAAGACGGCCGGTTCGACGGGGCCAGGCCAACGACGGATGCGCTTCGTCCATGCTGGAAGCCAGATGGCCTCTTCCGCATTGTGCAGAGTAACGACAACCGGGAAAAACCACAGCAGACTCTGGAAGCTCATTGCTGCCTCCCTGCTTGCGAACTGG
>JBEKDE010000184.1:0-5584 GCA_050014515.1 Occallatibacter sp.
CCTCGAACAGGCGCGCGTACTTGCGGTCGAGCTCGCGAGCCTCGGCCCAGTGATCGTTGAGGGCGGCCCGGATCATATGTCCGGCCTCGGCGGGAATCTCATTGGCGGCCACGCTGATGAGCCCATGCGCACCAACGCCGATGGCTGCAAGAGCCAGATTGTCGTCGCCAGAGAAGATCTTGAAGCCTCGCGGCAGGGAGTGGACCAGCTCGGCGATCTGCGGGAGCTTGCCGCTGGCCTCCTTGATGGCCTGAATGTTGGGCGCGGCTTCGGCCAGGCGAATGACGGTTTCTGGGTCGAGATTGACGGCGGTCCTTCCGGGTACGTTGTAGAGCGCAACCGGCAGCGGATCCACTGCGCGGGCCAGGGCCAGGAAGTGTTGAAACTGGCCCTCCTGCGAGGGCTTGTTGTAGTAGGGGTTGGCGGAGAGCACGGCGTCAACGCCGCGAATCTGGCGAAGCAGGCTGGCCTGGCGCAACAGCGTGCGGGTGCAGTTGTGGGTGCAGCCGGCCCAGACTGGAACACGGCCATGCGCCGCCTCGGCCACGATGCAGACTACGTGCAGCCACTCGTTTTCTTCCAGGGTCGCCGCCTCACCGGTTGACCCGCAGGCCACCAGGAAGTCGATCCCAGAGTCGATTTGCCAGTTCACCAGCGCGCGCAGCGCCTGTTCGTCGATCGATCCATCCGCCCGGAAGGGCGTAACAATTGCCGTACCGCAACCCGTAGTTTCCATCATTGGAGAGTGTATACCGTGAGCCAGGTGTCAGGGATCAGGGAACAGGGATCAGTTGTGAGTTGTAGGGAACAGACGTTTTGGTTGAAGGCGGTCGGCTCGTTTGCGGCTTGAATTTGAGCAACCGCAAAATAATCCCGGGATAGATGTCGAAAAACCGTCTTCCCATTCGATTTATGTATAGAACAGGCAAGAGGAGGCCTGAATACCATGCAATATCTTCTGCTGATTTACAACGCCGAGAGCCAATGGGATGCGATGACCGAGGCCGAGCACGCCGCCATGCACCAGGAGTTCGGCGCTTTCACCCAGAGCATCATCGCCAAAGGAAACTTCAAGGGTGGGAACCAACTGTTTCCCACATCCAAAGCGACGACCGTGCGCGTGGAGGGCGGTAAAACGCTGGTGACCGACGGCCCTTTTGCCGAGACCAAAGAGCAGCTCGGTGGCTACTACCTGATCGAGGCCGGCGATCTGGACGAGGCTACGGCCATTGCTGCGCGCATTCCCGCCGTGCGCATGGGCTCGGTTGAAGTGCGGCCGATTGTTCCGATGCAGCGGCCTGCGTAGCCGGGCCAAACACGCGGCGCCTGACATAAACCGAAGTGGTGGCCCGATTCCCCTGGGGTCGGGCTCCGCTGCGTCCAGATTGGGCATGTTGGAACGGTCCAGGGAACAAGCGAAAGTTTTCAGGAGAGTGTCATGGAAACATTTCTTCCACCCATCGAACACCCGGGCGCACTGAAGATGAAGCTGGCGTATTACTTCACGCGTCGCCAATTCGGAAAAGTGATCACTCCGCTGAAAGTGTTTTGCGCGCGTCTGCCGGCTGCTTTCGGCATGTTCTACGGGAAGATCAGCGCGCTCGACAAAAAGCTGCAGTTACCGGCAGAGACGATCATGCTGATCCGGGAACAGGTTGCGCGGGTCAACGTATGCCTTTTCTGCATTGATATTGGGCGATCCTTCACGATCCAGCAATCGATGGACCAGGCCAAATTCGATGCACTCGAGGAGTTCGCCACTAGCCCGCTTTTCAGTGTTGCGGAACGCGCGGCCCTGGATTACGTGACGGACTTGACCAGAAACAAGCAGGTCAATCCAGATACGTTCGCGCGCATGCGCAGCCACTATTCGGAACGCGCGGTGTGCGAGATTGTTTGGCTGGTCGCGAGCGAGCATTTTTACAACATGACGAACATCGGCTTGAACATTCACTCGGACATGCTGTGCGATATTGCCAGGAAGAAGTAGAAGCTTGACTGTGGCACGGCATTGAGGCATGTGTATTGGCATGATGCAGCGGGAGCCGCTAGGCTTGGATCGAGGCGGAGCCGGTGGCGATGGAGCGGGAGCAGCTGGGGCGGATTTTTCGCGAGGAGTGGGGCCGCATTGTGGCCACGCTGATTCGCTTGCTGGGCAGCTTCGATCTGGCAGAGGAAGCGGCCCAGGAGGCCTTTGCGGCAGCGCTGGCGCAATGGCCGCGCGAGGGTGCTCCATCGAATCCGCGCGCGTGGCTGATTTCGACGGCACGGCATAAGGCGATTGACGCCCTGCGCCGAAAGACGCGGTGGGAAGACGAACGCGATCCGCAAGAAACGCTGGCGGCGATTGAAGAGCGGCCGGGTGCCGATGCAGAAGAGGATGGCTCGGCGGTGGTAGACGACAGATTGCGGCTCATCTTCACCTGCTGCCACCCGGCTTTGAACCAGGAGGCGCAGGTTGCGCTGACTCTGCGCACGCTGTGCGGCCTGACCACGGAACAGATTGCAACCTCGTTCCTGGTTCCAATGCCCACGATGGCGCAGCGGCTGGTGCGCGCCAAGCAGAAGATTCGCGACGCCGGGATTCCGTATCGGACGCCTCCGCGCGCGGAGCTTGCGGAGCGGCTTGCGGCCGTGCTGCTGGTGGTCTACCTGGTCTTCAACGCTGGATACAACTCTCCCAGCGAGGGCCGTGCGCTGAGCGAGGAGGCGATTCGCCTTGGGCGTCTTCTGCAGGAGTTGTTGCCGGAAGAGGCAGAGGTTCGCGGACTGCTGGCCCTGATGCTGCTGCACGATTCACGGCGGGAAGCGCGCATGAGCAGCGACGGCGAGTTGATTTTGCTGGAGGAACAAGATCGCCGGCGATGGAACCAGGATCAGATTGCCGAGGGCGTCGCGCTTGCTGCATCGGCCCTGCGGCACGGGCCTGACCCTTACTCGGTGCAGGCGGCGATTGCCGCGGTCCATGCGCAGGCGGCAGATGCCGCGCAGACGGACTGGGCGCAGATCGTTGCACTCTACGATGTGCTTCTGCGCATGCAGTCTTCGCCGGTGGTGGAACTGAATCGCGCCGCGGCCGTGGCCATGGCGCAGGGATGCGAAACGGGGCTGCGCCTGATCGATGAGCTGGAGCGGCGGGGAGACTTGCGCGGGTACTATCTGTTGTCTGCTGCGCGGGCCGACCTGCTGCGCCGCCTGGGGCGCCGGCCGGACGCGGCACATGCGTACCGAGCAGCGCTTGAGTTGGTTACCCAGGATGCAGAGCGGCGGTTCCTGCTGAAACGGCTTGCGGAGGTTGAGAGCGACGGCGCAGCTCCCGTTGACAAGCTCCGGGGCGGAAGCGATGTATAGTTCGGTATCATGAGGCGCTTCTTTCTATTCCTTTTCACGGCAATCTTCCTTGCGAGCTTTTTGAAACTGGCGAGCGCGGAACAGGAACCGCCGGTGGCGATTATTGCCGACAAACTTGTAAGCCTGACCACTCCGCATGGCGGCGGCCAACTGCCCGTTGATCTCTCGCTGGACTGGGATAAGCCGCAGCCGCAGGTGACGCGCGCCGTCGTGATGTTCCATGGCAAGGGACGCGACGTGGATGGTTATTACCGGGCATTACGAAGGGCCAGTGAGGAGGCAGGAAGCGACGCCGCAGCCACTTCGATCCTGATTGCTCCGCAGTTTCTCAACGAGGAGGACGCACGGGCACACCATCTGCCGGAGTCCGTGCTGCGCTGGCGGCAGGGCACGTGGGAGGCTGGGGCCGAGGCGGCTGGTCCGTCGGCCGCCAGCGCATACGAGGTGATCGACGCCATCGTGGCACATCTTTCGGATCGCAGGGTCTTTCCGAATCTGAAGACGATCGTTCTTGCCGGGCACTCAGGCGGCGGCCAGGCGATGCAGCGCTATGCAATCGCAGGGAGGGCGGAGCGCGTGGCGGCAGCCGGAGTTCGTCTGCGCTACGTGGTAGCCAACCCTTCGTCGTATATGTACTTCACCGACGATCGGCCGGTTTTCGATCACGACAAGGTTCGCTTTGAGCCCGGCAATGGAGAGAAATGCCGCAACTTCAACCATTGGAAGTTTGGCCCGCTGAATGTGCATGAGGAATATGTGCGGGAGAGCGCGGAGGGCGGATGGGCGGGGCTCGAAGACGCGTTTGCACGTAAGGACGTGACCTATCTGCTGGGTACCGCGGACGTGGATCCGCACGAGAAGGACCTCGACGTTACGTGCGCAGGCGAGATGGAGGGGCCGACCCGGTTTATGAGGGGTCAGGCGTATTATGCGTGGCTGCACCGGCGGCACGCGACCGGCTGGAGTCAGCGCCTTTGGTTCGTGCCCGGCGTAGCGCATTCCGGGGGCAAGATGTTCACATCGGAGTGCGGCGTAGCGGCACTGTTTGAGCGATCGTCTTGCACGGACCAGCAATAGGAGTCCGGGGGCCTTGGGCATTGAGCCGAAGATGCGGCTTAGAGTTGGTCGAAGATGTCGCGAAACTCCCAGGCGCCTTCTTTGCCGGCGAGCCATTCAGCAGCGCGGACGGCGCCGAGCGCAAAGCATCTGCGGCTGTGCGCGTTGTGGCGCAGCTCCAGCACATCGTCGGGGCCGGTGGCGGTGACGATATGCTCGCCTTTGGCGTCACCCACGCGATGCGAGGTAATCTCAACCTTTACGCTGGCCCCTTTTATTAATTGCGCGGCTTCGATAATCTGCTGCAGCGTGATGGCGGTGCCGGAGGGAGCGTCAAGTTTAGACTCGTGGTGCGTTTCGCTGATTGAGAACTGATAGTCTTCAAGCCTGGCCAATTCGGCTGTCAGACGGAACAGCTTCTGGACGCCGATGGAGAAGTTAGTGCCGTAGAGGAGCCCGCCGCCGCGGCGAAGGGCGAGGGCTTTCATCTCGTTCAGATGCTCATACCAGCCGGTGGTTCCGACCACGATGCGCGCGCCGACAGCGAGCACGGCACGCATGTTCTTGATTGCAGCTTCAGCATTGGTGAAGTCGATAACCACATCTATGCCGGCCAATGCGGCAGCAGTCAGCGCGGAGGCTTCGCGGTTTTCGTTGAAGTCGAGCACGCGCACGCCGTGACCGCGCTCGCGCGCCACCTGCGCCACCAGGCTACCGGTCTTTCCTTTGCCGAGGACGAGAATGAGCATAGGTACCTTCGGGACAGTGAACGAGTGAAGAATCAGTGAATTAGTGAATTAGTGAAAAAGTGAAACTGTGGGATCACGGGATGTGCGAAAAAGTGATTCGCGGGACGTTGCTTATGAACCTTCCACTACCCGCTGTTTCAGGTTCTCACTCTTTCACACGTGCACTTATTTCACTCCTTCACCGCAACCTGCTTTCTTGCTTCCACGTCGAAGACGGCAGGGTCGGGGTCTTTGAAGAAGACGGCATGCAACGAGCGCAGCGCCTCGTCAGCGTCATCTTCCTCGATCATGAAACTCATGTTAATCTCACTGGCGCCTTGGGAGATCATGCGTACGTTGATGTGGCGAATGGCGCCGAAAACCTGGGCGGCCATGCCGCACCGTCCGCGAATGTCCTCGCCGACCAGGCAAATCAGCGCTTTGCGGCC
>JBEKDE010000185.1:0-5120 GCA_050014515.1 Occallatibacter sp.
TGAATTGAAACTTAAAGTTTCTCGTAGAAGTCACACGCGGAGCACGAGATATACACTCCGCCGGGAATGCCGCGTTCGCGGTCCTTCACGCGCTTGACGATGCGCGTCGGCTTGCTGCACTTGGGACAGTCGGTCGACTTCGTCGTGTCCATTACCTTCTTGCGGTCACCAGTTTTTGCGATCTTTGCCATTGCTTGGGTGTTTCTCCTTCTGGGGTTGTCTCTGCACACACGCGCAAGATGCGCGCGGCTTCAACGGCGCGGACGTGGGCCCAATCCCGTTTCGCAGATTACCCGAATGTCAGGGCAATGAATGGGTCTGGAGAGAGCCGGACTCGCTCCCTCCAGTTTACATCAACTTAAGCTGCGCAAGCTTCAGCTGGTCGCTGAAGGCAACATCTGCTGCGGCTTCGCCGGAGCAGTTGCAGGAGCCGGCTGAGAACCGTTCGCGGGCGCAGGCTGCGTGCCGGCTGCAGGCGTTGCCGGTGCTGGCTGCCCGGAAGCCGGCGCAGGTTGCGTCCCATTGGGCTGGCTGCTGCCGGGTTGCGTTGTCGTGCTGGGCTGCGCCGTCGTACCTGGCTGCGTACCTGGCTGCGTCGTGTTCTGATCGTCGGTATGTGGCTTCGGGAACTGCACCGGCCTCATCACCTGCGTCTTGTCGTCGTCCGTAGGCAGCTTCTCTCCGGGATTGCGCAGGCTCGGCGGCGCAGCTGGCGCCTGCTTGTCCGGGTCGCGCTGCACGTCCCCCTCGGCCACGGTGCGGGTGGTGGTCAGTCCGGCGTCCAGCGGCGTGCCGTCCGTCCGCATCAAACCCTCCACCTCGTCTTTGGTGAAGATCACCGGCTTCTCGCCCACCTTCGCCACTTCCACGCGGATCACGCGATTGCCGTTGATGCGCACAAACTCCACCGGATCAGGCGCCTTGCCATAAATCCACTCCTCAAACGGCATCTGCCCGTCCATCTCGCGCGATTTGCCTTCCGGGGCGCCTTTGGCAAACAGCACCATGTCGGTGCTCATCCCCACCAGGACATGGTGGTCCAGGATCGCCTCCTTGAGCTTGGTTGGAAGCGTGTCGGTGTAAGCCTGGATGGGCGTTTTCACATCGAAAGAGATCATCGGCGAGAGCAGCGCCTTCACATCGGCCCCAGTCAGTTCGGGCACATGGCTATCAAAGGCCAGCGTGAGGCGCGATCCGACGGGTTCATTCTCCTGGCCCCCCTGCACCACGGGGGCAGCCATATCCGGCCCCCCCACGCCCACCTGCACATGGCGAAGGAAGCGATGCTTGGCATCCGGACCGCCGTTCAAATCAAAGACGATGCGGGAATGCTCAAACTTGATGTCGGTGAGCACCACCCGGTCTCCCGGCTTGGCCGACATGCCCTGACTGGTCACCATGTTCAGATACGCCTCGCCGGCCGGTTCCAGCTTGCCGTTGGCCTGGAGCGTCAACCCTTTGTGGCCGCGCGGAAACGGCCGCATGGCGAATCCCTGTTCCGATTGCAGCAGGCGAATCAATTCCAGCCGGGTCTTGGGGTCGAGTTCGGACTTGGTGAGCGCGACATGAGTAGGCTTGATCTGCTGATAGCGGCGGTCAACCGTGCCCTGCGGACCGGTGGCGCCGTTGGTGACGGCCCCGGTGTGGGAATCGATGGTGATCTGGGCCGAGGCGGGAGTCGCGGCAAGCAACACCGCAAGCAGCCCAGCAAGCAAAACCACCAGCGCACACACAAATGCGCCGCTAAAGAGGAATCCGCTCAGGCCAACGCCTCGTGCGGAATCTGGTATTTGCCGCGACCGGATTGAAAATGGAACGTTCATGGGTGACCTCCCATGGCTGCTTCCGGAATTAAGCAAAAAGATAGTCCCGTTTCAACGCAAAAAGCAAATTGGTCGTTGAAGACGGGAGGCCCATGCTACCCACTGCCTGCGCGACCACTACTCATCCGATGCAGGCGGCTTCTCCGGGGGCACGGCCGGAGGCGGCGCTGCAACCGGCAAAATCTGCACCAGCCCCGGAGTCGCAGGCTCGGCGGTCCCCATGGCGGCCTCATGCTGGCGTCGAGCAGCAGCGTCCAGGTCCACCGGAATCCCGCCAGCAACGATCACCGGCGCGTTGTACATATACTCCAGGTCCCGCGTAGCTCTATAAAGGAATGGAAACGCCGCGAGCAGCAGGAGGAAGGTAATCCAGGTGCCGTCCAGTCCGTACCCGCCGCCGGTAAGCCAGAACGGCCCCATCGGGTTGCCCTGCACCACCGGCGAGTGGCTGCCGACGCCGCTTACCGTCAGCCCAAACACCAATGCGCGAATCCCCTTCCAGCCAAAGTTGATTCCCCAACCCACCCACAGCGCCCGGGTGCGCAGGTAAGCCGTAGTAAGCAGTAGGCTGAACGCAATGGAAACCGCAAAGCTCGCGTGGCTTGCGCCAATGGTCTGTGCCTGCACAATGGCATAGAACAGTGCGTACCCAACCGCCGCCACCACCGGGCCGAGCGCCACCACAAAGCGCTGAAACCCGTATCCGCGGAAGGCCACTTCTTCAACCAACGCGGCCAAGGCAAAGAACGCCGCATCGGCCAATAGCCAGCCAAGGGCCGAGCCATGCAGATCGAGCACAATGGCGATCCCGCCCACCAGCAGCATCGGCAGCACGCAGACAATCGCAATCGACCAGCCGAGTGCCATGCCAATGCCCGCCTCGCCTGTCCAACCGGGTCGCAGAGGCAAACCCTGCGCACTCACTGGGTCGGTCTGGCGATCGACCCAGAACCCCATGCCCGCATAGCCGGCGACCAACAGGAAGGCAAGCAGTGCCTGCTCAACCAGCGGAGCCAATTGCTGATTCGCAAGCTGCTGCACTCCGTGCCGGGCCAGCGACCGCGCCAGGAAGAAGTAGAGCACCGCCGCCACAAACTGGATGTAGGCACGAAAACGCCCAGTGCGCACCAATGTTGTGCTCATGCGCACGCTCCGGCAGTCCCAGGCCAGTGGCAACGGCCAATCGAAGACCGGCCCTCGGGCATGCAGGCGCTCATCGTACCGAATCGTTTCTCCAGCCGACGCACGCTAACCTTCCGTGTAGAACTGGGCCATGGTGCGGAATTTGTTCTGGCGGATTGCCACCAATTCGTCCACCGGCAGCGCCTTCAACTCGGCCAGGTGCCGCTTGAGAGCGGTACCCACCAACCCCGCACCCACCTCGTGGTCGGTGTGCGCGCCACCCGGCGGCTCTGAGATGATCTCATCCACACAGCCCAGCGCTGCAATCTCCGCAGCGGAGATGCGCATAGCCTCGGCAGCCAGCTTTTTGTTCGCCGCGTCGCGCCACATGATCGATCCGCAGGTCTCCGGCGAAGCTACGAAGTAGACGGCATTCTCAAGAATCAGCACGCGGTCGGCTACCGCTAAGGCAAGCGCGCCCCCAGAGCCGCCCTCGCCGCTGATGATGGAGATCGTCGGCACCTGCAGTCGCGACATCTCCAGAATATTGCGCGCAATCGCCTCAGCCTGTCCGCGCTCCTCAGCTCCCAGGCCGGGAAATGCGCCCACCAGGTCAATAAAGCTGATCACCGGCCGGGCAAACTTCTCGGCGATTTTCATGCAGCGCAGGGCCTTGCGGTAGCCTTCCGGGTGAGGCATGCCGAAGTTGCGGCGCACCTTTTCCTTGGTGGTGCCGCCCTTGCGGTTGCCGATCACCAGCACTTCCTCGCTGCCCAGCCGCGCCATTCCGCAAGCCACGGCCTCGTCGTCGCCATAAGCGCGATCCCCGTGAATCTCGCTGAAATCTGTGAAGATCCGCTCGATAAATTCCATGGGATTTGGCCGCTGGGGATGGCGAGCCCGCTCGATTCTTGTCCAGGCCGGCGACGCCGCCGGTTGCTGATTCCCTGATTCCTGTTCGCTCATCGATTCCTGATTACCGACATCGGATAACGCAAAGGGCCAGCGTCGACCTCCGGCCCATCTGTGATTCTACGGGTCCGGGCCGATTGGGACAAATGCCAACTAGCTCAAACCAAAACTTCTTTGTGGAGAAATCGCCCCTTACACTGGGTAGGAATGGAAGTGCGTCATCCATGAGCGCAGCCCTCGAATTCCGGGATCTTTCCTTCGCCACGCCGCAAGGCCGTCTGCTGCTCAGCGGAATCTCGCTCAAAATCGAAGCCGGAACTACAACGGCAATCCTGGGCCGCAGCGGCTCCGGCAAAACCACCCTCCTGCGCACCGTCAATCGGATGGTCCAACCCACTGACGGCGAGGTGCTGATCAACGGAAAAGACACTCGCTCCGTCAACCTGATTGAACTGCGCCGCGGCATGGGTTACGTCATTCAGGAGACAGGCCTGTTTCCGCATTTCACCGTCGAGCGCAACGTGGCCCTGGTGCTCGAAGCCGAAGGCCGCCCGCGGGCCGACCGCATTCGCCGCAGCCATGAGATGCTGCAAACCGTTGGCCTTGACCCGGCAGTCTTCGCGAAAAGACTTCCGCACCAGCTCTCCGGCGGGCAGCGTCAGCGCGTAGGGTTTGCGCGCGCTCTGGCGGCCGAGCCGGCTACCCTGCTGATGGACGAGCCTTTCGGCGCCCTTGATCCCCTCACCCGCGCCGAGATGCAGGACATGCTGCGTGGACTGCTGGCAGGGCTCAAAAAAACCGTCCTGCTGGTCACGCACGATTTGGACGAGGCCCTCTACCTTGCTCAACGAATCGTTCTGCTGGAAGAAGGCAAGCTCGTTGCGAACCTAACGCCAGCAGAGTTTCTTCAATCCCGCGAACCCCGGATCGTCTCCTATATCGGCGCCTTCCATCGCAGTGTGGGTGCCCCCGATCCCTCGCACCTGGGGACCTGGGGACCTGAGAACTCCGCTGACTCCGCCGCCACTCCAAAACCGGGAAGGACACTGTGAACGCCTTCCTATCCCAATACGGCGGCGAGATCGGCACGCTGACTCTCGAACACCTCTGGCTCACCGGAGCGGCCATGCTCTTCGCGGCGGCAATTGCCATCCCTGCAGGAATCGTTCTAACCCGCGCGCCGCGATGGGCAAAACCAGTGCTCGCCGTCGCCAACATTTTGCAAACCATCCCTTCACTCGCCATGTTTGGATTTCTTCTGCC
>JBEKDE010000186.1:0-5048 GCA_050014515.1 Occallatibacter sp.
GGGTCGTCGTAGGAGGTTACGGTCTGGGTTTCCGACGGCCAGAACATGGGCCGGATTGGATCCTTGTAGTCGTAAGTCATATAACGCATGTCTCTCACGACACCGACGATTTCATAGGTGGAGGCATACTTGATCCGGTCGATACCGAAATGCTGCCCGATCGGGTTCTGGTCTTTGAAAAAATGCTTAACGAATGCCTCGTTGACTACCGCGACGTTCAGCGTGCTTGCCGTGTCGTCCTCGTTGAGAGCCCGGCCCAGCACGATCTTGGCGCCGACAGTCTCGAAGAACCCCGGCATTACGCGCGCCCAGCCTGCGCCGGTGTCTTCCCTGGGCGCAGGCTCGGGCCTGCCCAGGATGCGAATTCCCTCATTCCAGCTATCGCCGCTCATCGGTGCGTACAGCGCGGGGGATGCCGACCGCACGCCGGGAATCTGTCCCAGGCTGTCGTCAATTCGGCGGAACAGCTGCTCCATCTGCTCGGGCTTGAGAGTGCCCAGCGTCGGATTCATCGACACAAGATAACGGCCCTTCGTCTCGAAGCCGAAGTCCTGGTGCTCGAGATTGCGCAGGCTTTGGGCCAGCAGCGCAGCGGCTGAGAGCAACACCAGCGACATTGCGGCCTGCACAATGACGAGGGACTTCTGCGCCCATGAACGGCTGCTCCCGACCGACCGGTTCGCTCCGCGCAAGGCTTCAACCGGGTCGGCGTGGGACGTGATCCAGGCCGGGGCTGTTCCGAAGAGGATTCCCGTGAGGATTGAAATGCCCAGAGTGAAGAGCAGCACCGGCCAGGATGGCAATGGGCTGACGGGAACATAGCTGTGTGACCCTGTAATCTCGAACGCCAGATACAGAATCAGACGTGTTCCGGCGTACGCCACTGCGATTCCCGAAACACCGCCGACGATTGCCAGCAGCACGCTTTCTACCAGAGCCTTGCGCACCAGGCGAAATCGCGAAGCCCCCAGCGCGACACGGACTGAAATCTGTGCCCGATCTTTCAATCCGCGCGCAAGCATCAGGTTGGCGAGATTGCCGCAGGCCACCAGCAGTACACATCCCGCGGCGATCAGCAGCAGCTTGAGCCCGTCCTGGTATTCGTCCCGCATAGCCGCCACGCCCGCGCCACCGGGGATGAGATGGACCGTCTGCTGCTGCCAAAGCTGCTTTTCGCCTGGCTCCATGTCCGATACGTGGCTGGCCAGCCAGTTGTGGAACTCCACGCGCAGCTTGGATTCGAGCGCATGCGGATTGGTGCCGGGACGGACTCTGCCGAGCAGGTCGAGATAGTTTCCATTCGGCCGCTTGGGCCGCGCCAGAGCCCCATCGAGAATATCCTCGGAAGTGAGCGAGATCCAGAAGTCCGGCATGCCCCAGCCGGCAAGCTTGGCTCCATAAAACCCCGGCGGCGTAACGCCGATGACGGTAAACGGGTGACCGTTGATCGTGAAGCTTTCGCCGACCACGGAAGCGTCTGAGCCATACCTCGTTTGCCAGGTGCGAAAGCTCATGACCGCAACCAGCGGTGCGTTTTCCTGGTCGTCGGCGTCGCTCATCAGACGGCCAATCCACGGCTGTACGCCGAGGGTGCGGAAGAAATTCCCGGACACGTGCTGCCCGTTGTAGGTGTCTGTCTGTGCCTGTCCCCCACGCCGGACGCCGAGCGGAGAGTTTCCGGCCTGCAGAGCTGCAAGGTCGGTGAACTCCGGTGTCTGATTGCGGAAGTGCTTGTAGGCTTCCCAGGAGAAGAGCGAAAAGTCCCCATCGTTGCCCTGCGTGTACCCGCCCCAGTTACAGCAGCGGATCTTGTCCCCGATACGCCATAACTCCTCGGGGTTGGCCACGGGCAGCGACTTGAGCATGACCTGGTGCACCAGCGTGAAGATGGCCGTTGTCGCTCCGATTCCGAGGGCCAAGGTCACGATTACTGTAGCCGTAAAACCAGGTGCTTTCCGCAGTTGCCGTATCGCGTCGCGCAGGTCCGCCAGCATTCGCGCCCTCTCCTTTTGCAACTCTTAAATACAGGTTTTTCGGAATGACAAAGCGGAGCAATCTCCGTTTATCCGCAGGAATGCTTCGGCTTCGCACACGACAGGCTTCTGACTCGTTGCCGAAGCAGTTGGCAGAGGTCCAGGCCTACTTGGGGCTGGGAGCGCCGCGGCGATCAAGCCGCGGCGTAATGCCGGCAATCAATGGATATTGATGTCGCCGGACCCAGTTTGCACGCGAATTGTGGGACCGCCGCCATTCAATTTGCCCTGGATGTGATGGTGATCGAACGAGCCCTGCACCACCATTTCGTGTTCGGTGGTCACTGAGCCTGAGCCCGTGGATGCATCGAGTGTGAGCGGAGCATTGCCGGTCCAGAGTTCGATGCTGCCAGATCCGGTTTGGAGGGTCCAGGGAGCGGAGGGCGTACCGCTCGCCTTGATGTCGCCGGAGCCGGT
This sequence comes from Occallatibacter sp., assembly GCA_050014515.1. Lineage (GTDB taxonomy): Bacteria > Acidobacteriota > Terriglobia > Terriglobales > Acidobacteriaceae > Telmatobacter. Next base: position 2,451 of record JBEKDE010000186.1, read on the forward strand.
CTGCCCGCGGAAACCGCCGTGAATGTTCTTGAGCTCGATATCACCAGAGCCGGTTTCCACGATAACGTCGCCCTGGCCGGTTTGCGCGGCAACGATATTGCCGGAACCGGTCTTCACCGCGAACGGCCCCTCCAGGCCATTCGCGGTGATATCGCCTGAGCCTGTCTCGAGCTTTGCGTTCTGCCCCACGCCTTCATCGACGATGTTCCCGGAGCCGGAGGTGGCGGCAAGCAGTGTGCCGGCGGGCGCTTGAACCTCGTAGTCGATGCTGATGCCGCGCCACTTCTCCTGGTCACGGTCCTGATGCTGCCCGACGCGAATCACGTCGCCGCTTTGCTCTATGGGCGGATTGGCGGCGATCTGGCGGGCCTGTTCTTCGCTACCGTTGTGGTTCACGTGGATCTGGCCATGGATGTGGATCTGGTTGCCGGAGCCGCGCGTGAAGTGGATATTACCCGAGCCGGTAGAGATGGCCAGCTGGGCGGCGCCGCTAACAGAAAGCGTGCGATCGAAAGACAGCGATCCACCTTCCTGCATGCCGCCTGCTACCACCTTGACGACCGGCGCTATGCGAATCGCGGGCGCAGGTGAGGCAAGCGCAACCAATTCGGCAGGAGGCTCTGTGGCGGGAGCATTCAACTCAGCAAAGGCTGTCAGAACCGGTGGATTTGCCGGCGGCAACTGAGGGGACGCCTGGTCGCCAAGCTGGATTGTCTCGGCGGCGGGCACGGACTGCAGGGTCTCGAGTTGCGGCGCGGCCAGGAATGCGGGCGTAGTCGGGAATGCAGGCGCAGCCGCGGCGGCGGGCGCGGCGGTCGGAGCCGGTGAAGGGGATTGCTTGCCGGCTGCGGCTTGTACGTGGACGAGCGCGGTGCAGGCAAACAGTGCCAGAGGCACCAGCGCGACAGCTACGAGGGCGCGGCGTCCGCCGGCAAAGCACTGACGGAAAGAATTGTCGTTGAGCAGGCGTTCGATGCGACGGGACAAACTGCCGGGACGTGCCATGGCGACTCCTATAGGGACTCGGCGCGGCGCAGCCGCGAATTCAAGCAGGATCTGGGCGTAGGCCGCGCTGCTCGCAGCTTTCTCCATACCGGCGCGGTCGCTGATGGCTTCGGCCAGTTCGGTGAGTTCATGCTTGAGCCACCAGCCAAGCGGGCTGAACCAGACGAGTGCGGCGTAAAGGCTGGCAAGCAGCTGCAGGTAGAAGTCTCCCTGGCGTACGTGTGAGCGCTCGTGGGCAAGGACGATGCGGAGCTTCTGGCTGTCCCAGGTTGTGTAGTCTGCGGGCAGCAGGATGCCTGAACCGATGGTAAGCGGCGAAGCGACTGTGCTGCCGGTGCGGATCTGAAGCGAAACCGCATCGTATGGTAGTTGATGGGCCGGAACAGGGGTGGCCGTGCGCCACAGGCGAATTGCCGTGAAAAGGCCCAGAGCAAGGCGGGCAAGCAAGAGTGCGACGATCCCGCAATAGAGCGTGAGTGCCAGGACGATGGGAGAGATGGCGAGGTGCGGGATGGATGCCGGAGATCGCATTTCCTGCAGATGATCAGTGTTGTATGCGCTCGACTGAGCGGAGGGAGATGCAGAGCTGTCAGGGATGAACGCTGCGTCCTGTTTCGGCTCGGCGGCGCGATGTGTGCGCGCGGTGCGGGGCGACGTTTTGTCCGCGCGCGGCTCGGCTGCTTGCTCAGGCGTGGAAGGCTCTTGGGCCCCCTGAGTATCACTTTGAGGCATGGGAGCGGCGAGCGGCGCGAATTTGCTGCCTGACTCACCCTTGGCTAGAATGCGGGCCTGGAATTCTTCAAGAAGCGTCATGGGATGAGCGGGAAGAACAACATTGACGCTCGCGGGTAGCGGATGCCAACGCGCCGTGACAGGCAACAGCAGCGGCATCGCGAGCGCGGAGACCAGCACCAGACCCCAGGCGGCCTTCTGCGCGGGCACGTTGCGGACCCGGAAGACGTGCAGACCCACCGCCACTACCGATCCGACGAAGAGTGAACGCAGGGCCGCGTCGATGAAAATGGGAATCATAGAGCCTCCTTTTTGGCGGATGGAGCGGCTTTTTGTGCCGCAGAGATGTGGTCGGCCAGGCGCTGGAGTTCGGCGCGGTCGAGCACCTTGGAATCGACCATGCCGACGAGCAGCGTTTCGACCGAGCCCTCGCAAAACCAGTCCACGATGTGCTTGACTGCCCGGCCGGCTACGCGCTGGCGCGATTCGGCCGGACGGTAGACGAAGGTGCGATTGTCGACGATGTGCGCGAGATATCCTTTTTCTTCCAGACGGCGAAGGACAGTGCGGACGGTAGAGTCTTTGAGGGGACGGTCGAGGTCTTCTCTCACCTGGTCTGCGGTGACAAATCCACGACGCCAGACAATGAGCAGAACATCGCGTTCCAGTTCGCCCAGTTCAGCCGGATCGTGAGGTGGGGTAGTGTTACCCTTCATAATGTTACATAACGTAACACACAACACTGGTGAGTGTGCAAGTAAATTTTTATGCAGATTTTATGAATGGGTGGAAGTAAGAAGAGTCTGGAAGAAAAAATGAAACCTGGTACTGCATCATCAAAAAGCAATGCGTGCCTGGGGG
>JBEKDE010000187.1:0-4900 GCA_050014515.1 Occallatibacter sp.
TGCGCGGTCAGCGTAAGATCGTCCACACGGACTGCTTTTCCAGGAGCAGAGATGATCGCCCTCTGCATTACGTTTTCAAGCTCGCGCACATTGCCGGGCCAGGAGTAATTCTGCAGCATGGCCATTGCATCCTGATCGATATCCTCCATGGGCTTTTGGAACACTTGCCCATAGTGGCGCAGGAAGTGCCGGGCAATCACAGGAATATCTTCCGGATGCTCCTGCAACGGAGGCGATTCAATCTGCATGACGTTGATGCGGTAGTAGAGGTCCTGGCGGAATTTGCCTTCGGCCACCAGTTTGGCCAGGTCGCGGTGGGTGGCGAAGATCAGGCGCGCGCGCAGCGGAACGAGCTTGTTGCTGCCCAGGCGGCTGAACTCCATCTGCTGGATAACGCGCAGCAGCTTGACCTGCGTAAACAGGCTGAGATCGCCGATTTCATCAAGGAAGAGCGTGCCGTCGCCGGCCTGCTCAAAGTAGCCTTCGCGCGCGCCGACTGTGCCGGTAAAGGCGCCCTTCTCATGGCCGAATAACTCGGCTTCTATCAACGTTTCAGGAATGGCGCCGCAGGAAACTGCGACAAACGGACGGGTGGAGCGTGAACCAAGGTTGTGGATAGCGCGGGCGATGAGTTCCTTGCCCGTACCGCTTTCTCCGGTGATCAGCACCGATGCGTTGAGATTGGTAACTCTGCGAACCAGTTGATAAACCTGCTGCATATGCGTGCTTGATCCGATCAGGCGATCACAACTGGCAGGTTCTTCCAACCGGTGCTGCACGGTTTGTAACTGCTGCTTCAGCGAGGAGTTTTCATAGGCCCGGTTGAGCATGGTCTTAAGGTCGCGAATCGAGGGTGGGCGTCGACAGTACCCGAAGGCGCCGGACCTTACCAATTCGAAAGCGGTTGACCGCAAGCCGTCATCGGCCATGATCACGGATGGAATGCTGGATGCGACGATCTCGCGGGAAAACTCGATACGCTCCTGCAGGGAACCATGATTGGAATTCAGATCGAGGATCATGACATCGCAATCCCCGTCTGTAACCAGGTGCGTCATGCCTTCTTCATCCGATTCCAAAAGGACCTGGAACTCTTTTCCCAAAACTGAAGAAAGAAGTGGGTGGAGCGTGCGATCTTCCGAGTACAGTCCAATCCGGATCATGAATGAGTGATCTCCATCATCAAGTACGACTGTGCCGCCTCAGAGAAGAAGCGGTTGGCTTGTCACCATCATCCAGAATCCAAGACAAGAACGACAATGACTGTTTAGTGCCAGAAAAGTGCAACGTTTGTACCAGACTGCCCTTAAACCGGCTGATCTGGTCTTTCCAACAGCACAGAACAGTCGACAGCCCGCCACACTAAGAAACAGCACGGCTTGAAACAAGCCCAAAGCTATTCAAAAGAAGTGCCAGCTTCTCAATGTTCGTTTATCCGTTTCACGATGGTAGATACCTCCGGTGGGATGGTCAATGCCACCTTGGTAACAAGATCTTCCTGTGGTAGAGAGTTGCATGCCCGATTCGGAACGATGAGACGATGTTGAGCAATGGTCCTCGCGTGCCGGAGTCATTGTTCCGGATTGAGGGCAAGCGATTTGTCTTAAGGAGAAACAATCGATTGTCTTGAGATCAGGAGTTCACTCGTCAGAGCCGGAGCGAGGGAGCAGGAGAGCCCCGTCGAGTGGATGGCTGCTGCGGCCGCGATTCATGTAAGGTAACCAGTCTACAGGTACTTAGGATTCCCAGTTCGGGCTTCTGGATGCTATCTTCCTTGGTTCCAGGGGTATCAAATGGCCCTGCAAATGCATATAATCGTGGCGGGCGCGGACTGCAACCGAAAACTCGTTTAACTTCCTGTGTAGTCGCACACTATCGCTCAGTCTTCCGTCGCTGGGTCTGGTACAAGCGATTCGAAAGATTTTGCTGAAAGTCGAGGTGCTTGTGCGCTGGTGTCAAGCAGTAAGGCGGAAGCGAAGCTCGACCGTCGAGTGCGGCTCAACGGTTTCCCGAAACTGATTTGCAAAAGCAAGAGTTGGTGTATACGTCCCGCTTCACCCTGCTAAACCGTTCGTATACATCCGTGTACACCGGAGGGGCAGAGCGGTCCGTTAACTTCCTGAATTCAAAATGTTTTCCCGTGCTTCGATTTGGTTGGACAATTGCATTACGATAGTGTTCTCTTGGTAATGTGGGGGGAGAAGGGGCTGGGGGCATGCACTCGTTCGCGTTGTGGCCAACACTGATTGTTCTGTTGGTGGCGACCTTCACGGATCTGCGCAGCCGCCGTATCCCGAATTGGCTGGTTTTTCCTTTTCTGGCGGCTGGGATTCTGGTTTCTCCCTGGCGGCCTGACTGGAACCCCGGCCACCCCGGTTTTGCCTTGCATGGTTTTGGCTGGCACGGTGTCGGCCAGTGTTTTGCCGGTCTTGGTATTGGCTTTTTGGTGTACGGCTTCCTCTTCTTTTTTGGTGGAATGGGTGCGGGGGACGTCAAACTGTGTGCTGCAATCGGCGCATGGGTTGGCCCTGCACAAATGGGCTTTGCGATTGTATTCACGGCCATGGCGGGAGGCATCATCATCCTGTGCTGGGCAGCAATCGCTTTTGTAAGGGATTGGTTCAGCCGGTTTCGTAAACGTTCCTCCGTTTCGCCAGAGGGGGCAGCGGGGCAGGAGCCGGAACCTGTACTTCCGGGTTTGCTGAAGCGTAAAATGCCTTACGCTCCAGCCATCGCTGTTGGTACGCTGTTGTCATTCTTTGCTCGCTGATAAGGTTGAGATGCCATGTTCTCCGAGAAGGAAACTGCTACGAAGCAGGATAATCAGGAATTCAAGTTTCAAAGCATAGGGAGTAGTAATTCAGTGAGTTCAGACTCTTTCCCGTATATCGCCCCTCAGTACTCCGACTCATTCGGCTCCGACCCCTTGTCGATTGCGCTGATTGGTCCGGACGAGGAGCGCCGCAAGGCGGCGGCGAGTTCACTAGCCGAATTCGAGGGAGGAGATATTCGCGAGTTCTCTTCCTACCCTCCTGGCCTTGACGATCTGCCCCGTTTGCTTGAGCAGCGCTACGACGTCATCATCATCGACCTGGATAGCAATCCGGAATACGCCCTGGAGCTGGTGGAGAGCATCTGCGCCAACGGCACGGTGACGGTAATGGTCTACTCCGCGAAGACCGATCCGGACTTGCTTGTTCGCTGCATGCGTGCCGGCGCGCGCGAATACCTGACGTTGCCATTTGCCCACGCCATCATGGCCGAGGCCCTGGTTCGCGCCGCGGCGCGCCGGCCCGCCAACCGCCCGTCGCGCAAGGTGGGCGGCCGGATGCTGGTCTTCTTCGGCGCCAAGGGTGGCACCGGCGTGACCACCATCGCCTGCAACTTCGCTGTGGCGCTGGCGCAGGACACTTCGCAGAGCACCCTGCTCATCGATCTCGATCTGCCGCTGGGAGACGCGGCGCTGAACCTCGGGCTGGTGGCGGACTTCTCCACCGTCAACGCCCTCCAGGATTCGGGCCGCCTGGATGCAAGTTTCCTTGCCAAGCTGCTGATCAAGCACAACTCCGGACTTTCGGTGCTTGCGGCTCCGGGAAAGTTTCCCCAGTTTCTGGCCTCCAATGAGGCCATCGACAAGCTTATGGCGGTGGCGCGGCAGGATTTTGACAACGTCGTGGTCGATGTGGGGTCGAGGCTCGATCTGTCGGGCACGGCACTGTTCCGCGAGGCGAGCACCATCTACCTCGTCACCCAGGCCGGCATTCCGGAACTGCGCAACTCCAATCGCCTCATCAGCCAGTTCTTTACCGCCGGGGGACCCAAGCTGGAGATTGTGATCAATCGCTATCAGCCCAAAGCCCTGGGAGTCGGCGATGAGCATATTACCAAGGCTCTCACCCGGCCGGCGCAGTGGAAGATTCCCAATGATTACGCAGCGGTGCGGCGCATGCAGAACACGGCGACTCCGCTGGTGCTTGAAGACTCGCCCATCTCCCGGCTGATCAAGGAAATGGCGCGATCCGTGACCGGGCAGCCCGAGGCGCCGGTAAAGAAAAAGGGCTTTAACCTGTTTGGATGATCTTGAAGTGAACACCATATCGTTTGCGCTGGAAGGTAAACCTTGGAACTGCTGAATCTGGAAAAATACAAAGCGGAAATACACCGGACACTGATCTCCAAGCTGGATCTGGAGAAGCTGTCGCGCGTCAACACAAGCCAGGCCCGGCAGGCCGTATCAGGCATCGTCAAGGAGATCATCGCTGACCAGCGTGTTCCCCTGAACTTCGACGAGCAGGAGAAGATTCAGGCCGACCTGCTTGATGAAGTCTTCGGCCTTGGCCCGCTGGAGCCCTTGCTCCGCGACCCGAAGATCTCCGACATCCTGGTCAACGACAAGGACCATGTGTTCGTGGAAAAGAACGGGCTGCTGCAAAAGGTCAGCACCACCTTCCGTGACGATCGCCATCTTTTGCAGATCATCGACCGCATCGTATCGCGCGTCGGCCGGCGCGTGGACGAATCTTCGCCGATGGTCGATGCCCGCCTGCCTGACGGCTCGCGCGTCAACGCCATTATTCCGCCGCTGGCGCTTGACGGCCCATCGCTGTCGATCCGCCGTTTCGGCACCGGCCCCATCGCGGCCAACCAGCTTGTGGTGTTGAAGAGCATCTCGGCCGAGATGATGGAAGTGCTGGCCTCGGCAGTGAAGGCGCGCATCAGCATTGTCATCTCCGGCGGCACCGGCTCCGGTAAGACGACGCTTTTGAACATCCTGTCTCAGTACATTCCCAACAGCGAGCGACTGGTCACCATTGAAGACGCCGCCGAACTTCGCTTGGCACAGGAAAACCTGGTTCGCCTGGAGACGCGGCCGCCGAACATTGAAGGCCAGGGCGCCATC
>JBEKDE010000188.1:0-10248 GCA_050014515.1 Occallatibacter sp.
CAGACAATAGTGAGCGGTCGAATAGGCCAGGTCGCTGTCGATTTCAAATTGCAGCGCATAGTCGGCGATGTCGGTGAGAACCTGATCCGGCGCCGGGCGTTCATTGCTGATGTGCGATGACAATGTTGCTCCTTTTAACCGCGCTCTTCAATGGCAATAAACGTCTGATTCTCCGGCCCGGTGTAATTCGCCGATGGCCGGATGATCTTCCCATCCTGCCGCTGCTCGATCACGTGCGCGCACCAACCCGCTGTTCGCGCAATCACAAACAGCGGTGTAAAGAGGTCAATCGGAATCCCCATCTGATGATAGGCAACCGCCGAGTACCAATCGAGATTGGGGAACATGCGCTTGGCGTCGCTCATCACGTATTCGATCCGTTCGGCTACCTGGAACAGTCGCGTGTCATCGACGTCGCTCGCCAGCCTGCCCGCCACTTCTTTCACAATGTCGCTGCGCGGGTCGGCGATGGTGTAGACAGGATGGCCGAAGCCGATGATCACTTCGCGCTGGGCCACGCGGCGGCGAATATCGGTCTCGGCTTCCTCGGCGGTCGGATAGCGCTGTTGAATCTCGAGCGCCACTTCATTTGCGCCGCCGTGCTTGGGGCCTTTCAACGCGCCGATGGCTCCGGCGATGCACGAATAAATGTCGGACCCGGTGCCTGCAATTACCCGCGCGGTAAACGTGGACGCGTTGAACTCGTGCTCCGCATAGAGGATCAGCGAAGCCTGCATTGCCGCCGTCCACAGCGCGCTGGGCTTTTCGCCATGCAGCAGGTGCAGAAAGTGCGCGGCGATGGAATCCTCGAACCTCTCCACCTCAATGCGGCGGCCGTTTCGCGCGTAGTGGTGCCAGTAGAGGAGCATGGAACCGAGCGACGCGAGCAGCGTGTCTGCAATCAGCCGCGCCCCCGCATCGTCGTGGGCTGGATTTTCGGGAAGAACACAGCCCAGCACCGACACACCGGTCCGCAGCACGTCCATGGGATGCGCGGTGGGCGGCAGCAGTTCCAGCGCCTGCTTTACCGCGGCGGGCAAACTGCGCAGCGGCCGCAGGCTTGCCTTGTAGGCAGCCAACTCCGGTGCGTTGGGCAGCTTGCCATGAATGAGCAGGTGGGCCACTTCCTCATACTCGCAGTGCCGCGCCAGGTCCTTGATGTCGTAGCCGCGATAGTGCAGGTCGTTGCCACTGTGGCCTACGGTACACAGCGCCGTGTTGCCCGCCGGCGTGCCCGACAGCGCGACGGATTTTTTGGGTTTGAAAGTGGGGGAAGCTGATTCCTGATTCATTTTTATTCTCCGCGAGCATCCATCCAATGGAAGGACATGATGGCTGTCTACTCCTTGCCTTTTGCAAACAGCTCATCCAGCTTCCGCTCATACGCGTGATAGTCGAGATACTTGTAGAGATCCGCCCGCGACTGCATCATCGGCACCACGCTCTTCTGCGTTCCCTCGGCGCGGATCGCCTCATACACCTTGAGCGCCGCCGCGTTCATTGCCCTATAAGCACCGCAGCAATAGAGAACGATGTCAACGCCCGCGGCCTTCAACTCGTTGCGCGTAAAGAGCGGCGTCTGGCCGAACTCGGTAATGTTGGCGAGAATCGGCACGCCGACAGCTTTGCGAAATTCCGTGTACTCGCCAAGCTCCGTCACTGCCTCGGCAAAGATCATGTCCGCGCCCGCGGCCACGTAAGCTTGCGCGCGTTCAATGGCCGCGGCAAGGCCCTCATTCGCCAGCGCATCTGTTCGCGCCATCAGCACGAATTGCTCATCGGTTCGCGCGTCCACGGCCGCCTTGATGCGGTCGACCATCTCGTCAGTTGGCACCAGCTCTTTGCCCGGCCGATGGCCGCAGCGCTTCTGGCCCACCTGGTCTTCCATGTGAACCGCCGCCGCGCCGGCCTTGATCATGGAGCGAATGGTGCGGGCGATGTTGAACGCCCCGCCCCAGCCGGTGTCGATGTCGACCAAAAGCGGCAGGCTGGTTGCGTCGGTAATCCGCCGCACGTCGATCAACACGTCTTCCATGGTGCTGATGCCGAGATCGGGCATGCCGAGCGAGTTGGCGGCAACGCCGCCGCCGGAAACATAGAGCGCGCGAAAGCCCGTCGCCTCAGCCATGCGCGCGGTGTAGGCGTTGATGGCGCCGGCCACCTGCAGCGGCTGTTCTTCCTTCACTGCGGCGCGAAATCTCTCACCCGGCGAATCTCGATTTTCTCTCTTCTGCATGCAATGCCTTCCGCCGCATCATATCAGCCGCAACGGTCAAATTTCCCTCCCCTGCCATTTCCCTCCCAAGCCTGTCTGGTGCGACAATCGACGCGGCGGACTCGCCCAACCTGCAGCAAGGGCGGAGCCCCGAGGAGAAAAACCGCCATGAAGAAGCTCTTAGTCTGTACCGGCCTTCTGATCGCCGCCGCCGCCGTTTCAGCCCAAACGCCTGCACCCAAGCCCCCGCCCAAGAGCCCCGCAGCCACCGAATCCGTCACCGTCTCCGGCAAGGCCATCACCATTACTTATAGCTCGCCCAGGGTCAATGGCCGCGCCGGCAAGCTGTTCACCAAAGACGGCCAGATTGGTCACGATCCCACCTATCCCGTATGGCGCGCCGGCGCCAACGCCGCCACCAAACTGCATACGGAAGGCGACCTCACCATCGGCACTCTGGCCGTTCCCAAGGGCGATTACACACTTTACGTGGACATCTCCAACCCCGACAAATGGGTTCTGGTGGTGAACACCCAAACCGGCCAGTGGGGCACCGTCTACGACAAGACGAAGGACCTGGGCCGCGTGCCCATGACCATGACCAAGCCGGCCGAAACCATTGAGAACTTGAAGTATTCGCTCAGCGGCGGCAAGCTGACGCTGGCCTGGGAAAACCACATTGCCAGTGTGCCGTATACCGTTCAGTGACCTTTCGTATGCACGGCAATTTCGGCACGGGCGGCATTTTGCGTACTAACTGCCGCCCTGCCGATAGAATAGAACTCAGGGTTTGAATTTCACCCTGGAGGTCGGAAGCCTTGCCGTTGTACGCGTATCGCTGCACCCAGTGCGGCCACAAGTTTGAAAAGATCCAGAACTTCTCCGCCGAACCGGAGACCAAATGCCCCAAGTGCGGCGGCGTGCTGGAGCGCCCGCTGACCGCGCCGCGCCTCAACTTCAAGGGCGCCGGCTGGTATGTGAACGATTACGCGAGCCCGAGTTCCGGCTCTGAATCTTCGTCTGAGTCCTCATCCGATTCCAGCAAGAGCGCCGCAAAGACCGAGGCGAAAGCGTCTGTGAGCTCAAGTGAAAGCACATCCAGCACGCCGGCTTCCACGCCCAGCTCCGCTTCCAGTTCTTCGACCAGCTCTGGCACCAGCTCGCCATCAGGCTCAACAAGCTAGAGCAAATGCTGAGAAGGTGTGTCCTTTGGGTCGTTGTGCAAGGTTGCCTCTCCCTGATGGTCGCGTCAACTTCAGCTTTGTGGTTTCGGGTTACAGCATCTCAGGATTTGCTGTAGCTCCGCGGGATCAGATTTTCCAGCGCCGCGAAGGCTCCCTGCTCACGGAACTTCGCCGCAAGCACGTCAGTGTACTTGTTCCCCGATCCGGTGTTGAACAGCACAACGCGATCTTGCGGAGTCAGGAAGCCCGTGCTCAGCAGATGATCGTACGCCGCAGTTGCCGCCGCACCCTCCGGGGACAAGAGCAATCCCTCGTGAGAAGCCCAGTCCTTCACTGAAGCAAAAATCTGATCGTCCGTCAGCGCCACGGCCGTTCCGCCGGACGCGCGGACAATTTCCAAAATAATCGAATCGCCGTACGGCTTGGGCACGCGCAGACCCGACGCGAACGTGTGCGCGTTCTGCCACATCTGGCTCACTGCCTCGCCCTGATCAAAGGCCCGCGCCACCGGAGCGCAGCCAGCCGCCTGAATCGCGATCATCTTGGGCCGCTTGCCTGTTACCCAGCCCAGCTGCTCCATCTCGTCAAACGCCTTCCACATGCCGATCATGCCGACGCCGCCGCCGGTGGGATAAAAGACTGCATCGGGATACTCCCAGCCAAGCTGCTCCACCAGTTCGTAGCCCATGGTCTTCTTGCCCTCCACGCGAAACGGCTCCTTGAGCGTGGAGATATCGAACCAGCCCTCGGCCTGCTTGCGCTCTGCCACAATGCGCCCGCAGTCGGAGATGAGCCCGTCCACCAAAGTGAGGTGCGCGCCATAGGCCAGGCACTCCACCTGGTTGGCCATCGGCACGTCCTTGGGCATGAAGATGTGCGCTTCAATCCCAGCCGCTGCCGCATACGCCGCAAGCGCCCCGCCCGCGTTGCCCGCAGAGGGCGCGGCCAACTTCTTCAATCCATAGTGGCGTGCCATGGTCACGGCCAAGGCAAGGCCACGCGCCTTGAAGGTCCCGGTCGGATTGGCGCCTTCTTCCTTGAGCCAGACGTTCTGGTAGCGCCGACTCTTCAGCATCGGCGTCCATCCCTCGCCAAGCGTCACCGGCTCGGCATCGGGAAGTACAGACCCATAACGCCACATCCCATTCCAGCGGCCATCGGCGGTGGTCTGCGCGATCAAATCACGCTTCGCGATTCCCGAAGCAGCCGACAAATCGTAGCGAACGTGGAGCGTTCCACTGCAGGCCGTGCAAACCGTTTGTGGGGTGGTGGGTTCGAGGTGGAGGTGGCAGCGGGAGCATTCAAGAAAAGCAACCTTGGGCATGCTCATAGGATAATGGAAATCTTGAATGGAATCATCCGCGCGCTCGCCCTGACCGCGGCCGTCCTCTTCATCGCCAACGTCGTCGCCACGCTTCTTCATGGCCCATCGCAAATCGCCGTCGCCCTCCGCTGGCTTGCCCTCGCCCTTCTCATTCCCTACGCTCTACGCCGCCGATCACTGCTGGTCTGGACCTTCTTCGCCATGCTTGCCGGAGCAGAGCTTGGCGTGGACGCACCCGGCATCGCGGCGCAAACTCACTTCCTCGGCGATATTTTTCTCCGCCTCATCCGCATGATCGTGGCGCCACTCATCTTCGGCGGCATTGTCACCGGCATTGCCGGCCACAATCAGCTCAGCGGCGTGGGCCGCGTCGCCGTGAAGGCGCTCATCTTCTTTGAAGTCGTCACCACCTTCGGCCTGCTCCTCGGCGCAGTCGCAATTAACATCACGCAGGCCGGCGTTGGCGTCACGCTTCCGGCAGTGACCCAGATCGCCGCGCCCACCGCGCATCCTGAAGGATGGCAGCAGATTCTGCTCAACATCTTTCCTGAAAACATTGCCAAAGCCGTTGCCGAAAATCAGATCCTCCAGGTCGCCGTATTCGCGCTGCTGTTCGGCACCGCACTCGCCCTGCTCCCTGAGCCGAAGCGCGCGCCGCTGCTCAACGTGCTGCAATCGCTCACTGAAACCATGTTCCGCCTTACACGCATCATCATGGTGATGGCGCCCATCGCGGCCGGAGCGGCCCTCGCTTATACGGTGGGCAGCATGGGAGTGGCCACTCTGCTGCCGCTGGGCAAGCTGCTCGTCACCTGCTACGTTGCTCTGCTGATTTTCACGGCGGTGCTTGCGCTGATTTTGTTATTTGCGCGCATCCCCGTCGGCAAGTTTACGGCCGCTGTGGCCGAGCCGGCCGCGCTGGGGTTTGCCACCACTTCGTCTGAAGCCGCGCTGCCACTGGCCATGGAGCGCATGGAAGAGTTTGGCGTGCCGCGCTGGATTGTCTCCTTCGTCATCCCCACCGGCTACAGCTTCAACATGACCGGTTCAAGCATCTATCTCTCCATGGCTGCGCTGTTCGCCGCCCAGGCCGCGGGTTTGCATCTCTCCATTGCCCAGCAGATCGTGCTACTGGCTACGCTGATGCTCACCAGCAAAGGCATCGCCGGCGTTCCGCGCGCCACGCTGGTGATTCTGATGGCCGTGGCGAGCAGCTTTCAGATTCCCGCCGCCGCCGTGTTAATGCTCCTCGGCATCGACACGCTCATGGACATGGGCCGAACGGCGATGAACGTCATCGGCAACTGCATGGCCGCCGCCGTAGTAGCCCGCTGGGAAGGCGAGCTGAAACCTATGCCTGATTCACATTAATCGAACGCGGAATATCCCGTTTCAGGGCCAGTTCGACTAGAAATTGCGAAGGGCTAAGCAAACAAGAGAAGCCATCGCAATGCATACGCAAGCTATGCACACGTATTCTGCGGATTGCCACTCAGTCGTCAACCGAGCGACGCGCCTTGCCCTTTCCTGGATCAACGAAGCGAGCCCAGCATCAGATTCCTGAAAGTCAGCCTCCCACTTCTTCAAATTGATAGACTTACCCGAATATAGATCGATCGGATTCAACTCAGCGTGCATAGCGTCACTCTTGCACTGCTGTTGGTAGCGAGCAGCCTCAATCCAGGTTCGGTTCTTAAGAGCCAAGATGTAACTAGGATATCGAAAATTCCGATACAGGGCAGCGAGCATTGCAGCCACCAACGAAATCAGCGAACACCGCAAAATCCAGACAGGCTGCAGTTTTCCGCTATGAGTACCAAGAAATGACACAATCGCGGCAATAGCAGCACCTGAGCCAATCGTTAACTTTTCGAAGTATTGTGTCTTCTCTCTAGCAAGCTCCACTTGCGTTTCCGTCAAATCGTTGGAGGCATCCTTGAGTGCTTTCTCTGCGCCCTGCAAAAGCAGCCGAAGCCGCTCAACATCCCCGGCATTTGTGTTCATGGCCATAGATAATAACGCATCGCAGGATGCAGGGGGCTATTTCATTGGATTGTGTGCTCTGCATCGCCAACGCCCTCGACCGAGCCCCGCTAAAATAAGTACAGAAAAATGTCGCTCCTCGATCCCATTCCGTCCCCCGTGGAACACGCCGACTACGTCGCCCTCGAATGGGAGCCGCTGCTCGCCCTGGTCGCCGGCTTCGCCTCATCCCCCGTCGGCCGCCACGCCATCCTCGACCTTCGTCCATCCACGGATGAGACGTGGGTCCGCCGTCAGCATGACCTCACTGGCGAACTCCGCCTCATTCTCGGCGAGCAAATCTCCATTCCGCTCGGCGGCCTTTTCGACCCCACGCTGCAATCGCCGCCGGCCCGCATGGTTGGAAAGCTTCCAGGCCTGAGCGCTCTCTCCGGCACTCTGACCACCAGCCTTCGCCCATTGGCGGAATCCATCGAGCGCACCATCCAGCCCGACGGAACGCTGGCCGACAACGCATCTCCCGAACTCCACCGCATTCGCCGCGAGCAGGAGCGGCAGCAGCGGCAGATTGAAGAGTCGCTCCGCGCCGCGCTGCGCAAACTTTCCAGCGACGGCGCAACCCAGGAAGACCTCATCACCATCCGCGGCGACCGCTTCGTCATCCCCGTCCGCGCCGAGCTCAAGCGTCGCATCAGCGGAGTCGTTCACGGGGCCAGCTCGTCGGGGCAGACAGTCTACGTGGAGCCGCTCGAAACCATCGAGCAGAACAACGAACTTGTCCGACTGATCGAAGAAGAGCAGGCAGAGATTCATCGCATCTTTGTGGCGCTAACCAGCCAGGTCGGTACCTTCGCCGTCAGCCTGGTTGATGGCGCGCGTGTGCTGGCGCTGGTTGACAGTCTGCAAGCCCGGGCACGCTTTGCACGCGACTTCGAATGTGTCGCACCTTCGCTTGGGCCTGATCTGCTGCGACTTGAAAATGCTCGTCATCCGCTGCTGGAAAAGCGGCTTCGCGCAACCAACGGAAAGATAGTCCCCCTCAGTCTTGAACTCACCTCGGCGCAGCGCCAGCTCATTATCAGCGGCCCGAACACCGGCGGAAAAACCGTTACGCTCAAGACCACTGCGCTGCTGGCCATGATGGCCCAGGCCGGGCTGCCCATCCCCGCCACGGCTGCCAGCTTCCCCGTCTTCACTGCGTTCCTGGCAGACATCGGTGACGCGCAATCCATCGAAGCCGCGCTGTCTACTTTCTCCGCGCACATCACCAACTTGGATCGGCTGTCGCGCCTCGCCGGGCCAACCTCCCTGGTCCTTCTTGACGAGCTTGGCTCTTCAACAGATCCTGAAGAAGGCTCTGCGCTGGCCGTAGCCATTGCGAGCCACTTCCTCGTCGCAGGCGCCTGGTCGCTCATCTCGACGCACCACACTTCGCTCAAGGTTTACGCGGCCAACACTCCCGGTGTGCTCAACGCCGCCGCGGGAGTTGATGAGCTCACGCTCGCGCCCAACTATCAATTGCGGCTCGGCGCACCGGGTGCGTCGGCGGGCATTCAGACGGCGGAGAGGCTGGGACTAAACGCGAGCATTGTCAGCGCGGCGCGGCAGAGATTGGGCTCGCAGCAGGTGGACATTGCGCGCTTCCTCGACAAGCTGCACAACGATCTTGCCCAACTTGAGGCTGACCGCAAGGCCGCACGCGAGCAGCAGTACGCGCTGAACCAGGAGCGCGCGAGGCTTGCGCGCGAAGGCGACGTGGAGCTGCGCAACCGGACGCGCGAACTTGAAGTGAAACTCGCATCGCTACTGAAGGACTTCGAATTTCAGATGCGCGAGACCGTGCGCGACCTTTCAGACCGCGCCGCGCAGCAGAAGCTATCGAAGGAAGCTGAACGCCGCATGACCCGCCTGCGCCGGGAGTTTCAGGAGAGCTTTAATCAAACCGTGGTCGCGCACCGGACGGGCGCAGATGTTGGCGATGGGAATGCGCAGCCGCATCTGCTCAAACACATCGCCGTCGGCGACCAGGTGCGCATCAAGTCGATGAACAAGATGGCCATCGTGCAGCGCGAGGTGGAAAAGGATCTCTTCGAAGTCGCGCTCGGGCCGATCAAGATGCGGGTGAAGCGGGACGAGCTTTCCGCGCCTTCGCCGGTCGCGCAGATCGATACAAAGCCCGATACCAGGCCCGATCCGCTTGCCGCAGCAAGGAAGCAGAAGAACGTGCATGTCACCGTGACCAGCGCCAACACCGACGACATGCGGATGGAGATCAACCTCATTGGCCGCACCGTGGATGAGGCCACCGAGGAGTTGGAGAAATATCTGGACCGCGCATTTCTGGCCGGCCTGCCGCGCGTGCGCATCATTCATGGCCACGGCGCGGGGATACTCCGCCGCGGCGTGCGCGAATTCCTGAAGGGGCATCCACACGTGGCTACGTTGGCCGAAGCTCCGCAGAATGAAGGGGGGCAGGGGGCTACGCTGGTGGAGTTAAGGCAGTAATTGCAACAGTGACATTTCCGTAACAATTTGGGCGCTCCAATCCGCTATGATCACAGTCAACAATTTTGGGGGAGGTCCCATGCGCAAACTGATTTTGATAATGATGCTGTGCGTTGCCTGCGCCAGCATTTCTGCCGAGCCGAAGTCCATCTACGACTTTCACCTGAAAACCATTGACGGCCAGCCGACAAGCCTGAAGGCTTACCACGGCAAGGTCGTTTTGCTGGTCAACGTGGCGAGCAAGTGCGGGTACACGCCGCAGTACGCCGGCCTCGAAGCGCTCTATGAGAAGTACAAGGACAAGGGCCTGGTGATCGTGGGCGTGCCAGCCAACAACTTTGCCCAGCAGGAGCCGGGCACCGACGCGGAGATCAAAAAGTTCTGCAGCAACAAGTACAACGTTACGTTCCCCATGATGTCGAAGGTCTCCGTGCTGGGCGACGACAAGACGCCGCTCTACACTTACCTCACGGCCAAGGACACCGACCCAAAATTCGCAGGCGACATCAAGTGGAACTTCACCAAGTTTCTGTTTGACCGCAACGGGAACCCGATCGCGCGGTTCGAGCCGAACGTCACTCCCGACTCGCCGGAAGTGACGGCGGCCATCGAGTCCGCACTGGGTAAATAGACGACAGCTCCGCTCAGGCAGAAAGGGCCCCGGCTTCGGGGCCCTTCAGACTGCTGATAAAGAGTCGATGGAGAGCAAACCGACCTGTCAGCGCATGGGGGTAGAGCATTTTCGGAATCCATATAGACTTTTTCAGTACCGTGAAAGGTGGCTTTTTCTTGAGGAAAAAGCCACTTGAGTGTGTGCTTTCGGTCTACACCAATTCCGAAATGCTATAAAGCCCCACTTCTCTCATTCAAAAGGCTGTTGCGGTACGACTGAACAGGCTGGGGAAAAAAGGCTCGTGGCAGGGCTGAATTTGGCTTCAAGGCTGCAGGGGCTAAAGCCCATTCTCTCATTTCGATCAACTTATGGCACGACTGAAGTCGTGCCCCTTCGCACATCTACGTCACGCTGGAGTTTTTCC
>JBEKDE010000189.1:0-4683 GCA_050014515.1 Occallatibacter sp.
CTTCCTCGTGACGCTCGATTTTCCAATGCGCAAGCTGTTGTTGAGCCCGTTGCCGCCGCGCCCTGGAGAAGCTTCCACTTCGGCCCCCAGCTTGAACACCGGCAATTCGGATGCGCAATCTTCGGGCGCTTCCACCGACTCTGCCGCGGCCGCGCCATCGCCGGCAGCGAACGGTACATCGCCGCCAGCCGCAAAGCCGGCTCCGCATGGTCCCTACGATCGCTATATCGCTCCGGAAATGAAGGACTATACGGCCGTCTATCGCGTCGGCCACTTCCTGATTCTCCCCGCCGCGCTCAGTAGCGACAAACTCAAGCTCTTCATCATGGACACCGGCGCCTGGTCCACGACAATCTCCCCCGAGGCGGCCCGGGAGGTGACCAAGGTTCACAACGACAACGAAATGGAAGTGAAAGGCCTCAGCGGAAAAGTTGAGAAAATCTATTCCGCCAGTGATGTCACATTCCGCTTTGCCCATCTGTCGCAGAAGGCCAATGACGTGGTCGCCTTCGACACCTCGCATATCTCCAAGAACGTCGGCATGGAGATCTCAGGTTTCCTCGGAGCAAACACGCTCTACCTGCTGACCATCCACATCGACTACCGCGACGGCCTCGTCAAATTCGACTACAACCCCAACCGCGGATACCTCCATTGATGCGATAGCGGTGTTAGCAGCGTTTGCCGAGCTGCGCGCGAGTTAGCGGAGTCAAGCCGACTTCGTGCTAGCTCCGCCAACCCCGCTAACCTGCCGACTCGCTGACCTGCTGTCTCGCTATCGGTCAATCAGCGCCATCATCTGCGGCACGTATCGATCTCCGATGGCCGCATCTGCCGGGAAAATGTTTTTGAGCTCCTCAACCAACTCCGGCACCAGTGAAATCTCCACTGCAACCGCATTCTCCTCAAGGTATTTGCGCCGTTTCGTCCCTGGAATCGGCACAATGTCCTCGCCCTGCGCCAGCACCCATGCCAGTGCAAGTTGGCTCGCGGTCACGCCTGCCAGCACGGCCAGTTGCTTCACCTTCTCCACCAACTCCAGATTGCGCGCAAAGTTTTCACCCTGGAAGCGCGGATGCAAGCGCCGCGTATCATCTGGATCGAAATCACCCGGAGTCTTGAACGCGCCCGTCAGAAAGCCGCGGCCCAGCGGGCTGTACGCCACAAACGCCACGCCCAGTTTTCTGCACGCGGGCAGCACCTCCGGCTCGGGGTCGCGCGTCCACAGCGAGTATTCGGTCTGCAGCGCAGCAATCGGATGCACGCTGTACGCCCGCTCCAACGTCGCCGGCGAAGCCTCAGACAGGCCCAGGAACCGCACCTTCCCTTCTTCCACCAGCCGCGCCATCGCGCCCACCGTCTCTTCAATCGGGGTCTTCGGGTCCACCCGATGCTGGTAGTAGAGATCAATCGTCTCAATCCCCAGCCGCTGCAAACTCCCCTCCACCGACTTGCGCACATAGGCCGGGCTGCCATCCACGCCGCGCTTCTGCGGATCGTTCGGGTCGCGCACAATGCCGAACTTGGTGGCCAGAAAGACCTGATTGCGCCGCCCCTTGAGCCATCCGCCGATCAGCAACTCATTGGCATGGGGCCCGTAAGCATCGGACGTGTCCAGAAAGTTGATTCCCAACTTCAGCGCCCTGTCCAGCGTTGCCAGCGACTCGCTCTCATCGCGCCCCCCATAGAAATCGCTCATTCCCATGCAGCCCAGTCCAATTGCCGAAACATCAGGACCGACCTTGCCCAATTTGCGTGTCTTCATGCCGTTTTGCTCCTCAGTTGTTCAGCGTTGATTGTAGTTGTCCGGCGCCAATCGATCGCTCCAAGTCCTCGGTCCCTAGTCCCCAATGCCTTATCCTTTTGATGTGAGGGATTTCGTGACGGATGCAGCGCTCAACCAAAACATGATGACTGTAGCTCTTGAAGAAGCGCGCCTGGGCCTGTCCGAAGGAGGCATCCCCATCGGCGCTGCCCTGTTTACGCGTGACGGCCAGTTAGTAAGCCGCGGCCACAATCGCCGCGTGCAGCAAGGCGACCCCAGCGTCCATGCGGAGACTGACGCCTTTCGCCTGGCCGGCCGCCAGCGCAGCTATCGCGACCTGGTCATGGTCACCACGCTCGCCCCCTGCTGGTATTGCAGCGGCCTGGTCCGTCAATTTCGCATTAGCACGCTGGTCGTCGGCGAAAGCCGAACATTTCCCGGAGGTTTAGATTGGCTCCGCGAGCACGGCGTAAACGTCATCGACCTCGACAGCAGCGAGTGCCGCCAACTGCTCGAAGGCTACATCGCCCAAAATCCCGAAGTGTGGAATGAAGACATCGGCGAAGAGTGAAAGGCAGCTGACAGTGTTCAGTGTTCAGTGCCCGGTACACAGCGGTGAGTGCTTCGCGCGCAGGGATTAATTCCCGACGCAGTGATTGCCTGAGTTCTTCCTGACAACCGATCACTGACCACGGACAACTGGCAACTGCTTTTTCCGTCTCAGCACAAACCACGCCAGTCCCAGCGAAATATAACTCAGATAGATCCACGGAATCCGCGCGTGATTCACGTCCGTTGCAGACCGCAGGTCGAAGACCACGATCAAAATCATCACCAGCACCGTGAGCACGCTGATGCCGGCGACCCAATGTGAATGCTGTCCAAGCGCGCGCCGCGCAAACGGCAGCGCCACAGCCACCAGCGCATACGCCGTCAGAAATCCAAACACCGAGAGTGAACCCAGCAGATCGTACATATCGGCGCCTGTCACGCCGCGCAGCGCCATCGCCGCAGTGGCTGCAAACATCAGTCCCGCAGACAGCGCAATTGCCGTTCCCGGCGTGCCATGCCTCTTATTGGTGCGCTCCAGTGCCGCATGCAGCATCTTGCCGTGCGCCATGCGCAGCAGCACGCGCGCCGCCGCCGTCGTGCACGCCAGCACGCACGCAAACATGCTGACAAATGCCCCAAAGTCGATCGCCACGCCCAGCGGTGAGATCCCCGCCTTGTTTGCCAGCAGGTGCAGCGGGCTCGTCGATTCGCTCAGCTTTGACGACTCACCCCTGAACCCCAGCACCTCGGAGTAAGAGCACAGCATGAAGAACACGCCTGCCAGAATCGCGCACTGAATCACCGCGCGCGGAATGGTACGCAGTGGCTCGCGTGCCTCTTTTCCCAGCGTGGTCGCACTCTCAAACCCCACAAAGCTGAACATCGCCAGCACCAGCGCCGGCCCCAGTGATGAGACCGACACGCCCTTCAGTCGGAACTGGTCCATGTCGATCTGAAACCCGAAGTGAAATATCATCACGGCCAGCACAATCAGAATCAGACTCACGGAAATCGCTTCGATCCACAGCATCAACTCGGCCGACAACTTCACGTCGCGGTACGCAATCCATCCCGCTACCGCGCATGCCACTCCAAGTGTCACAAGAGACGGCGGCGTCCTGTGGAAGAACTGCTGCGACAGAAGCCCGGCATAATAGAGAGCGCCACCGGCAACTGATGCGCCCGTTGCCAAATAAGCCAGCAGCAATCCCCACGCGGACACCACGCCATAGGCCGGCGGCAGCGTATCTGCAGCATAGGAGTAGAGCGAACCAGGCGATGCCGACAGCCGCGCAAACCGGCTCACGCAAAAGCCCACCAGCAGCGTTGCGCCAGTCGCCAGCAGGTACACAAACCAAGTGGCGTTGCCGGCCAACGCAAACACCAGCGGAATAGTCAGCGAAGGCGAAGTCGACGGCGCCATTGCCGACACCGATTGCGCCAGCGTCTCCAGCGGCCCCAGCACGTTGGCATGCAGCCCATAGTTCTCCGCACCCGATTGTGCGTACACTTCGCCCGTCGAGGCCGTCTTCCTGGTCACCGGTGCGCCTTTCGCTGCCTGTTTGGAGTGGAATGATTGTCCTGCGGTAGCTCTAGTCTTGCGCCCACCCCGCCATGCGGTCAAGGTTTTCAGATGGATTGAAGGCTCAGGCGCGCTCCAGTCCCTATAATTCCACCCATGCGCCTGATCTTGTTTTTCCTCGCCGTGGTCAGCATCGCCGCCGCCCAATCCCCCGCTCCATCGCCACAGATCTGGCAGATGCAGGACTCAGGTAGCAAGGCCAGCCTGCGCGGCATTGATTCCGTTGACGGAACAGTGGCATGGGCAAGCGGCTCCGCCGGCACAGTGCTCAAAACCACCGACGGCGGCGCACACTGGACACAATGCCCAATCCCCGACGGAGCCAAAGACGGCGCCACGTTAGACTTTCGCGGCGTCCAAGCCTGGGACGCGCAGACCGCCATCATCATGGCCTCCGGCCCCGGCGATAAGAGCCGACTTTACAAGACTAGCGACGGATGTAAGACCTGGTCGCTGTTGTTCAAGAATCCTGATGCGCCAGATGGCTTTTTCGATAGTTTCTGGATTAACCCCGCCTACAATGAGGGCATTCTGCTTGGCGACCCGGTCAAAAACAGCTTTGTTGTTTTCGAAACCTCGGACGCTGGAACAACCTGGCACCGCGACGCCACGAAGGGCCTTGATGTGGGAGCAATTCCGATTGCAGGTTTCGCGGCCAGCAACTCTCTCGTCGCCAGGTTCGCCGCTGGATACAGCCATGGTTTCGTGACTGGAGGACAGGGCGGAGCCTTCTTGATTCACAAATGGGGTATAACAAAATCCTGGTCAAGATCTGCAATTCCGT
>JBEKDE010000190.1:0-4783 GCA_050014515.1 Occallatibacter sp.
TTTAGAGTCCCCGATAGGGGATCGGTAAACCCCTCGCCTTCAGGCGACGGATGGGCTTAGGCTTGTAGGGATGGAAGACTACAAGCGTGGCAGCCACACGGTGTGGGATTGTAAGTATCACCTTGTGTGGACGACGAAGTACCGGTATCCGGTTCTTGCCGGTGATGTGGGCCAGCGATGCCGGGAGTTACTGCGCGAAATTTCTCGCAGCCAGGAGATGACGATCTACGCGGGCTCGATCAATCGGGACCATGTTCACTTGCTGATCGGGATACCGCCTCAAATATCGCTATCTCGGGCAGTGCAATACCTGAAAGGGAAGAGTTCACACAAGCTGTTGAGCGAATATGCGGGTCTGCGCAAGCGCTATTGGGGGCAGCACCTTTGGGCACGAGGCTATTGGGTAGCCACCAGCGGCAATGTGACCGATGAAGTCTGGAAGCGCTATATCGAGGAGCAAAAGCCCCCCGAGCCAGACGATGACTTTAACGTGGTGTAATCGGCCGCAGGGCCGATCAATCCGGCTTCCAGCCGTAACCCGAAGCCACCGCCTGTTAGGCGGTGGAGAATTCACAATTCACGCACACATATCAGGTGTCCACATAGGTAAGTGGACACTTCCTCCTGTTGTTAGCCTCGCCCCGTAAAGAGGAGGGAGCTGCGCATGCTTATTATTTTGTGGTGCAAATCGAGGGAAGGGGACGGAATTAGCACGTCAATTGCGGAAATAGCGACAAAAGGGAATTGAAGTAACTTATCTTATATCTATCGTTTATCTCTATAGCCAACTACTTGCCGAGATCTATGGCGGAGAGGGAGGGATTCGAACCCCCGATAGCCTTGCGACTATGTCTGATTTCGAGTCAGGTGCATTCAACCGGGCTCTGCCACCTCTCCGCGTTGTTCACTGCTATCAACCGGATGTTCCAGGCTATGGCTTCGTGGCGGAAGCTCTTATGCGAGGAAATCCAGGGCCGGAGCGAGTGCGCATAGGCCTCCACTAGTTTACCGGCGAAGGCGGGCGGTGGCAATGGCGAGACTAGAAAGCGAGATGGTAGCGGATTTGCATCCCGTATACGTCCGTCTGCTCCAGAAGACTCGCAGAACTCCGAGCTGCGCTACACTGAGCCTTCCCCTGCGGTATCTCGCGAAAGGCTCATCTTGTTTGCGCTGACTCAACAACCTGCTTTGATCGTCGCATGCTTAAGCCCGGCCCGGGGAGCTTGGGGATGAACCTCTTTCGTAGAGAACTCGAAGTATTTCGCCGTTGTCCAAGCTCCATGCGGGTTCTGATCGTGTCGAACATGATCTACGCGTTGGTGCTGCCAGTGATCGAAATCTTTGTCGCCTCGTATGTGATGCGGAATTCCCATGCAGTAGACAAGGTAGTCAGCTATTTCCTGGCGCTCTACGCGGCCACGCCAGTCGCGTTCTTTCTGAACGGCGTTCTGATGGGCCGTGTGCAGGCCAAACACCTTTACGCCGCGGGAATGATTCTGTCAGGCGCGTCGATCCTGTTTCTGATGCAGCTGGGAGACCTCACACTGAGAGGGATTGTAATTTCAGGCCTGGCGCTTGGGTTGAGCACCGGGATGTTCTGGGCCAACCGGGGATTTCTGGCGTTAACGGCCACCAATGACGGCAATCGGAACTATTACTACGGGGTAGAGCTCTTTGCACTGACGCTGAGTGGGGTTGGAGTTCCGGCGCTGATTGGGTGGTTTATCAGCGGGACCATGATTTATGGGTGGCTGGGAGGGATGCCGAACCGGGCATACAGGATTGTCGCCATGGTGGCCTTTGCACTCACGGCACTGGCTGCTGGGATTCTGGAGCGGGGCACCTTTGCGAGCCCAAAGCACGCCAGCTTCCTGTTCTTTCCGCATCACACCATGTGGAGAAAGATGCTGCAACTGGCTTTCCTGAAGGGGTTGCCACAGGGGTACATTGTGACGGCGCCGGCGATGCTGATCATGCTGCTGGTGGGTCAGGAAGGAACTCTGGGCGTGACGCAGGCCGTGGGTGGCGTTCTGTCAGCCTGCGTCCTGTATACAGCTGGACGGGTGACGGCGCCGCGGCACAGGAACGGTGTTTTTCTGGTGGCGCTGCTGTTGTTTTTCCTGGGAGCGGTAGTGAATGGTGTGCTGTTCAATGCGGTGGGCGTGCTGATTTTCCTGGCCTGTTTTCTGCTTGCCAAGCCAATGCTCGATCTGGCCTACAACCCAATCGAGTGGAACGTTGTGGACCTGTTGTCGCGGCTGGAGAAGAGGAATCAGTATGGTTATCTCTTCAACCACGAGTTTGGACTGTTTCTTGGCCGCTGCCTGGGCTGCATTCTCTTTCTGGCCATTGTGCATTGGGATTCGGCGATTGCGGCTCTGAAGTACGCGCTGCCTGTGATTGCGCTTCTGCAGTTGTTGTCGATCCCAGTGGCGGGGCAGATCGCGAGGGATTTGAGGCAGGCGCGAAGCCGAGAGTTGAGCACACAGCCAGCGGCCACCTTGACGGGATAAAATCAGTCTTCCAGAGGGTTTGCCGCGGCACGTAATACTCTGCGATTTTGAGTTGAATGCCCTGATGTTCCAAAGGGTGGAGTCACCCGTCAAGCAGTCCGGAAGCATCAAAGTTGACTGGTTTTCGAGGGATTTGGTCCGTGTTTGGGAGCGCGTTTTCTTATGATGGAATTTCACATTGCGCGGGAAGCGCGGGAGCGCTACCAATTCGCTGAGTTGCTCTTTTCCTACGCAGGAAACGTCGTCTTTGCCAACATGGCCGGAGCGCGCGAGTTTGCGTACCGCATGAACCTGGTGCGCGATGTCGAGAAGCACCCCGAACGAGCGGTTCACGCAGGTGCGTTGTACGCGATGGGGTTGATCGACGAAGCCAGCCACGTGCTAATGGCGCGGTATCGCGCGGATTTCGACCCCGAGGTGATGACTTCGGCGCTGGACTGGTTTTCATCGCAGGTGGGCGCAGAGGCGCTCGACTCCATGCTGCTTACCTTTGTGGAGCAGTTTCCCGGCACCACGGTCATTCGCGGCCTGGAAACGGCAAAGCAGTGGCTGGCTGGGAGCACCGACGGCATGCCGCATCGAGCAGCGGCGATGGAAGAACTGCTCTTGCTGTGGACGGCGAATCGCAATGAGGCGTTCCGCCCGTTTGACGAGCTGTTTGAAGACAAGGCTCTGGCTGAGAAGACGGTTTACCGCCAGGTGACTCAACATTTGCCCGAGTACTTTGCCACACGGCCGCTGATTCCCATCGAGGGCGCGACAGCAGTGAACCTGCTGGACTTGCTTAGGGCGCCGGCTGTCGGTTCTCCCGGGTCTTTAAGTGACCAGTTGGCGCTGATTCGGAAACTATGGAAGCCGCTGCTGGGCGAGAGCGTTGCGCGGCTGCTTGAGATTGCTAGCGAGATTCTGCATGAAGAAGAACTGGCGATCTGGATGCAGTTTAATCCGCCGGCAGCGCAGGCGCGCGCCGCAGCAGAAGCCGCTGCCCAGCGCAGGCGCGAGAGTGGGCAGCAGCAGTGGCCTTCCATTGTGAGCCACGCTGAAGTGCCGCAATTTGAGATCAGCGATCCGGCGCAGGAATACGAGAAGTTTTCACCGGATACGGCCTGGATGCCGAACACAGTGCTCATTGCCAAGAGCACATACGTGTGGCTCGCGCAGCTGAGCAAGCAGTATGGACGAAGGATTGCGCGGCTGGATGAGATTCCCGATGAAGAGCTTGCGACGCTGGCTCATCGCGGCCTGAATTCACTGTGGCTCATCGGTGTGTGGGAGCGTAGTCGCGCGTCGAAGACAATCAAACAGCTTTGCGGCAACTCGGATGCGGTGGCTTCGGCGTATTCGTTGTTTGACTACAAAATTGCCGAGGATCTGGGCGGCGAAGCGGCATACATCAACCTGCGTGACCGCTGCTATCGCTACGGCGTGCGCCTGGCCAGCGACATGGTGCCGAATCACATGGGCATCGATTCGCCATGGGTGGTTGAGCACCCGGAGTGGTTCATATCGCGCCAGGATTCGCCTTATCCCGCATACAGTTTCAATGGTCCCGATCTTTCATCCGATGGGCGCGTAGAGATCAAGATCGACGATCACTACTTTGAGCAGACGGATGCCGCGGTTGTCTTTCGGCGCGTGGATCGTGCGAGTGGAGATACGCGCTACGTGTACCACGGCAATGACGGCACCAGCTTCCCTTGGAATGACACGGCGCAGCTTGACTACCTGAATCCGGCGGTGCGCGAACAGGTGATTCAGACCATTCTGCATGTGGCACGGTTATTTCCGGTAATTCGATTCGATGCGGCGATGACGCTGGCCAAGCGGCATTTTCATCGGCTGTGGTTTCCGGGGCCGGGAGCAAGCGGGGCAATTCCTTCACGTGCGGAATACGGAATGAGCCAGGCGGAATTCGACAGGCACATGCCGCACGAGTTCTGGCGTGAAGTGGTCGATCGCGTAGCAGCAGAAGTTCCCGGAACGCTTCTACTCGCAGAAGCTTTCTGGCTTATGGAGGGTTACTTCGTTCGCACGCTGGGAATGCATCGCGTGTACAACTCCGCCTTCATGGTGATGCTGCGCGATGAGGACAATGCAAAGTACCGGTCGGTGATTAAGAATACCCTCGAGTTCGATCCCGACATCATGAAGCGTTACGTAAACTTCATGAGTAATCCCGATGAAAGAACCGCGATCGACCAGTTCGGCAAGGGCGACAAATGCTTTGGCGTGGCCGCGTTGATGGCCACGCTTCCGGGATTGCCGATGTT
>JBEKDE010000191.1:0-3977 GCA_050014515.1 Occallatibacter sp.
ACGCGCTTAGTTTGCCTATAATTATCCCCATTGCGCGCACAATGGTTTCAGGAGTGAATTCCATGTCTGATCGTTCCGGAACCAACGCCAGAAAGTCTACGTCCAAAACCGCAATCCGCCGCTGCTGCAAAGCCTGGCAGAACACTTTTGATGCCTTCATGGCTGAACCGGGGCCTGGTCGCCGCTCCGAGGCAGTCGCCGCCTCATGGGCGGGCCTTGCCTACTGCAAAGCCATGCCTCTTCTCGACGGAACCAGCGGTATCCGCGATTTCATTGCCTGCGTCGCCCACGGCATCCTCATCGGCGCCATCCCGGAGAAACGCTCAGGCAAGCTCCTCTACGCCGCTCAGGTTGCACTCGCCACCGTCGCTGCGCGGAACCACCGCCCAGCCGCGCCGCCGCCCACCCCCTCCCGCTCAAACAGGGCCCTCTCGGCGTTAAAAAATACTCTGCAACATCAACCCATTGAGACGCTTACAAACAAATCACACTCGAACCATTCTGTCCAAAACAGATGCATATAAGCCGCATTTACGGTCGAATCCGCGAGAAAAAAGGACCCTCCGAGCGCGAAAGTGCCCATCTTGTTTACCTGTCAAACGCAAGCGACGGCTCATCGTCAATTCGCGCTACCATAACATCAAATGGTTTGAGTACTTCAATGACCCTGACAACTCTGGAACCGCCACCCGTAAAACCCGTTCGCCTCACCCGCGCCCGCCGCACCGCCATCCTCAAGGCCCTCGCCGACCCGCGCCGCCTCGATCTGCTTGAGCGCATCGCAAATGCCGGCTGTCCCCTGGGTTGTTCGCAGATCCGCGCCGCCCTGCCCATCTCCGCCGCCACCATCTCCCACCACATCAAGGAACTTGAAACCGCTGGCCTCGTCGACGTGCGCCGCGAAGGCAAATTCCACTTCCTCACCCTCAAGCCCGGCGTCCTCCAAGCGCTCGGAAACGGCCTCATCGCCCTCGAACGGCCCGCCTGTCCGCCCCCGCCGGCCTCCGCCTGAAAAGATTTGTACAAATCTCCTGAATCCATTCCTGGTACTGCTAATCAATTCGATAGTTGTCGAAATGTCGAAGTAATGACGTCTCGTAAAGGGAGCAGCACAATGAGCAATCTTCAGGACAGCAGTCTTCAAGGAAAAGTAGCGCTGGTCACTGGCGCGTCCAAGGGCATCGGCGCAGCCATCGCCCGCGAGCTCGCAGCGCGCGGGGCCGCCGTCGCAGTCAACTATTCCGGCAGCAAGGCCGCCGCGGAGAAAGTCGTTGCCGGCATCAAGGCAGCAGGCGGCAAAGCCATTGCCGTCCAGGCCAACGTAGCAGAACCAGCCTCCATTCAGCCGCTGATTGACGCCGTCGCCACCCAGCTTGGCCCCATCGACGTGCTCGTCAACAACGCCGGCATTTACGAATTCGGCCCGCTTGACGCCATCACCCCCGACCACTTCCACAAGCAGTTCGACGTCAATGTCCTCGGCCTTCTGCTGGTCACGCAGGCCGCTGTCACAAAGTTCAACCCCGCTGGCGGCAGCATCATCAACGTCGGCTCCGTCGTCGGCAGAATGTCTTTTCCGAACGCCGCGGTCTATAGCGCCACCAAGGGCGCGGTCGACTCCATCACTGTCTCGCTCTCCAAGGAACTGGGCGCAAAGAAAATCCGCGTCAACGCCCTCAACCCCGGAGTTGTCGACACCGAAGGCACGCGCGACGCCGGCTTCATCGGTACCGATTTCGAGAAGAACGCCGCTGCTGAAACCCCGCTCGGCCGCATCGGCCAGCCTCAGGACATCGCAACCGCCGCAGCCTTCCTGGCTTCCACTGACTCCGGCTGGCTCAGCGGTCAAACCATCTACGCTTCCGGCGGATACACCCGCTAATTCAGCAAGCGCAAACTCGCTGCGATCCCAGGCCTCTATTCCAAGGCCTGGGGCGCTTCATTTGCCGGATTTTTCCTTCTCGTGAACAAAGCAGCGGCCTCCGGGCTGAGCATCACCAGGATTCCTGCAATCCAGACATAGTGGCCAATCAGCGGGTGCATGGGCGAATTCGTCTTCCAGGATTCCGCGAAGAATGCCCATGCGGCTGCAATGCAAATCAGGATCGCTGTGGCAAGAATGCGCCTGATCACCACGACCCTGCGCCAGATTGTGAACACCAGATAGATCACCACGAGGGGATTAACCCATCCGCTCATAATCAAAAAGGCGACTCCAGCGGCGTCCTTCCCCTGCCAGGCTGACGCGGAAGCATGAAACAGACCGGCAGTTGCACCCGTGGCAACAGCCGTACACATCCAGCCGGGAAGCACGAAGGGACCCGTGCCGGGTCCGTCAGCGCGCCCTGCAAGCTGAACCGCAGGCAGCAAAAATGCCAACGCGAATGCAATAAAACCGACAAGCCGAACCACGAGAAGTCTCATGCGCCACCACTCACAACCTTGTCCCTCACACCGCCGCAAGTTCGTCCCGTCGCAGCCCAGCCAGCCGCGTCGATTCCAGCTCTCCGCGATAAAACATATTGAACGTATCGAATGGAATCAGCCGCTTTCCATCCGGATGCGCGATGTGAATGCAGCTCTTCTTCACGCTGCGCACGTCGAAGGCCTCCGCGTCAATGAACTGCACAATCAGCACGCGAAAAAGATTCTTGTATCCGAGATCCTTGGGGATAATCACCTTGGGCAGGCAGCATAGCAACTCCTTCAGAGTGGACGCCTGCGAACTCGGCGAGTGATTGGTCGCGAACAGCTTGAAAATGTGTTCGCGCAGCCCTGCTTCCTGTTCATAGATAATCGTGTTCTTTGCGCCGTCAATCAGCACATCGGGTGGCACCATTCCCGTC
Organism: Occallatibacter sp.; assembly: GCA_050014515.1. Lineage (GTDB taxonomy): Bacteria > Acidobacteriota > Terriglobia > Terriglobales > Acidobacteriaceae > Telmatobacter. Next base: position 2,847 of record JBEKDE010000191.1, read on the forward strand.
AGCGGAACCGTCTTCCCGCCCATCTTCAACGCATACGCCATTGCCAGCGAATCGGGATGGCACGGCACAGGAATCAGGTCCTCGGGCCTGAACACATCTGTCTGCTCCAGAATCCTTCGCCGCACTTCCGTCAGTGTGAGCCGGTGCTGCTTGCTTTCAAATCCAAGCACCCGCCCCGCCTGCTGCACGGGTTGGAACGTAACTCCACGCACCGCCGGCTGCGTCAGAGCATAATCCACAATCGCGCCCAACTCCCCGTCATTCACGCCGCGCTCCACCGTCACCACCAGCGTGGTGGAGATGCCCAGCCGGTTCAGTCGCTCCAGAGCCTTCTCGCGAATCCCACGCAGATCCGCGCCGCGCAACTGCATCAGCGGCTCGCGCTCGAGCGAATCGAATTGCAGATAAATCTCAAACTGCGGCATGAACTCCGCCAGCCGTTTGGCAAACCCTTCATCCTGCGCAATCCGGATTCCGTTCGTATTCACCATCAGGTGGCGAATTGGCCGCTCCTTGCACATCTCCAGCACGCGAAAGAAGTCAGGATGCAGTGTCGGCTCTCCTCCTGAAATCTGCACCACGTCCGGGTTCTTCTCGTTGCGCACCACGCAGTCCAGCATCGCGGCAATTTGATCGAGGCTCCGGAATTCGGTCCTGTGCTGCCCGCTCCCGGCGTAGCAGATCGGGCAGGTCAGGTTGCACGCATCACAAATCTCCACCAGCGTCAGGCAGCTATGTTGTTCATGGTCCGGGCACAACCCGCAATCGTACGGGCACCCATACTTCACCGGCGTGTTGTAAACCATCGGCTGCTCCGGCGTCTTGATAAACACCTCGCGCGACCGCCGGTAGTAGTCCACGTCGTCGGCCACCAGCACCCGCGCATGCCCATGCTGCGGGCATCGCTTCAGCATCCAAACCTTGCCGTCTTCGAACACAATCTTCGCGTCCACCCGCTTGTAACAGACCGAGCAGATCGAAATCGCCACGTCGTAAAACAGATAAGGCCGCAGTTTCTCAGTCATGTCCACTCCTGAAAACTAGTTCGGACGTTCGGAATGTAGTAGCTTGTCACCGGCTGTCATTGCCAGGGCATATGCCGCGTCGTGCAGGAACGGGTTTGAATTCCAG
>JBEKDE010000192.1:0-3784 GCA_050014515.1 Occallatibacter sp.
TTTTGCGAGGCTACCGTCAACACCGCTTCGGATGAGGCTCACGGCGGTTGCATGATGGCCGCCGCAGCACTGGGACAGTCGGAGCGAGTAATGGAGATCCGTTCTTATGTCGCCCAGGGCCTCACCGCAACCGCTGATATTTTCGCGAAACGTTTCGAAAAGGAGATGAGGGCGGGACACCTGACTCGCACACCCTCTGCCAAGGTGCGAGGCCGTGCGCTCGTTGACTTGATGCAGGGTTTGCAGCTCCGCGCCAGGGCCGGTATTGCGCCCGAGCAATTGCTGCAAGACGCTCGAAGCTATGTGCCCCTAATTCTTGGCAAGTAAATCTAGCGCACTTCTCGGGGGAATGCGTCTGGACGAGTGCAAATCGCCAAACCACTTATTGAAGGCCGAATCGCAAAGGGAAAGTCGATCTTGCGAGGGAACGGGTACCGCACCGTCTCGCGCGCTTCTAGCCCCCGCGGGTCAAATTGAGACCATCTTCGGTTCCGTCCCCTTCTCTGCCCCCCTGAATCTTCCAATGTGTGCGCGGAAAGGGAAGACAGGCTTGGGATCGAAGTTGTCTTCAAATGAAGTCATCTGCGCCGGCGTCGAGCGAGGCCGCCTCGTAAAACTCCCCCTGTATGGCCGTGTACATCAGAACTGGGGCGGTTGCTTCTATTGCACGAAGTCGACGAATCACCCCAAGACCGCTCGCCGACCTAGGGTATGCTCCCCTTTCCGATTTAATGTTGAACTCTACCAGGATGGCGTCGAATCGAGCCGCCTCCGCACGGGCCAGTCCCGACTCAACAGTAGGGCCAACCTCGACTCTGAATCCAAGACTTTCAAGGGTTCGTGCGAATTCAAAGCAGATTGCCGCGTCGTCGTCCACAAGCAGTATCGAGTTCATGAGGTCTCCAAGCTGCGAAACCTAGTTACACGCAGTTTTATGGGTGATTCGGATTGAGGCGCAGGTAGGTAAACAGCAGCGGTTTCCCGCTTGGCTTCGTGCTGCCGCCGTCGGGCTCGACCGTGACGAAGACTGCGTCGATCTGCGAAATGGTCTTGGCGTCGTTCGACTTCAACACCCAGCATTTCTGGTTCGCGTCATCTTTATAAAGGAGACCCAGGCTGACGGCGTGCTGCCGGTCGGCGCCGCGGCCGCCCCAGGCTTCAAAGATCTTGGCAGGTCGCTTTGGCCCCGCACCTAGTATCCGTGAGCCAGGCGGAATTGTGGATCTGAACACTTCAACTCTCGTCACACTGCTTGTGAGCGATTCATCAATCCGGACCTCTAAAGCGTCAAAATCGTGGATAATCGATGGGATTGACAGTTCTCCAGAGGAAGACGGCAACCATGTTACTCGGCGTTCGGCGCATTTTGGACTTACTTCTCATCCTGATTGGCTGCACCACAGTGCTGCAGGGCCTGCCCGGTCAGGCTGTTTCGGTCAGTCGCGTTTCTGCACCGGACTACGCATCCAGTGTCTATCCCTTCCTCGGAGTAGACTGGGGCGGGAACACCTTCGTTGGTGCGGCCGTGCCCTTCGGCATGGTCAAGCTCGGTCCGGATATGGAGAGCTTCGATAGCCGGCCTTCCAGTTTTGGCTATCTGAGCGGCGGTCGCATTCTAGGCTTCAGCCATCTTCATCTGAGCGGCGCCTCCGGCAAGTATGGAAACATTCTTGTGGCTCCCATTACCGGACCACTCGATCCGGCGGATATCAAATCGCCACGCATCGATGAAACAAACCATCCCGGCTACTACGCCGCCACTCTCACGCGATACAAAGTGCACGCCGAGTTGACTGCCGCGCGACGCGTCGGCTTCCATCGCTACACGTTTCCTGCTTCTCAACAAGCTCATATCACTGTCGACATTGCCCACTGTCTGAACAAGGGCTCCGACTCCGAGTCCCAGCGCTTCCTGGGGGGACAAGTGCGCATACTCTCCGACCATGAAGCCGAAGGCGTTGGCCGTTACGCTGGCGGATGGAACAAGGGCCGCGAATACCGAATCTTCTTCTACGTCGTCTTCGATACAGCAGCATCGAGCGCCCAGACGTGGAGCGGAAAGACGGTCTCTTCGGCGCAGGATGTTTCTATTGATGAAGATGAGCCGATCGGAGTTAGCTTCAACTTCCACACCCATGCGCGCCAAATTGTTCAGGCGAAGGTGGCCATTTCATTTATCAGTTCGGAAAAGGCACGCCGGAACGTCGAACAGGACGTTCCCGCATGGAACTTCGATGCGGTTCACAAAGCCTCTGTAGAGCTTTGGAATCAGGCTTTGTCCAGAATCCAGCTTCATGGGGAGACGGACTCAAAGCGCATTCAGTTTTACACTGCGATGTATCACACCATGCTCATGCCATCCGATCGCACCGGCGAAAATCCCGATTGGCAGTCGACCGAGCCCTACTACGATGATTACTACACGATCTGGGACACATATCGCAGTTCCGGCCCGCTGCTCACGCTCATTGCTCCTGAGCGGCAGCGCGATCTTATCCGCTCGCTCATCGATATCTACCGTCACACAGGCTACATGCCCGACGGCCGCAGCGGCAATGATAACGGACGAACACAAGGCGGCAGCAATGCCGACGTCGTGATCGCGGATGCATACGTCAAGGGACTCTCAGGAATCGATTACTCCACAGCGTTCGAAGCCATGCTGAAAGACGCATCTGTGCCTCCTGCCGACTCGCAGAAAGAGGGCCGAGGAGGCATTCTTGAATACAACGCGAAAGGCTACCTCAGTCTGGCTAACGAACGTTCCGGTTCGCGCACGGTGGAATACGCCTACGACGACTTTGCCGTCGCGGAAGTTGCCTGCGGTCTTAACCGCCCCGCGGAAGCTAAGCTCTTCGCCACTCGCGCGCACAACTGGGAACATCTCTGGGACAAGGATCTGAAGGTGGAGGGTTTCAAAGGCTTCCTGCGTCCTCGCAATCCTGATGGCAGCTGGGCCGAGCCGAACCTGATCGTTCGTGGGACATGGCCCGACTTCTTCTACGAGGGCGATCTGTGGACCTATTCGCTCTTTGCGCCGCAGGACGTACGACGGCTTATCGAACTGGCGGGAGGCAATGAAATGTTCGTGCACCGCCTCGACAGCATCTTCTATCGCGAGCACTTCGATGTTACCAATGAGCCCGGCTTTCTTATTCCCGTTCTCTATAACTGGGCAGGCCGCCCGGACCACACCGCGGAGGTTATCACCGAACTGCTGGAGAAGGCCTTCACAGACCAGCGCACCGGAATTCCCGGCAACGATGACTCCGGCGCAATGTCCAGCTGGTTCATCTTCCAGTCACTTGGCTTCTACCCCAACGCCGGCCAGGATGTTTATCTCATTGGAACACCGAGTTTTCCCGAAGCGGATATCACGCTTGCATCCGGAAAGATCCTGCGCATCCTCGCGCGCAACATGGACAGCGAACATATCAATCGCTTCATCCAGTCCGCAACGCTGAATGGACAGCGGCTGGACACCGCATGGTTCCGTCACAAGCAGATCGCAGACGGCGGAACGCTCGTGTTCACCATGGGTTCGGCTCCCAGTACATGGGGTACTGTCGATCCCCCGCCTTCCATGTCGGATACGGTCTCGCCGCTTTGCACCGCAGCCCGGCCGTAGTTCCGGCTTCCCTTTTCGCTCCAATGAACGCAAACCGACTCGTTCCTAGAATTCAAGTTTCATTGATACCTGTCCGGTACGGCCTGACCCGAAATCGGATCCGCGCGCCGAAGTAATCTTTCCGAAGTCGGGATTTGTGATATCCAGAACCGGATC
>JBEKDE010000193.1:0-3135 GCA_050014515.1 Occallatibacter sp.
CCGGCCAACTCCCGGCTCGCGACGATGTAACTTATTTCATCACTCATCCCTGTCATCCACCCCTGTTCGGCGGTGAGACTGATCCAGAGGCACAGCGCGATTTTTTTGGAGGTGTAAAGGCGAAACAGGCCATCGTATGCTCGCTGATGCAAGGGCCGGAGGAACACTACGCGTTATGCGAGGATATTGCGCGATTGGTTTTCTCGCCGGTATCACGAGCCCACCGCTGCACCCCGGAAAACATCGCAGTACTCGAGCCAGCGATGTCTGAAACCGTCGCTGCGACGCTGTGCGTGGCTCTTAAGGAGGCGCTGGACGAGACTGTTCGACGCGGTGTCCCAAAAGATGCGGCCTTCGATTTTATGATGGGCCACCTGAGCATCGAACTCGCCATCATCTTTGGAATCTTTCCGGGAAAGTTCTCTGATGGCGCGCTCAAAGCAATCGAAGAAGCAAAGCCGATTCTCCTTAAGGACGGCTGGCTGGAACGGGTGTTCAATCCCGACGCGATACGCGCATCGACACTGGCGATATGCAATCAGAATGGCATGAAATTAGCCGTGAGAACGGATTGACACTGATGGTTTGCGTTTAACACTTCGGCTTCAACTGTGCCAGGGGGACAAATCAAGCGACGTGGAGAATCTCGGTCACGAAAGGTCAATTAAGATTTTTGCCTCCGCAGGATAAAGTGCATATGAATCTGCCTCACCCGCAGCACACAGGCGACGCATGAATAAGGAACGGAGCCAGAAATGTTAGGAATCCACAGTTATCCGATGGCTGTCATGCTCTGTGTTGTAACCATGATCTGCTGGGGATCCTGGGCAAGCACACAAAAGTTGGCTGCCCGATCCTGGCGGTTCGAACTTTTCTATTGGGACTTCGTTGCCGGCCTGCTTCTTACCTCCCTGCTAGCGGCCTCTACGATCGGATCCTTCGGCAAGATAGGCCGGCCGTTCGTGGCAGACCTGGCCCAGGCCGATCTTTCAAGCATCGGTTGGGCGCTCCTGGGCGGAGCTGTCTGGGACCTTGGAACTCTTTTGCTTGTCGCTGCCATTGCGGTAGCAGGGATGGCCATCGGGTTTCCTATCGGCGGAGGAATAGCCTGGGTACTCGGTATCATTCTGAGCTTTGCACTGGTCGTGATCGAGGACGGCGTCTACCCCGGCAACCCTTTTGTACTGTTCCTCGGTGTAGCAGTGATCGTGTTCGCTGTGTTCCTCACCATGAAGGCCTACGGGCGGCTGGCAAGCGCGTCCAAGAAGCCAAGTGCCAAGGGTATCTTGCTTTCCGTGGTTGCCGGCCTGCTCATTGCGTTCTTCTATAGCCTCGTCGTGAAGTCAATCGATCCCGCCTTCGTCTCCGGCGGCTCCGGCAGACTGATGCCGCTTACTGCAGTGTTCTTCTTTACCGTAGGCGCGCTCCTGATGACGATTGTTGTAAACCCCATCTTCATGCATCATCCCGTCGAGGGCAGGCCTCTCTATCTTTCGGATTATTTGAAAGGAGGCTGGATCACGCACTGCGCCGGTTTAGCGGGTGGGGTTATCTGGAGTATCGGGATTACCTCCAGTTTTATCGCCGTCGGCACGGCTGGACCATCGGTTTCCTACGCTCTGAGCAATGCGGCACCTATCGTTGCCATTTTGTGGGGCATCTTCGTGTGGAAGGAATTTGCAGCGGCTCCACGGGGAGTGGGCAGCTTGCTTGGTGCGATGTTCGGTTGTTATGTGTTGGGCCTCGTCCTGATCACATACTCGCGCATTTAACTCGAAATTCAACCCAAGGGCGAGCTTTGCGTTTCTGAGCCCAGTTCCTCGATTGGCACGATCGGCGAAGTCCCCGTTCCGGCTTGGGCACCTGCATGATTGGTTCGCGTCGACATTCGCTGAACAACTTAGGCGCTGATCTTCATGTAAGCGATTTCAAGCAGCTGTGCCACATTCCGTTCGCGCAGGCTACTCCGCTTCCCGACCATGCAGATTACCGGGTGGTAACTCCTGCGGTAGCACCCCAGTTGCTCCTCATTCGTTCCGCCAAGTTCGACCTCAATGCAACCTTGAGTCCACCCCACGCCGTTGAAGATGAAGTCTGGACGATTGATTGCACGTCCCGGCGACTACCTCCCGGGCATCCAGCCTCTTTAAAACCGACTCACCGCGTTGGCGGCTCTCGGTCGATCGCAAACGCCTTCCAACGCTGGTGCCATTTGTCCATCGCACCCGAGGATGCACATCCCATTTGTCGTGCGCCCCGGGCGGATTCACTGGTGCAACTGGTGATGGAGGCACAGGCCGCTTTACTGGCAAGCCAGGAGGAGCTTCGCGAGGTGAATGCCATGCTTCTCGGTCCGCGACGGACTGACTGGACTCTACAACCGGCGTCATTTCGACGCTGCGCTGGACACAGAATTGCGCCGGGCAGCGCGGAATCTGAGACCGATCTCGTTATTGATGATTGATGTGGACTGCTTCAAGGCCCTCAACGACAGCCATGGGCACCAGCGTGGGGACGACTGCCTGCGAGAAGTGGCGCGCGTGCTGGTGGAGAATCCGCGTCGAGGATATGACGTTGTAGCGCGCTATGGGGGTGAGGAGTTTGTCGTGCTGCTGCCGGACGCTGACTCCTACGCCGCACGCACCACAGCGGAGTCCATTCGCCATGCGGTGCAGGCATTGAAGATCGAAAACCATTGCTTAAAGGTCGGCAAAGTGGAGACTGTGAGCATCGGCGTGTGCTGTGATCACCCGCACCTCTACACCGAGTCGGTGCGATTCGTCCACGAGGCGGAACTAGCGCTCTACGCTGCCAAGCGCCTTGGCAGAAACCGGGTAGAGGTCGCGACGGAGCTTCCAGTATCGGCTTAGCCATCTATTAGTGGATCCCCAGGTGCCGAGGAACTTAGCTTTTCGATAGATTCAACTCGCAGTCGTTGCAAACTGCCCTTACCGCGCTTCCAGATCAAGGGCGAGTGGAAACACGCATTGGCGATTTGCACTAAGCCGCTAGCGCGGCAGGGTATGCCTCTCTGGCCATTGGATAAAGTGTTGGACACCCAAGGAGGTGTCCATGACACATCTACGCCAGCGCATGCAGGAAGATCTCCGGCTGCGCAACTTCTCCGAACGCACG
>JBEKDE010000194.1:0-2961 GCA_050014515.1 Occallatibacter sp.
ACAGGCATTGCCGGAGTGCATCCGGCGGACGTTGAAACGCGACTCCAGCGATTGGAGAACGCGCGACCGCGAGCTGCTGCGCAGGTTCCGCAATGGCAGATTCGGCTCCTGGATCGAGCGGTTGCGGCGCATTCAACGTCTCTCCCGGCTTCCGCTCAAGCAGTCCAGGGATCACATCGAGGCGGGTCACTACGACGATCCCCCACTGCCGTCCTTGCTCGTCTCCTTCAAAGATCACGACGCGATCATCGCCTGCTTTGACGAAGAAGGCCAATCCATGATGGAAGGCACTGCCGAGCCAACCGTGTGCGCGGTCTTTTCTCCGCGGAACGCGGATGAAGTTCGGCATGCGCGGCGGATCGTGGAACGCTTTGTCGCGATCAATTGTGCCGTCTTTCAATTGGTCGAGGAAATTCAGGCGTGGGAGAAATGTTATGCAGGTACACCTATCAATCGGGGAGAACCATCGCTTCGAGCTGCGTGAAGCGCTGCTGGTTTATCGTGACCCGCAGTCGAGCTTCATCACCCGTCACGACGTGACGGTCCGCAAAGATGCGCCACCCACCCTGGGTCCGGCGCAGCCGCTGACCGTGGCATTCATTGAATCTCTGGTGCGCTCGCTCGGCGGCTGCGTCCAGGCCGAAGTGCTTCCGGAGAACATTCTAGCCAAGGCGGACCACATGATCGTTTGGTGGACTCCGGCGCAACGCCGCCAGATGTTCTATGAGAACTCCGAGGGGAAGGCCGCGGAGTTGAACGGGTGCATTTTTCCCCAGCCTCCTCTGGTGTGGCGGGTCTCGAATGGCGAGCTCAATATTCGGGCGCTGAGCGAGAGCAAGCGACCGGAGAGTCCTACGAAACTTGCTGTTGCACCCTTCTGGAATCTGTCGGACGACGGGCGCGTCTGCACGGGCACCATGCGGCGACCGGACTCGGCCTCGGTGGGCGCAATCTCGGCATGGGAACGCGGCTTTTACGAGAGCGCATTCACGCACGCGAACGTTGGCCGTCTGACGAGGCATGAAGGCGGCTTTGAAAGCTTATGGGGAGGGCTGGCGGGCAGGCGCCGGCGATTCCCGGTCGAGTCTCTCATCGTGCTGCCCCAGACGCTCGAGCGGTTCGTGCGCGGAGAGAGGGGCTGATATGCGCATCGAGCATACTCTCCCTCGCGATCTACTTGGTCAGCGGGCGGTGCGTGTCCTTGTCGTCGGAGCAGGCGGCACCGGCTCCGCCATCGTCATGGGCTTGCCCTATCTCGACCAGGCGATGAGAGTCTGGGGACGCGAATCGGGGTTGGAGGTGGTCATGATGGACGCTGACTCGGTCTCCGAGACGAACTGTGTCCGACAGCCATTTTCGACCTCCGACATCGGACAGAACAAGGCGACCGTCCTGATCAATCGCATCAACCTGTTCTGGGGCACGCGGTGGCGGGCCGAACCGGCAAACTTCGAGGAACGGACGCTCGATCGGATCAATGACACCGCCCTTGACCTTCTTATTGGATGTGTGGACACGCGCGCGGCACGAAGTATGATCGCGCGGGCGTTGACAAAGACCAGGAACCGCACAGCGTACTGGCTCGATCTCGGTAACAATGCTGCCAGCGGCCAGTTCATTCTCGGCCAGCCATTGAATGCACGCAACCGGAGGAAAGCTGACCGACTACGAACGGTGAGTGAGTTGTATCCCGAGATCATCAACGCAGAGGCTGGTGAAGACCCATTGCCCAGCTGTTCCGCCGTCGAGGCACTGGACCGCCAGGAACCTTTCATCAACCAGACGCTTGCCTCGAGCGCTCTGGCCATGCTGGCGCGGCTGTTCCGTTACGGCAGGCTGACTCATCACGGCGCCTTCTTTAACGCGGAGACGGGGCGAACCACCGCGTTACCGGTTGATGCACGGATGTGGACACAGTTGCGGCGGCGCAACAGGCAATCGGGTCAAGGCATCGAAAAGAAGGGATGACTGCAGCGAACCTGTTCCGCCGCCGTGCGCTCCAGCGGCTGGGTAGTGTCTACCGGCTGCGTTCCTCCCCCCTACTCCATCCAGAATAGTAAACTCGGTTCAGATGACCAGTTCCAGAGAGCAACACGATCCCGCGCTTCAGTCCGCACTCCGGGCAGCCCGCGAGAACGAGAGCCGCTGGCTCGAAATGAATGCCGAATACGCGACCGACAGTGAATCCATGGAGCAATGGGCGAATACGGCCAGACTCAGGCGGCTAGAAGTCGAACGGCTGGAAGCAATCCTCGCGGAGGCTGAAAAGCAGTAGCTTCTAAGGTTGGCATCGTGCCCTTCGGTGTCGATCTACTCGCCCCTACCTGTCAACTCGCCCCGCAGTTATCGAGACGAGATCGCAGAGATTCAACCTGCGTTCTCATGGCGACTGTATGCTTCAAGGCTCGAGGTAGTTCGCCATGAAGATGCCGCTCGATCCTCTCCTTGCGGCTGAAACGAAAGCGCTGGTTGTACTGGCCTTTCGCAACGGCCCCATCGAAGCCTTGCACGCGGGAAAGCCCTGCGCTGCCTGCGGTGGCAATCCAGACATCTCCCACATCTCAAATGAGGAGATGAAGGTCATCATGAAGTCGGCAGTCGATACTCTCTATCGCCCTCTGTGGCAGCGGGGAAACGATCCTAGCGCATATCTGGAAATCCTTGCGTTCGGGGAGCGGAACACCATCAACTGGGATGATCCCGAACTCGAGAAGCCCCGGAGAAGGGGAATATCGACAGAAAGTCAGAACCCATAAGGAGAAACTTCCATGTTCAAAGAACTTGTCCCGGTCCTGCGGAACCGCGCGGTCTTGCTGACGGTCACGCTTCTTGATGAAGATCAGATTCGGGTGAATATTGTGCCGAAGAAGCTCAAAGACGGCGACAATGACGCTCTCACCATTCCGCTGAGTGTGACCGGCACCGCCGAAGAACTCGACGCTGAGCTGTCATCCACCATCG
>JBEKDE010000195.1:0-36302 GCA_050014515.1 Occallatibacter sp.
CACCAAGAGCTGGAACCTTGATTACTATGCCCAGGACTCATTCAAGGTGACTCCGAGGCTGACGCTCAATTATGGGCTGCGCTATGAGTTCCAGGATCCATGGACAGAGGCGAACAACAACATGTCCAACTACGATATTGCCAGCGGAAACATTCTGCTTGCCGGACGGGGCGGCGCTTCGAGATCGCTGGTTAATCCGCGCAGGGACGAATTCTCGCCGCGCTTTGGCTTCGCTCTTACGCTTGATCCGACGACGGTACTGCGCGCGGGCGGCGCGATCTTTTATTCGCCAGAGAACGATGGACGCGAAGACTTCCTCACGCAGAACACTCCGTTTGCTGAACAGGCGTCTTATACGAACTGGGTTTATGACGGACCGGCCTCCGGTCCTTCTGCGCCATGGGAATATGTTTTGGATTCCGGCGTGGCGCGCAACACCGCCATCAACATTCCGAGTTCGGGCGTCATCGTACCGTCTGAGCTTGCGAATGGAAACCTGGAAACTACCTACGCGGTGAATCCCAACATCAAGACGGGGACGACGGGGTCGTTTAACCTGTCCGCACAGCACCAATGGACCAGGACGATCTCGATGGACCTGGCCTGGGTGGGTTCCATTTCCAAGCATCTTTCGTATGCAGTGGGCGACATCAACGCGAATCCTGCCAACTCCGCAAACAACTATGACAACCTGTTGACTCCGTACCTGGGCAAGATCCAGTATCTGAGCGACGGGGGGCTGAGCAACTTCAACTCGATGCAGGTTAAGATTACAAAGCAATCGTCGAGGAACACCGCGTTTCTGTTCAGTTACACATGGAGCCATAGCCTGGACAACGGTCCCGCGCCGTTCAACCTAGGGCACATCAACAATGATAGCCCGCAGAATCCGTACAATCTGAAGGCTGAGTACGCCTCATCCGACAGCGATGTGCGCCAGAACCTGGTATTCAGCGGATCGTATAATCTGCCATTCGGCAAGGGCCAGACTATCGGTTCAAACGTGAATCCGATTCTCAACGCTATTATTGGCGGATGGCGTTACAGCCCTATCTTCACAGCACATACAGGCAACCCGATCAACGTTGTCCGCGGGACAAATCCGGCGTCGATCTTGCCCGGACTGCGTCCCGACGTTACGGGAAATCCGAACCTGCCGCGTGGAGATCGGACCATCTATCACTACTTCAACACTGCAGCCTTCACCGTTCCGGCGAACATTAATGGAACGTCGTTTCTTCCCGGCGACGCGGGGCGCAACATCGTGATTGGGCCGGCCTACGTGAACCTGGATTCCTCGCTGGCAAAGGATTTCAGAATTGAGGATCGGTATACGCTGCAGGTCCGCGCGGAAGCATTTAACACCTCGAATACGGTGCATCTGGCAGGCCCGAATTCAGACTTCAACAGTGGTATTTTCGGACAGATTACGGGAGTCGTCGGCAGTTCAAACCGCGTGGCGCAACTCGCGGCGAAGTTCATTTTCTAAGGCGTAAAGGGTATTGAATTATTCTTGCCGGAGGGGTGGTCTTCAGCTTGGCCGCCTTCTCCGGTTGCTTTTTCTGCCTGATCTCACCTGGGGAATTTCTTCCCTGGAGCCTGATTCATGATTCGATTGCTGCGCGGTCCCGCGTTGAACCAGTTTGGCTGGGCCGGGCTGCTATTCGCTCTTCTTCCTTTGTCTTCTCGTTGCTCAGCTTTTGCGCAGGTCGCGCTTGTTGCGCCGGATCATCCGTTCTACATTGACTGCTCGGCCTCTTCGGCCGGAGACGGTTCCGTTGAACATCCGTGGAACAACCTTGCGGCTGCAGAAGCGCATACTTTTTCTGCAGGCGACCGCTTGGCTCTGGCGCGCGGGACCGTCTGCGGGGGCAGTTTCGCTCCCAAGGGTTCAGGCGCTGAAGGAAATCCAATTCGCCTTACGGCGTATGGGCGGGGCGCGCGGCCGCGCATTGTGGCGACGGGCAAAGACCGGGAGGCGCTGCTTCTCTTCAACCAAGAATATTGGCAGATCGACTCGCTCGACATTTCGGGTGGAAATCACTACGGCATTTTTGTGAGCGGCGACAAGGGGAGGATGCACCACATTTATCTCAAGAACCTCTTTGTGCACGATGTGTATGGCGGAGAGTTCAAGAACAAGGACAATGGGCTGGTGGTGGTTGGTCCCAGCGGGCGCGACGCGGTATTCGATGACATTGTTGTGGATGGAGTGACGGCAGCGCATACCAACCAGTGGGCGGGCGTCCTGATTGGCGGCGGCAATTATGCGTGGGCGCAGGATGCGCCGCTCAACAACCACATCACGGTGCGCAACTCGAGCGTGCAGGATGTATACGGTGACGGGATTATTCTCTTCCGTGATTCGAATGGGCTGATCGAGACAAGCACTGCGTGGGAAACTGGGATGGAGCCGACGGAGAATAGTCCGGGAATTGACGGCGGGGCCTACGATATCGATTGGGACAACACGCGAAACACGCTGGAACGCAACTATGCGCACGATACGCAGGGTTATTGCCTTGCGGTGTTCGCGGCCGGCTATGTGACCAGCGAGAGCCTGGTGCGCGACAACCTGTGTATCGACAATGGCCTGAGCCCGCGGCTTTCAGTTCTGCAAGGCGCGGTTTATCTGCATACATGGAATGACGGCGTGCTGCGCGGGCTACGCATGGAACACAACACGATTGTCTGGAATCCGCCGGTTTCTTCGGCGGCGGCCATTGTGGACGACGCGAGCACGGGGGAAGCGCCGGTTCGCTTCAGCGGCAATCGAATTGAATCCGCGGCAACGAATTTCTATCGCGCCAGCACTCCGTTTGCGCCCTCGGCAAATACCTATGTCTACACGGGAGCGGGTGAGGCGAGGTTCACTCTCGGCGACAAAAAGAATGTTGCGCTCGCTGCGCTGCAGAGCGTCAACTTCGAACAGGGTTCAACACTGCAGGAATCAGTGGCGCCGTCCAAGACTGCGGCTGCACTGCGCTTGGATGCCAGTATAGATTTCACGCTGGACGGCGATGGTCTGCTCACATCCGGCGCGCGCGCACAGTTGATGGTGCTGCGTAGCCTGGCCGCGCAATATGGCCCTGGGGTACTGGACGTGACCGTGCATCTTCATACAGCGGAAAATCGTGGTGGACCGAAGGCAGATGCTGAGGCCAACGCGCTGTTTGATCTGGACGCGGGAGCGATTCATTTTGACCACGATGCGCAGCGTGAAGGCGCGATTCAGCTGCGAGCGGCCGCTGGGCAGATTCTGGAGGAGTGGAAGGGCTTTCAGAATGCGGCGACGCTGGGCGGGGCTGTGCGGACCCGGCTGGGTGCTCCGCATTTTGCGGCCATGCGCTCGACACCACTCATGGAGGGGAAGCAATGAACCGGTATGCAACGAGCTTGCGCGGATGTTGTATTGCCGCATTGATGGCTGGATGCGCGGCGGTCGCAATCGCGGCAAGCGCACAGACTGAACCGCCTCCCCCAGCGCTGCAGGCGCCGATTTCGGTGTACAACAACTGGTCGGCATACGACGAACTTTCTGACAATATTCCACTCACTGAAACGCTTGCGATGCGCGAACTGAATGAGTTGCTGCGCTTGAAAAAGGCCGGCGTGCGCTTCGACTACTACATGATGGACGCATTCTGGTTCGCGCCGGATGGCGGTTATCGCACATGGCGCAAAGCAAACTGGCCAAATGGGCCCGACGCCTGGATTGACAAGTGCAAGGCCAACGGCGTTCTGCCCGGCATGTGGTTCAGCACCAACACGCTGGTCAAGATCCAGGCCGCGCCCGCCTGGAAGGACTCACTCAACAAGGACGGCGGAGCGATGTCATTCTCCGAGGGCGGATTTCTGCCTGACTTCATGAATGTACTGCAGTACTGGTACGACCACGGGATTCGCATGTTCAAGTTTGACTTTGTGGACCTGACGGCAGCTACGCCGGCTCAGGCCGCACGGCTCAGCAAAGCGGAGATCAAAGAGCAGAATGCCAATGCATTTCGCGAGGCGCTGCGACTTTTCCGTGCAAAGAATCCGGAGGCAGTGCTGATTGCCTTTAACGGGTTTGGCGGCGACCTGGACAACACAACAGATCGACTTCCGTTTCACGATCCGACAGACCTTCGCTGGCTGGAAGTGTTCCAGATGGAATACACAGGCGATCCGCGACCTTCCGATGTGCCTGAGGCCAATTTCTGGCGATCGATGGATATTTACAGCGATCACATGGTGCGGCGATTTGAGCAATTGGGATTCCCCCTGGAGCGGATTGATTCAACGGGATTCATGGTGGGCAAGACGGGCACCATTTACTACCGCGGCATGAATGCTTGGAAAGGCGCGTACCTGCTCATGATGGCGCGCGGCGGGTGGGTGAACACGGTGCATGGCAACCTGGAACTGATCCAGGGCAAGGATGCGCAATGGATGGCGCGCGCACAGTCGCTCTTCTTCGAGTTGCAGGGCCTGGGGCGCATTCATACATTTGGCGGCATTCCTGGTGACATTGAGACTTATGGCTTCGCGGGAGTTACAACGCGTGGCGCTGTCTATGTTGTCATGAATCCGACACAGACTGTTGCCACCATCACGATGCCGAGAGTTGTCCCCGACCAGGCTGCGTTGGGACAGGGGAGGGTGCAGTTTCGCGATGCAGGATTCACTCCGCGATTGAGCGGTGACAGAATCACACTTGGCCCAGGGCAAATGGCGATGGTCGGCTATGGCACGTATGGTGCGCCTTCGTATGACTTCGGCGTGCAGGACGACGTGGTAATTCCCCTGTCAATTCAACCAGTCGCGGCCGAGTTTCATACCACTGCACCGAGCACCATCGAGGCCAGCATCGAACCGCCCGCGAAGGGGGTTCTGCGCGTGATCATGCGCGAGCGCACTCCGGATGGATATATTCGCCGCACCTGGGCTGGAGGACCGCCCGACGGAACAAACATGGCCAAGGTCTTTACCATCGAGGCTTCGCAGAATGGGCATGCCGTTCCGGTATCGATTGATTACAACAAGATTGTCTGGAGCGGAATGTCGTGGGCGGTTGGCGAAATCAAGACGGTTGATCTTGCACCGAATGAGCCAGTGCTGGTTCGCTTCCATTCTGCGGAGAAAGATCCAGTGAAACTCGATGGCGCCGCTTACCAGGTGTTGTATTGAACGAGGTACGCTCGCGATTGAATGGGTGCTCCAGGCGGGCCGCAGCGACGGGTTGAAGGATGCGTTGAATTCTGATCGACGGACTGTTCGTCTCAGTCATTTGCGCTCTGTTGCCTCAGGAATGCGATGAGGTCTCTGCGTTCCTCAGCTTTGGGAATACTGAAGCTCATGTTGTTGTCGGGGACCATTCGATCCGGATCGCTGAGCCACTTCTCAAGAGTGACATCCGTCCAGATTATGCCGGAGCTCTTCAGACCTTTTGAATAGGCGAATCCTGCAATCGAGGCAGCGTGCCGGCCATACACTCCGGCGAGTCTTGGCCCTTCGCGGTCAGCATTCAATGCGTGGCAACCGGTGCAGCGTTTTTCGAAGACTGCCTTACCTTGAACAGGGTAGCCTGTTCCGGCAAGGGCGGTTTCACTGCTGCCTGAGGGCTGACTGAGAGCTGAAAGCGCCTGAATATCGGCCTTGGTGAGCCTGGCGTCCTGATGCAGGATCAGATATTGCACCGGAGGCATATTTCCACTTTTCGCCTCTGCAACGATTTTGGCCGCCCATACCTGCTGTATCTCGGGCGGCGTATTGTTCCACTGCGACAGGTCCATGTGTTTGCGCGCGGAAATGATGTCGCGCTCAATCAGCCACGATCCAGGCGCGATCCGCGCATAGACTGGCCATCGTGTCTCGCTGGAGTGACAATCCGCACACTTGGTGAACAACACTGCCCTGGCGCTTGCGGGCAAATTTGCGTCTTGCAGCAGCGTGCCGAGCCCTTTAGGAGGCACGGCGCGCGGATCTCCGAATGGATGTACAAATCCGAGCAATATCAATCCGGCTGCGGTCAACGCCAGGGCAATGAAACAACGCATCAAGCATTCTCCGCAAGCGTCGAGTCGACTAGAGCAAGGTGATTGTGGCCGCGCACAACTTTGACGTTAACGACACCAAGAACATTTTGAAGCTTGCCCGCCGGAACGACCATGGGTCCGGGACTGGGCGCTGCTCCGGGGGCGGGCTGCGGGAACGCCGTTGACATCGCGGTATGGAATGCAACATTGCCTTCCACCTTCTGAACAACCTGATGGATGTGGCCGTTGAGCACGGTTACGGAGCCGAAGGGTTTCAACATTGCGAGCGCCTGCTCGCCATCCTTGGTTCCCCAGCCCCACTTTTCGTAAACCATCCACAAGGGGATGTGCGCGAAGATCACGATTGGGGTGGAATGGCTTTGGCCAGCCAGGTCGGACTTGAGCCAGGCCAGTTGATCGGGGCCCATGTTGCCCATCGCATCGACCTGAACGCAGTTGTTCAGGCCCACGAAGTGGACACCCTTGTGATTAAAGCAGTACCAGCCATTACCCAAGGCGCCCTTTCCAAAACGGTCTTTGAATTGGGAGCCATCGTCAATAAAATCATGCTCGCCGGGAACATAGCAGACCTGGTCGACTCTGGCGCCTTTGATTATCTGCGACGCCGTGTCGAACTCGGCGGCTTTTGAATTCTGCGTGATATCGCCAGTGTGAATTATGAAATCCGGCGGCTTGATGCCGGCCGGAACCATGTTGATCCTGTCGATCGCCTTGGTCAGTGTGCCTGTCACATCCGGGTTTGCACCTTTGTTGAAGCCGATGTGGCTGTCGCTGATTTGCACAAAGCTGAAGTCCTGAACCTTGCCGGCGGAGGCGTTGTGACCCTGCATTGTCTGGGCGAGCAGACGTGAGGTGGGAACTCCGCCTGCCATGGTCCACAACAGACCGGTGCCGGCCCATGCCATACAGCCGAGAAAGTTTCGCCGATCGATGCCGTCGCCCGCCGAGGGGCGAGCGGCGTGATCGTCCTTTACAACTTCGTCTTCCTTGAATCGATTCATAGAGATCTCCGTTGTCTTGAATGGCCAACGGTGAATAGAACTCATGAGGGGGCAATTTATTCCCGAGAGTGGAGACAGGCCAGAAGGGCGGCGGCTTTTTTGCGGTGGATGGATGCCAGATGGACGCGAGACTCACGATCCTCCGGGAACTATTCAACTCGATTTCAGACACATTCGCACCAAGCAAGCTGAGATAAAAAGTCGGGGATAGAAGAGTAAGTTACTTAAGGGGAAACTAAGTACACGTAGGTAACATCGAATAGTGATTATTTGTATAACATACATATCGCGTCCAGCGTGTATTTGCACTATGTTTTGGTGCTTTATCAGGTATTCGACACTTAGATTTCCGTTCGAGAACTTACGAAATGCGGGTTGGGAATAGCTGCGGCGGAGGCGGGGATAGTTACTCTCTGAACAATAAAGAACATAGGATGTCCTTGAAAACGATTCGTTGAGAGAATTTGACAAGATTCTGCTTGCGTTCTCTATCTGGTTCTTCCTAAACTGCGATCTAGCTTCCTACATCTGTACGCGAGATAATGCGGCCCTTCCTGCTTTGTGGGTGTTTTGATGCAGAGTCGCCCAACTTTGGGCTAAGTCGCATCCGTGCCGGAATAATCCGGACGGAGTGCGAGTGATTTTCAAATCCAGCTGAGCTAAAAGACTGGAGGGCGCACCAAAGTGATGCGGTTTGCGGCCTGTTCCCGTTTGACGGCATCTTCCCGGATTCTGGAGGTAGTACCCTGTCTCACCCTGGATGCAATTCCGCGCGCAGATTTCATCACGCAATTCTGATTTGCCTGACAGCTCTACTCTGCCTGATCTCGACGGACTTCGCGGTGGCGCAGGCCACGGCAACGCCCAGTTCGGTGAACTTCGGCGGGGTTGCGCTGAGTACGACGTCGGCTGCGGAGAATGTTCTGTTCAAGAACACAGGAAGCGCGGCAGTCAGCATCAGTTCGATCAGCGTGACGGCGGGAACGGGATACAAGCTGACTGGGATTGGGAGCCCGGCTTGTTCGACCTCAGGCGCGGTGGCCGCTGGCGGCAGTTGCAACATCAGCATCACTTTCTCTCCCGGTGCGCTTGGCTCGCAGGACGGCACGCTGACCATTGCCAGTACCGCGTCGGGAAGTCCGACCACGGTAGCGTTGAGCGGCACGGGAATCGTGGCGACCGAGGCATTGCCGACGACGGTTGCCTTCGGTAATGTAGCAGTCGGTTCCACAAGCGTGGAGCGTGGCTTCTCACTGACCAACAACGAGCCGACTGCGATCAGCGTTGCACCAATCACGGCACCGACCCCCTATTCGATCTCCAGCACCACGTGCGGGGCGACGCTGGCAGCAAAGTCAAGCTGTGAAGTATTCGTTACGTTTCTGCCGTCGGCGGTCGGCCCGGTTCAGCCCAGTTCCATCACGCTGGCCACATCGGGGACCAATAGCCCGCTGACGGTAAACCTGACCGGAACCGGCGTTTCGCCGTCAGCGGTTTCTCCCAGCTCGGTCAACTTCGGCAACGTGGCGGTGGGAGCGACCAGTGCGGTGCATACCGTGACCCTGTCGAACAATGAAGAAACGCTGATCAACCTTCCGACTTTGACGGCGCCTTCGCCCTTCGCGATCTCAAGCACAACCTGCGGCAGCACGCTTGCGGCAAGCTCCAGTTGCACGATTTCGCTCACCATGACGCCCACGACGGCCGTGGCTGTATCGAAGTCGATGACGATCAGTACAAATGCCCTGAACAGCCCGCTGACTTTGACCCTGATGGGGACGGGATACACTCTTGCTTCTTTGTCGGCCCCGTCACTGAGCCTGGGCAACGTTGTGGTGGGGGCGACGAGTCCGGTCCAATCGCTTCAGCTGGTGAATCAGGAAACGACGTCGATCACCATCACTTCGATCACAGTGCCGGCGCCATATAAGCTGGCATCGACGACCTGCGGGACCACGCTCGGGTCAAATTCGCAGTGCAGCATTTCAGTGACGCTGACGCCGACGGTGGTGGGAGCTGTTCCGCCAACTTCGCTGGCGGTCTCAATCAGCGGGTCGAGCACCGCGCTGACGGCGGCGCTGACAGGTACGGGCATTGCGCCGACGCTTGTATCGCCGGCTTCAGTGAACTTCGGCAACGTGGTGGTGAACACATCGAGCGCGCTGAGTGTGGTTACAGTCACGAATGAGCAAACAACCAGCTTGACCGTCACTTCGCTGTCTGTTACTGCGGGAAGTCCGTACGGGATCGACCCATCGTCAACGTGCCGGACGCCTACGGTGCCCGCTGGAGGCTCGTGCACCGTAGCTCTGTACCTGACTCCCACAACCGCGGGCAGCCAGCCGGTGGGCTCACTGACGATTGCGACCAATGCTGTCCTGAATCCACCGCCGGTGCCGCTTTCGGGGAACGGGATATCTGCGGTTACGCTTTCGCCGCCCAGCATCAATTTCGGCAATGGAGTTGTGGGCATTAGAACGGGCGCGAAGACATTCACCATTGCAAACAACGAGAGCAGCACGCTGACGTTTACAGGCGCGGTGTTCAATGGGCCGTTTGTGCTGGACACAAGTGCGGCGACGACCTGCCCGATGACGGGCGGTGCGCTGAGCGGAACACTGGCGGCGGGACACAGCTGCACCATCGGTGTCGACTTTGCGCCCACGGCGGTGGGCTCGACCAGCGGCGGGCAGCTTACGGTTCTGACTTCGGCTTCAAACAGCCCGCAAGTGGGCGGACTTTCAGGAACCGGCGCACTGGCCGTGAGCGTGTTGCCATCTCCTGTCAATTTTGGCAGCGTAGTTTTGAACAAGGCGAGCGCGGTTACGAATGTGACCGTGACCAATCAACAGGCGGTCGCGCTGCATTTTTCAAGCATTACTACCTCCGCACCATTTGCGATTGTTGCGCCGACTACCGGCACGCAATGCCTGGTGGGGACGGCGGTCGCGGCCGGAGGCAGTTGCAATGTCGGATTGACCTTGACGCCGACCTCGGTGGGCCCGACTGCGGCGGTCAGTCTGACACTCGCGGATGACGCACGAACTTCTCCGCAAACTGTGAGCCTTGTCGGACAGGGCGAAGTGGCTGTATCGCTTGCGGCGAACCTGAATTTTGGCAATGTGGCCCTGGGCGAGTTGGCGACACAAACCACCACGCTGACGAATAATCAGACGGTCCCGCTGGCCATCTCCGCGATCTCAGGGTTCAGCGGTAGCTACAGCTTGAACACGACGAGCACCACCTGTTCAACAACGAGCGCGCTGGCCGCTGGCGGGAGCTGCGTAATTGCAGTGAACCTGACGGCGACTGCGCTGGGCACACAGGCCGCCGCTTCCTTCAGCGTCAGCGATAATGCGCCTTCGAGTCCACAGGTGGTTTCTCTCACGGGCGATGCGGTGACCCCGGTGACGCTTACGCCCAACACATTCACTTTCCCGGCAACGATTCAAGGGCAGACAAGCGCGATCCAGGTGACGGAGCTGACGAACAATCAGTCCACGCCAATGAAGATCTCGACGATCGGGATTACGGGCGCAGATCCAAGCGACTTTACGGTTGGCGGAACATGCCCCACAGCGCCGAATTCACTGCCGGCGGGACAGACCTGCCAGATCAACCTCGCGTTTGCACCAACCGCATCGGGAAGCAGGACGGCGACACTGAGCGTCGCGGACAACTCGCCGAACAGCCCGCAGACCGCAAGTTTGACCGGGACTGGCAATGCGTCGGTTGTGGTTTCGCCGGATACGACGCAGACGTTCACAGCGAACGTAGGAGCGGCGAGCGCATCCACGACATTTACGATTACCAACGAGCGGACGAACGCGCCGCTGATCTTCAGTCCCGCACTGCTTACGGGCGATTTTACTCAGTCGGCGACGACCTGCCCGATTGGAGGAACCGGGCTGGGTGGAACTGGGACGGTGGCAAGCTGCACGATCTCAGTGAAGTTCAATCCCAGCGTCGGCGGCGTGCGCAACGGTCAACTGCAGGTGAACGACAATGCGGTGACGACGCCACAGGTGGTGAATCTTACGGGCACGGGTACGAGCCCGCTGACTCTTGCGCCGGCGGCACTCTCGTTTACCTCGCAACAGGTTGGCACAGCGAGCCCGGCCTCGGTGGTGACGCTGACCAACCACGAGAGCAAGGCGGAGACGTTTACGTTCTCTGCCGTTGGTGCGCTTGTGGCAGCGGATTTCCAGGCCAGCAGCACCTGCACGAACGGTGTGATCGCGGCCAACTCCTCGTGTCTCATCTTCGTCAACTTCACTCCAATGTCAGTCACCCCCAGCGCCACGCGAACAGGCACGCTTACGGTTACAGACTCCGCGACGGGTGGATCGACGCTGAGCGCGACGCTGACCGGGACCGCGACGGCGACTCCTCCGCCAGCGGCCGTTACAACTGTGTCTCCCGGAGCGGGGCAGACGGGGGCGACGGTGCCGGTGATCATTACCGGCAATGGATGGACGCATTTCAGCAACTCATCAACGATCAAGTTTGTCGAAGAGAATAACACGGCGGTCGCTTGCAACATTGCGGTGAGCGGCATATCGGCCAATTCGGCGAATTCGCTCAAGGCGACACTCACGCTGAGTGGCACAACATACGGCGCGTGCAATATTGCCGTCACATCGCCGCTGACCGGCGGAGGGACCGAGACGGCTTCGCTGGTGTCGGCGTTTAACCTCAGCGAGACTCCAGCGCAAACGCTCAGCGGCGTGAGCCCGGCTTTTGGGACGCAAGGCGAGACGCTGAATGTGAACATCACCGGCGTGGGCACGAACTTCCAACAAGGCGTGACGATTGGGAACTTCGGCGATGGCATTGAAGTGAATTCTCTGACCGTGAACAGCCCGACCAGCTTGATGGCCAACATCACCATCAGCAATACAACGCCGATCGGTTATCGCACCATTACGCTGCAGACAAATGGAGAGTTCGCGGTTTCGAGCGTGGTGAACGGGAATCCCGCTTTCCAGATCCTGGCGAACAATGCCACGCTGCTGAGCGTAAGCCCGCAACTGTCGCCTGTGGTCGCGACCATGCTGGCGCAGGGATCGAGCGAGGCGCTTTACATTACGGCATCGGGAACGCACTTCCTGCAGAACGCGACTACGGTTACGATCGGCGGCGTGGTGGTGGGCGATGTAACGGTAACCAGCCTGACCACGGCGGTTGTGCAGGTTGCGGTGCCATCGGGCGCGCCGCTGGGGTTGCAGAATGCGACTGTTACGACGGGCGGCGAGATCGCCAGCCTGGGAGACGCGATCACGATTACCGGAGCGACTCCGGCGCTGATCGCAGTGGCGCCGTCGAGCGGCGTTCAAGGGCAGAACAACCTGGACGTCATTCTGACCGGCAACGCGTATACGACGTTCAACGTGGGTGCGCTGTCTTCAGAGTTTACCGGCGAGATTACGGTGAACAAGACCACGGCGCTCTCAGCAAGCAGCGTGGACGCAAATATTTCGATTCATGCGAACGCGAATGCGGGACCAATTACTGCAACGCTGGTGAACGGCACAACCAATTTCCCATTCACCTTCACGGTGCAACCGTCGGCCTCGTCCATCTCGGGCGTCTCGCCTGCCTGCATTCCGCAGGGCGGCCAGTTGACCTTGAACTTAGCGGGAGTGAACACCGACTGGGTGCAGGGAACCACAATAGGCAGCTTCTATGCGGGTGGGGGAGCCCCCGTCGTAAATGAAGTGATCATAAAGAGCGCGACCAGTGCGCAACTTGCGGTGACTGTTCCGACAACCACGCCGCCGGGATCGTATGGGTTCTATATGGCCACGGGTGGACAGGTGCTGAACGCATCGATGTGCGTGACTGCGAATACACCCACACTGACCATGAGCCCGGCCAATGGCGTACTGCCCACGGGCTCAGGCACGAGCACGCTCACGGTGAACTTTACCGGCCAGTTTACGCACTGGGCTGCGAGCACATTGCCGGTGATCTCCGGCGAGGGCGTGACGCTGTCGGACTTCGTGGTGAATAGCCCGGTGAGCGCGAGCGGCGTGATCACCTTGATCGGGAGCACAAACGGAACCCCAACGGCGACTGGAACGCGGACGGTGACCTTGACTACGGGCGGGGAGATTGTCACGACCAATTTCAACGTCACAAGCACGCCGGTGGGTATTGTCAGCGTAACCCCGGATCACACAGCGCCGAGCATCAGCAGCTTCAATGTCGCGATTGTCGGCTTGAACACGCACTTCAGCCAGGCGACTACGATTGTGCAGTTCGGGCCGCAGATTACGGTGAACTCGGTGACCGTGACTGACACCTCCCACCTGACAGCGAACATCTCGACCAGCTACCTGCTGAGCAATGTGCTAACGCCGTCGCCGTCGGGCTGGCAGAACATTTTTGTGAACACCGGTACGGAGCAGGTGATGGCCGGCTTCCTGGTGGATTATCCCGCGGTGCCAGGCCTAGTCAGTGTGACTCCATCGAGTGGTGCGCAGGGCCAGACACTCAACGACGTGGTGATCACCGGCTCGTTGACTGACTGGGTGCAGGGCACAACGGAGGCGATTCTCGGCGCGGGCATCACGGTATCGAACCTGACCATCACCAGTCCCACCACGGCGACGGCGACGATCGCCATTAGTCCCACTGCTCCGGTGGGTGGCAATACGGTGGTGATGTATACCGGTTCGCAAATTGTGAGCGGGAGCGGGTTCAGCGTAACGCCAAGTGCGGCTTCCATCCAGAGCGTGGAGCCGAACTTCACATGCCCGGCGCAGTACACGAACAACATTCAGGGTTTCAACTGCACGCCGGGCAGTGCGCCGACAGGAGTTGCGGTGGTTGCGCAACTGCAGACTGTCACGCTGAACATTGTGGGTGTGGGAACGCACTGGCTGCAGGGCGAAACGACGGTCAGCTTCGGCCCGGGCGTGGTCACCGATGCGCTGACCGTCTCCAGCCCGACAACGGCGCAGGTGCAGATTACCGTGCTCTCGAGCGCGCCGCTCGGTTTCGCAACCCTGACTGTATCCACCGGCGGCGAAACTGTGTCTCTGCAGCAGGCCATCGACCTTGAAGAAGGATCGCCCACGCTTCTGGCGATCACGCCCAGCTCGGGACAGCAGGGCACAACGATGAACCTGCAGGTTCTGGGCCGGTTCACGCACTTCAACGCAACGCCTGGGCTGACGATCACTTCCGCAGCTTTCAACCAGGACATCACGGTCAACTCCCTGCAGATTATTGACTCAGAGAATCTGATTGCGAATATCACGATCAGCCCTCTCGCTTACGTCGGATGCGGCGATGATCTGACCATCACGACGGGCAACGAGCAGGTATCGACGGGCGCCATCGGCGATAACTTCTGCGTGGCGCAGGGCGCGGAGGAGATCACCGGTGTTACACCTGTTTTGGGTGTGCAGGGATCGAGCGAAACGGTGACCATTACCGGTTCAGCCACCGACTTTGTCAACGGCGAAACCCAGGTCAGCTTTGGCGATCCAGGAGTTGCGGTGGGGACGGTCACAGTGCTGAATCCGACAACGCTGTCGGTTCCGCTGGCCATCTCGACAGCCGCAACGACGGGGTATCACACGGCGACTGTGACCACTCTTGGCGAAGTGGCGAGCCAGCAGTACGCGTTTACGGTGAGCCCGGGTGTAGCCACGCTCAACGAGGCGATTCCGTACCAGATGCAGCAGGGCGTTCAAGAGCAGAAGGTAAGGCTGATCGGGCAGTACTCGCACTTCAACGCCAACACAACGGTCACCATGGGCGCGGGAGTCACGATTGTTTCGATCAGCAACGTGAGCACAACCGAGGAAGACGCGGTCATCGACATCGATCCGCTGTCGTATGCGGGCAGCAGAGTGGTCACGGTGTCGAGTCCCGGTGTGCCTTGCAGCGATCAGCCTCCGGTTGGCACCAATATTCAGGGCTTCACGTATGCCGGTTGCACGCCGGGCAGCAGCGCGGGCACGGGTACGGAGATTTTGACGAACAGTGTGTTCACGATCATTCCGGGGCCGGCGATCATTACCGCGGTTTCGCCCAATACCGCGAACGAAGGCCAGGAGGTTGTGGTTAATCTGAAAGGCTCTGCGACTCACTGGCAGCAGAACTTTACGCAGTTCTACATTGCCGGCGGCGGCTCCGACATCACCATCAACTCGGTGATCATCAACAGCGCTACCAGCGCCACGGTGGACATGAGCATCTCGGCGACCGCGAACCCGGGGGCGCGGTCTGTTTACATGGTCACGAACGGTGAATCGCTGACGGACAGCGGAGCGTTTGTGGTGACCGGCGGCGTACCGGTGATCACTTACCTGAGCCCGAACAGCCAGCAGAATAATCCGTCAACGGGAACGACGGGGCTTGAAGTGGCTATCCATGGCCTCTACACCAAATGGGCCACGGGCTCGACCACGATCAACTTCGGGCCCGGCATCACGGTTGCCTCGTTCCAGGTGGACGACGCGACTGACATTGAGGCGGTGATTAACATTGCGGCCTCCGCGCAGGACGGCTATCGCACGGTCGTAGTGACCACTGGAGCGCAGACGCTCACAGGCAACTTCCAGGTGACGGCGCCGGCGCCTCCGCCCACTCCGTCGATCGGGTACCTCTCACCGGGCTCGGCACTTCCAGGTCAGACGCTGAACATCACTTTCGGCGGCTCTTATACGCAATGGGTTCCGGGTACCACGGAGTTGAAGGGATTTGCGACGGGCATCACCGTGAACACGTTCCAGGTGCTCGGCCCGGCCTCAGCGATTGCGAATATCACGATTCCGGCGAATGCCGCGGCCTCGACGAGCGACCTGACCATGACAACAGGCAGCGAAGTGGAGAACGCGCAATTCAGCGTCGTTATTGCTCAGCCGGTGCTTAGCGTTGTCGATCCGGGTTCGGGTTTGCAGGGCGCAACCGATCTGACCGTCAACATTCTGGGCCAATACACGACCTTTGACAGCACTACTACGTTCAGCTTCGGACCGAACATCACGGTGAATGGACCGCCGGTGATCCTGGGGCCGACGATTGCCACGCAAAGCATCAGCATTCCGATTCTGGCTCCGCTGGGCGGGACGAGTGTGGTTGCCCATACGCCGGATGCGGCCGCAATCGCGCAAACAGTGGGCGGTGCGGGCTTCTCGATTACGCCAAGCCTGGCGTTGATTGCTTCCATCACGCCGAACACGTCGCCGCAGGGCGCCACCGTCACGGTGACGTTGACCGGCCAGAATACGCATTGGGACGGCTCAACGATCTTCACATTCGGAGACGGCATTGTGGTGGCCAGCGCCGAGGTGAGCGGCGAAACCAGCGCAACGCTCACGCTGGTCATTCCGGCCTATGCTGGCGAAGGGCCGACTGGGGCGACCGCAACGACTGCAGGCGAAGTCGCGAATATCAGCAACGGCTTCGTGGTCACTGCGGGCACGCCCTATCTGCTATCGAGCGGACCAGGCTCTGTGCCGCAGCAAGGGGCGGTGGTCTTTACCGTCCTTAGCCAGGCAACAACATGGATCTCTACCCCGCCAACGGTTTCATTCGGGCCGTGGATCACGCTGACCAACGTCAACGTGACCAGCGATACCTCGCTGACGGTGCAGGGCTATGTTTTGCCCACGGCGCCGGTGGGCTACTACAACCTGACGGTCAGCACCGGCACGCAGACGCTCGGGCTGAGCAACGCGGTCTACATCAGCGCGGGGCCGGCTGTGATCAACAGCGTGACCCCGAATGTGGGAGACCAGAACGCCAACCTGTCGGTGCAGATCAACGGCATTAATACCCATTGGGTGCAGGGAACCACGACGCTGAACTTCCCCGATATGCTGATCAACAGCTTCGTGGTCAACTCGCCGACTTCAATTACCGCGAATATCACGGTAGATGCGACAGCGCCGGCTGGACAGTACTCGGTAACTGCGACTACGGGCGGCGAAGTTGCAACGGGCGTGAATGTGTTCACTGTCAGCCAGTCGGAGCCAGAACTGCTGGCCGTGGTTCCGAACAGCGGCCCACAGGGTCTGACTGCGAGTCCGGTGAACCTCACCGGCGATTTCACCAGCTTTGTGAACGGCACTACCACGGCGAACTTTGGGACGGGAATCACCGTCAACTCGGTCACCGTGACCAGCGCGACCACCGCGCAGGCCAACATTACTGTTTCGCCAATCACAACGCTGGGCTATCGCAATGTCTCCGTGACCACAGGGTCACAGGTAGTTGCAATTCCGAATGCATACCAGGTGTCCCAGGGTCCGGCGGAGATTGTCGGTCCACTGAATCCGGCGGTTGGCGGACAAGGGCAGCAGGTGACGGTAAATATCACTGGCAGCCAGACACACTTTGCGCAGAACGTGACGACAGCCGCGTTCGGCGGTGGCATCCAGGTCACGCAAGTGACGATCAACAGTCTGACCAGCGCAACGGTAAACATCACCATTCCCACGACTACGGCGCTTGGGGCGTACAACGTGGTGCTGACCACCGGTGGTGAAGTTGCGACCATCGTCGGAGGTTTCACAGTCAACAATGGTTCGCCTCAGATTAGCGGAGTGAATCCGCCGACGGGCACGCAGGGATCGACGATCAACGTTGCGCTTACGGGGACGTTTACACACTTCAACACCGCATCGGGCTGCGCACCGAGTTGCAGCGTCGCCAGTTTTGGCACGGGCATCACGGTGAATTCATTTGTGGCGAGTGACGCGACGGATGGCGTTGCGAACATCACCATCAGTACGACGGCGACTATTACTTCATATACGCCGACCGTGACGACCGGCTCTGAAGTGGCGACCAAGGTGGGAGGATTCAGCGTGCTGGCGGGAGTGCCTGCGCTCGAAAGCGCATCTCCTGGAACGGCCCAGGCAGGCACGACAGCCAATGTGGTCATCAACGGCTTCCTGACGAACTTCCAACAGTCGTTTACCACGGTGAGCTTCGGCTCGGGCGTGACCGTGAACTTTATTACCGTGAACAGCCAGACGCAGCTGACGGCCAACATCACGATCGCGTCGAACGCCACAGTGGGACCGCGCACTATCCAGGTGACCACGCTGGGCCAGAGCGTGCAGCTCAGCGGCGAGTTCACAGTGACCGCGGGCACGCCAATCATCACCCAGATCAATCCGAATTACGGCAACCCCGGGCAGACGGCTTTGCAGGTCACGATCTTTGGCCAATACACCAACTGGGTGAATGGGACCACTGTGGCCAGCTTCCAGCAGTCGGTTACCGGAATCACGGTCACCTCAACGGTGGTGAGCAACGCGACTACACTGGTGGCAACGATCAACATTCCCAGCGGCGCTCCGCTTGGCCCGGTTGACGTGGTTACTACGACGGGCGGCGAGGTCGAGAACGTGCCTGGCGGCTTCACTGTGCAGGCGGCCACCATACCTGCGCCGACGCTGGTTTCGGTGAGCCCCGGCCCGAACAATTCAGATAACGTGCCGATCAACAGCAGCTTCACCGTGGTGTTCAGCTCACCAATGAATCGGACCACGATCAATACCAGCACGTTTGAGATGTGGCTGGTGAGCAACCCCAACTCGGGCTACATCACGGTGCCGGGCACTGTGACTGTGGACGCGACAGGCAGGGTGGCGACCTTTACACCGAGCAGCCTGCTGGCCGTGAACTCGCAGTATTACATGCTGCTGACAAACGGCATTCAGGATGCAACGGGCAACACATTTGCGCAGTACGGCTACGTGTCGTTCTATACCGTTGACAGTGCAACCACCAAGCCGTCCACCGTGGTTGCGGTCAATCCGCCGGCGAATACAACCAGAGTGGGAACCAATGTGACTGTGCAGCTGGAGTTCAGCGCGGATATGAATCAATCCACGCAGACCGGGCTCGTGGTGAGCACGGGCGGCACACCGGTGGCTGGAACATGGAGCTGGAACAGCTATGCCTATGGCAATCCTTACTGGGGACCGGGCACAATTCTTTCGTTCACGCCGACCAATCCGTATACGGCGAACACCACCTATAAGGTGAGCTACGGCGCGCCTTTGGCGGACACTGCCGGGAACGCGGTTACTCCGGGATCGTTCAGCTTTACCACCGGCAGCGCGGCGGATACGACACAGAACTATACGAGCTACGACTTTAACAGCGGCCAGGGCAACCTGGGCACCAACTTTGCGCCGCGGATTCTTTTCTCCAAGCCAGTCAACCCGATCGACATCAATGCAGGCACGCTGCTGCTCTACAACAACGACAGCGGCAAGTACATTGGCGGCACGATTACGATTGCCGCCAACAGCCTGAGTGCAACCTTCACGCCGACCTATCCGCTGCTTCCCGACACATACTATGACCTGCACATGAGCGGCGGGAGCTACGACATGGACGGGAACACTTTGAACGGGAACGACGGCGTCTTTACCACCGGCGCGGGCACCGATACGACTGCTCCGACAGTGGCCTCGGTGTCGCCGGCCAACAGCGCGACGTCAGTGCCATTGAATGCGCAAGTGACTGTGCACTTCGGCACTCCGATCAATCCGGAGTCGGTGTCAAGCGCGATCACGGTGACGCCGGCGGGAGGCTCAGCGATTGAGGGCACAGCAACGTTAGCCAGCGACCTGGTGACATTCACCTTTGTTCCGCTAGCGGATCTCGCGCCCGGCACGGTCTTCACGGTGCATGTGAGCGGCTATACAGACATGGTTGGAAATGCGGGTGTGGCGTTCACCAGTACGTTCACCACGGCTACGTCCATTGGGCCGATCAACGTTTCGACAGGGCTGAATGCAGCCGGCCAGCTGATTACAACCAACAATACGAACGATGCTCACTGGGTATACATCCCGCAATCGAGTACGCCAACTGAGACGACGTTTGGTTGTCCCTCAAGCGGTGCGGGATGCACGACGGGTACGGCGCTGCCGCTTCAGACTGTTGGGCCAGGCGATGCCGACTGGTACTCCGCATGGGTGGCGAATGGGCCGGGCGCGGATTGGATTGCGATTAATCCCAACAGCACGAGCGGCAATACATTTGGCTTGTACTACACGACCTTCAACATTTCCGGCAGCGTGCCCGCCAACCAATGCCTGGTGGGAACCATGTCAATCGACGATAACGGCTTGCTGGCGATCAATGGAACGGCCATCATGTCCAATATCAATAACAACACCACGTCCTACGGCTTGAATATTCCGGTTACTACGTATTTGAAGACCGGCCAGAACGTGCTGTCACTCGGATG
This sequence comes from Occallatibacter sp., assembly GCA_050014515.1. Taxonomy (GTDB): domain Bacteria; phylum Acidobacteriota; class Terriglobia; order Terriglobales; family Acidobacteriaceae; genus Telmatobacter. The sequence goes on from JBEKDE010000195.1 coordinate 20,271, forward strand.
GGGTTCGACCGACAACTACATCGAGGGCTTGCGCCTGGACGCAAGCATCCAGACCTGCGGCGCCAGCTTTACCGGCGGCCTGACTTTGACTAGCGCCGTTCCGGCGAACAACGCCACCGGTGTAGCCACCAATTCGACAATCACTCTCAACTTCAACAACACGATCGATCCGGCTACGGTAAACGCGACGACACTCCCGATCATGATTGGCTGGAACAGCAATCAGGAGATAGGAGGCACCTACCAGGTCACGGGAAGCCAGGTGATCTTCACTCCCGACAGCCCGTTCCCGACGAACACCAATATCTGGGTGGGCGCATGCGGTGGACCGATGGACACGGCTGGCGACGGTGCCGGCAACTGCTACACGCAGCTTACGAACTTTACTACGGGCAGCACTGCCAGTGCGCCTACAGCGCCGTTCCAGGTGGTGGCGTTTACGCCGAGCAACAATGCGACCAACGTGGGACTGCGCGCCCCGGTGACGGCTACATTCAACCGTTCAGTCAATCCGTATACCATCAACCAAAACAGCGCGACCGCGGACTTTGGATTGTTTGCGGGCGACGGACAGAGCCCGTGGTGCGGAGGCGGAAGCTACTCGAGGTCGCAGGACAATAAATCGATCTCGTTCAACTGCTATGCATTGCCGAGCGACACCCCCATGACGGCAATGCTGAACAGCAACCTGACGGATTGGACTGGCGATCCGCTGACCAACTTCTCCAGCCAGTTCACAACCGCGATTTGGGATTCGAACACCAACGGCACGGTGATTACATCGCGCCCAGGCAATGCGGCCAGCGGGATCAGCGCCAATGAGCCGATCACTCTCTTCATGAGCCTGCCGATCAACGCGTCCACAGCAAGCGGCGGTGTGGAAGTGTCGCAGAACAACGTCGCCGTTCCGGGTACGGTGAATGCGCTGGATGGCGGGTACACGCTTGAGTTCACTCCCAGTGTGCCTTGGACGCCGGGCGCGCTTATCCAGTGGTGGACGGCCGGCACGCTGCTCGACACGACTTACAACACGCCGGTGAACGGCGCCTACGGGTACTTCTATGCTGCGGCCGGCACCAGCACGCTTGTGCCCGCGGTGCAGGCTGAGTCTCCAGGCCAGAACATCGGCTCGGTGCCGGTGAACGCGTTCTTTGATCTGCAGTTCAACACGCCGCTGAATGCGTCGACGGTCATCCCGGCTAACGTATACGTGTTCGACGGTTCAAATGGAAATCTGCAAATCCCGGTGACCATGTCGCAACCTCAATCGAACGAGATACGCCTGGTGCCGACGAGCAATCTGCCGGCGAACCACTACATCTACGTGGAGCTGACGACCGGCCTGGAGAGCGCCACGAGCGTTCCGCTGGCGAGCAACACCAACTGGTATGTGTACACCAGTTCTCCGGCCGACAGCACGTTGCCGGTGGTTCAGAGCGCGGTGCCCTACAACGGAGCCACCAATGTAGGCGTCAACGTGACGCCGGGCGTGGTGGTCAGCAAACCGGTTGATCCGGTGAGCGTGAACAGCAGCACATTTACGGTGAGCAATGGCGGCACGCCGCTGGCGGGCAGCTTCTGGTTCAACTCCAATGACACGCGTGTGGAGTTTGTGCCCAATGCGCCGCTGCCGGCAAGCACCAACCTGGTGATGAAGCTGAACGGCGTTCTGGATCATGTGGGCAACTCAATCAGCTACACATCGAGCTTTACGACGGGAGCAGGTCCGGACTTTGTGCAGCCGACCGTGGTGTACTCGAGCGTAAGCGGCAACGAGAGCATTCCGACCAACTCTGCGATTAAGGTTCAGTTCAGCGAGTCGATGGATGTGACCACGTTCGCCAGCGGCCAACCGAGCGGGTGCGGCAATTTCTACATCCAGGACCAACTGCCCAACGACGGCATCAGCTGCATTCCCACAACTCTCACCTGGAATTCGAGCCAAACGATTGCTTACCTGACGCCGACCGCCCCATTGGCAGCTGGACGCGAGTACTACTTCTACGTGGGCGGCGGCACAGACCTTGCCGGTAACCAGATGCAGGCGGACGCTTTCTACTTCTACGCCGATTTGACGCCTACCTCCGCGGGGCCGACGGTGATCGCGTTCAATCCGTTGAGCGGCTTCACGGGGCTGGGCACGAACGCAATCATTGAGGCGGAGTTCAGCGCGCCGGTGGACCCCAATACCGTGAGTGCCGTCACCCTTGCCAAGGGAGGCAGCACCGTAACCACTACGCCGTCGCTGAGTGCGGGCAACACGGTTCTGCAGCTGATTCCGGCAGTCCCGCTGACGCCGAACGCAACCTACACAATGACCATCTCCGGGGTGAAGGACCCGGCGGGCAATCCGGTGGCAACGGTCACCAACAGCTTCACCACGGGCGCAACCTACGATGTGAACCCGGCAACGGCGATCAACAGCGATCCGGCAGACAACACCACGGTGGGAACCAATGTGACTCCCAAGATCGTATTCAACAAGCCGCTGAACCCGATCACGGTGAACACCAGCACCTTCAACATGTACCTGAACGACACAGGCCAGTACATTCCGGCCACGGTAACCGAGTCGGCCAGCGGCACAGAAGTCACGATCACACCACTGATTCCGCTGTTACCTACCACGCAATACCATTTCCGCGCCTGCTGCGGATTCCAGGATCAGGATGGCAATAACGGCAACGGCGTCGACCTTTACTTCTGGACGAACAGCGGTTCGGTCACGACCGGCCCGACGGTTACGGTGAGCCCGCTGAACGGCTCGACGGGGAATCCGACGAACTCGCAGATTTACGTAGAGACCAGCACGCCCATCGACCCGACCAGTTGGACGCAGAACTCGATCCAACTGCTGAAGGGCACAACTGCAGTGGCGGGAACCGTCACGGTGCCCAACGCGCAGACGCTGATCTTTACGCCGACGAGCGCGCTGGCGGCGAGCACCGTTTACACCGTCAAGGTGACAGGCTTCACGGATGCGGACGGAAATCCGGTGATGCCGTCGACTACGACATTTACCACAGGAGCAACTGCAGCTACAGGCGGACTCACGCTAACCAGCACCAGCATTGTGAATGGATCGAACGTGACCAACAACGTTTCACCCATCACACTCACCTTCAGCCAGATTCTGAATCCGTCCACCGTGAACCTCAGCGACTTCCTGGTGATGAACAGCTGGAACTCGAATTGGGGCATTGCGGGCAGCTACGTGGTGAGCGGCAATTCTGTAACCTTTACGCCGAGCAATCCGTATCCTCCGAACGCGACGATCTATGTGGGCGCTACGGGCGGACTGACCGATGTGGCCGGGGACGCGTACGGTGGAAGCCAGAGCGACGGCTGGCAGCAGCTGCTCTACTTCACGACCACCGGCGACACGCCGGACAGCACGGCATTGAAGGTGATGTCTGTGAGCCCGGCTGCAGGCGCGACGAATGTGCGGCCCGACACGCCGGTCTCGGTTACCTTCAACAAGGGCATCAACCCGTACAGCGTGTACAACAACGGCAACAACGCGCTGCTGTTCGCTGGCCAAAGCGTGCAGGACCGCGGAAGCATCAGCATGTCGGCGGATAACCGCACGCTGACGTTCAGCTCCGGAGTGTTGTATACCGGCACAACCTACACGATCCAACTGCCCGCCGGCGGAATCAGCGACCCGTCGGGCAACACGCTGGCGAGCACCTATTCCAGCACTTTCACGACGGGAACAAATCCCGCCGCAGGCAACGGAGGCGTACAGTCCGTTGAGCCAGGTTCCAATGCAACCGGTGTACCAACCGACTCGCTTCTGACGCTGTTCCTGAGCCGGCAGGTGAATCCATCCACACTGACGGGCAACGTTGTGGTCACTGTGAATGGCCAGATTTATGGCGGAACGGTGCAGGCTACGGCAGACGACTACGAAGTGCAATACACGCCGAGCACTCCGTTCCCGAATGGAGCGGCGGTTCAGTGGTGGTTCTCAGCACTAGGTACGGTGCTGGATGTGAATGGCGATCCGATGAACGGCACGAGCGGCTACTTCTATACCGCGCCAACGGTGAACTCAGCGACGGCAGTTCCGGTGGACGTGAACAACAGCCCTGGCACGGGCGCAATCAATGTCCCGACCAACGCGGACATTTACCTGCAGTTTAGCGAGCCGCTGAATGCAGCCACCCTGAATACCACCAACGTGTACCTATACGACAACACGACTGGAACATATCCGACGGTGACAGTCAGCCAGCCTGAACCAGGCGTGATCAAATTGGCGCCCGCGTCTCCGCTGGTTGCTTCCTCTGCTTACTATGCGTGCGCGAATGGAAGCGTGCAGGGGAGCAATGGAGTGGCGAACGGCAGCGGGTGCTGGAATACCAACTTCACCACCGGCACGACGGCGGATAACGCCTCCGGCACGGTGATTATTGGACCGGCAAACGCAACGACGGGCATAGGAACCAACGCCTATATCCGGCTGGTGTTCTCGAAGCCGATCAACCGGGCGATGTTCAATGCCGGCGCCACGCCCAACGCGACGGTAACCATTGGCGGGAGCGCGATTCCCGGCACATGGTCGTTTGCCTACAACTCCGGCACTAACGATGCGGTCGGTGCCTACTTTACACCGGTGAATCCGCTGCCGCCTTCCACCTCAGTGTCGGTGGCTGAGAGCGGGGTGCTCGACTACGCGGGCAACAGCTTTGCCTCAGCCAGTTCGACGTTTACGACCGCTGCATTGCCCGACTACTCGACACCGAGTGTCACGCTCGACTTTGGCGGCGGCCAGACCGGCATCGGGACCAACGCTTCATTCACATGCCTTTACTCGGAGCCAATCGATCCGAGCAGCATCACGTCTTCGAACACTTACGTGTACAGCTACATCTCCAATGCGACCATTCCGGTTACGTACGCGTGGGCCTCGGATCTGATGGCGGTGACCATGACTCCGAAGACGGCGCTGTTTGCCAATTCAGAGTACAACTACAACTGCTCCGGAGGCATCGACCTGACCGGGAACGGAGAAAGCAATGGCAATTCGTACTTCTACACCGGTAATGGCTCAGTGGCTGTGGGCCCGGTGCTGATCAATGCCAACCCGGTGAACGGCGCAACCAATGTTCCCCTGAATTCGACTGGCAACCCGTGGTACAACACCAGTCTCGGACTGCAGTTCAACGAGCCGGTGTCGGCGGACTCGATGGCCAACATTACATTCACGCCGCAGGGCGGGACCGCCGAGCCCATCGCAGTGTATCCGGAGATTGGCAATACGCTGGCGGTGGTGCAATTGCCATACACGCTGCAGCCGAATACCAAGTACACGTTCAGCGTGCCGGCGACGGTGACTGACCTGAACGGCAATCCGGCCACACCGGCAACGAGCAGTTTCACAACTGGGTCAGGTTTCGACTGGACCAACCCGACAGTCACAACCGTGACCCCTGCGAACAATGCAACGGGGGTCGCCGTGACGGTGCATCCGACGATTACGTTCAGCGAGCCGATGAATCCGACCTTGTTTGACTCCAACCATGTGTACCTGGAGACCGCGAACACGTCGACGGTGATTCCGACAACGTTTGCCTTGTCGACCAATGGGTCAAACGAGACTGTTGTAACTCTTACGCCGACCGCGCCGCTGGCGGAGTCGACGATCTACAGCGTGGTTCTGTCGAATCCGGAAGGCTGGGACCTGTACGACTGGGCTGGAAATTATTTTGTTAACTACGGCGTGCAAACCCAGTTCACGACCGGCACGACCGCCGCGGTCAATGGCACATGCGGGACCGCCAACGGGCTGGCGTCCTCCACGGCGCCGGCTGGGAATCTGTGCTCTACAGGGACGGCTTCACTAGTCACTGAGCCCTACAGCGCAGGGAGCTACGGATGGGCATGGAGCTGCAACGGCGAGTACGGAGGCACCAACGCTTCCTGTTCCGCACCAGCTACGGGAACGCCGGTGTGCTCGGCGCAACTCTCCAGCCTTGAGGGTTTCTGGCCGGGCAACGACAATGCAAAGGACTTTAGTCCGAATGGGTACAACGGCACGCTGGAGAATGGCGTCACATATGCTCTTGGCGAGGTAGGGGACGCCTTCAATTTCTTAGCGAACTCGAGCACGGCGGATGAGTACGTGTTGATCGGCCAGCCCGTTCCTACTAACCTGCAGATACAGGACGCAATTACGCTGTCAGCGTGGATTTATCCAACCGCTCTGCCGGGCAACAACGGAAGCGGCAACTTCGCGTTCATCATGGGAAGCCAGGAAGATGGCGTTTACGCAGGCGCTTCAATCATGTTCGACGGCTCGACAGACGACAATGGCGAGAGCGATGTGCCGCCGGGCCACATTCAATTCCAGCTCGGAGATGGGTCAAACTGGCACGAGACCGACACGCAGTCGCAGGTGCCGCTTAACCAGTGGACTCTCATAACGGCTGTTCGGTCGGCCGGCAATCCAGCCCAGGTCTATTTCAATGGAGTCCTCCAGCCTTCGGCAACTGCTTACGACGCCACGTGGAACGGAACGGTGTCGTACCCGAGTAACGACTGGTTCGCGATTGGGCAGGAGGTCAACGAGAACCGGCCGTTCATTGGCTTGATTAACGACGTTCAGGTCTACAAGGCGGCGTTGACGCAGGCTCAGGTACAGGCTATCTATAACGCGGGCCGCGGAGGCGTCTGCCAGTAGAAGGGAATGGGTAGCCAGGCCGAGGCGGGGATCGATTTATCGATCCCCGCTTTGCTTTTGGGGCTATTGGCCGGTGTAGAAACTGTTCGCTCCCATGGGCCATGTTTGCCGCGCTACACTTACTACGGCAACTTGGGAGAGCTTTTACGATGGGACTGCTGCTGCGTGGAATTTCAATCCGAAATGCTTTTGGTATGGGCCTGGTTGCGACTGGAGCTTGCATCGCCGCAGGCGGGCAACAGCCCACGCAGCTTACTGTTCATTGGGAGAAGGTGACGCTCGTGTCGAAGACGACGCCGACCCTGCAGGTGGTGGTGAATCCTCCTCTGCGGCACGGCGAGCCGCTTAGCATTGCGGCCTACAAGGCTGTGAAGGACCTAGGTACAGACTATGTGCGCTACGTGCCATGGCTTCCATATCCGCGGCTGGCGGTTGCGGAGCTGGAGCCGCCAACGGAGCAGAAGACGTCGTGGGACTTCAGTGCGATCGACCCGATGACCAAGGATTTTCTAGCGGCCACCGATGGGCACTCGACCATCATGAACTTCAGCACCATGCCGGCGTGGCTGTTCAAGACGGACAAGCCGGTGACTTACCCCGCCGATGCGAACCAGGTGGACTGGGACTATACGCAGGGAACGGAACTGCGCGACCCCACGGGCAAAGAGGTTGGCGCCTACTATGCGCGGCTGGTGAGCTGGTATGTGAATGGCGGATTCACGGACGAGAATGGTCTACGGCACGACTCGGGTTACCACTACAAGTTTCCCTATTGGGAGGTGTTAAACGAGCCGGAGTTTGAGCACTCGACTACGCCGGAGCAGTACACCGCGCGCTATGACGCGATTGTGAGCGCAATCCACGCGGTGTCCCCGCAGACGAAGTTTGTGGGTATGGCGCTGGCCATGCCGAGCCTGAGCCCGCAGTACTTTGAATATTTTCTCGATCACAAAAATCACCGGCCGGGAATTCCGCTGGACATGATTTCATATCACTTCTACGCGACGCCTCTGAAGGGAGAGACGGCGGACACCTGGCAGTACACTATGTTCGACCAGGCCAACGGCTTTCTGAACTCGGTACGGTATATCGAGGCGATTCGCAAGAGACTGTCGCCGGATACGCGCACGACGATCGATGAACTCGGGGTGATTCTGCCGACCGACAACACGGCTGGGGACAAAGTGCCTCCGCCGGCTGCTTATTGGAATGTAGCCGGTGCGCTCTACGCCTATATGTTTATTGAGCTTTCACGGCTGAAGATCGACGTGATCGGCGAGTCGCAGCTGATCGGGTATCCGACGCAGTTTCCCAGCGTGAGCATGATGAATTGGGAAAACAACAAGCCCAACGCGCGCTTTTGGGTGCTGAAACTGATCAAGGATTCGTTCCATCCGGGCGATAGCCTTGTGGAGACGACGTTCACAGGAGATCATGCAGGAGATGTGGAGGCGCAGGGCTTTGTTACCTCCTCAGGCCACAGACTGTTGCTGGTGAACAAGCGGAATGCAACGATTGAGCTGGCGCTGCCCGATGGAGAGAAGGCGAGCGTTCTGACGGTGGACGAGATGACCGGAGACGGACCGCCGCGGAGCGTTATGCCGCTGGGCGGCAAGATCAAGCTGGAACCATTTGCAGTGACGGTGGTCAATTGGTAACGACATGAAAACAGAATCGGCTGAACCAAAAAGGTATGCGTTCATGCTGCGATTGCGCGAGGGCGCGGCGGAAGCGTATGAAGAGGCGCACCGCGCGGTTTGGCCGGAGATGCTGTCGTTGCTGAAGAGCGCGGGCATCAGCGAGTATTCGATCTATCGCAGGGACGATCTGCTGATTCTTGCGCTGCGCTGCGCGGACTTTGAAGCGACATGGAGCAAGATTGAAAACCATCCAGTGAATCTGCGTTGGCAAGAGGCGATGGCGCCTTTTTTTGCTCCGTTGGATGGGCTGCGGCCGGGTGAGCGGTTCCCGATGCTGGAAGAGGTTTTTTATCTGCCATAGCCTGGATGGTTCTTGGTTGAGTTGCGAACACGAAGTGGAATTCAGGGAAAGACGGAGCAGGACGAGATGAGCGATCGAGCGCTGCGCGCGGGGCTTTGCGGCCTTGGGCTTGAGGCCTACTGGAGCCAGTTTGCGGGACTTGAGCAGAGACTGCAAGGCTACCTGTCGCAGGTTACTGGGCGGCTGACTCAGCCTGGTGTTGAGGTCGTTGAGCTCGGTTTAGTTGACACGCCGCAGCGTTCGCTTGAGGCAGGGCATCAGTGCCGGCGCGAAGACATCGACGTGCTGTTTCTCTATGTGACCACCTATGCACTTTCAAATACTGTGCTGCCGCTGGTGCAGCGCGCGGGCGTGCCGGTGATCGTGCTCAATCTGCAGCCAGAAGCGGCGATTGATTATGAGAAGTTCAATCAGATGAAGGATCGCACGGCGATGACCGGCGAGTGGCTCGCGTATTGTTCGGCTTGCCCGGTGCCAGAGTTTGCCAATGTGCTGAAGCGCGCGGGGATTCCGTTTCACCAGGTGACCGGCGTTCTGGATCAGGCGGCGACCTGGGTGGAGATTGAGGAGTGGTTGATGGCGGCGCGCGTGCGGTCCAAGCTGGCGCAGACGCGGCTGGGGCTGATGGGCCACTACTATAGCGGCATGCTCGACATTATGACCGATGTGACGCTGGTGTCGATTGTCTTCGGCACACATGTGGAACTGCTGGAAGTAGACGAGCTGAGCGCGCTGGCTGCAGCGGTGGATGAATCGGCGTTGACGCGGAGGGTTACGGAGTTTCGCGCGTTGTTTGATGTGCAGGCGGACTGCGCTGAAGAGGAATTGCGAAGGGCCGCGCGCACTTCAGTCGCGCTGGATGCGTTTGTCGCACATTATGAGCTGAGCGCGATGGCATACTTCTACAAAGGTTCCGGGAATGCAGCCAACGAAGATACGATGAGCTCGATCATTCTGGGCACGTCGCTGCTGACGGCGCGGCACATTCCAGTCGCTGGCGAGTACGAGGTGAAAAACGCGTTGGCGATGAAGATGATGGATTGCCTGGGCGCGGGCGGTTCGTTCACCGAATACTACGCGATGGACTTCAACGACGACGTGGTCTTGATGGGACACGATGGGCCTGGGCATATCGCGATTGCGGAGGGCAAGACGAAGGTGCGGCCGCTGACGGTTTATCACGGCAAGGTGGGCCGCGGACTTTCGGTGGAGATGAGCGTGAAGCATGGACCGGTGACGCTGTTGTCAGTGGTGGAAGATGCGGAGTCGCGCTTCAAGCTGGTGGTTGCGGAGGGCGAGTGCGTGGAAGGGCCGATTCTTGAAATTGGAAACACGAACAGCAGGTACAAGTTTCCGCTGGGTGCGCGCGGATTTGTGAACGCGTGGAATGCGGAGGGACCGACGCATCATTGCGCGGTGGGCGTGGGGCACGTGGCTGGGACGCTGGAGAAGGTTGCGACGCTGATTGGAATTGGATATACGAAGGTAAGTTAGGACTGGCGTGCTGCCCACGTAAACGCAGCCTTTCAGCCGTGCGATAATCGGCAGGATCCTCAGGAAGGGTCATTCGCATGAATCTGCCAATTCTAAGCATCATTGCACGGGATTCAAGTTTCGATTGGTACGTAATCCCGTTTATCATCGCATTCGCGGTCATTTCAATCGCGTCACGCTACTGGAAATTCGTTGCTCAATGGCTTGACGGGATTCGCGGCCGGGAGTGGGCAAGAGTCTCGGCCGTCATCGACGTTGTCAGCGTCGTTAAACAAACTGAGCAGACCCGATATGGAGAGCGTGTCATTGGCTACGAGGCCACTCTTACCTACTTCTATCGCAATCCTGAACTGCAAATGGGCGAATACAGCCGTATGTTCGACGAGGAGGGTGAAGCGCAAGCGTGGGCAGCCTCTTACAAAGCGCGCTCCGTGATGGTTCACGTGGACCCGCGAGATGGAGCTAAATCTGTTCTGCGTAAGGAAGAGCTCTAGGTTCAGTTCGGAGCAGTGTAGATCAATAACAACTAGGGCCGCTTGAGCCGCCCTAGTTGTTATGACGCGAATCAAATTGCGATTCTCTAGAAGTTGTTCCAGAGGGACTGGTTGTAGACTTCGTGGTGGTACTGGACCTCGGAGCCTTTGACAAACGTTCCCAGGTCGCGCGGGGAGCGGTTGGCGGCGGCTTGCTTCAGGTCAGCGAAACGGCCCTGCACATCGGCGCCGAGGATCTCGGCGATCCAGCTGGAGGCCTTGAAGTCGTCGATGGCGGCCTGAATGTGGTCGGGCAGATAGCGCTGCGCCTGGCGCAGGTTGTCGATCTTCGCAGCGGTACCGTCGATGCCGGTCTTGAAGATCGAATAAAGGGTGAGGTAGGGGTTGGCGTCGGGAGCGACGGAGCGGACCTCAACGCGCATGGAGCGCGAGTTGCCGATGGGCACGCGCACCATGGAGCCGCGATCGGTGGCCGATGCCTTGATCTGGTTGGGCGCCTCAAAGTGCGGGTCAAGACGGCGATACGCGTTCACGCTTGGGTTGAGGATGAGGCAGATGTCGAGCGCATAGGTGAGGATGCGGTCAATGAACTCCCAACCGAAGCCGGAGAGCTGCTCCTGACCCTTGGGATCCCAGAACAGATTGGTCTTGCCTTCGGAGATGGAGACGTTGGTGTGCATGCCGCTGCCGTTGACGCCGACCACGGGCTTGGGCAGGAAGCTGGCCGTGTAGCCCATGTTGTTGGCTACCTGGCGGGTGAGCAGCTTGTAGAGCTGAATCTGATCGGCGGCCGCCACCACTTCGCCGTAGCCGTAGTTGATTTCAAACTGGCTGGGCGCAACTTCGGGGTGGTCCTTCTCGTTCTGGAAGCCCATGGCGCGCTGCACTTCGGCCGAGGTGTCAATGAACTGGCGGAGCGGATCGAGCGGCAGCACGTGATAGTAGCCGCCGGTGTTGATGAACTCGAACTTGCCGGTCTCGTGGAACTTGCGCTCCGCGTCCTTGCCTGCGAAGAGGAAGCCTTCGATTTCGTTGGCGGCGTTGAGCGTGTACTTCTTCTCCGCATAGAGCTTGTCGGAGTAGTGCTTGAGCACGCCGCGCAGGTCGCCGGAGTAGGGCGTGCCGTCCTTGTCGATGACCGTGCCGAAGACCAGCACCTTGCCGTTGCCGAAGACGTCGGCGGGCACCCAGTAGAAGGCGCTCCAGTCAATGCCCAGGCGCAGATCGCTCTCTTTTTGCGCGGTAAAGCCGCGGATGGAAGAGCCGTCGAAGGTCAGGTTCTCATAGGCACCGAGCAGGAACTTCTTGTCGTAGTCGAGCAGATGAAGACGGCCTTCGAGATCGGAAAACAGAACGGTGACGGCCTTGATCCTCTTCTCGTCGGTGAGGTACTTGATCCGCTGCTCGCGGATCTTGTCGGCTGGGACACGGTTGGTGCGATCGGCTTTGGCGGCGAGGTTCTTCTCTTCCAGTTCGTCGTAGGAGAGAGCTAGAAAGTTGCGGTAATCGGTGGTCATGGATCTCCTTCCTGGCAGGAAAAATTATGAGGGGCTAACCGAATAGCATAACAGGCCATTGCATGGAGCAGCCTCCATTGCATGCATCAGCCGCCATTGCATGGAGCAGCCGCTCGCGGGGGCTCGCATCGGGTTGTCTCAGGTTGCGGCAGGAAAAAGCCGCAACTGGGACTGGGCGTACGTCTCGTCGCACTATTGCATGCATCAGCCGCCATTGCATGGAGCAGCCGCTCGCGGGGGCTCGCATCGGGCCGGGTTGTTTTCCATCCAATTGATGGGGGCGTACGGCACACTGCGACAGGAAGAATCCGGGCTCAATCTGTCAGGCAGGTGACCGGTTTGTGGCCCTTGCCCACCTCCACCCCCCTAGGGGTGTTTGGGGTAAGTCTTCTGTTTTCAGCGCACTGGAGAGGCATAAATATACATGGCACACCATAATTATTAAGCCTATGGAAACACGACACTTACCTTATATTCAGGAAAATGGTTATCCTGCGCCTTGGAATTAAAAACTGACTTGTACGCCTATAAGTCGATGCTAAATAGTTTTAAAATGTTAAACTTAACTCTTGACACGGAATTTTGAGTGTGTCTTAGATGGGTACTAGAGGTGTATCTATGGCCACACAAAAGACAGATCGAGACGGGCGGGTTATCGCGCTGGCGCAGCGAATATCCAAGATCATGCAAAGGCACACAGACCGTTTTGAAGCGCTCGACGCGCACACGATGGCGGGGATTTTTTATCGCGGGAAATCTATTCCTTTGACAGCGCGTAGACATCCTGCTGAAGTTCCACAATCAGTGCAGTGATCTTTGCCAATTCGCTTATTGCGGTGTCTAGTTTGGTGTTGATCTGTTCCAGTTCTTCTTTCAGGTTCTCATTGGACTCATCATCGGAAGGATTTTGGTGAGTGACTCTTGAGCTGCCCCGTTTTTCTCAGCCATCTATAGCTGGAGTTTCTCGATTCAGGTTTGTGTGCGAGTATATCTCGCCGTCGTAGTCGGGGCTGTGGGGAAGTGGGAAGCGCTGTTTGCTTTCCACATCTCCATAGCCCAGGGCTCTGCTGAACTCAGCAGGTGTTCTGTAGGCAAGCGAGCTGTGAGGCCGCTCGCAGTTGTATTCCCGACGCCAGTTGTCGAGGGTTCGCCGTACGTCATTCAGTGTGCGGAACCAGCTCGCGTTCAGACATTCGTCGCGAAGACGTCCATGGAAGCTTTCAACGTGTCCGTTCTGCATAGGTCTCCCTGGCTGGATATGAATCAGGCTGATCTTGCGTTCTTCTGCCCAGCCCAGCATGCGTCTTGATGTGAACTCCGGTCCGTTGTCTGAGCGCAGGCTCTCCGGCAGGCCTCGTTCGTCGATGAGCCGCTCCAGGACACGAGTGACTCGACCGCTGCCCAGGCTGGTATCTGCCTCCAGCGCCAGGCACTCGCGGGTGAAGGCGTCGACCACGCTCAGGATGCGGACCATGCGTCCGCTCGCCAGCCCATCCACGATGAAGTCCATCGCCCACTCCTGATTGGCCCGCGCCAGGCGCGGCTCTGAGATATGGTCGCGCACCAGCCGCTTCCGCCGGCGTCGGCGCACCGCCAGCCCCTGCTCAACATATAGCCGATAGACTCGCTTCACGTTCACCGCTTGTCCGCGACGCTCCAGCACCGCATGCAGCCTTCGATATCCGTAGCGCGGCTTCTGTCTGGCCAGCTTTATTAACTCGTCGCGCAGCTCCGCGTTCCGATCCGGCCTCGGCTCGTACCGGTAGCTGGCTCGATCCACGCCCAGCAGCTTGCAGGCCCTGCGTTCGCTCAAATGAAATCCCGCCGAGACGAACGCAATGTCCTCTCTCAGACCGGCAAGCTCCAGCCGTTTTTTCGGATGACCGCCTTCAGCGCTTCCTTGTCCAGACTCAGATCGGCAACCAGCGACTTCAATCGCCGATTCTCATCTTCCATTTGGCGCAGACGTTGCGCTTCGCTCACATCCAGGCCGCCATACTTCGCCTTCCAGTTGTAAAACGTAGCGTCGCTGATCCCGTGCTCCCGGCAGAGATCTGCCGTCTTCACTCCGGCCTCATGCTGCTTTAGGATCGCAATGATCTGCTCTTCCGTGTACCGGCTCTTCTTCATCCCCAGTCCTCCCGTTCAGATTACGAGAGAACTCCAGTTTTCCTTGGCTGAGTTTTCCGGGGGCAGGTCACTCCCGTTCAGATTACGAGAGAACTCCAGTTTTCCTTGGCTGAGTTTTCCGGGGGCAGGTCACTCTCACGGGTGCCATTTTGATTCCTCCATCAGAATCTCACACATCTATTGATGTGGACCTTTTATCGGCATTTCTGCAAGCAACTCTTCGAGATCGGACACGGGCAAACGCTTTATGGTTTCTTCGCATAATTTGTGCATCTGTTGAATCGCAGATTGCCGATAATCCTCAGACTTTAGATACGAGACCACTTTTCGCTGAATGCTTGCGTTCGATTGACCCAAAGTATGCAAGAGTTTTCGAAGCGCCCAGTTCTCGCGTTCCAAAGTTACCCAAATCTCACAGATAGCACGTATTCCGTATTTTGGTGGGGCTGGACTCATTTCTGCCGTCTCCTATTTTGAATTCTCATCTGGAGTTTTAAAAACGGCAAGAAAAAGGTCCGGTCCACGGTATTCCTCCGGTGGTGGAATAAGGGTAAGGGTTACGAGTTCCCACCCTCGACTTCCCCATTCATTCAAAACATCTTCAAGTCTATTTCGGTATATTTCGGCTGTGCAGTAGAACCGTTTCATTCCCGCCACGAAGTCCTTCCCCCTGATTCGGGAGTATACTAGCGCCTAATGAAGAAGCCTCCCGACAATCCCGAATTCGCCAAGTTCACCGCAGCCATGCGGCAAATCATGGGAGTGTCAAAGACGACGATTAAAGAGCGGGAAGAGGCGGAAAAGAAAGAAAAAGGGAAACGGATTAAGACTTCCGTTTCCCGCGTCCCTGCCGCCTCTTCAACTTCTCAGGATTAGACACTACTGGGTTGGTCTGTCTTGCCGGTCAATTCGGCATAGGTCAATCTCTTTCCGGCGATCTGTGAGACTGCCAGGACGAATCTATCGGCATCGTCTAGGGGATTATCTTTCGTCGCCCGATTGTTAAACCGGAAAACCTGCTCGTCTACATAGGCGTCAAGATGGAACGGCTCGACGGCTACATATGTTCCCCGCAATCCCCGCTTAAGCAATGACCAGAAATTCTCTATGCCGTTCGTGCACACCCAGGGGATTGAAAACTTTTGGTCGTGCCTGAAACGGACACTCAGAGGGACATACGTTGCGGTCGAAGCGTTCCACATGGACAGCTATCTCGCGGAACAATGCTTCCGGTTCAACAATCGCAGCACCAAAGACGCGCCTATGCACGATGGCGACCGCTTTACTAAGGCTCTTGCTCAGGTCGATGGCAAGCGTTTGACATGGAGGGAATTGACCGGGAAGGAGGCGGCTATATGCTAAACGCGGTCCTTTGCGGGGACGTACTTGTATCGCTCTCGCGGCAAAACTGGCCCTCGTTTCGCCGCCTGAATCGCGGATTGCGCGTCCTTCTGTGGCGCGCGCACAACGCGCCGCAGCGCGGAAACGAACGTCTCGTTCTCAGTAGGCGATGATGAAGGCTCTATCTTCATGCCATCACTTTACCATGAAAGAATAGAGCGCATGAAATCTCCGTTTGACAGTGCTTACCTAAAGGGTGAGGAGATCCCCCGGCTCTGCCGGGGTGGCAGTAGCAGTTTGACATTTACGGGAGTCCATCCAAGAAACTCCAAACGTGAGCCGACCAAAGCACACGTAAAGGAGAAGCTGG
>JBEKDE010000196.1:0-31479 GCA_050014515.1 Occallatibacter sp.
ATTGCGGACCCCGTGAATCTTCGCAACGATTACAACCCCGTGCCTTTCGATCGGACCAACGTGTTCAATGTGTATTACCTGCTGGACCTGGGACGACGCTACAAAGGGGATGGCAGGATTCTCTCCGAGTCATTGAACGGATGGCAGATCTCCGGAGTTTCAACGGTGGAAAGCGGTTTCCCGCTGGCCTCCGAGCAGGGCGAGAACTTCGGCTTCGGGTATGGCTCGGTGCTGCCGGTGCAAACCGAGTACCAGAATCAATCGAATCCGCAATCGGATTCCACCTGCGAGACGACTTACGGAATCCCACCAAATTCGCAGGGCGAGTCGTTTTGCGTGACCAGCATGAACCCGGTGGTATGGCTGGGCACGCCAGATGTGCAGCTTATGCCTACGGTGGTGGGCAAAGTGGTAGGAGGGAAGTCCGCTCACCAGTTCGTCAATCCCCTTGGGTTCGGTATACCCAAGCCGGAGTCGAATGGAGCGTTCCGTCTGCCATACATTCACGGGCCCTATTACATGGACCACGATGTGACGCTGTTGAAGAATTTTCGAATTAGCGATGCAAAGAGGCTTCAACTCAGGTTCGCGGCCTTCAATTTTCTCAATCATCCGCTGGTTTCGTTCAATAACTCTGACACAAGCAACCTGATCCTCGGTTTCCAGGAGGCGGCGGTCGGGCAGGCGCTGACCCAGTCAGTGCTGACACACCAGAACTTTGGCGTTGCCAATATCAAGGTTGGCAATCGCCTGGTGGAAGTGGGCGGAAAGTTTTCGTTCTAGTGGATGGTGCCCTGGGCTGTTGCACGGAATGATCAGCCAAGGGTGGAAGGGTGATCAATAAGCCGGAAGGCGGACGCCAGCCGGCCGGGTACGGGATTTAGCAAGTACGGCACCTGTCTTACGCCGTATTGATGGATGCGGGCGGCGCAGATGCCGATCGCAGAAGAAGTCTGGATCGAGATTGTTTCGGAGGAGTTGTATGGCCATCGAGTCTGCTGTTTTGCTTCGTCGGATTGCTTCGAACGCGTGCCTGATTCCGGTTGCTGGCCTGCTGTTGTGCGGGGCCGCTCCGGCGCAGTTGCCGATCAAAGCACCGGTTCCGGTTACGGCTGGTTCGGTGATTCCTTTTGGCCACGGCAGCACCGGCCAATGGAGCCAGATTTATTCCGTCAAAGTGGCGCATAACGGCAGTGTGCTGTTTCTCGACACCGCGGTAAGCAATCTTTATCAATGGGCGCCCGGTGCAGCGGCGCCGACATTGGCTGTGGGACCGGCTCCGACCGGCCAGTCATCGAACGGGTCAACGCTGGAAGCTTCTGGATCGTTCTGGAACTCAGGCATGGCACTGGACGCCAACGACACGCTCTACATCACGGACCGCTATGGCAGTGCCGTCCACTTCCTTCGAGTGCCCTACAACGCGGCCTCCGGAACGTGGACCTTCAGTTCGGCTTCCAACTGGGCCAACTCTCCAAGCGTCACCCTGAGCGGCGTACCTACCGCGATTGAGCCTCAGGACGTTTCAATCAACTGCGACAATGGCTTTCCGTGCAACATGGTTGTGAGTTGGTCCAACAGCGGTGAAATCGACAAGTTTACCATCGACGCAAACGGCAATCCCGGAACGGTGGTGCGCGTTATCACGGGCATGTTCACCAATGGCAATCTCGTCGCACAGGATCATGCCGGAAACATTTTTTTCCTGGAGAATGTTTACTCGTCGCCGAGTTCAAGAGTTACGGGCGTTCGGGAGATTCCCGCTACCGCAACACTGCCGCTTACAGGCGACGGAACAGGAACACTGGAGTCAACGCTGACGCGCATCGACCCTGCCTCAGCCGGTTTCAATTTCAAGGGCATGACCTTTGACGCTGCTGGAAACCTCTATCTTTCCAGCGAGAACGATCAGAATTCCTATGGCGGCCAGGTAGACCTGGTCCTCATGGTGCCTAATGAAGGCACTCCCACTGCGCCCAATCTGGTCTGGAACGATGCGGTCGAGGTTTCCCCGGTCGCTGCCGGATTCGGCGTTGCGATCGACCCAAGGGGATATATCTGGATTCCCAATGGGAACGGTGGAAGCAACTGGGCGCCCGCCGGCACCAAGGCTCCAGCCTGCACGTCCCTCGATCCGGCCACGTGCACCACGTCAGGAATTGTGCAATGGGCTCCGGGATCTGCCAATCTCGGCGCATCTCCGGTTGGAACCGCGGGGGCCACGCAGACGGTCTTTTATAGCTTCAGCCAGGCAACGACCCCGGGGAGTTTCACATACGCGCTGCCGGGAGCGGGTAACTTCACCACCATCACCACCAATCCAAATCCGGATCCAACGGTGGTTCCGGCGGTGCAGCCTTGCACGGCCGGCACCGCATATCCGGCCTTCGCATCCCAGGACACAGTCGCGACGCAGAACAGTTGGTGCTCCTTTTACGTGCAGTTGAATACGACCGCAGCGGGTAGCGTGAGCGGCGAACTGCAGATACTCGATTCGAGCAAAAACATCATCGCCGGCAGCAATGCTTATTTGAACGGCGTTGGAGAAGGCCCCGCTGTGTCAGTTCTCTCCCCGGCCGCAGTACAGTCTGTCGCCAAGGGATTGCAGGCACCGGAGCAGGTGGCGGGCGACTCGCTGGGGAATTCGTATGTCGCCGACTCCACGCTGGGCGCAATCGAGATGTATCCGGCAGGATCGAATTCCGTGGTCGGAACGGCGCTAGGGACGGGCCTGACCGCGCCCACTGGCGTGGCAGTCGATGGCGCAGGGGACCTCTATATCGGAGACTCGGGCAACATCATTGAGATTCCGTTTATCAATGGCGCACTGGCACCGAAGCAGCAGACAACGCTTCAGACCGGACTCGGCAGCCACCTGAACCTTGCCGCCGACGGGGCGGGCGATGTCTATGTGGCCGACCAGGATAAGAAGCAGGTCGTCAAGGTTTCGAACCCGCAGATCGACCTCCTGCTTCAGGGCCACGGAATCAACACCATTGGATCCGGCGTCACATTTACCGGACCCTCGGCAATCGCCACGGACAACCAGGGTAATGTGTGGGTAGCGGATGGAACGAAACTGTGGGAACTGACACCCTCCGGAGGCAGCAGCGAGATCACGAGCGGGCTTTCCGCGCCGGTCACTGGTCTGGCAGTAGATCCGTCAGGGTCAGTGTTTGTGGCTGAATCTACCGGCCTCTGGTGGATTCCTTATGAGGCATCCTCAGGCGGCCTGAATGTCAATGGTGCGGTTCAGTTGGCCGCAACACTGGGTAGTGGATCGATTCCAGTTAGCGTGGCGCTCGACGGAATGGAGAACGCCTATGCCACATATGGATCTGGCTCGACCGCCGGCATGTCTCAACTGGGCGTTGGCGGCTCGATCAGCTTTGGCCAGATTGTTCCTTTTGCCGAGTCGGACCAGGAAGCGCAACTGTTCAACCTGGGCAATGCGCCGCTTACGCTCTCGGCCTTCTCTGGCGATCTGTTCACCGGCCCCAACGCCGGAGACTATTCTGTTGGAACTCCCAACGACAGTCCGGCATGCGCGAGCGCGATGCCGCTCCTGGCTGGTACTGCCTGCTATTTCGACGTTGCGTTGACGCCCTCCGCCGCCGGAGAGAGCAGCGCTTCCGTTTCCGTGTTGAGCAACGCCGCCAACGCTCCAGCAGTGAACATCGCTCTCTCGGCAGACGCGGTCGTCGACCCGCGAACTCCTTCGACTACCACAGTGGTAATCACACCCTCGAGCGGCATCAACTACCCCGGAAGCGTGACCGTGACTGTAACTGTCGCCGGTTCGGGGGCAGGAGCCGCAACGCCATCTGGGACGGTGACTCTCGAAGTGACCGGGCAGAAGAAGGCTTCACAGCCTCTCACTAATGGGGTTGCGACGTTCACCTACTCAGGCCTTCTGGGCGGCACCTATTCGGCCGTGGCGGATTACGGTGGTGAGAGCACGGTAGGGAATCCTCCGGACTTCGCTGCCAGCGGTGGGAAGGCTAAGTTCACCGTAAACACGATTTCACCAGTGCTGGCGTTGGGCACACCAGGCTGCGGTCCAGCAAGTGCGACCAGTTGCACGCTCAACCCAGATTTTGTAACGGTCTGGGCTGGAAACACCTATATCGACGTGGCATCGCAAACAACAATCACGGCAACGGTGACCTCAACCGTGGGTACGCCCACCGGGACGGTGAGCTTCCTGCAGAACGGCACACCGGTCGATCCTACTCAACCGGCCATCGCGTTGGATGCCAACGGGAACGCAGTCTTCTCAACTGCAAATCTCCCTCTTGGAACATATAACCTTACGGCCGTCTACAACGGCGATGTGAATTTCTCGTCCGTGAACTTCGCTCTACCGGCCTTTCAAGTGATTGTTCCAAGCGTGCAGATTACGGCAACACCAAGCACGACATCGATCACCCCCGGAACGCCGGACCAGGTAACCCTTACGCTCAAGCCGCTGGTTGGATTCAATCAGCAAGTGAATGTGCAATGCGTCACTGCCACCATGCCCAACTGGTCCGAGTGCACATTTAACAATCCCGAAATCGGGGTTGGAAATGGTACGGATCCGACTGCCGCCTCAACCATCGTGGTGACCATCAGCACAAACGTGCCAGTCAACGGCGGAACATCGAGTTCAATTGCACGGACGGCGCCCTGGTCAATGGCCTGCTTGTTTGGCCTGGGAATCTTCGGCCTGATTGCCGGGCGGAAGAGATTCAACAGTTATCTGAGTTTGATCTGCCTTGCGGTAATGCTCTCCGGCGCATTCATGAGCATTACCGCATGCACGAATGCCGGGTACTCGACACCACCGCCCGCGCCCAAGGTGACTACACCGGCGGGCACGTATCCGGTGCAGATCATCACCGTGAATCCGCAAACAGGTCTGCAGAACTCGCTGACTACACCGTTGTTTGTTCTGACCACGACGGTGCAGTAGAAGCTGAGCAAGGGCGCAGGATGAAGCAGTGCATGCGGGGAGTTTGAGGCAGCTCACCGCATGAGGAAGAAAAGGGAAGCCTCTGACCACGAGTGGAGTGAAGCCACTCTAGGAAAGTTCGATACGAGTTTTTGGGAGGAATCTTATGGCCACCATGTCGTTCACCGCTCAGCGCAGGTTTGCAGGCGTCGTGTTTACGCTGCTGCTTTCGGGTCTCTGCTTGTGTAACGGGGCCGCAGGGCAAGGCGCATCGCCGCTGGTGACGTCCAGTGTTGTCAATGGCCTGCCGCCGTTGGCGAGTCCGGCAGCATGGGGCCAGGTTTGGGACACGGCGCTCTCCAGCAACGGGATATTTCTCGTCGCAGACTTTGAGAAAGGGGCGCTCTATCAATTTCCCGCCGGCGGCGGACCGGAGATTAATTTGATTGCTGCTCCCAATTTAGGTCCTGGGGGGGGATACGCCAACAGCGGTATTGCTCTCGACCCGTGGAACAACCTCTGGATCGATAACAACTGGAATGGCGGCCTGCAACGAATTCCCTACAACGCAACGACCGGGACCTGGAATACGGCAGCGGATACCAACCCGGGTAGCGGTCTGAATATCGGCGGGTACTACTTTCAAAGCGCCGGACTGGCGATCAATTCCAGCGGCACTTTTGTATTGAGCACAGAAAATAGCGCGCCTCAGCCAGCGCTGTATTCGTTCACCATTGACTCTTCCGGCAACACATCGAATCTGCAGACCGTCATCACCAGTCTTACCGCGAGAGCGCAGACGCTTTCGATTGACAACGCAGGGAACATTTACATCTTCGAAAACAACGGCTTGTCCGGAATTCTCTTGATCCCTGCGGGAACAACGGGACTTGCCAACGACAAGGGCCTCGTGGACGTTGAACCGGTGATGCCGGGAACCGGGGCGAACGCCGGGAAGATGGTGCCCGTGCTTTCAAGCATCAGCGGCGCAACCGTGGATGCAGCCGGCAACCTTTATGTCGGCGACAGCAGCGCCGGCGTATACATGGTCCCCAATCAATCTGGGACTCTCAACCCGGCTGCCTGGATCATGCTGACTCCGGCTCCTCCGCAAGGACAAATCGCAGTTGATTCGACTCGCGACACGCTTTACATTCCGCTCCCATCCCTTTGGAATGGCCTCAAATATGCCGGGACCGCTGGCCTCGGCAACGGCGAGCTAGGCTCTTCGGCAGTCGGCGTGCAAAGCACCACTCCAGCAACTGTGTATTACTCGTTCTCTGGATCTGTCACTCCGGCAAAGTTCGTAATTCAGGAAGACGGTGTTGCGACGCCGGACTTTGTGACTGTCAGTGGTGGAAGCTGCGCGGTGGGAACCACCTATCCGATTCCCGCCAGTGCACAAGGGAACGCGGTGACCAACTGCTCGCTCAATGTGGCCTTGAATCCACAGCATGTGGGCAGTGTGTCGGCGCAGTTGCTGATGCAGACAGCGCAAACAGCCGGTGGCGTGACAACTTACACGACGGTTGCAACGACCACATTGCATGGCACCGGACTTGCTCCGTCCATTGCCGCAACTCCAGCGCTGGAGTCAACGATCGGCTCCGGGCTGAAGACTCCGAGTCAGGTCACGACCGACGCGATGGGCAATATTTACGTTGCGGACGCCGGGCTCGGCCAGGTTCTGATGTATGCGGCAGGTTCTGGCGCGTCCTCTACAGGTGTCTCCATAGGCACGGGATTGACAGCTCCAACGGGAGTCGCAGTTGACGGGAACGGTGATGTCTTCATCGCGGATAGCACCAATGTGTACGAGATCCCCTTCGCATCTGGCGCGCTAAATACCGCTGGACAGATCACGCTGGTTAGCGGATTGGGCACGCAGCTGAAACTTGCCGCGGATGGACTCGGTCATCTCTATGTTGCCGACCCAACGAACGCGCGGGTTGTGGAGTTGTACAACCTGGGAGGATCGGCCGGCGCATTTGGCCAGTCGGAGACTTTTCTCACTGCAGGGTTCACTGCGCCATCCGATGTAGCTGTTGATTCAAGTAACAATCTGTATGTGGTCGATGGCGCGAACCTTTTTGAGATATCGAATGGCCAGCAATCGACCCTCCTGAGTTCACTCAGCAACGTCACCGGAGTGGCGATCGATCCCTCGGGCGCTGTGTATGTTTCTTCGTCCGGCGGCACGGAGCGGATTCCATTCGTGAGCGGCGCACTTGTTCCGGCCGACGAGTCCAAAGTCGCGATTGGTGTGACCTCACCCACCGCGGTTGCCGTTGACAACTATGGGAACACCTATCTTGCCGATGGAACGGCGCTTAGCGTGCATCTTGTCACCGCAAATGGCACGCTGAATCTAGGTACGCTGGCCACAGACAGTTCAACTGCTACCTTACCGTTTACCGTTGTGAACGAAGGCAACTCACCCCTCACCGTCACCGGCTACACCAGCTCGAATTCGCTCGACTATACGGCGACCGATGAGAGCTGCGTGGGGACCGCGATTGCCGCAGGCGCCAACTGCGAGGGCGACGTTAATTTCAATCCCGGACCGGGAGATCAGGGCACTCTGACTAGTACCATCGGGATCGCCAGTAATTCAGCAAACGCCCCCAACATCGTCGATGCGACCGGAGTAGGCGCGCCGCTGGCTACATCAGTTTCAAGCATCTCCGTGACCAGCACTTCAGAGGTTATTAACACCCAGGTCACAGTAAAGGTGGCGCCATCCAGCGGAACGGGCGTTCCTACCGGGACCGTGACCGTTACCTTTACCACAACCACTGGGACGGTTGGTTCTGTGTCGGGAACCTTGAAGGATGGTTCGGTTACGCTGACCTTGTCCCCGGTGGCCGCAGGAAGCAACACCTTTACCGTTTCCTACCAGGGCGATCGAACCTTCGGCAAATCGACGGCCAACACAACCGGCACAATTGCCAAGTCCGCAATCTCAGCTCTTGCTCTGCCGGTCAATCCACCACCTTTCTTGCCGTATGTTCTGGAGTCGGATGGCTCCACGCCGTACGATGGTTCGGCGGATTACTGGGAGTATAACTTTGTCGTGACCGTCAGTGCCGCCGCCGGCCAGCCCACGGGCACGGTCACATTCAACGACGTTGCTCCTGGCCTTAGCTACACAGGCGTGGGGTGCCCAGCGACAAACGATGGTGTCCAGCCGTTGAATTCCAGCGGTCAGGCTACATTCCCAACCGATTGCCTGCCCATGATCCAAAACGTCTCGTATTACCCGATCACCTCCACGCACACGATTACTCCGACCTACAACGGGGATGCGAATTACCTTGCTTATACAGGGCAGCCAACCACGTTCCAGGTTGTGGCTACTCCCGCCTTGATCATCACGTCCTCGGCGCCTTCACTCAACGTGACCGCCGGAAGCACGGCGAGCGCGAGTCTGACGCTGACGTCGATTCTCGGGTACGGTTTTGCCGGCAAGAACCAGCAACTCAATGATTACAACTTCCCCGTGTCGTTGGCGTGCGACAACCTGCCGCCGCATTCCACCTGCTCATTCTCCTATCCCAACCCCGATTCGAATATCCCCACAGCCGTGGATATTCCATGCGCGGGTACGACTGCGGCGGACGACGAGTGCTCTCCGGGACTGGCAACGGTCACGATCAACACCAACGTAACGGTGGGAACCACGACCACCAGTGAGCTCGCACAGCCTGCGCCGCTCACGTTCGCGGCAATGTTCGGCTTTGGAATGATAGGTCTGCTCTTCCGTCGAAGGATCAACGAGAAGGGGCGACTTCTGTTGATGATTTGTTTGGCCATTATCAGCGGCGCATTCTCCTTGAGTCTAACGGCCTGCTCGACCACAAACCTGAGCCCTGCATCGGTTCTAACTACGCCTAAAGGCACTTACGCAGTCACCATCACGGCGCAGCAGGTCGGTACGCAGGTGATCACGCTTCCGACCGGTCCCGTCACCATCTACGGCAGTCAAAACCAGGTTTCCTTGCCCTTCACAATCAACGTTACGGTGCAATAGAACTGGCGGTTCAAGCGGAGAATAGGGCTCATCGCTCGGAGACGGGCGATGAGCTGGAATCATTTTGTGCGCGAGCGCTCGAATCGCGGTATGCCACCTCCTCTTGCTTTGACAAGCAATAGTTTTTGAAAGCTTCCATCCCTATAACCAATGGAGACCAAAGCAATGTGCTTACGCTCAAGGATGCTTGAACGAAGAGTCCCTGCATTTCGACTTTTAAATTTGGAATTGTTCATGACGATTTTGTCGTTTGTGATTCTCTCTTTCTGCGCGAGTGCTCAGGGACGGTCCAGCACGCAACCGGAACCCAGCCTGGACACACGCGACTCACACGGGTTCACGCAGCTTATTGTTGCTGCGTCGGCGGGAGAGGTGAACACAGTTCGTTCCCTTCTCGCGCAGGGAGCAGGTGTGAATGCCACCGCGGTGGACGGCCGCACTGCGCTGATCGCAGCGGTTCAAAGCAACCACATTGAGGTTGTACGCACCCTCATCGCAGCCGGCGCAAATCTTAATTTGGCCACACGGGGCACAGGAACCGCACTTGAAGTTGCCGAAACCAACGGACAAACGGATATCACAGCCGCATTGCTCTCGGCTGGCGCGCACTCGTCTGGCAAGTCGGTGGGAGACACGGTGTGTGTGCGCCCATGGCAGGGAAGCGGCTTCTGCGGAACCGTAAGGGACTTCAGCATTCGCTCCGTGCAGATTGACGTGACGAAGATTGTGGGATGCACAAACGGTTGTTCGGCCCGCCAGGAATGTTCGGCTTCAAAGCAGGTGGGCGGCATCGGTGGCCTGCGCAGCGGCGACCGGGTGGCCGTGCCGAGCTGGTGCCTGACGCAGACTGGGGTGAAGCCGTGAATTATTTTCACTCTGCTTTCTTTCGCACGGCGCATTTGAGCATTGCGGCATGCCTTGCGGCAGGTATTGCTCTTCTGGGAACTGCCTCAGAGGCCCAGGCCCAGAGTCAAACCGGATTCACTTACAACGGTGTCGCCTATACTTCCTACCAGTCAACCGAGTATCTGGAGACACCCCAGGGTCCCAACTCGGCTGCCGATATGGCAGGCGTCGGCGCCAACTACGCGACCGTGCTGGCAACGCAGTACGTCTCGACTTACACCTCGAACACGATTTCTGCCGGCAGTTCCACTCCCACCGACGCCGCTGTCGTCGCCGCCATCACCAATCTGCAGGCTGCGGGAATTACACCCATTCTCAAACCGCAGGTCGACTCGTACGATGGGATCTGGCGCGGTTCTTTTGCGCCCACCGACGTCTCCGCATGGTTCGCGAGCTATCAGACTTTCATCGTCCACTACGCAACCATCGCGCAAGAACAGAACCTTCCTGTCTTCGTGATCGGTTGCGAATTCAAGACTCTCAGCGGCTCCGCGTATCAGTCGAACTGGGATACAATCATTAGCGCCGTGAGAGCGGTCTACACCGGCAAGCTTGCCTATGCCGCCAACGCTACAGGCGCCGGCGACGAATTCAGTTCCGTGTCTTTTTGGGGCCAACTCGACATCATCGGCGTGGACGGGTATGTTCCACTCACCGACCAGGCCAATCCGACAGTCGCGCAACTCGTATCTGCATGGACGAACAACGCAAGCGGATTCAATGCGGTCGAAGCATTTCAAAATCTCCAGAGTACTTATCCTACAAAGCCGCTGATCTTTTCAGAGATCGGCTATGTTAGCGCGGCCGGAACCAATGAAGCGCCTTATGCCTCTGCCGCAGCCAACGCCGCCTACGATCCTACCGAGCAGGCCGACTGCTACCAGGCATTCTTTCAGGTCTTCAGCCAGCAAACCTCCTGGATGAAGGGTGTCTTCTGGTGGGATTGGACGGTCTCGCCGCCGAGCCCGGGCGACACCGGATACTCGCCGCAACTCAAGCCCGCTGGAAATGTCCTGGCGCTCTGGTACGGTGCGCCCACCTTTACGATCGGCTCCGCCGACCCAACGTTGTCCGTAACTCAGGCGAGCGCAGCCACAGATACAATCACAATAACTCCCGCGAACGGATTCACCGGGGATGTAACGTTAGCCGTCTCTGGGTTGCCCACCGGAGTCACCGCTGCATTTGCCACCAACCCGGCAACCGGCTCCAGCGTAGTCACATTCACTGCAAGCGCTTCGGCCACACTCGGTGAAAGTGCAGTCACCATAACTGGCGCTTCCGGCGACCTGTCTACGATCACATCGATCGCTCTGACAGTGAGCGCGCCGCCCAGCTTTACGCTTGCTCCTTCGGCCCCCACTTTGTCTATCACACAGGGGAGCAGCGCAACTGACACAATCTCAGTCACAGACGTGTCTGGATTCTCCAGTGGAGTAACACTGGCGGCTAGCGGCCTTCCCAACGGGGTTACCGCGGATTTTGCCACCAATCCAACAACTGGCTCCAGCATGCTGACTCTCACCGCTGCGAGCACCGCGGCCACCGGCACAACCACGGTCACCATTACCGGAACCTCCGGTGCGCTCACCGCTTCTACGTCCATCGGACTGACCGTCAACATAGCGCCGAGCTTCACGATTGCTCCGTCCGCGTCCACGGTCTCGATGACGCAGGGCAGCAACACGGCGGACACCATCACTATCACAGGCGCAAACGGATTCACCGGCAACGTGACTCTGGCAGCCAGCGGCCTTCCCAGCGGAGTCACAGCGGTCTTTGGGACGAATCCTACGACGGGCTCCAGCGTGCTGACACTTACCGCATCCAACTCAGCTGCCACCGGCACCGCAACGATCACCATTACCGGAACTTCCGGGACGCTCACGGCCTCGACGACCATCGCACTTACTGTCAATGCACTGCCAGGCAGTTTCACAATTGCACCGTCAACTGCTTCTCTCTCTCTCACGCAGGGCGGCAACGCCGCCGATACGATTACGGTGACTCCAGTAAATGGATTCACCGGCAGCGTTACTCTTACTGCCGGTAACCTGCCGAGCGGCGTTTCCGCGATATTTGGCACAAATCCGACAAGCGGATCGAGCCAGGTGACATTTTCCGCAACCAGCACTGCTGCCACCGGCACTACAACAGTCACTGTGACCGGAACCTCCAATGCACTCACCGCATCCACCACTGTGTCGCTCACTGTGAACGCAAGTGTGGCAGCTGGTTTTACACTCTCATCTTCACCGGCATCCGTATCGGTTGCCCAGGGCGCCAGCGGGACCAGCACCATTTCTGTGATGGACGTGGGAGGATTTACTGGCGGCGTAGCGCTGACGGCTCAAGGGCTGCCTGATGGAGTTACTGCCGCATTCGGCACCAATCCGGCAACAGGCTCCAGTGCGCTGACGTTTACCGCCAGCGGTACTGCCAGCATAGGCACAAGCATGGTCACAGTGAACGGAGCCTCCGGCGCGCTGACTGCGTCGACAACTGTGGCGCTTACTGTGACTTCTGCGCCAACATTCTCTGGTAGCACTGGCAGTACAACTTCAATCACGATTGAGCCTGGCGCGACCACGGGGAACACAGCAACCATTACGGTAGCGTCTCAGAATGGATTCGCGGGCACAGTGAATCTGAGCTGTGCTATCACTCCAGCCGCCGCAAACGATCCTGCAACCTGCAGCCTCGCCAGCAATTCGGTTACCTTGAGCAGTGGAGCGACGTCAGCCGATGTACTCACGGTGAATACTACGGCGGCAACGAGCGCCGAAAACCAGATGAAGAAGCTGCTTTGGCCATCAACAGGTGGAATGACGCTGGCGCTTGTGCTGCTCTTCCGGCGCCCACGGCGGCGACGCTATTGGCTGGCGATGTTCGGTCTGCTGGCGGTCTCCTTCTGCATCGGCGCGATGGGTTGCGGCGGCAGCAGCGGAGGTGGTGGTGGCGGAGGAGGAGGGAACCCCGGAACCACCGCTGGGGCCTACACGGTCACCGTAACCGGAACTTCCGGCACACAGTCTGTGACACTGGCCACAATCAGCCTCACCGTACAGTAAGGCGGCTCCCGAAATACGCAGCAGTTGCCGAATGAATGCAGCGCCGCAGTTTTTGCGGCTTCAAGAACAGAGAACCAAATCCGGGCCTGATACCGAATAGGCGAAAACGACAGGCGTCTCTTTCCGAGAAATGCTTGCATCGTGCCGGACTGTGCGGAATCAGCATCAGCCGAAATCTTCAAGCCCAACACTCGCGCTGCGTTCTTCCTACTGCGGGATTACAAACAGAGTGATTGACTGTGCCGGGAACGAGTAGTTGTTGATAGTGCCGGCGCTCGCTCCGGGCGTCACCGTCACGGTCGGTTGCGGGACAATGGCGCTCAGGTTTGCGCTGCTGTAAAGGTAGGCCTGCGCGATGGTCGAGGTAGACGACAAGCCCGTGAGGGAGATGGTGCTGGTCAGGGTGCCATAGGTCTTGTTGATGACCATGACAGTTACGGTGCCATTCGACGCACCGGATGTATGAACCCCTCCGTAAACAGCGAGCTGGCCCTCGCCATCGCCGTTGGACGAAGTAGCGCTTGTTGAAGGCAGCATTGTATCGCCAAAGGTGGATTTCTTTCCGTCGTAATTCCGGTACATCGCGAATGCCATCATACCGGGAATCTGTTCCGAGGGATCTTCCGTCGGCCACATGGTTCCAAGGTCGAGGCCCTCGCGCCCAAAAATGCCAAGGATGTCCGCCTGCGCCAGCGCGCCGTTGATGGCTTCCATTCCACCCCAGTTGTATTCGTCGATGGCCAGCTTGGTTCCGGGGTAATCGGCAGCAACCCAGCTCTTCATCATCGGTATGAGTTTTGGGGCTTGCTGCGGAGGCGAACAGTCACTGGCGCCAGTGTAATTCGGGTCAGTGGGGTAGTTCGGCTGAGGGTAACTGTCCGTGGGATCGGTATAGGTAGAATCCCAGAAAGCGCGCGTCGAATTCAGCCGCGCCTGTTGAGCCGCAGTGTCTCCCGCCGGGCTCAATCCGGTTCCTTCGGCCGCAAAATAAGTGTGCAAGTCGACGTAATCGAGCAGACGGACCCCATAGGTGGTTTGAGCATTTGCGAATTGCTGAAGATAGTACTCAATAAAAGGGACGCCGCCATGTGCTGTCCTATCGACTGGATTGCTCCATGGCGCGTAACAGGGCGCGCCGCTGTCCCATCCCGACTCAACGTCCTTCTTGGAATAGAAGTAATCCCACCAGAAATCCATCACTGGTCCACTCACCTGGGCTGTGGGATCCGCAGTTTTGATGGCGAGGGCTGTGCCTATTCCGCCGTTTGTCACTTCGTCATAGGTGAAGGGCAGGGGGTGCACATCAAAGTCTTCTGAATCCCACCAGCTAGGTTCGTTGTCGAGGTCGTAGATGGCTACGCCGGTGCCGGTGCCAGTTGACGGGTTTCCTGGGCCAAACTTGCTCACCAGGTAACTCGTCCAGCCACCAGCCCATGTTCCGTTCGCCCAGGTTGTGTTCACCGATGAAGCAGCAGGCGGCGTTGGCGGAGGCTCGGCGATGCTGGTTACGTCAGGATTGTTGCCGGTTATGTTGCAACCACCCGAGTTCGTGCAGCTATTGACTCCATCGGGATATACGCCGTTGCCGCACCCGCGAGACGTATCCACACTCTCCTGACCGGGGTAGGTCGACACAGGGAAACTGCAGGATGTGCTGTCTTTCGCCACCCAGCCGAGCACAGGAACCGTGCCCAGAGTCTTGATCCCGTTTGTACTATTGCTCTGAACCAGCGCGTCGAACGCCGAGACTCCGCTGACCGCCGGCCATGCATCGCCTCCGGTTCCGCCCTGATTTTCGAAGTACCAGTCGGCAATTGAGCTGGTTACGTCTAATTGGTAGTTATAGCGTTCGGTGGAGTCTCCACCCCAGCGATCGACTGTAATATTGGCCATCGCGACCGCTGCGGCATCAGCTGTAGTTGCATCCAGCAAATATGCGTCCATGCCGTAAATATTCGGGCTGATAGGATTGCCCGGAGCCGCAACATTCACGGTAAGTGAGGGGCCGCTGGCCGTTGCCGGAGGATTGAGAGCTACCGTGGCACTCCCACTCACGTTGGTGAACCCTGCCATGGTGCTGGTGGCTGTGACGGTAACCGTCGCTGGCGCCGGATAGGGCGTGGTGTAAAGACCGCTTGATGTGAGTGTGCCTGCGCTCAAGCTGCCGCACGCGGGGCAACTCAACGACCAAGTAACTCCGCTGCTATAGGCTCCGGTGCCGGTCACAGTGGCCACGAACTGCACCGGCGTTCCGCCGATGGTGGCAGTTGAAGGACTGACGCTGATTGACTGGACTGCCGCCTCGTTGTAGGTTGCAGTGACGGTGGTATTGGCGCTCATCGCCACATCACAGATACTCGGACTGGGGTTGGATGTGCATCCTGTCCACGAGACAAAGGAATAAGACCCGTCCGAGATGGGCGCCGTAAGGCTGACCGTGGTTGATGCGTTATAGGTGCGCGTAAAAGCGGTGGTTCCGCTGGCTGCGCCGTTATTGTCTGCGGGCGTCACGTTGATGGAAATGCCGCTTGAGGGCGCCGCTGAGTCTACCGTGAGCACATAGGTCGCTTGTGATGTTACGGCCACCGAATTTGTTCCCGACGCGCCGTTGTAGGTTGAAGAACTGGCAGTGTCAGGCGTGTAGGAAATCTTCAGCGTATCGGTGCCCGTGCTCAGCGAACCGGCTGGGACATTGATCGTCGCACTGCCGCTGCTCAGTGCCGTTGCCGCGGAAGTGTAACTTCCGCTCGTGAGCGTTACCGATCCCGTAGGTGCCGGGTTGCCCGCGCCGCCGCTTACTGCAGCCGTCACAGTCAGCGCCTGCGTCGTTGTAATGCTCAGTGCAGAAGGCGTCACTGTTACCGTCGGAGTTATCAGAGGCGGAGCAGTATAGTTGGCCGTGACAGTCATATTGCCGTTCATGGTCACATTGCAAGTAACGGTGCTCGATGTGGTGCATCCGGTCCATGAAGAAAAGTTATTGCTACCGGCGGTTGCCGGCGCTGTCAGTACGGCCCCCCATCCAGGGGTATAGGATTCCGTAAAGCTCGTTGTGCCTTGTGAGACGAGATTGTTTACCGTGTTCCCGACGGTAATCACGACATCGCTAGCAGGGTTGGTCGAGTTGACAGTGAGCATATAGGTCGTCGCGGAAGAAACCGTTTCCGATGCTGTTCCCGTGGCGCTGTTATAGGTAGAGGAACTCGCCGTATCGGGTGTGTAGGTGGAACTCAGTGTGTCGGTGCCGGTGGCCAATGAACCGGCGGCAATACTGATGGTCGCGCTTCCACCGCTCAAAGTTGCGACTGGGGAGGTGTAGCTTCCGCTGGTCAGGGTCACCGTGCCGGTAGGTGTCGGGTTGCCGCTGCCTCCACTGACTGTAACGGTCACCGTCAATGTCTGCACTGTGGTGATGCTCGCCGTCGATGGCGTCACGGTCACTGACGGGGTCACCTTGGTGACAGGGGGCGGTGTGGAACCGCCGCCACCGCCGCAAGCCGTGAAGTACAGGCTAGCCCCGATTCCGATCCATACCGCGGCACTCCAAACAACTCTCTTCATACCAGACTCCCGATCCTCACAAAAGTCCAGCTTGAGCCAGGACCGACTTGGAAGGAAAGACACATAAGTTCCTTACGATATCGATATCATCTTACGCCACAATGAAGAATGCGCGCCGAAATTGGTGTGCCCGGTACCACCATTTCGAGGTTGCGCCTCGGTTGTCCAATGTTTTGTTCCAGTTGAGTTGTTGGTGGCGCGTGGGTTCCGAATTCTGGATTCTTCACGTCACGAGCCCGGATAAAGTTTTGACGAGACGCTGGCATGAAGTCAGCAAAACCAACGAGTCAACGTCAGGGATCATCCTGGTAAAGTGATTGTTATGTTCCGGTCGCCATTGGGTATCTGCGCCAGGCTCTTTGTCGTATTGATATTTGCAACTGCGCTTATTCATGGCCAGGGAATGGGACATCCCACCCCTCCGCCTCCTCCACCAGGCGCCAAGTCGCAAAAATGCACAAACCGGATCGTACCGCAGTTGGAAGATATTACTGCGAAGTCGGGAATCAATTTTTCTCACACCTCTTCTCAAGACAAGAGATACATCTTTGAGTCGATGAGCGGCGGCGCAATCATTATTGACTATGATCGGGATGGCTGGCCAGACATCTATCTAACCAATGCACCCACCATCGATATGGCGCTGCACGGAAAATCGAGCCTCGGCGTCCTCTACCACAACAACCATGACGGCACGTTCACCGATGTGACAGAGAAGGCCGGATTGACCAAACCCTGCCTGGCGATGGGCGGGGCAGTAGGGGACTACGATAACGACGGGTGGCCCGATCTTTACATTACCTGCCTCGGCGGCAACATTCTCTATCACAACAACGGCGACGGCACATTTACAGATGTAACGGCCAAAGCGGGCGTGGCCGATGGCCGTTGGTCTGCGGGAGCGTCATTCGGAGACTATGACGGGGATGGATTTGTTGACCTGATGGTGGCGAACTACGTCGATTTCCATCTCGATGACCTGCCGCAATTTGGCAGCACACCCTATTGCAAATACCGTGGAGTCGACGTGCAATGCGGTCCGCGCGGACTGAAGGGCGCGGATGACGCTCTTTACCATAACAATGGAGACGGAACATTTACCGACGTCTCGAAGAGCGCCGGCGTGAGCGATCCGAACGGCTATTACGGCCTTGGCGTGATCTGGGCCGATTTCAACAACACAGGCCGCCCCGATATCTACATGGCGAACGACTCGACTCCCAAATTCCTGTACAAGAATATCGGGCACGGTAAATTCGAGGAAATCGGATTTGAGTCTGGCACCGCGCTCAGCAACAATGGCGCCGAGCAAGCCTCAATGGGAATCGCTGTTGGCGACTATAACCACACTGGAAGGCCCTCGCTCTCTGTTACGAATTTTGAAAATGAAAACGATGACTTATATCGCAATGACGGCGATTGGAACTTTTCAGAAGTTTCGTTTTCGTCGGGCTTGGCCATCGCATCATTGCCGTGGGTGAAATGGGGAACCGCATTTGTTGATCTGGACAATGACGGATGGCTCGATCTCATCACCGCGAGTGGACACGTTTACCCGCAGATGGATCAGCTACCTTCAGATCCGGGTTATCAGCAACCTAAGCTTCTCAGTCTGAACCAGGGAGACGGCACCTTTTGCGATGCGAGCGACGAAGCCGGGCCACCGCTCAAAGAAAAGCGTGTCTCGCGCGGACTTGCGGTAGCCGACCTCTTCAATGACGGCAATATGGATGTCGTGATCAACGACCTGGATGGAAGTCCAATGATCCTGAGGAACAAAGGGATTCCGGGGCGTCATTGGGTGAGCTTCGAACTCGCAGGAACAAAGAGCAATCGCCTTGCCTTGAATGCCCGCATCAAGATCGTTGCTGGGGGCATGACGCAGACTGACGAAATTCACAGCGGAGGAAGCTACCTGTCACAGAACGATCTGCGCGTGCATTTCGGGCTTGGCTCGGCTGCAAAGATCGACAGCGTGGAGATCCACTGGCCGTCAGGGGCGGTCGATCACATAGGCACCCTTGCTGCGGATCGATTCTACTCGGTACTGGAAGGGCAGGGGATTGTTCCGCCCGAGCGCATTCGACCCGTGTCTCCGGCACACGCACAGCCAGCTTCGCGTTAAAAGAACCTGATCTCTCGGCTCCCGTCTGACCCGACTTTTCAGTTTGCTCAGTGGTTGGGAAAACTCGTCTTGGCCGATCCCGTACCGGCACTAGCAGGTTGTGCCTGCGAAGTATGGAGCGCGCCATAAATCTGAAGTTCCTTCTCCGCATCGGCGGGTCGCAAAGCCAGCTTGTATGCACCGGCAAGCGCTCTATGAAACTCAGGATCATTCGGCTGCAATCGAATTGCCGATTCGATCTCAGGAATCGCCGTTGCTGCGTCCCCGATTTCAAGCTCCATCCTGCCAAGATCGAAGTGCGACTCCGGATCGTTTGCGTTCAGCTGAATTGCGCTTCGCAATTCAGCTGTCGCTTTTTGTTTGTCTCCTTGGAGCGCAAGCACCTCTCCAAGGTCGCGGTGCACTTCTGCGATCTCAGGATGTGCCGACTCCAGCGATTCGAGGCGGCCTTTTCCTAACGAAACCTCACCGGTCTTCACCAGCGACTCCGCATAGATGTACTGCATCTGCGGAATGGATGTGACTCCTTGTTCAGCCCCTTTGAGTGCAGCGATGCAACCTCTGTAGTTCTTGGTCATGAATAGGCTCATGGCCAGCGCACCGCGAATGCCCGAATCGCTGGGGTGCGCGCGGAAATAACGCGTTAGTGGCGCGACCGCATCTCCAAACTTTGCAGCCATGAACGCGGCTCGACCCAGGTTCAAGTCCAGCCCCTCAAGCGAAGGGTTCCAAACCGCAGCCAGCTGAAAGTACTTCAACGCGTCCAGGTAATTCTTATCAGTTGCCATGATCGCGCCCAGGTTGTTGTAACTGTCCGCGATGGCCGGGGCGAGCTGTCTCTCGAATGCCTTCTGCTTGCTGACCGCTGCAGGATCCGCGGCATGAGGAGCAGCTGAAGAGTTCACAGCAAGGTTTGCCCCAACTTCGGAAGTGTCTGAAATTGTCTTACTGTCCGGAAGCATTCCTGCAAGGTTGCTCTTGTCCTTGGACAGCGCCTTATCCGTGAGTGTGTGAGCAATCTGCATCTGCGCGTGGGCTTCCTGCTCCTGATGCTTCTGAATCAGAATCCTGCCCAGCAAAAAGTGAGCTTTCTGGATTTGATAATGGTTCCGCGCAATATCGGTAGTAAGTTCGATGGCGCGGCGAAGATTGGGTTCCGCTTCCGCGAATCGCTGCGTATCGAAGTACATCTGCCCCAGGTAGAGAAAGGCGTCAGGGCTCTTCGGGTTCAGCACGATGGCGCGTTTCAGGTAGCGTTCGGCTTCAGGATACCTGTGATAGCTTGCTTCAATCTTGCCCAGCGCCGCGTTGGTGAGAAAGTCGTTCGGAGAAACCGTCAGTTCCTTCTTGAGTTCGGTCTCCGCCTCTTGAAGCGTCTTTTCGTCTTCTCCCGAGGTCAGCAGCGCCGCGGCAACGCAATAGTGGGCACCCTTGTAACGAGGATCTTCCGCGATTACTTTCCTGAACTCGGTCACCGCCCGCGGCGTAAAGTCCGAATTTCCGTAAGCGCGACCAATCTGCATATGAAGCGCGGGGCTGTCTCCAACTGACGCTTCGATCCCATCAAAGATTTGAACGGCACATTTCTCGTCATCAAGGTCCAGACAGATGACAGCGAGGTCGTATTCATTCTGGAAGCTGGGATCGAGCGCAGTGGCGGCTTCCAGCTCTTTCCTCGCCTCCTGATCGCGATTCATCCTGTGTAGTGTGCGTCCCAGAATCAGGTGAGCGTGGGCCAGGTCAGTCGGACCATTCGCGCTGTCATTCAGAAGCGCTCGGGCCAGAGTTTCCGCGTGCTTCAGATCGCCCGCCTGCAACGCGGCCATTGCAAAGTCCCCGCGCACGGACAGAGAGTCCGGAGTCAACGTCAATGCTTCGTCGAACAGAGCTGAAGCCTTGTCGTAGCCTCCAACCTGGGCGTGGCTGTTTGCCAGTTCGCCAATCGCTTCTGTCAGGAAGTCGCGATACTGCTTTGCAGCCTCGCCAAGATTGCCCGCTTTCTGCTGCTTCAGAGCCGCGTCGTAAAGCCCCTGAAGTGACTGTCTATCCGCTTGTGCGCTCGGTGGCTTCACCTGCGCAGCGGCAACAGAACAACACATGGCAAGAATGCTGGAAAAGACAAGTCTGAACATAGTGACCGTAGCGCGCCGACGTTGCATCTTGATTTGTCCTCCAGCATCGCGCGGACATCTATATTCTTTCACAACCGGCCAGAAGATAATCGATTGAGGAGACAATTGGGACGCAGCAACCGGGCGATCCCACCTCCGCGATGCGCTTTCCGGACTTACCCGGAATACAGGGAACAAAGAAAAAGCGGGAGAGAACTGATGAGCCCCCTCCCGCTGTGATGGAGAATTGTGGTGGTTAGAAAGAATACTTCAGGTCAAGTTCGATTACGCGGGCATACGGTAATGCCGACCTCACGGTCATGACCCCGAACGCGTTCGCGCCAGTGGTGCCCTGGTTGTAGTTCGGCGTAATCCCCTGTGTTGCGTAATTCACGTTGTAGTTCAGGGTGTAGTAGTTGCTGTTGGCGAAAGTGAGCAATGAATGGTTCAGCCAGTCGAATGCGCTGGCCCGCAACTGCACCTGTTGCTTGTCGTGAATGTGGAAGGTTCGGTAGACCGCCAGATCGTTGTCGAAGTACGGCGTCGTACTCATATAGGGATACGCCCGGCCGCCCTGCATTCCCACCGCCGGAGCGTTGAAGCATTTCCCGTTCAGGACCTGATGGCTGGCCAGGCCGCCGGTCGGGTTGCAGGTCAGCGTAGGCATAATCGGGATGGCCTCGTCCGTGCCGAAGTAGGTAGGGGCTCCGATGCTGTTGGTGATACCCTCAGCCGCCGCATTCGCAGGCAGATTCGTGTACTGCAACCCCATGTTGAAGTTCGGCACGCCATTCCCAAGTTCAGCAGGAATGTAGCCGCCCTTCTGCCAGGTCGAAATGCCGCTGATCGTCCAGCCGCTGCCCAGCTGATTCAGCACAGCGTTCCCGGCATGAAGGTTGCCGCTGCTGTAGGTGTACGAGGAGTTGAAGACAAACGGCCGGTCCTCGGCCGTCGGACCGTAATTCCCGCCCTCAAGGTATGGGTTTTCCTGCAGGGTTGTCCCCAGCATCTTTGACCAGCTACCGTTCAAGTTGAACGTCAACCGTCCTGTCGTCTTCACCCAGGAGACCTGTAGCGCGTTGTAGTTTGCCCATGCGATATTTTGAAGCATGTAGGTTGAGTTGGTGCCGTACGCAACGCCCAACGGGTGGTAATCCGCAAGCGCATTGCCCGTCAGCGTGTAGGTCGTGCCGTTGGGATTCTGCCCGACATTCTGCGGGTTGGTGGAGAGAACGCCGGTTACCGGATCGGGCGAGAAGAGAGCCCCGATCGGAGTCTTGTTCTGGTTGGACACCTCGGTGTAGCTGCTGCCTTCGATGTCTTCGCCGCCATCAACAAGCTGGCTGCTTTGGCTTCCTACATAAGCAACCTCGAGTTGCGATTTCCAGGGCAACCTCTGGTCAACAGTCAAGTTGTACGCAAGCGTCATCGGCTGGCCGTAGTCGCTCGGGTCCAGGCCGGTTTGGCCACCCTGAACACCGCAAGGCGGAGGTCTATTCGCTGACGGACACGCAATATAGGCCTGGTTGTGGATGTTCTGCAGCTCAAGTTCTGTTGACCCCGGTTGGCTATATCCCAACACGTCAGCTGCGGTTCCCTGCGCCTCTCCGTTAGCCACGGTGTTGACCTGGGTTACGTAACGATATACGCCCCACCCACCGCGAACCACGGTGTTGCCGGTGCCGAACACATCGTACGAAAGCCCGAATCGAGCATCGGGATACACAAAGCGGTTCGGCTGGCCGCTCAGAGGCACGCCGGCGTCGATCGCGTGCCAATAGTATCCGGGAGCGTACTTGCCCGTATAGTAATCCGACAGTACGCGGTCCGGGTAGAACACCGCGAGTCCAATGTGGTCGCGATCGTACCAGTGCCCCACGTGTTCCATGCGGATTCCAAGTTCCGCGGTCAGGCGGTGCGTCACCTTCCACGTGTCGTCCACGAAAGCCGCGGTCGACATTTGGGCCACATCGCCGATGGGCGCCGCATTGTTCTCGCCGTAGCCATTTGCAAGACCATTGACGAACTGTGCGGTCGAGTTATACGGCGAGCCCACGACCGTGCCAGTAATCGGTGCGCCTAGAGACGTGGTGCCGATGAGGTTCGGGTTCTGGCCGGCATTGAAGTTCAGGTTCCCGTCCTCGTAGTAGCTGAATGAGCTCTGGTAGTTATCCGTGGTCTGCGTAAATGCGCCGATCTTGATGGTGTGTGTTCGCCAAACCTTGGTGAGCGTATCGCCGAACTGCGGGGCCTCCTTCTTCACTGCATACTGTCCGGGAGGGTTCTCGAAGATTGAGGCCTGCGAGAAGTCCGGGAAGGTTTGGTTGCCGGCGCTGCTATAGGCGGGAATATTCTGAGACGGAGTCGAGAACACCTTGCCGTAGGTATACCCGAGCGTGGTCCTGTGCGCCGCAGAGGGGTTCGGGGTTGTGAACGGATATCTGCCGAACGCCCAAGCCGCTAAAAAATCGTTGGTGGTTGTCGCGTTGAAGTTGTGCACAATGTGGCCGGCGAGAACTTTGCCGTAGTTATCCTCCGTTACACCGCCTCCCGGGAATGGAATCGCATTGCCTGGTGTCCAGTAGAGGTGCGCGCCGTTGCCATTCGCGAGTCCGGAGCTGTATGCCTGCTCGTAGCTGCCGTAGATCTTCGTGTTTTCGCCCAGGAGGTAATCGGCACGCACGCGCCAGATCCATCCATTGTCGATATTCACGATCGGCTGATAGTAGTTGCACCCGCCGCAAACGGTATTGTTCGGATTGAAATTCGCCTTGGGCCAGATCTTGGCCAGGGCCGCCGCGCCCGGATCCAGGAATCCTGGTGCAAATTTCTGGCCGTAGTCCGCGGTGTACGTGCTCGTTCCAATCGTGACTGTTGTGGGCCCGCCATTGCCGGTTGGGCCTGTTGTCACGGCCGGCAGCGTCGCGGTTGTATTCCCATTTGCGAGCACCGTTCCGCCCAAGTCGCTGCACCATGAACCGCCGGGATACCCGCCCGGAGGCTTGCCCTGGAAGAATCCGTCCGGGCAAAGGGCCATGTTGTCGGGGTTGTCCATCGAAAAGTCGCCCTGCATCATCTCCGGGGTGGGAATGTACGACGTCAAAACATTGGCATTGCCCTGGTTCTGCAGCCATCTCTCGTAGCCGCCCCAGAACAGCAGCTTCTTGTGCGTCCCCGGAACCGGGCCACCGAAGCTGCCGCCCGGATAGTAATAGGACTGCGGTCCAAGCGGCGTGCCCGCGTTGTTTTGCTGCCATCCGTTCGCGTTGAGAACGTTGTTTCGTGCGTTGAAGTAAGCATCGCCGTGATAATTCGCGCTGCCTCCTTTGCTGATCGTGCTCACAACTACCGGCCCGAACGGCTGGTCGGCGCTCATGTTCGAGGACTGCACGCTTACTTGCGCCGTCATTTCCGGGGCCACGATCACCAGCGACGAGGCCATGTCGCCGATGTCGATCGTTTGGGCGCCGTCAACCAGGATTGATGTGCCGCCGCGGTAGATTGAGCCGTTGGTGTAGTAGCCGCTCCCAACGCCCGCTTCGTCGACCGTGATGTTGAGGTCGCTGAATGTCGGAGAGGTCTGCGTAAGGCCCCCGGAAGTAGTTACCGTGCCGGGCAGCACCCTCAGCAACTCGGTCGTGTCGCGGCCTTCGAGTGCCAGATTATCGATGTCCTCGGAGCTTAAAACGTCGACGTGCGCACCGTTTTCAACCGGAATCATCTCCGAGTCCGCTGCTACCGTTACTGTCTGTGTTTCAGTGCCCACGCTGAGATTCAGTGCGGGAACCGTGCGTGTGTCGCCGGCGTTCAGTACGATGCCGGTTATCTGCGTCGACTTAAAGCCTTTTGCAGACGCCCTCAGCGTGTAGGTGCCCGGCCCAAGAGATGGAAAGGCGTAGAGTCCGACCCCGTTGGTTTGGACCTTGCGGCTTTCGTCGGTTGCATCGTTGGTCAGCGTAACTTGCGCCCCCGGAATTACACCTCCCGAGGCATCCTGAACCGTTCCCGTGAGCGTCGCGGTAACCTGCGTTCGCCCAATCGACGGGAAAAGACAAAACGCGAGCGCAAGGATCAGAAGCTGAATGAGCCCTCGTTGGTTGATCGATCGCTGGCGCTGCCCAGCGAGCACGTCTTTATCGACTTCGTCCGTCGGCGTGGCGTACGCCGGCGCCTGCCCGTAAAGGTTCCTGTGATTCATGGTGCCTCCTAGGTAGAAATCTGCCAGGGATCTTGCCCCTAAGCTGCGGGTCATGCAGTCCGTGTGGTACCTCGTTACCATCACTACGGGCGAGTTGCAGGTCATCCTTTCTATGGACCTGCCAACAACCTGCCCATCGATGTCGCCCCGAAATATATGCTGGCCCGCAAAAAAATGTCAATGGCATAAACTCTTAGAAAAGCGATTTATTTCAATACTTCCGCCGATGTGACTGCGCTCGTGACCTGCCTGCGCGGCAATAGGAATGGGTCAAAATGGCTATCGTCAACGAATCGTTAGCGATCCACTGCATTCAAGATTCTCTGTGGAGAGGACGAGGCGGGTGAGATATGACCGTTCTGTCTGTCCGTCACGGACTGTCACACCCCGTCATAGAGAAGGACAAATCTGCATCAACTTGGATTGTGGACCGCAGCCGTCCAAAATGGCGCGGATGATCCACAAGAGGACTCCACTCCCATGGCTCGACCGAAAGCAACATCCGTAACATCTTCTGCACAAGGCACATACTCGGAGAGAGGGTTACTGATCTCGGCGCATGTTATACTCCATCCCGATGCGAGGGACCAGGCCATGGCCACCAAAAATGACCTAGTCAGTGGGGGAGCTTTGCCTCCGCCGAATGGATGTTTTCTTCCCAGCACAGACCTCGAGCACGAAGAGGTGCGGAAGCAGCTTCGGAAGATCCTCGCCAGCCCGGCATTCCACAACAGCAAGCGGTACGCCGCCGTTCTGAAGTACATCGTCGATCGAACGCTGGAGGGCGCCGGCGACCGTATCAAGGAACGCACAATCGGAATTGAGGTCTTTGATCGCGCGCCGGACTATGACACCGCGACTGACCACGTTGTGCGAAGTGCAGCAGCCGAAGTTCGAAAGAGATTGGCGCAGTATTACCTGCAGGAGGAGCACAGTCAATTAAGGATCGAAGTCTTACCCGGTTCCTATATTCCTCAATTTCGGTGGACCGATGGGCATATCTCTTTTGCTCCCGTCGCGTCGCATCCCGATCCGAATCGGACCTTGAAGGCGGTTGATACCCCATCAGCGTTGCGGGTAAATCGCCCGGTGTGGCTGCGCCCCTGGTGGCTCACCGCAGCTTGCCTTATTCTGATCGCGGTCTTTGCTGGCCTGCGTGCAGGTTCCTTGCGGCAGCGCGACACATTTGATACGTTCTGGATGCCGATCTTCTCTTCGCATTCGCCGGTCCTGCTCTGCATCGGGAATGTGCAAGGTGGGCTGGGACCGCAGGGAGAAAAGCAGGATTTGAATCCCCTCCTGACGCTCAGCGATTTTCAGAACTCGGCGATTGAAACCGTCAATGAGCACGACGCCATTACAGCGGCTAAATTCGCGGGACTGATGGAAGCTCACGGACAACGGTACGAATTTAAATCGCAATCGGATGCGACTTTCACTGATTTGCAGAGCGGCCCTACCATCCTGATTGGATTGTTGAATAACAGTTGGACCGAGCGGCTGGTGCCCAACCTTCGATTCACCGTAGATCGCTCGTCCAATAAAGTGATGATTCGCGATCGCAATAACCCTTCAAGGCAGGACTGGTCGGTTGACTATTCAACCTCATACCTCGATGTGCCCAGAGATTACGCGTTAGTCCTGAGGGTGCAGGATCCTAAAACAGAACAAATGGAGGTCGTGGCAGCGGGCATCACGGTGTTCGGCACTTTCGCGGCAGGGGATTTCCTGACCAACAAGAACGAAATTAGAAAGCTGGCCGCTGTCGCTCCTCCAGGATGGGAAAAGAAAAACATGGAACTCGTGCTTTCAACGGATGTCATTCGCGGCCGCTCAGGTCCCGCAACGATAGTCGCCGCGCAGTTCTGGTAGCCGACGGCTGATCTCTAATTTCAGCCGGTATTTTGGTCAACTTCAACGCTCCTTCCCCGAAGTTGATCCTATCTTTGAGCTGCCGCTTGAATTTGGCGCAGTGCTCGGAGACTTGAAGTCTCAAAAAATCTGTGCATCTTGGATGGTCAGACTTTCTGCCTGTTCATGTTTCAGTCAGTTTGCAGCTGGCGGCGAGTACAGGTCTGCATCTCTTCTCACGCTGGATAAGCGTTCCTTTACTGTGAACTCGCCGGTGAGGAAATCAATTGACGGCTGCCGATTTCTTCTTGCCGGCAACGAAGGATTGCAAAGGCTGTCTTGCTGACAGCACTGTGTAAAGCTCTTGCTCACCCGTGTTGCAGGAGTTCGATCTTTCCCTTGGAAGGATTACTCCACAAGGCAGAAGGGAGTCGGCCAACATCGAGTTTCGCGCGGAGTTCTTTAATGCGTTTAAGTAAGCTCAGCTTTGAGACCCGGATATTGCATTGAGCGACCGGCCTTTGGTGTAATCACGGCAACTTCAGTGGCGCTCCGCATCGGCCGCCTTGCCTTGAAGCTATATTTCTACAAAACCTCCGACCAAGTCTGAGGTATATCTCTCTAACGGAGCGCTCGGTTTGACGCGTTAAGTGCGGCAAACTCGGCGTGCACTTTACAATGGTCGGATGACAATCTAGGTCAGAAATCGAATAAGCGCGAAGACACCCACTTGGCAATGGGGGCAAGTTTTGAGGGGATATTATGACAAAGACCGAGTGGTTCTCCCCGTTGGCGTCCGGCCTCATATCTGTGGCCCTGGCTATCTCGGGCCCGCAGGTGGGCCATGCGCAAGCGCCCTATGACAGCGCTTTGCTCAATAATCTTACCTTTCGTAATATAGGACCGTTTCATGGCGGTCGCGCGACGACCGGCGTGGGCGTTCCGGGGAACAATCAGCTTTACTACATGGGCGCCACAGGCGGCGGCGTGTGGAAGAGTGAGGACGGCGGCCAGTCGTGGCACAACATAAGCGATGGCTTCTTCAACACC
The DNA here is from genome assembly GCA_050014515.1 of Occallatibacter sp. Lineage (GTDB taxonomy): Bacteria > Acidobacteriota > Terriglobia > Terriglobales > Acidobacteriaceae > Telmatobacter. The sequence continues at coordinate 27,837 of JBEKDE010000196.1, forward strand.
GGCTCCATCGGAGATATTGCGGTCTTCAATGGGGATCCGAACATCCTCTACGTGGGCACTGGCGAGGCTCCGATCCGCGGCCAGATGTCGTCTTACGGGGATGGTTTATATAAATCGACGGACGCCGGCAAAACGTGGAAGCACCTCGGTCTTGAGCAGACAATGCAGATTTCGCGCGTCGTAGTTCACCCAACCAATCCCAACATTGTGTATGTCGCCGCACAAGGGAACCGCTGGGCGCCATCGGACGATCGCGGCATCTATAAATCGACTGATGGTGGAGTCACCTGGAAAAAGATCCTGTTCTCGTCCAACACTGCGGGTGCCAGCGAACTGCAGATGGACCCTTACGATCCCGATGTGCTCTACGCGGCGTTTTGGGATGTGCAGCGCTTGCCGTGGATGATCCGCTCCGGCGGACCCGGCTCAGGCATTTGGAAGTCAACCGACGGGGGCGAGCACTGGATGCAGTTGAAGGCTGGCCTGCCTAGCCTCATGGGGAAGATCCGCCTTGCGGTCTCTCCTGCGAACAACAATCGCATCTATGCCGCGATCGAGAATGAAAAATCCGGCCTCTTCTGTTCAGACGATGCTGGGCGGACATGGCGGCAGGTCAATGGTGGCGGAGGCTTTGCGACGCGGCCCTGGTACTATCTGGGACTGGCGGCCGATCCCAAGAACGTCGACACCGTTTATGTCTCTGGCGCGTCGCTCTTAAAAAGCAAGGATGGCGGCAAAACTTTCGTCGAGGTGAAAACCCGCCACGGCGATACGCATACACTGTGGATCAATCCGGCCGATCCGCAGAACATGATCGACACGGACGACGGCGGCGCCGAAGTCAGCTTTACCGCGGGGAAGAGCTGGACGGATATTGACAATCAGCCCACGGCGCAGTTCTACACTGTGCGCGCCGACGATCTGTTTCCGTACAACATGTATAGCGGCCAGCAGGATACCGAGGCGATGGAGGTGGCGAGTCGCACGTTCGGCGGGGGCGAGGGCGCCGTACGGCCGAATTGGAAGCCGATTGTAAGCAATGAAGCGGCGCGGCCTTCGTTCGACCCGAAGAATCCGAGGTTCGTCTTCACCAGCAACTATCAAGGCACGCTGATGCGCACAGACATGGAGTCTGGACTTGAACATGACGTGAGTCCCTGGCCGGGCCAGAAGTTGGGTTTCGACGCTGCGCAGATGACCTATCGCTTCAACTGGAGCCCTCCGACCATCTGGTCGCCGTTTGATGTAAAAACCATCTACTTTGGCGCCAACGTGCTGTTCCGCACCAAAGATCAAGGCGTGACCTGGGATGTAATCTCGCCCGACCTTACTCGCAATGAACAGGACAAGCACGGCCGCAGCGGCCTCTGGTGGCACGACGGTTCAGGCGGGGAAATCTACAATACAATTTACGCCATCGCCGAATCACCGCTCGAACGAGGGAACATCTGGGTGGGCACCGACGACGGGCTTGTGCAGATAACCCGCGACGACGGCAGGACCTGGACCAACGTGACACCGAAGAATTGGGCTCCGGGCTGGGTCTACGCCATCGAACCAAGCCAGCACGACAAGGGCACGGTCTATGTAGTCATTTCGCGGCATCGCACTGGCGATATGACGCCGCATTTCTATAAGACCACCGACTACGGAGAGACCTGGATCGATCTTGCCGCCACGCTTCCGCAGGATGCTCCTGCACGCGCATTGCGCGAGGATCCGGTTCGCAAGGGCATGCTGTATGCCGTTACCGAATATAAGATGTGGATCTCGTTCGACGACGGCGCGCATTGGCGCCCGTTCCAACAGAACCTGCCGCATGTGCCATTCTCAGACATCCTGGTGCACGACAGTGATCTGCTCGTGTCCACCGAAGGTCGCGGCTTTTGGATTCTGGATGACATCACTACCTTGCGCCAATTGTCGCTGGATGCCGCGAAATCCAAAGTCGCGCTATTCAAGCCGCGCGACACCTATCGAATCCCTTCTGGCGATGAGAGCCCCCAGCACGAAATGGGATTTCGGGCGCCGACCAATCCTCCCAATGGCGTGATCATTCGCTACGCCTTGGCGGACGCGCCTTCGGCGTCCGAAACTCTAAAACTGGATATCCTCGACGCCAGCGGCGCGGTGGTGCGTGGTTACACTTCGGCACCGCCGCCAAAGCCGAAACCCAATGCGGCTCAGAAAAAAGATGCGAATGCTGTGGTTCCCGCGAAACCCAATGCCGGAGCTGGAGGCGAAGCCACGCCAACGAATAGCGAATCGGTGCCAGGCGGTCGCGATAGCCCCCAAACCGGAAGCGGCCGAAGTGGCAGAGATGGAGCGCCTTCGCCGGCGAGTTTGAGCGCGGCCCGTGGGCTCAACCAGGTGGTTTGGGATTTCCGCGCTCCGCCTGTGACCAGCGTCAGCGGCAACGGACCGATGATGCCTCAAGGCCATTACATCGCGCGTCTGACCCTGGGCTCGACAGTCGTGTCCCAGGCATTTGACCTGATCGCCGACCCGCGCGCAAAGAGTACGGCGGATGAGGAGAATGAACGCCTGGCACTCATGCGTCACATCATGGAAGTGATCGGCGCCACCAACGCCACGTACAACGAACTGCGGGACGTGCTGAAGCAGGCGCGCGATCTGGAGAAGCCGGCGAAGGACAAATCATCCGAGGTCGAGGCGGCGCTTGAGTCTTTTGTTGCCCAACTCGAGCAGATCGAGCATCATTTCCACCCGCCGCCGGGGCCACGAGGTCCGGGCGGACAGTTGATCTTGGATACGGGTAGTGGTCCCGTGGCGCAGTTCGGTCCGGTGAAAAACGCGATCGACGTTGGAGAGGGGCCTATCAACCAGGGGGACAAGCTGCGCGCCAGGGAAGTGGAGGCGTTGTGCGTTCAGGTACGCGCCGAAGCCGACGCCGCGATGAACGCCGGCATTCCCAAGATCAACGCCGTGCTTGGCTCCGCCGGTCTGTCGCCGGCCATCGCTCGCCATCCTGGTGTCGCTGCACCGCTGGCCGAAGGTGCAGAAGCAGACGACGTTGGTTTGGAGGAATCGGACACTGAACAAGACTGATCGGGAAGGCAACGGAACGCGATCATCGATGTCAGCAGTGGCGAAGCTGGGAATCAGGGGTGCCGGGTCATTGTCGTCAGGCGTCACAGACGCCATGACGATGAGTAAGGATGACGTTTGAGCCTGGTGCGGGTGTGGCGTTGTTGGCGCGGGCAGCTTGCTGGAGCCGAGACCTGAGCAAGCAGCTGTGCATAATCGCGAACCGTTCAGAATTGCGGTTACGTAAACGTGGAGATAACCGCCAGAACTACCTCTTCATTGGAGGTGATTCCGGCGGCCAACGTGTGGCGTCGCTCTATTGCCTTATCGGAACAGCCAAGCGGAACGGACTCGATCCAGCCTTCTACGTGCGCATGGTCCTGGCAACAATCGCCAAAAATCCGATCAACGGCAGCGAGGAACTGCTTCCCTGGGACATCCCTAGCTCCCGCCAAACCGCCAGTTGCCAGGCCATTTAGAGTCCCCGATAGGGGATCGGTAAACCCCTCGCCTTCAGGCGACGGATGGGCTTAGGCTTGTAGGGATGGAAGACTACAAGCGTGGCAGCCACACGGTGTGGGATTGTAAGTATCAC
>JBEKDE010000197.1:0-17030 GCA_050014515.1 Occallatibacter sp.
GGGTTGTAATCGTTGCGAAGATTCACGGGGTCCGCAATAATGTTGTTCCAGGAAGAAGCGGTGGCCAGGTTCTTCGCGAACGTGTAGTTCCCGCCAAATGTCACCATGCCCGTATGCTTTTCCCATTTCATTTGCAAGCTGTTGTAATTCGAGTAGAAATTGTGCTTAAGCTGGTAAATGTGCTGATAGAAGGGATACGGGCGATAGAAGTCTTGCTCTGCGGTATCCATGCTGCTGATGCCGCCGGTGACACCCTGCGTGGTGGTCAGGGATGAGGGCAGCAATCCAAGGTTCACAGTGAACAGGTTGTCTGTGGGGTTGGCAGGGTTTGGATTCGCGGGGCAACCGTGCTCAATGCCGCATATTACGTTGATATCGGAGGCGCTGTTGTAGGAGCCGTTGTTGTAGGAACCGAGGTTCTCGTTGTGACTACCCACATAGGCCACTTCAAGGCGCGAGCGCCACGGCATCGCCTGCGAGACGGCGAGGTTGTACTGGTAGTAGAGGGGACGCGACGAATCACTCGCGGACAGCGCATAAGCAGTGAAGTCCGGAGGATTAAGGGGCGACTGGCTGTCGATTCCCGCAAAGGTCAGCGCGCCGGTGAGAATGCTGGTCTTGTACCCCTGAGCCGTGGCTGCCGCAAGCGCGTAAGGATTGAACTGTTCCTGGTTGCGATAGAAGCCGCCACCGCCCCGAAGCACGGTGTGTTCGTTGCCAAAAATATCCCATGCGACCCCGACGCGCGGTGACACATAGACCGTTGGCGGCGAGCTGACCGAGTTGCTTACACCGGACTTTTGGGAAGACCAGGTCATTCCCGGCATATTGAGGCCCGTGCAGTTGCGGGTATACCCGCCGCACTCGGTGTTGTAGAGGCTGGGAGAGAATGTCGCCAGTCCGTTATTATGGCGATCGGTCCAGGGTCCGAGATGCTCTATGCGCGCGCCTGCGGTGAGCGTGATGTGGCGGAACTTCCAGGTATCGTTCGCATATCCTGCAAGCGACGTGTAGCGCATATCAACAGTCGGAGTAAAGTTTGTCTGCGTATAGGAATCGGCATAGCCCATGTATGCCATTGCCGTTGGATTCACGCAGCTTCCCAGATAAGCGGCCCCGGAAAGACGCTCACTCCCCGCCTGGTTGGGGTTATAACAAGCCTGGAACTGCGCGGAACCGTAGGGCGCCGTCGCGTACTCGAAATAGCTGTTGCCGGGATTGAAAGTAAACTCTCCCTGCGGATAGGCCCCGGGATCGGCGATCCCGTTGTAAGTCCCTGTCTCCCAGTACACTCCGAATTGGAGGAAGTGACTTCCCTTCTGCCAACTCAGATCGTCCTGCAGAATGGGGTCTACTTTCTTGGTCCGGACCTGGTTGTTATAGAAGCCGCCGGGCATTTGCAAATCCGGATAACCGAGGCCGGTTCCGCCTTCGTTGTTCATTGCCGGAACCGAATAGTCGCCGCCGTTCTTATACATGCCCAGATAATCGAAGTTGCCGTTTCCGCCGTTGTAGGCGTTCATATTGAACCGTTGAGCCGCCAGCGGATTTCCCATCTTTCCAGGCAAGCTGACGAAGGACATTGCGGCATCGAACTCGTTGGTCAAGGTGGCGCCAACGTTGCGCGTGTAGCGCGCTGCCATAACGTTGGAGATGTCGCCCGTGGTTACGTTGCCCGGATAAGGCATCGACCCAGTCGGGAACGATCCCAGATCCACCGGATCCTGATCGATTTCCTTTTGCAGGCCGTAGACAAGGAACAAACGATTCGTGTCGTTGATGACATATTGGAGATCGGTTTTGAACTGCTCAACATTTTGCTGCTGAATCAGTTGTTCAATGTAGTTGTAGCCGAATTGGTTGGTAAATGGATCGGCGTTAGGCTGAGGCATCCAATTCACCAGGGCTACGCCGGAACTATTGGCATAGGGCGCCGCATTGAAGTTGCTCACAAGTGTTCCGTTGGGAAGATAGTTTTGAGCAAAACACATTGGCAGGATGGCGTTCGGGTTGGCAGCTCCGTCCGGGCGCGCGCCGCAGAGTTCGGCATCCAACGATGCAGGGCTGAAATCTCCCTGCCTCTCCGCCATGGTTGGCACCCATGCTGTCAAAGCCTGCTGGTTGGCCTCAAAGCTCTGGTTGTCATACTCAAATGCGGCAAAGAAGAACAGCTTGTCCTTGTTCCTGTTGAATTCAGTAAATGGAATGGGCAAGGGACCGCCCACGTTACCGCCGGGAAACAGATAACGGCCGGCCGGCCGGGATTGCCGCAGGAAATTGTCGTACCAGTCATTCGAGTTGAAAACGGTGTCGCGGGCAACCATGTAAGCTTCACCGTGATAGGCCGAGCCACCCGTCTTGGTGGATGAGGTGATCACAGCCGGCCCCTTGGCATTGACGGCACTGAACGACGAGCTGGTCGCCTTCACTTCGGAGACCATTTCAATGTTCGTCGTCTGCACTGTGCCTGAGTTGGTAGCGATATCGGTGAGTGAGACGCCGTCGCTGACTACAGCAATACCCGTCACGCCGCTGCCATTGGCGGAATAAGCTCCTGTTGGGCCGCTCAAGCCAACTACGGCCGAGTTGAAGCCTGGACGATTGAACAGTCCCTGATCACCAGTCGACATCGCATATCCCGGCAGCATGCGGATCAGTTCAGTGGGATCGCGGCCAACCAGGGTAAGCGTATCCAGGTCTTTGGCTGTGATGATGTCGCTTCGTTCGCCAGTGTCCAACGTCGCATTCATTGAGTCGACGACGCCTTCCACAGTTACAGATGCTGTAACTGCGCCGACTTCCATCTTGATATCCGTGAAACTGAGCTGATCGCCCGGACGCAGCGGAAATGGCTGCGACTCCCAGGAACTGAAGCCGGTCGCAATCACTTCAAACTTGTAACTCAAGCTCGGTAAAGCAGAGGCGAACGCGAAAAAACCATGACTATTGCTCGTCGTCTTGCGTACCGTTCCCGTCTGCGTATCCGTCAGCAGCACGGTTGCATCGGCTATCACGGCGCCTTTCGCATCGGAGACCACGCCTGTCACGTTCCCAGTCGTCTGGCCAAATGCAGGTGAATGCAACTGCAGGAGGACGATGAAAAGCAGCGCCGGTAACCAGGCCGCCTGTCTGATCTTTGAGAATAGCTCCATGGTAATTCTCCCCCGTCGAATACGATTCAATTCGCCTTCAGTTTCCGGTACCCGCGATGCCTGGCACTTGATCGGCCACTGAAACGAACACGGTGTTGCCGCCTTCACTCTGATTTCTCGGCCCTGGTTCTGAGTTTTGTTTGTGTTTTAGTCCGGCGCAAATATAGCCCCGCGACCAACCCCTGTCAACATCCCAAATCGTTTGAGAACTCAGAATGGGATCGATACCGCGCGAAAGTCTGCGCAAAGCTGTCTGTGTTGGTCGTGATGAAGGCGGATTACATGGGTTACTGGGGCCGCTCTGCTGTTGCGCGAATGGCGCAGCGGACGCCCCATGCTGGCCGGCCGGCCTGGAGCAAGCAAGACTCTGGGCGGCATCGTAGGTCGACGCCGTGCCATTTCCAAAGAGAGTGCAACTGCGACCCGGCCAAAAAACTTGCATTAATGCCTCACGCTGCGCGTCTGGTCGCCGCAGCATTTCATCACGGCTCCCTGCCTGAAGGAGCTCATTTCCCTTTGGTGGTATCACTGATACCGATACCACTCAAGACTCATTACAATCCCTGAATTATTGCGAATAAACATATACTTCTTCGGGAAGAACATTGTCAATCGTTATTTTCCTCGGCTGAATTCCATGCAGTTGAAACTCTGTGGTACAAATGAGAACGCTACCATCCACGAGGCGCCCATGACTCCAGAGGGACACAAACCCGTTCTCGTTTACGATGTCGGCGGTTCACACGTTTCCGCTGCACTTTGTCAGGACGGCGCGTATCGTCTAGGCCGCGTGGTCAGTGGATCGCATGCCGGCAGCCAAACTGCAGACGGCTTCCTCAAACTGCTCTATTCATTGGGAATGGAAGCGGCAGACGGTTCCAGCGCATGCGGCGCCCAGATCGCCGTGCCCGGTCCATTCGATTTCGACGCGGGCGTGAGTCTCATGCAGCACAAACTTCCGTATCTGTATGGGTTGAATCTGGCCCAATTGCTGGCGCAGCGATTCGTCTGGCGGGCGGATCAGGTTCGCTTTGTTCACGACGCTGCGGCCTTCCTGTTGGGCGAGATCGGTGCAGGAGCTGCGCGGGAGGCTTCGCGCGCAATTGGAATCACTCTCGGAACCGGCATCGGCTCGGCGTATTCCGTGGATGGCCGTCTAGTCACGGATGGCGACGGGGTTCCACCTGGCGGAGAAATATGGAATCTGCCTTACGAGGATGGAATCGTTGAGGATTCCATCTCCGCAAGGGCCATCAGGAGATCCTACGAGCGTCATGCCCATCTGGTTGCCGAACCGGCGGACATTGCCAGCAAGGCGCCCAATGATTCCGCGGCGGCTTTCGCTTTCAGTGAGTTTGGACGCCATCTCGGATCTGTGCTTCGCATTGTTGCTGCGGAATTTCGCCCCGATGTGTTGATCCTCGGAGGTGGAATTTCACGGTCCGCTTGTCTCTTTCTTCCACCAGCACACAGGGAGTTGGGCGATTTGAATCTGCGTCTGCAGGTGTCCGCGCTGGGGGAAGAGGCTGCGCTCGTAGGCGCAGCAGTAGCCTGGCGCACACGCCGCCATTCACACTGCTGAACTCATCATGAGCCACTGCACGCCAGCTCGGGTTCCCACCTCTCCGATTGCGAGTGGCAATGGACTTCGGTCCACGACGCGATTCATCTTCACGCAACATTCCACATCACAAACATGCGCCACTGACCAGAGGCTGGAGTGTTCGGATTTCATAGAGCCAACGGCGGTATCGTTATCATCCAATCGAATTGATGAGACTGCTCTTACGAGAATTCGCCTTTATGAGTAGCTATTTCCTTGACGAACTTGCTAATGGCGAAGTAATGTGTACCGTTATCAAAAACGAACATCTGAATGGCGGGAATTCAAGCGGCCTGATTTCCAGGATGCATCGGGGAGATGGCGGGGGGTGGACTTCATGCGGACGAAACGCAGAGCATGGCGAATCGAGCCACGGCCGATTCCCGAATGCAGCAGCAACTCTATCGGAGGAAGTGATATGGAATCCAATCTGAACAATCTGACGAATCCATTGCGTTCGTTCGTGACGATGGCACGGGTTGCTTTGCTGTCCGTGCTTACCATCTGGCTTTGCGTCTCCGTTGCAACTGCCCAGACTCCGACGATCGTTACCAGCCAGGCTACACAGATCGGCTCGCTCGGCGGCAACTACGGCGGCGGCTGGGCCCCTGGGCAATCTCCTGTGGGAGGCAACTTCGCGGTAGGACCGAACGGCAGCGTCATTATCGGCGACGGATACGGTACCGGGGTTTTTCAGATTACGCCCAGCGGCGTCCAAACCGTACTGGCCAACATGAGCAACACAACATCGGCAGCGGTCGATCAGTATGGCAACGCCTACATTGCGTCGATTGCTTACTATGGCGCCACGCCCGCGATCTACAAGCTTCCTTACAATGCCATGACCGGCACGTATACCGGGTATACCACAGCACCCACGACGAACTGCCTGGGCGGCACGCAGGACACTGCAGCGTGCGTGTTTGCACCAGGAACGCAAGCAGTGCTTACGGCAGGTATCGGCACCGGCGGCGCAGGAATTGCAATTATCACCTTCGACACACAAGGCGATCTCTTTTTTGCGACCGACACACAGCCTACAAAGAATCCAAACACCATCTACGAGTGCAGCGCGCAGTGCCAGGCCGAGACAGACGGAAAGGGCACTTATGCACCGGTCCTCATCTATGCCGACTCGACACCGATGGGAACCGTCGTTGTCGATCCATGGGGAAATCTGTTCTTCCTCGACGGCAGCACCAATACCAGCGCTGGGGATGTAAGCAACCTGCAAGAGTTGCCGCTCGTGTCGGGTTTCTATGCCGCGACGCCGACAACTCTCGAGAGTTACACCACCAAAGCGGGCTACAACGGACTAAGCGGCCTGGCCGTCGACTCCAACGGCACCATCTATTTCACAACGAACTCCGATGGTATCTTCGCGCTGCCAAATACGTCCACAGGCGGCCCAAATCTGGCTGGAATCTACGCCGTCTCAACCGTTGGCGGCAGGGGACTGGCGCTCGATCCGAACGGCAATCTTTACCAGATTCCCTATATCAACGGCGACGCAGTCTCCCGCATCCTCGTGAACAACCTTGCGCTTTCTGCCGCACCAGTGGGCGGTACCGCAACAACCGCAACCGCGACGCTCATCGACAATGCCGGCACCTGTACTCCAACATTGAGCCTCAAGGGCTGGGAGTTTGGTGTCACCACAACAGAGTTCACAGCAGTTCCGGGAACGAGTTGTGCAGCCGCTCTTGGAACTGGAAATGGAACATTCAGTCCCGCCCTTCCCATCACTGGTGCGGTCGTATCGGAAACAGTCACTTTTACTCCAACGAATGTTGGCGAGCGCACTGCGCAAATCATCGCTACGGATAGCGCTGTAAGCGGAAACGGATCGACTACTGTCAGCGCAGTTGGACAAGGCCAGTTGGCAACTTTGGATCCGGGTGTCTGGACGGCATACGGAACCGGGTTTACAGAGCCGTATTCCGTTTCAGTAGATGCTGCCGGAGACCTGGCCATCGCCGATGAAGGGGGAAGCGTTTATTGGATTCCAGCGGCATCGCCCGCTGGCACTACACCAACCTCGATCGGCACCGGCTTCAGCAAGCCCGCTGCAACCACCTTCGACGCAAATGGGAATTTGTACATAGCCGACTTTGGAAATAACGACATTGTTGAGATTCCCAATGTTAAGGGTGCACTGAGCGCTTCCGCGCAATCCACGCTGATCGCAAGCACCGTAACCTTTGGTGGAACCACGTTGAGCAAGCCGAGCGGACTGGCCGTAGGGCCGGATGGCGCACTCTACATCTCCGATCTCGGTAATAGCCGCGTTGTCAGCTACAACCTCACATCCGGAATCACCGCGGTCCGAATGACCGGCTTGAAGGACCCCTGGGGCGTGGCCGTAGATGCATCCAACAACTTGTATGTTGCCGATACGGGTAATGGCAACGTGCTGGTCGATTCCCTCGGCAACATCACCACATTGACGCCGGCTGGCGTAACAGCTCCGTGGGGAGTTGTGGTTGATCCATCCGGCAGCGTGTTGATATCCGACAAAACAACCGGAGACATCGTGCGCGTTCCCAATGAGAGCGGAACGCTAACCGACGCAGATGCACTGCTCGTTGAGAAGAATCCCAAATCCGCGCTCGGGCTTGCAATCGATGCTTCCGGTGATTTGTATGTAACCGATAATTCCGGTGCGTCCGTCTACGCAATCAATCGCGCCGGAGCCGCAGTCAGCTTCGGCATTGTAGCGGACGGCACTTCGAGTGCGCCGGTAACTGTCTACCTTCAAAACGCCGGCAACGAAGCGGTAACGCTAGGGACCCCGGATGTAACCGAACCGACGAACACCATGTTCACAATCGCGGCGGGGTCGACGAACGGATGCGTATCCGGCTCTACAGGCACTACCGGGCACTTCTGCGAGTTCACCGCAGAGTTTGCTCCCACGGTGGGCGCAAGCGGAGCTGAAACGGGGACGGCAACGGTATCCTTCACCGGAGGGGCTTCGGCTACTATCACCCTGTCCGGCACTGCGACAACGTCCTCTCTGAAGTCGCAGACCATCACCTTCACACCGCCCACAACGGTTTATGTCGGCCAACAACTGGCACTGGTTGCAGCCGGCGGCGCATCGGGCAATGCTGTCACATTCAGCATTGACGTCGCCTCCGCATGCGCGAGTTGCGCAACCATCAACGGAACCACGTTGACGGTGAATTCGCCTGGCTCGTTCCTTGTAGACGCAAACCAGGCAGGCAACACCAACTACGCACCAGCCGCCCAGGTTCAGGTGGCCGTCACCGCAAAGGCGCTCACGGCGCCAGGCGGAGCAGCCTCAGGCATCGTAACCAGTCAATTGACGTGGCTTGGAGCCTATCCAACCGGCGGAGATGAGAACCAGGGAACGGCAGCCGGTGACAGCTTTGGCATCAACTCCCAGGGCTACATCCTCATCAGCACTACGTACGGCGGCACAGTGATTGAGGTCAACGGCCAAACCGGCGCCGTGACGACACTCGGTTCCTACGGCGAATACGGCAATACCGGCGGCGTCGCTGTCGACAACAAGGATAACCTTTACGTTGGGGGTCTCTATGGCAGCGGCAGCAATATCATCGCCAAGGTTCCCTACCTTGGCAACGGTGTCTATGCGACGCTGACTGATGCAACACAGGGCACGCCTCCGGCCAATTGCACCGGGAACGACACGACCGAATGCGTCCTGGCTCCAATGGCGGCAATTCCCGGTGGGTTCGGTGTCGCCTCAATGAAGTTCGACGCATCGGGTAATTTCTTCCTGACTACTTCCGACCAGGGCAACCCACACTCCATCTGGGAGTGCACAGTGGCCTGCTTGGCCGGCGGCACCGGCGCACCAGTGCCCGTGATGCTCTTCCAGGAGCCGACAGGAGCCTCGCCGTCCACTACTGGGCAACTCTATCTCGGCGGCATCGCGATCGATGCTACTGGAAACCTGTTTTTCACAGATTCAAACGAGATCAATCCGTCCTCCAATGGCGACGAAAGCTCGTACTCGGATCTTTATGAAATCCCGTACACGGCGGGAACAGGCTATGCTGCAACGCCCACGCTGCTGCAGACCTTCACCAACGCCTCTCCTGGCACCTACGACGACGAATTGGATGGCGTAGCTGTTGACCCAACCGGCAACGTCTATTACACCATCCAGTACGAAGGCATCTTCGCATTCCCGAATGTAGGCGGCACTATCAATACCGCAGGCGGGTACGCTGTTTCTACCCAGGGTGGAAAAGGGCTCTCCTACGACACTCTTGGCAACATCTACGAAACGGGATATAGCACAGCAGTCAACACCGCCGGCGCAGAGACTGTGGCTCGCATCTCGGTGAACAACGTGACCACGCCCGAGTCAGCCCTGGGCGTCGAGGCGACGGTAACCAACGTCACCGCCATGGACAATTTCGTAGGCTGCTCAACTCCCGCGACAATCGACATCACGTCGTCGGATGCTCAATTCAGCGCGACAGCCGGCAGTACCTGCTCATCCAACACCAACTCTGATGGAACAGGTACCGCCAAGTATCCCTTCGCCGGATCCAACTTCCCGGTGACGGTAAACTTCACTCCTTCGGCGCCTGGCCCTCAGACTGCCACGCTCACGCTGACTGACACAACAAACGGCGGCGTAAGCACATCGGCAGTTTCCGGTACGGGACAGGAAACAGCACAGACCATCGTCTTCACCGCACCCACCGTCACCACGTACACCTACGGAGTCGCTCCCATCACCCTGGCTGCGACTGGCGGCGCGTCGAACAATCCCATCGTCTATACCGTGGATACGTCCAGCTCCGCAACCGCCACCATCAGCGGATCAACGCTGACGGTTACGGGGGCGGGCAAGCTGGTGATCGACGCCAACCAGGCGGGCGGCCTTGTCGGCAATGTTTATTACGCGGCGGCACCACAGGTTCAACTAACCCTGACCATCAACCCGGAAGGCCAGGCAATCAGTTTCGCTACGCTGGCATCGCCAGTTCCCTTCTCCAACGGATTGACCATAGCTCTGAGCGCAACCGGCGGCGGATCGAATAATCCGGTGGTATTCACGCTGGATACCACCAGCACCGGCTCGGGAACGATTTCGGGCAGTACGCTGACCGTCACCGGCGTGGGCAACCTGGTGATCGATGCCAATCAGCCGGGCAACACCAACTACGCCGCGGCAACCCAGGTTCAGCAGACCGTCCAGGTCAACCAGGGCGCACAAGCCATTACCTTCACACCGCCAACCTCGAACATCTACTTTATCGTTGGTGGAATCAGCATCGATATCGTCGCCACCGGTGGTGGATCGGGCAACGCGGTCGTCTTCACTTTGGATAAGACCAGCACCGGCGCCGGTTCAATCACCGGCAATGTGCTCATGGTGACCGCTCAAGGCAAGCTGGTGATCGATGCCAACCAAGCGGGCACCACTAACTTCCAGGCCGCTCCTCAAGCTCAGGAGACGATCGATGTGCTGGCGCCGCTGCCAACCCAGACCATCACCTTCAACAATCCTGGAACCCAGGTTCTCGGGACTCCGCTCACGCTCGCAGCAACCGCCACGTCAGGCTTTGCTGTGTCTTTCACCTCATCCACCACAGCCGTCTGCACAGTCTCTGGCACCACGGCCACGTTCTTGACAGCAGGAACCTGCACCATCACAGCTACCCAGCCTGGCGACAACGCAACCTTCGCGGCAGCCCCGCCGGTAACGCAGAGCTTTATCGTCAACGCCACCGGCGAGCTCCCGTCGTTCGCCTTCAACTTTTCGCTGCCTACCCTGACGATCCAGCCAGGAACCGTCGGCGTCACACAGTTAACCATCAACTCCGTCAATTCGTTTGCAGGCACAGTCTCGTTCGCCTGCAGCGGTTTGCCCTCGGGATATAACTGCTCGTTCAACCCTGACCCCATCACTGTCGTTGCCGGACAGTCGGCGGTTACGACGCTCTCAATTACCCCCACCAATTCCACGGCGGCAATTCACGGCGGGGCCAAGCCACTGTTTCCAGTAGCAACCCTGGCAGTTGCGCTTTGCCTGCTTGGCTTCAGGAAGCGTAGCCGTCTCCAGTTGCTTCTGCTGCTGATTGTCAGCGGCGCTGGGTTGGGTCTTCTCTCCGCCTGCGGCTCCAACTCAACAACCACCAAGTCCACGTCAAGCACAGTTACAGTAACGGCAACCTACGGGACACAGACTGTATCTCAAACTCTCACGGTGATCGTTGAATAGTTCACGCCGGAAATCGTAGCAAACAAGATGGACCTCTCCCAAAACTGGGAGAGGTCCATCAGATTGCTGACAAAGTACCAAGAAAGGCTCTCGTTTTCCACGGGAGCCTTTTGTATTTTGGATTCATGCTGAAGCAGACTGAGGCGCAACAAGAGGAACTTGAGCTGGTGTCGATTGCGGCGCTGGTGCCTGAAGGTCATCTGCTGCGGAAAGTGGATCGAGCCGTGGAGTTCGGTTTTATCCGCGAGCGGGTGAAGCATCTTTACTGCGAGGACAACGGGCGCCCGGCGCTGGATCCGGTGGTGTTGTTCAAGCTGTTGCTGCTTGGTTATCTGTATGGAGTGCGCTCGGAGCGGCAGCTAATGCGTGAGGTGGAGGTGAACGTGGCCTACCGCTGGTTCCTGGGTCTGAAGCTGCGTGATAAGGTTCCGGACGCCTCGACGCTGAGCCAGAACCGCCGTCGCCGTTTCTCGGAGAGCACCATTTACCAGGAGATCTTCGACGAGATCGTGGAGTTGGCAGTGAAGAGGGGGCTGGCGTCGGGCACGGTGCTCTACACCGACTCGACGCACCTGAAGGCCAACGCCAACAAGAACAAGTACGATGTGGCCGAAGTGAAGGTGAAGGCTGTGGACTATCTTGCGGCGCTTGATACGGCCATCGACGAGGATCGCGTGGCGCATGGTAAGAAGCCGCTGAAAGACAAGCCCGCGGCTGAGCCGGAGACGAAGGAAATCAAGGTGAGCCGCACCGATCCGGACTCCGGTTACATGGTGCGGGATGGCAAGCCGAAGGGGTTCTTTTATCTCGACCATCGCACCGTCGATGGCCGCCACGCCATCATCACCGACACGCATGTGACGCCGGCCAACGTGCACGACTCGGTGCCGTACCTGGGCCGGCTGGACCGGCAGCAGGAGCGGTTCAACTTCTCGATAAGAGCGGTAGGCGTGGACGCAGGCTACGCGGCCGCGGCGATTACCCACGGACTGGAAGAGCGCAACATCTATGGAGTGATCGGCTACCGCACCCCGACTCACCGAGACGGCTACTTCTATAAGCGCGAGTATCGCTACGACGAGAAGCTCGATGTCTACATCTGTCCCAACGGACAGCTGCTCAACTACCGTACCACCAATCGCGAAGGCTATCGGCAGTACCACTCCGACCCGGAGCAATGCCGCAACTGCACGGCGCGGCACAAGTGCACGCAATCGTCGAACGCGACCAAGGTGGTCACGCGCCATGTGTGGGAAGTCAGCCGGGAAAGGATGGACCAGCACCGGCTGAGCCGGGTGGGCAAGCGGATCTACAAGCGAAGAAAAGAGACCGTGGAGCGAAGCTTCGCCGACGCCAAACAACTGCACGGCCACCGCTACGCGCGCTTCCGCGGCCTGCCCCGTGTGCAGCAACAATGCCTGCTGGCGGCCACCGCACAAAACATCAAGAAAATCGCCCTGATGTTAGGCAGGATCGGGTCAAATCTGCCGGTTTCTGCTCTCACTGCCCTTCTGAGCGCCTACATCGACCAGCTGTCCCAATATCAGCAAATCGCTGCTACTACCAATCATCCCTGCTGAAAGTCTCTCCACAACAACAAACCCCACCAAAAAGGATGGGGTTCGTCAGCAGTCTGATGGACCTCTCCCAAAACTGGGAGAGGTCCATTTTGTTGTTGCGAGAGAATCTGATGCCTTGCAGAATCTAACTGAAAGTCTCATGACAACGGACGCATCGAGTTTGTCTAGTGGATGACGACCGCGCTCCGGTGCTTGCAACCGCAGGAGCGGCGCAGCACGATCTCGACCGGGAGAACAATCTTATTCCCTGTCTGCGGCAATTCACCTCGGCTGATCCGATCCAGGAGAAGATTGGTTGCGACGCGGCCCATCTCCTGCGCAGGCTGGCGAACCACTGTCAGCGAGGGTGAGGTAAGTTCAGCCATGTCGAAGTCGTCGAATCCCGCCAATGCCAAGTCTGCGGGAATCTTGACGCCCAGTGTTCCAAGCGCAGGCAGCACATAACGGGTTGCCAATGTGTTCGAAGTGAACACCGCAGTGGTAGGCTTTGGTCCGCGCAGCCTATGTTCCAGCGCACGTAGAGTATTCTCCTGCGAATCGCATCCGAAGAAGCCATCTTCCTCAAGACCCGCCTCCTGCAGGGCCTTTCGGTAACCCAGGAACCGGGCATTGATTGTAAACAGATTTCGGCTGAGTCCCATAAATGCGATGCGCTTGTGCCCGTGCTCGATAAGATGTTCGATCATGCGGCGCGAGCCTGCCGTGTTTTGGACCGTAACCACATCCAGAGCAGGGTCTGAAACTGGCCGGTCAAACACAACCACCGGCGTCTTGCCAAAGAAGGCGCGCGTGAGCCGCGAATCGCGATAAGGCGCCGGGATTGCGACCAGTCCATCCACGTGTCGCTGAAGCATTTTTTCCGCTTCTTCAAACTCGGTATCGGGATTCTCATTGGAGGTTGTGATCAGCACTGAATATCCGTGCTCCTTCGCGACCGTCGTCACAGCGTGAGCGCAGTTAGCAAAGAACGGGTCGTAGAGATAAGGAATGATCAGGCCAATGGTCCGTGATCGCTGGCCGCGAAATGCGCGTGCCAGCTCATTGGGCCGGTAATTCAGCTGCTCTACGGCGGTAAGCACGCGCTGCGCGGTATCAGCGGCAACAGGAACAGAGCCACTCAAAACGCGCGACACCGTCATGGTGCCCACCCGCGCAAGCCGGGCCACATCGCTCATAGTGGGTTTGCGATGCAGAGCGGCGCCCTGTTGCTTCAGCTTGGCTCGTAATGGATTTCCGTGTTCTGACAACGAGGTCGCTCCAAATGGTAATGCTTGCACCAGGTGCAGTCAGCAATCCTGTTGGGGAGTAGAAGCCAATTGTACGCTGGGGAGGCGCAATGGGCATATGGGAAACCAAAGTCGACTAAGCCGATTCTACAACAGCCAAGATAGTCGAATTTCCGGCCTTCACTGCGCTTGCAGCATCGGCTACACGCAACACCGGGGATTTAGGGTGCGCAATCCCGCACACTTGATCTCGCTCTGGAATGGCGGCTCGTCTTCAATGACGATGGCGCGCTTGTGCCAGCTTGTCAGTCCAAACATGATAGCGTTATCATTCCTAATCTAATTCGCGAGGCGAGAGATGAGCCAGAAGCCCTGTTCGGTAAACCTACACGAACAAATGCAAGACGAATGTGAAATGGTGATTGAATCCGCTAAGCTTTGAGAGTCTCTTCCGATTGTTGCAGACAGACAACCGGTCATCCAGTTCTTACCATCCAGCGTAAGAGGAGAGTTGAAGATGTTGCAGCTTCGTTCACTTGGTTTTATCGCGATTGCATCCGCAATGGCTGTTGCTGCGCCCCTCGCTGCCCTGGCGCAAACAGCGGTTCCCGAGACGATTGCCCTGGATTCGGGTTGGCAGTTGCAGGATGTTGCCAAGGTTCCGCAACCGGGTGCTGAGATTTCCGCCGTCGCCTTTTCTCCTTCCGGGTGGTATTCCGCAGTGGTACCCGGCACAGTGCTCACCAGCCTTGTGAATGACCACGTCTACCCTGAGCCTCTTTATGGAGAGAACAATCGCCCGGAGATCATTCCCGAAAGCCTGGCGCGAACCTCTTACTGGTATCGAACCGTCGTTGAGATTCCAAAATCGTACAAGAATCACCACATCTGGCTGAACTTTGATGGAATCAACTATTCCGCGGCTGTGTGGGTCAACGGCACGCAGGTTGGAACCACTCGCGGCGCATTCATGCGCGGCATCTTCGATATCACTTCCAATGTGAAGCTGGGCAAGCCCGCGGTTGTGGCCGTGCTGGTTACGCCGCAGCCCCACCCCGGCAACCCCATCGAACATACACTGCGGAATGGTCTTGGGAAAAATGGCGGCATCACGGCCATCGATGGCCCAACATTCCTCTCCACCATCGGATGGGACTGGCTTCCCGGCATTCGCGATCGCGATACAGGAATCTGGCAAAAGGTATTTCTTTCGGCAACCGGACCTGTCGTTGTGAAGGACCCGCTGGTGACTACCGATCTACCCCTCCCGAAGATCGACTCGACCGATGTCGGCGTAGAGGCCACAGTTGAAAATGTCACAGATAAGCCCGAGAAGGGCGTGCTCAAGGGAACCATCGAGAACATCTCCTTCGAGCAGCATGTAGAACTGGCGCCGCACAGCACGCGGAAGGTGAGCTTTGATGCGAAGAGCACGCCTGCCTTACACATTGAACGTCCCCGTCTCTGGTGGCCCAACGGATACGGCCCGCAAAACCTCTACAAGCTCCACCTGCGCTTCGAGGCGGATGGCGCAATCTCCGACGCGCAGGACGTGACCTTCGGCGTTCGCAAGATTACCTACAGCGTGCCTGATTCGGAGAATCTGACCATCTCGGTTAACGGCGTTCAAATCTTCATTCGCGGCGGTGACTGGGGTTTGGATGAGGGGCTCAAGCGCATCCCGCGCGAGCGTCTCGAAGCCAAGATTCGCATGCACCAACTGGCGAACATGAACATGATTCGCAATTGGGTGGGGCAAAGCACCGGCGAGGATTTCTACGAGCTCTGCGATCAATACGGCATCCTGCTATGGGATGAGTTCTTCCAACCCAATCCTTCCGATGGACCTGATCCGGAAGACATGCCAACCTACATGGCCAACGTGCGTGAGAAGGTTCTGCGCTTCCGCAACCATCCATCGATCGCCGTATGGTGCGCCCGCAATGAGGGTTTCCCGCCGGAAAACATCGATAAGGCGCTGCGCAAGCTAATGGCTGAGCTTGAACCTACGCGCCGCTATCAACCCAGTTCTACAGACGGCGCCGGAGTACGATCGGGTGGACCATACTTCTGGCGCAAGCCCAGCGAGTTTTACCGGGTCACCGACGATTACTTCAAGACTGAGACGGGCAGCGTTTCCATACCCACGCTCGAGTCCATTCACGGCATGATGCCGCGCAAGGACTGGGAATCGATCAACGACGATTGGGCCGAGCACGATTTGGCCCGCGGAGCGCAGCGCGGCAACGAGTACCCCGGCATCCTGGCCAGCCGCTACGGCGTAATCGCCAACCTCGCCGATTTTGTCCGCAAGGCGCAACTGGCCAACTACGAAGCATTCCGCGCCATGTACGAGGGGCGCAACGCGCAGCTCTTCCACCCTACCACCGGGGTCATTACATGGATGAGCAATCCCGCCCAGCCCAGTTTTGTCTGGCAGATCTATCACTACGATCTCGAACCGAACGCCTCGCTCTACGCCGTAATGCACGCCGGCGAACTCGTCCACATTCAGCTCAATGAAGCCGAGGGAATGGTGCAAGTGATCAACAACCTCCCCACTCCGCTCAGCGATGCGGTGGCGCACATTGCTCTCTATAACCTCGACGGCACGTTGGCCGCCGAACACGACGAACCAGTAAACGCTGTTCCCTACCGCGCCACCAATCTTGCCCAAGTTCAAACCCCGGAGCAGATCAGCCAGGTCCATTTCCTCAAGCTGGACCTGAAAGATGCCGCTGGAAAGCTCATCTCCTCCAATTTCTACTGGCTTAACCAGCCATGGGATCCGAACGACTTCTCTGACCTTGAGAAGATGGCGCCAGTCGCACTCAAGGCCGAAATAGAGCGCAAAGATGGTGACGGTAAGCGTGTGGTCACAGTCACGCTCCACAACACAACCAGCAGCATTGCGCTCATGGCTCATCTGCAACTGCGCCGCCAGACGTCAGGAGAGCGCGTACTCCCGGCCTACGCCAGCGACAACTACATCACCCTCCTTCCAGGAGAAAGCAGGACCATCCAGATCGAGGCTGATCTGAGATCCTTCAATGGTGAAGATGCGCTCGTCGTCGTGGATGGCTGGAACGTATCGGTTCAGTCTGCGTCTTCCCCGGGCGCCTCGATTGCGCCCAACGTCGACGCACAGCCCGCTCATTGGCCAGTCACCGGTTTGCCCTTTCAAAAAACCGGCCTGCGCTAACTTCACGGTAGAATGATCCGCAGTCCGCGCGAGCTAAG